>CAYPNT010000007.1:0-42984 GCA_964412235.1 uncultured Rhodospirillaceae bacterium
TAAATTTTATGTAATAAAATCAATGACTTAAGAAGGGGGTGGTGACCCCTACGGGACTCGAACCCGTGTTTTCGCCGTGAAAGGGCGATGTCCTAGGCCGCTAGACGAAGGGGTCACGTGGAGAGCGGAATAAACAAAAATCATCGGAAGATCAACTAGCGAATTCGTGTCCCTTGTAGCGACAGCTTATAACTTTGACTTCGAGTCCGGATGCGGGCCATGTACTCGCATTCTCCGTCTTTCCGCCCGCTTATTTCTCCAGCGCCGCACGAAACTAAGGGTCCAATAATATCCACCGATGTAACCAATTAAAGCAAAAGGAAGTGAGCCAACCACAAGAGCCAAGCCCCATCCTTCTATAATGATCCCGAAGTACGACTTCCAAGACGCTAGGCTCGTCGGATCGCTGCCAGTACCGCCCATAGCGATGGCCCAGAATTTATTAAAACTTTCATAACCCGTTAGATCAGACCACCTACCCAACAAAACCTGTCCCGTAACAAAGAACAAATAATAGCAGATAGGCACTGTAAGGACATTGGTTACCCACGTCCAAGCCATCGCCACCACGACATTGAAGTCTTTTTTAAAAAAAGTACGGGAACAATACCAATGAATAAAGGTAAGGCCCATTTGCACCCCAAATGTCGGCGTAAATGCCCAGAACAAACCCACCGCGACCGCTCGCGCAGTGTTTTCGGCCGGATGACGTGCCCGAAACATGGGTATTATCAGGCGTAAACGCAATAAGCGATAGAACCTCTGCGCACTTGAATATTTCTGCCTACGACGATCTTTTTCCCCGCCTACCATTATCACCGCCACAACATTAACGAACGAACCTTTTTCTATTATGAAAAAATATAATAACCCGGCGAATTAGTGAATATTAGACTAAAATCCATTTCAGTTTTGACTAAGAATTACCCAAAACACATATGCTTAACAACATGCAAGCCAGATCCCTATACTGGCCGCGCAACATCCTCAATTACAAACTGCGGCTTTTTCTCCCCTTGCCAATTATCTACATTCAAATACCCAGCCGCATGCAAAGCCGCTCCCCTCCCATTCAACAGCGCTTCTCCGATCGGCTTACCCAAACTACGAAACGAAATTGCTTTGATCCTTGCGTTACTATCAGCAGCTCCAAGAAAACAGCGAACATGGTCAACGCCTACACTTGCCGGGGACAAAACCCTTACCGACGTCAAAACGAAACGTGGTCGCGGATTACCCGCCCCATACGGACCTGCTTTATCAAGGATATTGATAAGATCCAAATTAGCCCCTTCAACGCTCAGTGCACCGTCCACCCCAAGTTCCGGAACCAAAGCCCGCCCACCGAGTTGACTAGAAATATGTTCCGCAAGAAATGCCCTGAATTCTCCTATTCGTTCCTCCAATAACGTAAAACCCGCTGCCATAGCGTGACCACCCCCGTTTATCAGATGGCCAGCCTGCTGCGCCGCGATGATCGCCGGTCCGAGTTCAACACCTCTCACAGACCGGCCGGAACCTTTTCCCAAACCGTTTTCTAATGAAATAACGCAAGTTGGCCGGTTAAAGGTGTCTTTTATCCGCGCGGCAACAATACCGATTACTCCGGGGTGCCAACCTTCTGCAGCAACAACAACCAAAGGTGACTCGGTTTCAGCCTGGCGCTCCGCCTGCTCCATGGCCGATGTGAGTACCGCCGCTTCTATCTCACGCCGTTCTGAATTGTATTTGTCAAGCAGCACGGCAAGTGTTCCCGCTTCATCAGGATCCGTGGTTGTTAATAACTTAACTCCAAGGCCGGGCTCGCCAACGCGACCCCCTGCATTGACCCGCGGACCCAGTAAAAACCCAAGGTGCCATGCTTCGGGCTTTTGGTTCAAGTCGACAATGTTTGCGAGTGCCGCGATACCGTGATTGGTCCTTTTACTCATAACAGAAAGACCGTTTTTCACGAGTGCTCTGTTAACACCCGTAAGCTTGACGACATCGGCGACTGTGGCCAAAGCGACAAGATCAACCCACGCCATTAAATCAGGCTCATTATGCCCTTCTTCATACCAAAATCGTTCTCGCAACTCTCGGTTTAATGCGACAACGAGCAGGAAGACAACTCCGGCAGCGCAGAGTTGACCAACAGTACTCGTCTCGTCGAAACGATTGGGATTAACGACAGCAACAGCGTCCGGAAGTTGTGGTTCCGCTACATGATGATCAATGACTATGACATCCAGACCATTTTCAGCAGCTGCACGTAACGGCTCAAACGCCGTCGTTCCACAATCCACCGTCAGCACGAGAGTAACGCCTTCTTCTTTGAGTTTCATCAAAGCCGTTGAATTAGGCCCGTACCCTTCAACCACACGATCAGGAACATAGACTGTGACCTCGCGTCCAATTTCCGCGAAAAAACGCGTTAGGATCGAAGCAGAACAAGCCCCGTCAACGTCATAGTCGGCAAAAACGCCTATCTTTTCGCCCCCTTCAATCGCATTGACAATTCGTGAAATAGCTTTGTCCATGTCAAGCAAATGTAGTGGGTCCGGCAAAAGGTCTCTGATTTTTGGATTTAGAAAAGCTTCGGCGTCCTCGACTAAAACACCGCGCGCGGAGAGCACCCGACCAAGAACTTCAGGAACGTTGAGCCGTTGCGAAATTGCTAGTGCACCACGATCGTCCACAAGCCGCGGTCGCCACCACTTACCACCGATCGAATCTGTTATATCAAAAAATGAGGGTTGCCTCTCGGGCACAGGGCCCTCCAACCTTTTGTTAATTAGTTGTCCTGACCAAACACCGTTTTTTGATTGAAGTTATGTTCCGCCGAGATATAGCGGACAGTCCCGGACTTCGATCTCATCACAAGTGAATGGGTGCTTGCACCATTAGAATACCGTCGAACACCATTTAGCATGGTCCCATTAGTCACTCCCGTCGCCGCAAACATTACGTCGCCGTTTGCCAGATCAAACAGGTCATATTTGCGATCAAAGTCTGTGATTCCACAATTTTCTGCCCTATTACGTTCATCATCATTGCGGAATATCAATCGCCCTTGCATTTGTCCTCCAATGCAACGCAATGCGGACGCTGCCAAGACACCCTCCGGGGCCCCCCCACTTCCGAGATAGATATCAACACCACTTGCCTCCTCGGAGGTGGCCATAACTCCCGATATGTCGCCATCGGTGATCAACATTATACGAGAACCAGCATCGCGAACTTTCTTTATCAAAGCTTCATGGCGTGGCCGGTCCAAAATGCAAGCAACAATATCTTCGACACCACACCCTTTTGCTTTAGCGAGCGATTTCAAGTTTTCTTCCGGTTCGTTCTCAAGGTCAACCACCCCGTCCGGCAAACCACCTCCAACAGCTATTTTTTCCATATAGACATCAGGTGAATTGAGAAAACCTCCTTGTTCCGCCATTGCGATAACAGCCAAAGCGTTGGTGAGTCCCTTTGCAGTGATTGTTGTGCCTTCGAGAGGGTCCAACGCTATATCAATTTTTGGCCCACTACCGGTTCCAACTTCCTCGCCGATGTATAGCATAGGCGCTTCGTCTCGTTCGCCTTCTCCAATGACAACAGTTCCATCAATATCTAGGCTGTTAAGTGCTTTCCTCATTGCATCGACAGCAACCTGATCCGCAGACCTTTCATCACCCCTACCCATCAGGCGGGAAGCAGCGAGCGCGGCGGCTTCTGTGACACGGACCGCTTCTAATGCGAGATTGCGGTCCATCTTACCTGTATCAGCCATCAAATAATTCCCCTAATTAATAATGAACAGCCCAAGATGATTAGAATTGTTCTATTCTAATCATACATGGAGGCTCTACAACACTGTCTAGTAATTCGATTCGCGCGAGCGCCCGTTGGACCGCTCCCTCCAATGTTTCATGAAGTGTTAAAACAACAGGTACGGAACCTTCCTCCGAGATTCCCCGTTGAATCAATGCTTCCACAGATACCTCTTCATCACGCAGTGCAGCTGATATATCGGCTATAACACCGGGCCTATCGACGACGGTTAAACGCACATAATAAGGCCCAACACGTTCATTGATAGATGTTCTATTAAATGCCTTCAATCCTGTTACCGGCACTGAAAACGATGGGTAGATCCTGCCACGAGCAATATCTACTATGTCCGCAATAACTGCGGACGCTGTTGGTTTGGCACCTGCCCCCTGACCCTGTAGAACACCCGTCCCCAATTCATCGCCGACCGCAACCACAGCATTAAAAACACCCTCTATATGAGCGAGCGGCATATCTTTTGAAACCATGCAAGGATACACAGACTGTTCTATTCCGGTGTTGTTCTTCCGTGCAATTCCAAGCAACTTAATTCGGAAACCCAATTCGTCCGAAAATTCAATATCCGCAGGCGTTACTCGGCGAATACCCTCCACATGCACTGCAGAAAAATTGACTTCTGCGCCAAAAGCAACACTTGCCAATAACGCAAGTTTGTGTGCTGTATCGGTTCCATCAATATCAAATGTTGGGTCCGCCTCCGCATACCCGAGTTCCTGGGCTTCCGAAAGAACATCGGAAAATGGGCGCCCCGTTTCTCGCATCGTTGTTAAAATATAATTGCAGGTACCATTTAGAATCCCATAAATGCTAGAAATATGGTTACCAACAAATCCCTCTCTCAGAGCTTTTATAATTGGAATACCGCCGGCAACCGCGGCTTCATAAGACAACCCAACCCCGACCTTTTCCGCCTCCTCGGCTAACGCCATTCCATGATGGGCCAAAAGAGCCTTGTTCGCAGTCACTACATGCCGACCCGCCGCCAGCGCGTTCTCACACACCGCCTTTGCTACGCCGTCTTCCCCACCGATCAGCTCTACCACAAGGTCCAAATCTGGCCCAACTGCCATCTCACGTGCATCGTCAAACCATGGTAAATCCGTTACGTCGACATTACGTTTTTTTTGCCTGTCCCGTGCGGACACAGCAACCACGTCTACCTTGCGACCGCATCGTTCGGCCACCAAACCTTGTTTTTCTTGAAGAATTTTTACAACTGCGGTGCCCACCGTGCCAAGCCCAGCAATACCAATGCGAAGTGGATCTGTCATACTGTTTCTACCAATGTGTTAGCGCGTTCTAATACGCTATCCGCTTCTCCAAAGAAACGCTTAATATTACGGGCGGCCTGGCGTATTCGCTGGTTATTTTCAACCAGGGCGATCCTCACAAACCCATCACCATATTCACCGAAACCCAGACCGGGCGACACTGCGACCTGAGCCTCGCTCAGTAATAATTTTGAAAATTCCAGTGAACCAAGGTGAGAAAATCGCTCGGGTATTGGTGCCCATACGAACATTGTCGATGATGGAACCGGCAACTCCCACCCTGCCTGTTCGAACGAATCCACCATCACGTTACGGCGGCTCTTATAAAGATCTCGAAGTTCTTCGACACACGCCTGTGGACCATTCAACGCAGCAGTTGCAGCAACCTGAATTGGCGTAAAAGCACCATAATCAAGATAGGACTTAATCCGCGCCAAAGCGGATATGATTTTTGAATTGCCGCTCGCAAACCCGATACGCCAACCCGGCATCGAGTATGTTTTGCTAAGAGATGTAAACTCGACCGCGATATCCTTTGCACCTTTTACTTGAAGGATTGATGGGGGCGGATTCTCCTCAAAATAAATCTCAGCGTACGCAAGATCCGAAATAATAATGATCTTCCGCTTTTTGCAAAATGCGACGACTTCTTCGTAAAAGGAGAGATCTACCCCCATAGCTGTCGGGTTCGCAGGAAAATTAAGAACCAGTGCTAATGGAGCGGGCACACTATATTCAACCGCGCGCTGTAATTCGGTCAAGAAATCGACATCCGGGTTTACCGGTACATGCCGAAGCGCTGCCCCCGCTATAACAAAACCATAGGCATGGATTGGATAACTTGGATTAGGCACAACAATGACGTCACCAGGTGCAGAAATAGCCTGAGCTAGGTTAGCAAAGCCTTCTTTTGACCCCAATGTAACAATAGTCTCCGCTTCTGGGTCCAGATCTACGCTAAACCGTCGCGCGTAATATTCTGTGTTTGCGCGTCGAAGACCGGGTATTCCTCGTGACGTAGAGTATCGATGGGTTCTAGGGTCGGCGACAGTTTCAATGAGCTTATCAACTATGTGTTGCGGTGTGGGAGAATCAGGATTTCCCATACCGAAGTCCAAAACATCCTCGCCAGCCCCCCTTGCTCGAGCTTTCATGTCATTGACTTCAGCAAAAACGTATGGTGGCAAACGCTTTACGCGGTGGAATGTATCGTCCATCGCTTTTTCCGTGCTTTCAAAACTTTTAGTTTACGAAATATATTTCCACTCTCTGATTACCCGCATCGCCCGCCGGCATTATCTCTAAGTAGATTGGTTTTGAATCCGATATAGCAGACACAAACAGTGATTCAGAACTAACTCCCTGTCGTATTAATTCGCGAGCAACGGCATTGGCGCGTTTTAGAGAAATTTTAAAATTAACCATGTGATGCTTGACCATGGTCATATCCCGCGTTCTGCTACTTGCATGTCCATCTATTCTCAATGCCCCGCCGCGTTGACGGTAAACTTCAGCAATTTTTCGCAATACAGACCGCGCTTCTTTTGTTAACACAGATGACCCTGAAGCGAATCTTATCGTCGCCCCCCGTTTTGCTGTATAGACTGAACCCGGTGACTGCGTACCCGGTACCGCTGGCGGCGCGGAAAGACTATTTTCCATTTCGGAAACCACTTTTGCGCTTTTCGCTATAGCAATATCGGAAGGGGGTGCACCAAAAATTGGGTTTCCCACACGTGCGCGTGAACTAACACGTGGGTTGGGTTGTTTAATTAATGGTTTTGCGTCTGAGTTTAATTTAACCGAGTGCGCTTTACCTTTGGACCCACTATAAAATGTCTTTGAGGTATTCAAATTAGACACGGTCTCTGACGGTCCAGACTTTGATATTACCCCACTTCTGTGTTTACGTTTAGCCAACCCAGGTTTCGATTTAGCCCTCGACAATGAACGCTGCACACGGTCCTCGAGTTCGGAGGTCGAAAGCCTTTTAGGAGGCACTTGCCGCAAAAGCCTTTTCTGGGAATAGCGCGCATTTTGACGATCTGCCAACAAGGCATCAGAAACGCGCTTACGTTCTTTCATTGTTGAGGACTGTGGTTGTTTAGGTACCGACGAAAGACTGGGAAACTTCTTGTATTTAACGGAGCCTTCACCTGAGTTTAGTTGCTCAACTTTTGATTTTTGTTTGTTTTTCTCGCTTCCACTAACCAGTTCTGCGGCGCCCTTGTACCACTCAACAGGGTTAGCCCAGTCGGGTACTGCAGAGCATCCGTTTAATAATGCTAGAGGCATAACAAGTGCTGCCGCAACCGCGAATTTTGTATAGCCCGAAAAATTCCCTTTATTGATCCGGTTTGCTTTCATATACGTCAAGCCTCTGTTTTAAGTGTATTTTTTAAATAGACCAAAATATCCTTTCTGACATAAAGGAATGGTGCGTCGCAGTATTCCAAACTATTACCGTACCTAACTTCTTCAATCTTACGTTAAACTACTCAGCAACTCTACACACCAAGTTTTCCGGTTCTGGCCGCTTGATCAAAAAAATAATACAGCGGCCTCCCAAGCAGCTACGCCCTGCGTCAAACCATATCGTTTTTTCGACCTGCATGAAAAGACAGCACTCCTTCTCAGGATAGGTTCATAAAACCAAAGACGAGTGGCGAGATATTGTTGCCACCGGTCTGTAAACTCAGTATCACACTGCCCCCATAAACGCTACCAAACCTTTCATGGATTCTACCAACTATTGGCCATTAAACCTCACATTTTTCTTTTAAACCCGCACTTGTCTTTAGAAACTACTATACGGATTTATCTTAACAGACGAATAAGTATCCATTTCAAAACATAAACAAAACAATACGCCGCATAGACGGATTGGTGGCCAAACAGGGAATTACTATCTGCTCTTTTTATTGTTAAACAGTGAACGAGTACCGTCCCTCAGGGCAAATTATTGGCAAGTAACAGTGTTCGGCCGGTTGCTCTTCCCACACATCAGGTTGCAGCAAACAAAGATTGCAGTGCGGCGAACACACATCACCCAGCTGCGGTAAACCTTATTCATGTTTACCAGAACTCCAGCCCACACCACTAATGGTCTGTTTTGCAAATTCCTTGGGGCCGTCTTCCAATGCTGTAGCGAGTGTGTCATTCCAGCGATTGAAAAATCCGTACACGGCTATAACAGACAACATTTCAACAATCTGATAATCGGTATAATACTCCTTTAGCTCAACAAAATCCTCATCAGACACCATATTTGGTACTGAAGCAGCAGACTGAGCAAAACGGAGTGCACAACGCTCCGCCTCATTAAAAAGCGGACTTTGTTCGAATTCCCATATTGCTGCTATTTTTTCTTCGGTTGCTCCCGCCTGACTCGCTATACCACCGGTGTGTGCTACACAATACATACAACCTGCGGCTAAGCTCGCTGCGTTGCCAACCAGATATTTTAGTTCGGATGAAATCGACTTTTCTGTCTGTAAACTAACCGCCTTAAACATCGCATTTATTCCGCTTAACAACTCGGGTTTATGTGCCATAATCCTTTGAGAATTTGGCAGAAAACCCAACCTTTCGATGCTTGGTTTCATAATTTCCAATGCGTCGCCAATTTCTTCATCGGTTAGAGGATCAATGCGATTCATAAAATGATGCTCCTTGCTTACCTTAGTCAAACTCGTACCAGAAACCTGTATATCCGAAAAGCCTCGCACACCCACATAAATAGGGTAAAACCACAGAGGCTGCTATGGCTTGGGAAACCTCTCTTTTCCGATCACTCTAAACTCTGAATCAAACTCTCTTGCACGCTCGGAATAGGTCTCGACGGTCCATGTAAAACTGCGAATCTCTTCGGGGGTAAGGCTTCGCATTAACTTGGCAGGGCGCCCGGCCCACAGTTCGCCTGACTTTACAATTTTACCAGCCGTCAACAAGGCACCAGCCGCCAACATGCCGTGAGTCTCAATGGTGCACTCATCAAGAACAATCGACCCCATGCCCACGAACGAGGCGTTTTTCAGGTTGCATGCATGAAGTAAAACCATATGGCCTACGGTTACGTCGTCGCCGATATAAGTACCCTGGTATTTTGAGTGCACGTGAACCACGGAACCATCCTGAATATTGACCCTTTTACCAATGCGGATTGGATTATCATCACCACGAATTATTGTATTAAACCAAATCGACGAACCAGACCCGATCTCGACATCACCAATAACTTGTGCGCCGGGTGCGATAAAGACATCCTCTGCGAGTTTTGGCCATTTACCATTGTAGGGTAGAACACCCTCGTGACCTTTAAACATCAAATATTCCTTTGCCCTGGCTTTAAACCAAACCTGCACTCTCATCCAACCCCATCATGAGGTTCAAGCACTGGACCGCCTGCCCCGACGCCCCCTTTCCAAGATTATCAAGCTGTGCCGCTAAGATAACCTGTTGATCGTCCTTGCTTCCAAAAACATAAAGGCGCATGTGGTTTGTATCATTCAACTCTTCTGGATCCAGAAAACTAGCATGCTCTTCGCACATCTCCTCGCTAACGACGGAAACAAATGTAGCGTTGGCATAGTAGCCTTCTAGGGCTCTCCGTATGTCCGCTATGATCGGTTTCCTCGGCAAGTTCCACAATTGGAGTGGCACTTGAACAATCATTCCCTGTCTGAAACGTGCCACACTGGGGCTAAATAAGGGACGGTGGTTTAGCTTCGCATAAAACGCTATCTCAGGAACATGTTTATGGGCGAGGGATAGGCCGTAGGCAAACCAGACACTCCGAATTATATCCTCGTTTGCGTTATTCTCCATCCGATTAATTAGTGTTTTGCCGCCCCCGGAATAACCGGATACGGCATTTATCGTTATCGGATAATCGACAGGAATGATTTTTTCTTCAATTAACGGTCGGATTAATGAGAGTGCACCAGTCGGGTAGCAGCCTGGGTTTGACACTCTTTTCGCATCATGAATCTTCAACTTTTGGTCTCTCTGAAGTTCAGGAAAGCCGTATACCCAGTCTTCGTTAGTCCGGTGCGCCGTGGAGGCATCAATAACACGGGTGCTACTATCTATGAGTTTTGAAATAGTCTCATGCGCGGCATCATCTGGAAGACAAAGCAACGCTAGGTCCGCATCATTAAGCGCTTCATAGCGCGAACTTTCCTCCTTCCTACGGCTTTCCGACAAATGGATAAGTTCTATTTCCTGGCGTGACTGAAGCAGTTGCCGAATTTTGAGACCGGTGGTGCCCGCTTCGCCATCAATAAAAATTGTTTTAACCATAACTCTATCTCACTTTAATCACAGTAGTGCACCAACCACAAAGAAAAAGGGCGTCCCCCAGGACGCCCACAAAGTTTGTGTTTGGCTGTCCCAGCCTTATCTTTTTGAAAATTGAAAAGAACGACGGGCCTTGCGCCTGCCATACTTTTTGCGTTCCACCGCCCGCGAATCTCTCGTTAGAAAACCACCTTGTTTTAACGTCGGCCTTAATGTTGGTTCAAAAAATGTTAAGGCCTTCGAAATACCATGACGGACCGCGCCGGCCTGTCCCGACAATCCTCCACCGGACACCGTGCACCAAACGTCATATTGGGTTGCACGGTCCACGACCTGAAGAGGTTGATTAATAATCATCTGCAAAACTGGGCGCGCGAAGTAGTCCGGTCCATTTTTTCCATTTACATTAAGTCGACCGCTCCCGGGCTTTATCCATACACGAGCTACCGCGTTTTTCCGCTTGCCCGTAGCATAAGCCCGTCCTTGTTCATCTAGTTTAGGTTCACGTGGACCGGGTTCCGGAGACGCCGTGATTTTCTCCGTACTACCTTCCCTCTCTTCTTGTGGATCTGCGTCTGACGCCGCAGCTGCCGCTTCCACTTCGGCTACTGCCTTCTTTAACGCATCACCAAGTGCGCCATCACCGGTTTCTTTATCTTCGTCTGCCATTTAACCGGAGCTCCTTTTGTTCTTCGAATTCATAGCCCCCACATCTAGAACTTCTGGGTTCTGAGCTTCCTGGAGATGTTCCGATCCCTCATAAACGCGCAATTTTGTAAGCTGCTGCCTACCGAGTTTGGTCTTTGGCAGCATCCTTTCCACAGCCTTCATAATAATCTGTTCACTTTTTCCGTCGGATATAAGCTTTTCTGGAGTTACTGATTTTATTCCCCCTGGATAACCCGTATGGCGGTAATAAACTTTATCGGTCCTTTTATTCCCGGTCATTGCCACCTTTGCCGCGTTAATCACAACTATACTATCCCCGCAATCGACATGAGGCGTGAATATCGGTTTGTGTTTTCCACGGAGTATTTTCGCACACACCGACGCCAGTCGACCAAGAACTAGGTCTTCCGCATCAACGATATACCACTTGGTACTGATCTCACTCGCTTTCGCGGAAATCGTTTTCATATTTTGAGCCCAAACACAAACGAAAGTAACAGGGAAGGTTGGCGAATATGACATAAAACTTATTTGTGTCAACTTAGACTTAAAAAAAACAATAAATATCAATGCAATGATGTTGGGGTATTATAATACCGTTCTTAACCACACTAAATGTATATAAAACTCAACTTCTACCGAGAATTATTCCATTGTGTTACATTGCGGTTTTACTTTGGATAATTGAGTATAGATATTTAATTCTTGTAAAATAATTTTTGCCACAAACGCGCACAGAACTAACGGTAAATGGAAATGTCCGCCAACCAAAACCCACTCCTCCGTAGCGACAAAAACGGCATCACTACGCTAACATTGAACAAGCCCGACACCCGAAACGCACTGTCCGCAGAATTAATAGCGCGCCTACAGGCTGAATTTCGAAATATTGCCGGTAATACTAATATCCGCGTCGTGGTGTTATCGGCCAATGGTCCGGTTTTTTGCTCTGGCCACGACCTGAACGAAATTCAGCAAAAACAAAACCGGATCGCTTATGAAGAGTTATTTACAGAATGTTCAAAACTAATGCTGATGATAACGAAACTCCCACAACCGGTTATAGCACGCGTCCAAGGGACTGCGACAGCGGCGGGCTGTCAGCTTGTGGCCACCTGCGACCTGGCGGTTGCATCCGAAAAAGCCACATTTGCCACTCCGGGCGTCAACATTGGATTATTCTGTTCCACTCCAATGGTCGCATTAAGTCGGAATATCGGGCGCAAGCAGGCCATGGAAATGTTGTTGATGGGTGAAACAATCGACGCAACAAAAGCCCTAAATATTGGTTTAATTAACAAAACGAGCCCCGAAAAAGAGCTGGACGAAATAATTGATAATTGGTGCTCAAACCTTAATTCAAAATCACCTTTAACAATTGAAATCGGTAAGGAGGCCTTTTACCAACAAATTGATTTGCCTCTAGAAGAGGCTTATGACTTCGCAAGCGACGTAATGGTCAAGAATATGATGACAACGGACGCAGCGGAAGGAATTGATGCGTTTCTGAAGAAACGACAACCGCTGTGGAAAGGCAAATAAGCCCATGAGTAGCCCAATCCCGCTCATCGACATATCCCTACTCCGGGAGAACGACGATCAGGGTCTTAAAGCTATCGCGACCGAAATTAAGGAAGCGTGCACCAACACTGGGTTCTTCACATTAATTGGGCACGGTGTAGATTTGGAACTATTACAGAAAACGCGCCAAGCTGCAGCCGATTTCTTTGCTGCCCCTGATGATATCAAACACGCCGTTATCAGGCCCCCGGAGAAAATTACTCGAGGTTGGAACCCAGCAGGTGACCGGGCATTAAGTAATACTTTGGATAAGGAAACTCCACCAGACCTTCAGGAAGCGTGGGGAATGGGACCACCACGCTCCGAGAATACCCCATATTATACAACGGGTGCCGGCAAAACGTTTTTTGCACCAAACAAATGGCCCGAGCTACCCGGCTATAAAGAGACCATAACACAGTATTACGACGCGATGACGCGCTTAGCAGACGACGTTATGCGGGGCTTCGCACTTGCCCTGGGCATTGACCATGAGTTCTTCATTGACAAGACGAACCGCCAATGCAGCAACGTAAGGTTTATACGCTACCCAGCACAAACACGTGAACCGTTAAAAGACCAACTCAGAGCGGGTGAACACACTGATTACGGAACTTTCACCTTCGTAAAAGGAGACAATGTAGCTGGCGGGCTCCAGATTAGTGACGGAAAGGGTGGCTGGCACAATGTAGAAACGCCCGAAAACGGATTTGTATGCAATATTGGTGATACAATGCAGTTGTGGACAGGAGGACGATTCAAATCCACTCTTCATCGCGTTGCGAATCCGCCCGAAAACGCCGTTACACAAGATAGAATATCGTTGGTTTATTTTCATCAGCCTAACCACGATGCTATATTAGGTGGCATTGGAAATGCTGATGATAGCGGCACTAAGCCGACATTTGCGCAGCATTATTTTTCAAAAATCATGAAAGCCAACACCACTGACACCGGACGTAGCACCGTTACAGCGGAACAATTGGTTTCTGGCGGGACACGCCGACAATGATTGATTATCCGGACGCATTGATCCGGCGAGTTTTAAATAATACCAAGACAATTGCGATGATTGGGGCATCCGCAAACTGGGTAAGACCAAGCAACTTTGCCATGAAGTACCTGCAACAGAAAGGATACAGAATTATACCAGTTAACCCAGGCAGTGCCGGCACAAACATTTGTGGCGAGATGTGCTATTCCGATCTATCACAAATACCAGGCGAAGTTGATATGGTTGACATCTTTCGCCGCTCACGAGATGCCGGTGAAATAGTCGATGAGGCAATAATCCAAAAAGACGAAAAGCATATTCAAACCATATGGATGCAACTGGGTGTATTTGATGAAGCAGCGGCAGCACGCGCAGAAGCGGCTGGGCTGACAGTGGTAATGGACCGTTGTCCCAAGATAGAATTCGGACGACTAAACCATGAACTATCATGGTCAGGAATTAATTCGGGAGTAATTTCTGCAAAACGTCCGCGGCTTACCCGATAGCTAACATGCAATGACCGATCAATCAAAAAACAGTAAATTTGGTTTCGAGACAAGAGCAATCCATGCAGGCGCTGCTCCCGACGCCGCAACTGGGGCAAGGAATACTCCAATTCATCATTCTACAGCTTACGTTTTCGACGACGCTGACCACGCGGCCTCTTTATTCAATCTACAAACCTTTGGGTTTATATACTCACGTTTAACAAACCCTACCGTCGCCGTATTAGAGGAAAGAATAGCTAATCTCGAAAATGGCCGAGCGGCGTGCGCGGCCGGGTCGGGTCACGCCGCCCAATTTTTGGCTTTCTTCACGCTTTTGGAACCAAATGACCATTTTGTAGCATCTCGAAACCTTTATGGTGGATCAATAACGCAATTTGGCATTAGCTTTAAAAAACTTGGATGGCACTGCACATTTGCGGACCCCCTTGAACCAGAAAGTTTTAGAAAAGGACTGAAGCCAAATTCAAAAGCAATCTTTATTGAATCCGTGTCCAATCCATCAAGCGTTATTGGCGACATTGAGGCCATTGCGGAAATAGCTCATACGGAAGGTATTCCATTAATAGTGGATAACACGATGGCTTCTCCGTATTTGTTCAACCCGATTGATCACGGTGCCGATATCGTCATTCATTCAACAACTAAATATTTAAACGGTCACGGTAATTCAATGGGTGGCATAGTTGTCGAGTCGGGCCTTTTCGACTGGGCCCAAAACAATAAATTTCCGTCAATGACCACACCGGACGACGCATATCACGGACTAACATTCTATGAAACGTTTGGGGACTTCGGATTTACCATGCGCCTTCGCGCCGTAGCACTTCGTGATTTTGGTCCGGCCTTGTCGCCAACTAACGCTTTTATGACGATTACGGGTATCGAAACGCTACCCCTTAGAATGGAACGCCACGTGGCAAATGCCGAAACTGTAGCAAAATGGCTTGAGGGTCATCACGCCGTAGATTGGGTTTCTTATGCCGGCCTACCTTCTAGCCCCTCGTTTTCAAATAAGAATAAATATTTTCCGCAAGGATGTGGCTCTGTCTTTACGTTCGGTTTAAAAGGTGGATATGAAGCGGGAACGCAACTGGTAGAAAACTGTAACTTGTTTTCGCACCTGGCAAACGTTGGAGACACTCGCAGTTTAATTCTTCACCCAGCGTCGACGACCCATCGACAATTAACAGAAGAACAGCAAAATGCAGCGGGTGCCGGCCCCGACGTCGTCCGTATTTCTGTTGGCATAGAGACCGCGGAGGACATACTCAATGATCTCGACCAAGCGCTCGTATAAAAACAAGGTAAGACTGACGGGTTAATGGAGCCCTGGCTTGTTACGAAAAACTTCAACGAGCTTCTAGGAAACAGGTCCGGCAACAGGTTCTCCTGTTTCGTTATTAAGAGAATCTTCACCTCCCACCTGTGGAAGGAATACCGCAAAGGCTGCAATTAATGCAGCTAATATTGCAATTCCCGTAAAAACCCACCAAAAGCTTCCCGTTACATCAAAAACCTTTCCTGTTATTGGGATCGCTAGTGAACTTACGCCGAGACCCAATACGAACTTTGCACCGTAGGCACTCGCTCGCCAGTGCGGAGGGCAATAACGGGCAACTAGGCTATTTTCAGTCGGTAATGATGCCGTGATTAAAAACATCACTGCACCAGCGGCTCCAACAAGCGGTAAGTCACTGAGGTATCCGGATAACAATGCCACAGGAATCATAACCACATAAACAGCTGGATAAACCACGGTTAACTTATACCGATCCGCAAGCCAGCCACCTGCTAGTTGTCCTAAAGCCCCGATAGCAAGAGCAATCGACGCAAGCCCTCCGGCACCAATCAAACCAAGCCGTCCTACGATATCCGGCGCGCTGACAGAAAAGATTTTAGGCATACCGACGGTGGTTGCCTGGGCTAGAAACCCTACACACAACACCGTTACACTAAGTATGGCTAGTCCCTTCATAGCCTGGGATCGGGACGGGACCGCAGCCCCTTTATCGATATTTTCTCTCTGAACTGATGGCAGTCCTCTCATACAGTACATAAAACACACACCAGTCAAAACACAGACTGCACCGGGGATAACAAATGCATAGCGCCAACCGAGCACGGCCACGAGAGATGCCGCTATAACGGGGGTTGCAGCAATTCCGGCTGTACCAAACACACCGTTTATGCCTAATGCCTTTCCCCGCGATTTGGCATTCGCGACAACTAGGGCAGTACCCACAGGATGGTAGATTGACGAGAAGAACCCGATAGCGGCAAGAGCAACCGCAATTTGCGTAGGGTTGGTGGCAAAACCTCCGGCGATCCCCGATAAACCCGTTCCAATAAAGAAAATCGCCAACATTCCCTTTGCACTCCATCTATCACCGAGCCAACCCGCAGGCAGAGCGGCTATGCCATAAAGGACAAAGCCAACAAGCGACAACGATAGCAATTCACCAAACGGGAGATTAAAGACCGTTTCCAGTACGATGACGACAGTTGGAAAAACAAGCATCATCATGTGACTATAAAAATGTGCAATATTCGCAAAAATTAGAACGGCTGACTTCCCTGTTTCAGGATGCTTCTTACTCATAGAGTGCCTTACCTAATTCCGATCTCCTGCTTCGCTCTCAATCCACTTGAGAAACGCGGGATTACCTTCCTCTATTGGTAGCACTACCACGCAAGGACAATCATAGCTATGTCGTTTGTTTACCGTCTCAATTACTGCGTGTGTTTTGTTTGCCATCGTCTTAGCCACTATTGCGGTCTCGGTAGTTTCTAGGATTTCCCCATCCCACCAGAACAACGATTTCATGGGGGGGAATATATTCACGCATGCAACTAATCGCTCCTCTAACAACACTTTTCCTATTGAACTGGCCTCTTCAGGGTCACTCGTTGTGATATAAACCAACCGAGCTTGAGAATGGGTCATTATACTTTTTCCCTTCGGTTTTTCGGGTGTTCGACTTTTGATTACACCGCTGCCTTAAATTAGTTTTGTGGAATTAAACTCATTTATGAGTTAAATAGTACTACTTTGGAGATCGGAGGATCAGAATGGCTCTTAGTCCGGAATTGCAAAGACTTGTAGACGTCTCGGCACCCCTTTGGGCCGGTGAAGCAGAAGTCGTAAGAACCTATTTTACTTCACCAATTCGATCTCTTGAGACAGATTTGTTATGGATCCAAAGGCAATGTTCCAAGGAATTTAACGGCACGGGTGCTGGAGAATACAAAAACATGGGGGTGTTCCTTGGACCGTTGACTGAACTGCAACTAGTCTACCCAAAAATCGATACCGGCGAAAAGGACAGTGTAGATCGCCATTATGTTCTAGAACTCCTCGAAATACTAAAGGAAGAATACGAACATTTTTGCCTGTTTTCGGATGTTTTTGACAAAATAAAGCCGGCAAATACTCCATCAATCAATCCCCATAAACTAGAAACATGGGATGAAGACGCAGCACTAACCAAGGTGAG
This sequence comes from uncultured Rhodospirillaceae bacterium, assembly GCA_964412235.1. Taxonomy (GTDB): domain Bacteria; phylum Pseudomonadota; class Alphaproteobacteria; order MPNO01; family UBA830; genus JAYZQT01. Next base: position 17,618 of record CAYPNT010000007.1, read on the forward strand.
GCATGACGCGATTGCTGAACATGGAACACTTGGAATTCGGGCTACGCGTTTTACCGAAGGCGGTTACTGTACTCTGTTTCGCGAGGGTATGAATGCCGCAAACATCGGGGGAAGATTTGATACTGCCAACAAGCTAATTGCCGCCGCTTGCAAAGAAATCTACGAGGACGAATTTGACCACATGCTGGAAGGGATCTCCGGTTTGGATGGAGAGGGTTGGAGCTCTGAAGAATTTCAACTAATGGAAGATATTGTCCTAGAGATACTGAGACACCGCATAACAATGCGCAATGCCGAATTTTCCTTTCCCCTCACCGACGAACGCGTCCGGGCTATTTACGATGGTGACATTGTCCCCGAGGTTTTCGACAACACTGCGGCCGAAGCCAGGTTAGCTGTACATGCCGCGGAATAACGGAATAATGATTGGGTAGACCTACCCGAAAGACCGATAGGCCTCCTATGAAATTTCAACCTTACGTTCAAAGTTCATACAAAGGGGCTAGGCAATGTTCTTGAATGAGTTTTTAGCTGGGAAAGCGAGATAAACAACGGGCCAACCTAGAAACAAACACTCGTCGTCAATAGCCAATAATAACCGCCGCTAGGCGCCATTTTTTCGGAAGTGTCATGTTCCCCATCGTTTTATTGTTTTTAATTTCTACGCTTTGGGGTGGTTTTTACGTACTTATAAAAATGGGCGTAACCGGCGGTGTACATCCCATTAATTATTTATTTTGGTTTACGTTTTTAAGCGGCCTCTTACTTTTTATCGCCGCCACCATTCGAGGCTACAAGCCTCGCTTTTCACGTGAACACTGGCCATATTACTTAAAACTCGGTTTTGTACGGTTCACGCTCGGAAATACAATATTCTATACGGCCCAAGGCAAATTATCTGTCGGTCTTATGGCGATAATTATGGGTTTCGTGCCGCTTTTTACCTACATCATGAGCCTGGCTACTCGCATCGAAAAATTTAACACCCTTCGCGCTGTCGGAGTATTCCTTGGGTTTGGGGCGGCTCTCATAATAATCGCTCCCGAATCCAGCCTACCCGACCCATCACTTGTGATTTGGGTCCTTATCGGTTTTGGCGCACCGTTACTTCATGCTGTTTCGTATGTTGCACTCTCGCAAAAAACTCGACCAAAAAATGTTGATTCAATGACATTATCAAGCGGCACGCTACTGGCAGGTGCCCTCTTCTCTTTGGCGCTCGCACTTGGACTTGATGTATTTCAGTTTTTTACTTGGCCGTTAACCCCTGGTGAAATTGCCCTCCTCACACATTCAACACTGGCCGCTATAAACTTCTATGCGATCTTTGAATTGATAAGGATTGCAGGTCCCACCTTCATGTCACAAGCGAACAACCTCTCTATAGGTTTTGGAGTTGTTTTTGGCATAACAATATTTGACGAAAGTCATAGCATTTTGGTTTGGATGGCCATCCTATTAATGGTGTTAGGCATTGGGTTAGTTAATCTCAAACGTGGTAGCTAGGTGTGTGACTGACTAAACGTTATAAGTGTCTTAAAATTGACATTTCCTTACCCAAGGCGAAAAATAGGCCTTTGGCTTAAGGGAAACGACGGATGCAGGGAAACAAAGATCGTATTTTGACAACCCATGTCGGGAGCCTACCCCGAACGGTCGACGTTTTGGATGCGATGAAGGCCAAGCTAACCGACGGTAATTATAACGAAAGTGACTATCAGGCGCACATTTCTGCCGGTGTAGAAAACATTGTAAAAAAACAGGCAGCGCTCGGTATAGACGTCGTGACAGACGGAGAAATGTCAAAGTCAGGATTCTTTACCTATATAGAGGAAAGAATGGAGGGCTTTGAAGCACGCAAAAATGAAAAGTTTCGGTTGTTTGAAGCAGAGATAAATGCCTTTCCTGAGTATTATAAGGAATACATGGAGCGCGCGATGTTGGGTGGACAAGTTGTCCAAATGTTCCCTATGTATTGCGTTGCCCCAGTGTCTTATCGAGGCCATGCTGCAGTTCAGCGCGACATCGCGAACCTCCAAACAGCGTTAAAACAGGTAGACGTAGAAGGAGCGTTTATTCCTGCTACAGCGCCGGCCGGTGTCGGCTACAACGAATATTATAATTCAGAGGAAGAGTTTGCAGAAGCAGTCGCCGAGGCATTGCGCTCAGAATACGAAGCGATTGTGGATGCTGGGTTTCTGTTGCAAATCGACGACCCATTCCTATGTGATATCCTAGTTGACCCGCAATTAGACGACACTGGCAAGCATCGAAAGGCTAATACTTATATCGACGCGATCAACTACAGCACCCGCAACATTCCCGAGGAAAAAATACGCTTTCACACCTGTTATGGGATTAATGAGGGCCCAAGAATATATGAAGCGAGCGGAGGTGAGGTTGCAAAATATATGTTAAATATTAAAGCTGGTTCATATTCGTTCGAAGCGGCAAACCCGCGACACGAACACGATTATCATATATGGGAAACCCTTAAACTTCCGGAGGGTCGCGCTTTGATACCCGGCGTCATTACACACGCAAGCAACATTGTAGAGCATCCAGAGTTGATAGCCGAACGCCTTGTACGTTATGCTAAACTCGTAGGGCGAGAAAATGTGCTCGCCGGTGGCGATTGCGGATTTTCGTCTCAGGCATGTTATCACACGGAAGTTCACCCCGATGTTATTTGGGCGAAGTTTGAGGCGATGGTACAAGGGGCCGAACTTGCGACAAAACAACTCTGGTAAACAGTATAACAAATCGTTGAGTACCTCTTTCCTCGTGCTAATCTGGCGCTATGATGACGCGCTACAGGTGTTGGAAATTCTTGGAAACCCTCTGTAAAAGGCCCAAATAATGAGTCGTACCATCGCTATCGTTGGGTCAGGTCCAGGCGGCATGTATGCCGCTCAAGGGCTGATTGACAAAGACCCAACTTGCCGCGTTGACGTTATAGAACGTCTCCCCGCTCCATTTGGCTTGATCCGTGCAGGCGTCGCTCCCGACCATCAGAAAACAAAAAGGGTATCAAGGGCGTTTGAACGAACACTTATCCATGACCGTGTTCGATATTTAGGCAATGTAGAGGTGGGTCAGGACATTGCAATTTCAGAGCTTACGGCAGTCTACGACGCGGTCGTTCTGGCCTATGGCGCACCTCATGACAATCGTTTGGGCATCATTGGCGAAGAACTCGCCAATGTATATGGCTCTAACGCCTTTGTGGGGTGGTATAATGGTCATCCAGACTTTAAGGATCTCAACCCAGATTTAAATATGGAAGCCGCGGCTATTATTGGTGTTGGAAACGTAGCCTTGGATGTGGCCCGCGTTCTCGCCAAAACAAAGTCTGAAATGGCGATTACTGATTTGGCAGATTACGCAGCCGAAGCAACACATTCCTCTCCCGTGACCGATATCTATATGTTAGGGCGACGGGGACCCGTGGAAGCGGCATTCACAAATGTAGAGTTGCGGGAAATGGGCGAACTCGCGAACGCGACACCCATTGTGAATCCAGCCCACCTACCCGACAGCGTTATTGCCGAATATATGTCGGACCGCGATCTCAGATTGCGCCAAAAAAACGTGGAAACGATAAGGTCTTTCCTCAAGGTTAATAGTGAAAATCGGGCTAAACGGGTGCATTTTGGGTTCTTTCTTTCACCACAAGAAATACTAGGAAAAAAATCCGTCGAGGGGGTCCGCTGCGAGCGGACTACCGTAGACGAAAATGGTAAGGTTCATGGCACTGGTGATACCGTGGATATAGCATGCCAACTGGTCATTACATGCATTGGTTCTCGCGCATATCCTATCGGTGACTTACCCTTCAACGAGGGTTGGGGGATAGTGAAGCACGACAAAGGGAAAGTGGCTGACCGTCTCTATGCGGTTGGCTGGTTGAAACGAGGTGCCACAGGTACCATTGGTACAAATAAAAATGACTCGCTTGAGGTTGTTGAAAAAATTATATCTGAATATTCGTCTGACTGTCGGGATGGTTGTGCCGATATTGCCGATATTCTTACAAAAAGAAACACACGAGTGGTCTCTTATGAGGACTGGCAGGCTATTGACCAGTATGAGATAAATTCAGCGCCAGAAGGTGCCCCGCGCCGCAAATTAATTACGCCTAAAGAAATGATCAACGTACTTGACGAGGCAAAATGATAGGCACCGCTGAACAAAAATATTTTTTGTTTAGTTATATATTGTGCCCACATATTCATAAACGAAAATTAGTCGGACAAACGGCGCAAAAGCTTAATAAAATGTTTTCTTTCAGTTAAAGAAAGCGGCTCAAGTGTCAGGTTGGTAATTTTCGAACCTTGAACACTTAAGTCCGATGCAAATTTCTGACCTGTTTCTGAAAGGGTAACCAATAAACGGCGCCTGTCTCCGGGATCCGGTCGCCGATCAATGAGACCCCGCGCCAACAACCGTTTAATTACCCCTTGCATCGTCGCCGCATCCATCGCCGTCAAACGCCCTAACAAATTCTGGGAGGTTTCGCCGACATCAGAAAGTTTCATAAGCGCCGCGAACTGTAACGGGGTGAGCTGATCGTCAGCAATAACAGACTGAAAAATTGAGGTATGTCTTTGGTGTGCACGACGGAGCAAATGTCCAGCTTGGTCTTCTAATACATAACCTGACTGTTGTTTCATATCGTTCTATGTTTTGCTGCGACCGTTAGGCCAACTCGAAATAATATCCACTACTCATAATTGTTTGTACACAAACAATGGAGAAGCAGCAGTTTAGTGTCAAGATATGGACTTAGATCACTCCTGCGCGGCGGAAACGTTCTATATCGTCGTCATCAAAGTTTAACAGCCCCTTTAAAACATCCATGTTGTGCTGACCCAGCGTTGGTGGAGCCTTGTCATACGATATTTCTACATCCGACATGCGGATAGGATTCGCAACTGATGGCAAGGAACCAGCAACTGGGTGTTTTACTTCTCTTTGAATTTTCCTAGAAATCACGTGCGGATCGTCAAAAATTTGTTGAAGGTCGTTAATTGGACCACAGGGCACTCCGACTTTTTCTAATTTTTGTAGCCAATAAGCGCGGGGCTGCGCCAAAATTATTTTCCGTAATATCAAACCCAGCGCGCTACGGTTTTCTACCCTGGCACGGTTAGTGGAGTACGCAGGATCATCGGCAAGATCGGCACGTCCAGCAACCTCACAAAAACGACGAAACTGCGCGTCGTTACCGATTGCTAATATAATATGGTAGTCAGCAGATTCGTATGCCTCGTATGGAACGATATTGGGGTGAGCGTTACCCATATATGTTGGCGCTTCGCCCGCAACCAAGTAATTCATTGCTTGATTTGCCATTGCAGCAACCGTGACATCTAACAAAGCCATATCAATGTGCTGGCCCCGCCCAGTCTTATCTCTATGCGCTAAGGCCGATAGGGCCCCGATCATGGTGTATAAACCGGTTAAAATATCCGATAGTGCAACACCGATTTTCTGTGGCCCCCCTCCAGGCCTCTCCGCGGCCTCGCCCGTCACGCTCATGAGACCGCCCATTGCCTGAATTAGGAAATCATATCCCGCACGCGAACTATAGGGACCGGTTTGTCCAAATCCGGTGATTGAACAATAAATCAGCCGAGGATTAACTTCGGAAAGGCTATTATAATCCAGGCCATATTTTTTTAACCCATCGACTTTGTAATTTTCAATTAACACATCAGAACTAGCGGCCAACTTTCGCAATATTTCTTGACCCTCTGGCTTTGTGATATCCACGGTTACCGACTTCTTACCGCGATTAGCAGACAAAAAATATGCGGCCTCTTCGGTCTCGCGCCCGTGTTCATCCAACATAAATGGAGGACCCCAGCTACGCGTATCATCACCTACTCCAGGGCGTTCAATTTTTATAACTTCCGCCCCAAGATCCGCGAATGTCTGCCCACACCACGGGCCGGCTAGTATACGGCTCATATCTAAAACTCGAATATGATCTAAAGGGCTTACCATATAATGAACTCCAGCCCTCGCAAGCTGCGCGTATTCATAACGCTCACAGGTCCAATTTAAACAAAATTAGAAAAATGCCTGAATACCGGTTTGCGCTCTCCCCAGGATCAACGCATGGATGTCATGGGTACCCTCGTAGGTATAGATTGTTTCCATATTCATCATGTGACGCATAACATGGTATTCGTCTGTTATACCGTTGCCACCATGGATGTCGCGCGCGTCTCGGCAAATATCACGAGCCTTGCCTGTGGAATTACGCTTCAGCATTGAGATTAACTCCGGTGCACAGGTACCATCGTCCATCATCCTACCCATCTGCAATGCTGACTGAAGCCCAATAAAAATTTCGGACTGCATATCGGCCAGCTTTTTCTGCACCAACTGAAAAGACGCCAATGGCTTCCCGAACTGCGTACGCTCTAATGCATACTCTCGGGCGGCCCGCCAACAAAATTCTGCCGCGCCAAGCGCGCCCCAAGCTATTCCATAACGGGCATTATTAAGACAACCAAACGGGCCACCTAAACCACGCGCCTCTGGTAGCCAATTTTCATCGGGGACAAACACCTCATCCATTGCGATTTCTCCGGTGACCGATGCGCGTAAACTAAGCTTGTTCTTGAGATGGGGTGTAGAAAGACCCTCCATGCCACGTTCCAAGATATATCCTCTAATGACATCTTCATCATCCTTTGCCCAAACAACGAAAACATCCGCTAGGGGAGCATTAGAAATCCACATTTTCGAACCGTTTATCCTATAACCACCGTCAACTTTTTTTGCTCTCGTTTTCATTCCGCCTGGATCAGAACCATGGTCCGGTTCGGTCAGCCCAAAGGCTCCCACAGACTCTCCGGTTGCCAGTTTCGGTAGATATTTTTGACGTTGTGTTTCCGTGCCATAATTGTATATCGGCCACATGACCAAACTCGATTGAACAGAGAGTGTCGAACGATAGGAAGAATCAACTTTTTCGATCTCACGAGCAATTAAGCCGTAGGCGACGTACGATGCACCAGCGCAACCGTAACCATGAATAGTTGCCCCCAACAGTCCGAGTTCGCCCATTTCGGGGATTAATAATGGATCCGCCTTTTCTTCGTTGTATGCCTCAACGATACGAGGCATCAGTTTTTCTTGAGCGTACTGACGCGCGGTCTCGGCAATCATTCGCTCTTCCTCACTCAGCAACTCCTCCAGGCCCATTGGGTCTTCCCAATTGAATTTTCCCCACACACGGGGCGCGTGGGTGCCAAGATCAGATGCTTTAGTCGCCATCGGTCGTTCCTTTCTGTCCCTTGATAACAGTACGATATTCTAGGGCTCCGCGGTGTATCATAATACCACCAAGGTTGCTTAACACCGTCTATAAAAAACTACAATAAAACCCATAATGATATGGGGGCTATGACACTTTAATCAATTAAATATATTACTGTACTGGAAAAATATAAATTAGTGTAAGACATCAACGTTACGGTATATTGCTCCGACAACTAACAAAGGAAACCCACACCATGCCGCATTCGCTGCGTACATTTCTCGACTCTATCGACAATCGAATGTTGCATATACATGATCCTGTGGATCCACTTACGCAAATCGGATATTTGTGTTCCGAAAGCCAGGGACCGCTGATGTTCCATAACATGACTGGCTTCGACGGATGGCGGCTCACAGATATTTTGATAAAAGATCGCGCTGGACAAGCGGCGGCCTTCGGACTGGATACCCCAAATGCGGTCTGTCCTTACCTTGCAGAACAAATGGCGACAAAGCGGGGAAAATCTATAATTGTTGACGATGGGCCCGTCAAAGAAGTCAAAATGCTTGGACCCGATATCGATCTGCACGCGCTCCCCATACCTCAACATAGTCACGGTGACGGTGGCCGTTACTTAGGGTCAGGAATTACGATAACCAAAGATCCCGAAACAGGCATCAGAAATGAAGCGATTATCAGAATGATGCTAACCGACGATCCTAAAAAAGCTACTTTTTGGATGGCGGCCCGACATAACTACGCGCATTATATGAAATACGTCGCAAAAAACGAGCCAATGCCAATGGCCTTTGCCATCGGTTTGCATCCCGTATACGAGATCATGTCTAATTGGTCGGGCAAACATGAAGATTTTGATGAACTCGAATACGGTGCTGGTATCCTTGGTGAAGATATCGAAATGGTAATGTGTGACACAATCGACTTAGAAGTACCCGCGCATGCGGAAGTTGTCATTGAGGGTCTGGTGCACCCGACGGATCGAGCCCCGGAGGGTCCTTTTGGAGAATTTACCACGTTCGGCGCCGGTGCCGAGGGACCCGCGCCGGTATACGAGATTACCGGAGTAACTCATCGCAAAGACCCAATATTCCGGCACATGCAGGCAACTTGGTTTACTGATCATCAACCACTAATTACCCTACCGATGGAGGCGACCTACTACAATCGGTTGAAAGAGACCCACGGGAATACAAACATCTTAGACGTATTCGTACCCCCCTGGGCTTCGCAGTTTATGATGATTGTCCAAATGGAGGCGCGATGGGATGGCCAAGTCCGCGATACACTAATGTCAGCACTCTCCGGTCCAAATCTCCATGTGAAAGTTGTCATAGCAGTGGATGAGGACGTCGACATATATGACGCTCAAGAGGTTCTTTGGGCAATAGCAGCTCGGTGCGACCCCCAAACTATGGCCCACATCGTTCCAAATACCCGCTTACATCCACTCGACATATCAATCCCACAAGTAAAAGAGGACTACACGGTGATGCGCGTTGGTGGAAAACTTGCAATCGACGCTACGAAACCAGCAACTTGGCGTGGTGACGAGCGTAAAAGGTTTGACCGTGTTCGGCCAATGGGTAAAGACGATGAAAATTTAAAATCAATCTTGGACCAGGTGCGGTTGAAGCGCTAACGCGGCACTCTCATTCTCGAAGTAATCTCAGATCAGTTTCATTTGGAGGGTGCATCAGGCAAACTAAATAGGCGCGCAGCATTTCTACCGAGGATGTTTCTTTTCGCTTCTTCACTCAAAAAGGGTAAATCGTATACGCTAGTGGGAGAATCAAAATCCCAATGGGGCCAGTCAGAGGCATAGAGTAATTGGGTCTCCGCCTTCATCGCCTTAAAACTGACTTCAAGCAGTTCCATATTCGTTCGTTCCATCGGCTGGGTAGTAAAATACATATCTTGAATATATTCACTCGGGAGTTTCTTGAGGTTTGGCGCCTCTGAGGACCTCATAAGATATTCATTGTCTAGCCTCTGCATCATAAAGGGCACCCATGCAACGCCGCTCTCAGTCCATATAACGTCAAGATCGGGGAAACGCTCGTTTAGGCCGTGCATAACCCAGTTTGCGAGGTGAACCATATTGCAAAGAACGAAAGAAATGGCGTGCATTGAAATAAAAGTGTCAAGCTGTTTGAGATAATCGTCCTGCCAGTTATTTCCGGCGTGAAAACATAATGGCTTTCCGGTTTCTTCTATCATCGAATAGAGACGCATATAACTATCGTGATGCACCGATTTGTAGCGCACGGACGTAACCATAAATCCGATAACGTCAGGGTGATCCGCAAATTCTGTAACCATGCGTTCGCACTCTTTAGGTTCGCAGAACGGTAGATATAACAGCGTCTTTAAACGTTTCTCCGCCGGAATTATTCTTTCCATCAAAAACCGATTATAGGCAAATGCGAGTTGGACCTCGACCCTAGGCTGAGGATGCAACCCAAGTTGGAGCAAGTTTCCCGGAAATAACACCTGATAATCTATATACAATGCGTCCATTACTCGCCGCATTAGAGTGACATCCCGGTGAACGCTGTCATCATCCACTTCCTCGCGGAGTGCCGTCTGGTGAGGTATGCGCCCCCCAACATCTTGATAACGCAACCCCCCGACGTGATTAGATAATCCAGCGGTTGAACCGGTCCGTTTCTGAAGCTCTATCGCGGTCTGACGGAGCACGGGATCTTCTATATGTGTTACGACTTCTTGCCATGATGCCATTTCTGAGTGATGAGCATCTACATCTACTATTAACCAATCCTTGAAGTTACATTTTTCAGCATACCGGTTAGCGCGCGCAAGGATTTCTCGAGTATCCGTGTTAATATCTATTTCTTTGGGTAGTTCCCGAGTGTTTTCAACTCCAGTATCCATAACGCTCCCCCGCATTTGCGCTGATTAAAGCAGAACCCTCCAGTGCACGTCACTAAAAATTGATAATTGTTCTATTATCTTGCTCAATCTAACCTGATTGCTTAGAGATAATTTTCTGTTAGCAGCGAGACACCGAAATGGCTACTCAAAAGACGATTCGTAAAAGACCTAAGGTTCGTTCAACTGCCCCGGACCCTCGATTTCTGCTCCCACCAAAAGACGACCTTCACTTATTAATTGAAGAATGGGTCGCGGAAGACGTAGGAATACAAGACCTCACGACCAATATAATGATCCCCGAGCGGGCAAAGGCCGACTTTGTTATGAACACGCGTCAGAATATCGTGGTGGCGGGCATAGAAATAGCTGCGGAGGTTTTCCGTCACATGGTACCGGATGCCAGGGTAAAAGTATTAGTCAAAGACGGGACGCAGGTAAAGAATGGGCGAAGTTTAATGCGGGTGACAGGTCCTGGGCGGGGGCTTCTTACGACAGAACGAACGTCACTCAATGTACTCCAGTTTATGTGCGGGATTGCCACAGCTGTACGCGAATATGCCTCTTTGATCACTCACACCAATGCACAGTTGATCGATACGCGAAAGACAATACCTGGACTTAGAATGCTCTCCAAATATGCAGCCTGCGTCGGCGGTTGCCGACCACACCGATTAGGATTACATGACGGTGTCCTAATCAAAGACAATCATATCGCTGTTCACGGTTCGATAACCAAGGCGATAGGACAAGCCCGCGCCGTAACTCCCGCCCTCACAAAAATCGAAGTCGAATGCGACACGCTGAAACAAGTCAAAGAGGCTGCCGAAGCCGGTGCGGACGTCATAATGTTCGACAACATGTCCGCCGAGATGATGAAGAAGGGTATAGAAATAATTAACGGACGATCGAAAACCGAGGCATCGGGTGGTATCCGGCTTGATACGATTAAAGAAAAAGCTGAATCAGGGGTTGATGTAATCTCGGTTGGTCGCATGACCCAATCGGCGCCAGCAGTCGATATTGGTCTCGATGTTACCATAACAAACTAATCTAATGGACGATTGTGGCGCACAAGACACGACCAAAAGAAAAAATACTCCGGGCACTCTTTTTCTCGTGGTCGGTCCGAGCGGCGCCGGCAAAGATACACTTATCGATGGTGCCCGAAAACAACTCGCTGATAATTGTGCGTACGTTTTCGCAACACGGGTCATAACTCGCCCCGAAAGTTCGGGCGGAGAAAACCACACGGGTGTGGAGCCAGATGAATTCAAAGTTTCCAAGGCCAATGGTGAGTTTATATTATCTTGGGAAGCGCACGGGCTTTTTTACGGCATTCTGGCCAAATACAGAGAGGACCTCAACGCGGGCCGAAACGTTATTGTCAATATCTCAAGGTCTGTCGTTTCAGAGGCCGTTTCTCTGCATTTTCCTATTGTGGTGATCGAAATTACCGCACCCGCAAAACTTCTCGCCCAGCGTCTAGCCTCACGCGCGCGGGAAAGCGTCTCAGATATTGAAACGCGTCTTAGGCGTAAGAGCGGCACACTTTCTCCAGATATTATAAAGAAAACAATAATAAATGACGGTTTACGCGAAGAAGGTATTAATGAGTTTCTGAGTGCAATTACCAGAAAACCGCCTGAGACCATCGCGTTTCATACACGTAAACTAGCGGGCGATTCTCTTAATGTTGACGAATACTCGGCGGTATTTAACGATATGGTCGCGGGCAACTACACGGACAAAGATATCAGCAACTTCCTGACGGCAATTACTGAAAGCTTGTCGGACAACGAAACGCTCTCTCTTGCCCGAGCACGAGCAGAATCCGCCTGCCATATTGAGTGGCCACCAGGCCCCATAGTCGACAAACACTCCATGGGCGGCATACCGGGAAATCGGATAACATTGGTAGTCGTCCCCATCGTGGCCTCCTATGGGCTTATCATCCCGAAAACCTCTTCCAGAGCAATTACATCGCCCGCCGGTACCGCAGATACGATGGAGGTCTTAGCCAACGTGAACCTGAGTGTTGATGATGTTCAAAGGGTTGTCGCAGAGGCGAATGGATGCATCGCCTGGAACGGCCGCCTCAATCACTCCAGGATCGACACCATTATGAATTCAATAACGCGACCTTTAAATCTTAACTCTCTCCGTTGGTCCGTAGCTTCAATTCTTTCAAAAAAGTTAGCAGCTGGGACAACGCATTGCGTCATAGACATCCCACTGGGTCAAACAGCGAAGGTTCGGACCTCAGACGAGGCTCGAGAACTGAAAGAGCTTTTTCAACACGTAGGCAATGCCCTGAAAATCGAACTGAAGGTCCGCATAACAGACGGAAATGCACCCATTGGTCGTGGTATCGGTCCCGCACTGGAAGCGCGCGATGTCCTAGCAACCTTAGAGAATATTAGGGCACCATCTGATCTAAGAAAAAAAGCGCTTGAATTCGCAAGTTCTATACTCGCTTTCGACCCAAATCTATCCAATGCCGAGGCCAAAATTAGAGCAGCTCAGATATTGGACAGCGGTGCTGCGTATGAAACATTTCAACGTATGCTCAGAGGCCAGGGCGCGCCCCCGGAAAAAGTCGAAATCGGCACCTTCAATGCCACGGTCGCGGCACCAATAAGCGGAACAATCAACACTATAGACAGCCTTTCCCTGGCTGAAATTGCGCGGGAAGCAGGATGCCCAAAAGATAAAGGGGCAGGACTAGACCTCCAGGCAAAAATTGGAGATCGCGTGCAGGCTGGTGATGCTCTGTACCATATTCACGCGCGGGACGAGTCGGCGCGGGACCGAGCACAAAAAAAAGCGGTGAGTGACAGCGCTTTTAGAATATTAGAATCATAGGGCAAAACTAACCATTAGCGGCCCTTTGCTGTCAAAAAACCAATCCTCAAAGGTACTTTAGTTAAAGACATCGGGGAATTTCTCACGGACTTCCTTGGCCAGTTCTGGCGAGGTCATAGCAACTTCCGGAAAATCATTGATGTGCTCATAGGGAATACAAGCATCTATAACAACCCGGCTATTGTATAGCTTTTCATCGAAAACCATCGTGTCCAGACGTGATGACCAGGTCCGGTCTAAGATTGTCATGTCGCGTTTAGGGTCTGACCGAGTTCCCATTGCCCAAATCACATCATTGATATCAGTAGGATCAATATCTTCATCTACGACAACAATATACCTGCCGACATATCCAACCGGATTGACCTGCGATGCGACGAGCCCTACCTGATTAGCATGCCCAAAATATCGCTGTTTTATAGACACTGCGACAAACGTCCGTCCAGACCCGGCTTGATGAACCCAAACACCTTTTACGTCCGGTATCCCCGCCCCTTCGAGTGAATCGAGAAGGCCCGCCGACCGAATAAAACACCTTTCAAACAAGTGGGAATGCGGTGGCTTTTGACTTGCCGCACAGGTTAATATCGGATCATCCCGGTAATAAACACGCTCAATAGTGATTAAAGGCTCCTCCTTGGCCGCACCCGCATAATATCCTGTCCATTCCCCGAATGGTCCCTCTAGGGCTGTATCCTCCGGCGAAACCCAACCCTCAAGAACCAGCTCTGAACGCGCTGGAAATGGTAAACCCGTAACTTCACCCGCGATGCATTCAAGTGGTTTTCCGCTTAGGCCGCCTGCCCAATCAAGTTCGGGAATTGAATCAGAGAGTGTATAACGAGCCGCAATGTACGTTGCAGGGTCAATTCCGACCACAATCACCATTGGGCATTTCTTTCCTTCGCGCAGATATTTATCGCGTTGGATCCGCCCCTGTTTACCATTCGAAATATAGGACGTTGCTAGCTTTTCACCATTCAACATCACTCGATAAGTACCGACATTAACACGTCCGCTGTCAGGATCTTTGGTGATAACACCACACGCAGTACCAATATACCGCCCGCCATCTTTTTCGTGGTGAACTGGTACAGGGAACTTGGTCAGGTCTACTTCATCTCCGCGGTCTACATTTTGTAATACAGGACCCTCTGTGACCATTCGAGGAGGCAAAGGTTCGTATTTTTTTATCCGCGAACGATAGGCATCTAACATCCCTCGACGATCGCTCGACGTCTCGGGGTCAATCCCCATTCCCAGCGCGAGCCTCATAGGGGACCCCAACATCCCATACAAACAACGAAAACCTTTTGGATACCCAGGAACATTATCAAAAAGAAGAGCCGGCGATCGGTCGACCTGCTCACGATATAGAACTTCGGTTACAGCTCCGATTTCTTTATCCCAATGAGCTCCCGAAACAATTTTTAACTCACCGCCCTCGTCAACAGCGCTGATGAAATCACGCAAATCCGTTTGTAAATACCGATTTGTTATAGATCCATCCATTCAGGTGGTTCCTGTCTATTTTTGTTGCGCAAGGCAGCCATTAAGGGATTTACCATCCCTTAATGGCTGTTCGGGATACCTATATTTAGTCGCAGAGGTGACCCCATTTATCACGGGCCTCTTTAGCCAGACCCGGAGAAGGAGCATTCACGGGAGGAAAATCGTCCTTCCAATGAAATGGCCTACAAGCGTCGATAATCGCCCTGCTATTTGTCAAGTTCCCCTTGGCTTTATCCTCTGGTGGGATCCGCGGATCTAAATGGGTCGACCACGTTCCCCGAATAATTTCAATAGACTCCGCGGGATCAGAACGTGTGAGCATCGCCCATATCAACTCCTCGAGGTTCGAAACATCTATATCCTCGTCAGTGACAATGACGTATTTTCCCGCATATGCACCAACATGACACTGGCACGCAATGTGACCCGCTTGTTTCGCGTGTCCAGGGTAACGTTGCTTGATCGAAACACCGATAAGCATTCGGGCCGTACCGACCTCGTGAAGCCATGCGGCCTCAACGTCTGGCACTCCGGCCTTGGCAATATTTTCTTTTAACAATGCCGATCGCGTGACCGCCCGATAACGGGCTAATTCATCTGGTGGCCTTTGTGGGGGGCACCCAAGAAGGATCGGATTATTTCGATGGTAGACTGCCTTGACTTCCATGATTGGCTCATCACGCATTTTAGAACCATAATATCCTGTCCATTCCCCGAATGGCCCCTCTTCCTTCCGTTTTGTCGGATGAACAAAGCCTTCAAGTACCACCTCTGCGTCTGCCGGAAACGGCAAGCCTGTGTGTTTGCCTTCGATCATCTTCATTGCTTCGCCCCGAAAGCCACCGACGACATCGAATTCGCACATATTAGGAGGTACTTCCGAACAACCCATCAAAAACGTCATAGGGTCGCCACCGGCAACAATTAAGGCAGGCATTGGTTCACCAGACGCTTCGAACTTATCCCGATGAATACGCCCGTGTTTTCCAGGCGAAATATAAAATCCGACCTCATTTTTGCTCTGGACCATCACCCGATATGTACCGATGTTTATCCACCCAGTATCGGGATCGCGGGTAACGTTATAGGAACCCGTACCAATGTAACGACCACCATCGTCCTCGTGCCACATGGGAGTGGGAAACGCCTCTACATCAATATCATCTCCCTCCAAAACGTTTTCTAAAACAGGCCCATCACCCACAATAACATGCGGGATTTCTTTCATATTCTCCATATAGGCCTGCCGAAAGGCGTCTGTAAGTTCAATCTTCGACAGATCGGACGGAAAGCCAAGGGTCATGTTCATACGTTTGGCCGCAAAGAAGTTCACGAGTACCCGTGAGCCCTCTATTGTTCCCGGAACATCCTCAAATACGACACATGGTGCCTTTTCATTATGTTGAACAACCTCGCTTGCCATACCAATGTCACGCTCCCACGAAGCGCCCTGAACATGTTTGACCTCACCAAGCTTTTCGGCCTCTTCTAACCATTGACGAAGATCATTGTAGGGAATTTTTAATTCATTTTGGGGGGCAATAATTGGACCATCCGACTGTTTCGCCGCTCCTGATTTATCTGCCATAAGCGCGTATCCTTCTCAATTATCCAGGGATTTACAAATTTTAGTCCTTAAACCACTAAAGCATCACTAATCCAAAAATTAGTGGGATGAGATTAAACATGGTTTATAATTGTGACAAATATCATATCGTGATTATATTGATCTCAAAATTAGATCACGTAGGAAAGTCATTGGATTTCCGCCAACTACAATACTTCGCCCTTGTCGCTAATTCCGGCTCATTCCGTGCGGCAGCGGGGAGAGCCAACATCGCGCAATCTGCTTTAAGTCGACATATTAAAATACTCGAGGAAGAGCTTGGCGTAAAACTACTCGAGCGCCATGCACGCGGTATAAGTCTTACCCCAGAAGGCGAACGCATGAAGGAGCGAACGAGCAGTATACTTCGCGAGTTAGCCGACATTCGTGATGAAATGTCGGCAACAAAAATTAGCCCTCGTGGTAACGTAACAATCGGCGCCTCAGCAACCTCCAGCAGACTTCTCTACGCGCGGCTAGCGGAAATCGTCAGTCAACGGTACCCGCTTTTAGAACTAAACATTACAGAAGGTGCTTCTTATTTTCTTTTAGAGGGGCTTGATACCGGGCGGATCGACCTTGCAATAATGGTAAACCCTGAATCAAGAACCTACTTCACGGTAGAGCCATTGGTGACTGAAAGTGTTTATCTAATTGGCTCCCCGGCACACTGTAAGTTTCCAGCCGCAAACTGCACTGTCGGTTACCTTAAAGGCAAACCGCTAATCCTTTTCTCACGACCTTCAGGAAGCCGAATGATGCTTGAAGCCGCCGCTGCAAAGGAAAACATAAAACTTGATGTTCGGTTTGAAGCCACGAGCCCCGATGTCATAAAAGATTTTGTCCGGCGTGGTCTTGGTTATGGACTAATGCCCTATTCTTCAATCGTGTCAGATATTAAGGGTGGTGAATTAATAGGTTGTCGGGTCCAAACTATCGAACTTACAAGAACACTGATAAAACGAATTGACCGCCCGGCGTCAGCGGCCGTCGATATAATTGGTGATCTTGTGCGATCTTTATTCGTCACGCTCCACAATGAAGGAGTATTTGGAAAATGATGTTTTGATTATACGGTTGCTGTACACCCTTTGGTATACAATCCACGGCCATCCGCTCTTTTAACTTCGTCAACTGGCGTCAATATATTGGAATTTTTCCGTATCGGAATAGGAAACTGAGAAATCGCATGAAAGAACAAACTCAAAACTATACTCACCACGAAACGCCACTTAATTTATCGGCAAATATACTAAAACCCGAATACGTCTCTGACGTTATTGCTGACACATTACAGAAAATGGATTTCGGCTATGTATTCCTGCTACCAGGGGCCAGTTATCGAGGTCTTCACGATTCCCTCGTAAATTTCAATCGGAATATTGACCCACAGATAATTCTTTGTACCAGCGAATTATCCGCGGCATCAATGGCTCATGGGTACGCTAAAGCAACCGGAAAACCATCACTGTGCATTTTGCACGATTTAGTGGGTGTGATGAACGGTTCGATGGGATTGTATAACGCGTATTGCGATCGAGCTCCTGTGGTGTTTTTGGGAGGCGCTGGTCCGCTCGACCCGGACAAAAGGCGTTTTATAGAATGGAATCACTCCGCAAGCACCCAAGCCGATATCATCAAGAATTGGGTTAAATGGACCGACGAACCGCCCACCCCAAATGCCACGTTGAAGTCAATCGTGCGCGGCAAGGGTATTGCGGCAACCCCTCCTTCCGGTCCGGTTTATATTTCCATTGACACTCACATTCAGGAACTCCCTATCAACGATGAACTAGAACCTCTAGATCCTAAATTGTCTCGATATCAGCCACCTCCCCCCATGGCACCAAACACTGAAACTTTAGCCAGGGTTGCAGAGATGATAGTAAATGCTGAATTTCCGTTGCTTGTGGGCGGACGTTTTGGCATTTACGAAAGAGTAAGAGAACCGCTCATAAACCTTTTGAACGAAACCGGCGCAGGCGCTATCAACGATCGTGGGGTTTATTGCTGGCCTAGTTCTCACCCACAAAACCTTTCTGGTGATGCAGATGCAATCCGAGACGCTGACGTGATCCTTTGCCTCGATCCCATTGATATAAATAATATTATGGGAACCTATGCTGTACGAAGACGATCCGACTTACTAGAGACACGGACAAAGGAGCCACCACAGATCATAGATATGTCATTAAACGCAATCGACAATAATTCATGGACCGCCTTTGGGGGGCCAACCCCTCCTGTAGATCTGCAACTTGTATGCGAGCCCGAACATGGGCTGGACTGTCTACTCTCAGCCGTTCGCAACGTTATT
This sequence comes from uncultured Rhodospirillaceae bacterium, assembly GCA_964412235.1. Lineage (GTDB taxonomy): Bacteria > Pseudomonadota > Alphaproteobacteria > MPNO01 > UBA830 > JAYZQT01. Next base: position 36,104 of record CAYPNT010000007.1, read on the forward strand.
AAACAAAACGATACAAACCTAACCCGAATAAAAAAGAGAAAAAATGATATTGCCCAGCGCCATGAGCGCCTTCGCAAGAAACAATGGGAAGCAGCCCAAAAAGGTTGGAACTCAACACCCCTAAAAGTTGAACGAATGATCCATGAAGTCTACCAGGCGGTGAAGGATAAGCCTTGGACCCTGACCGCCGCCAATCACCGTAGTTTTAATGAAGTAGTATGGAATTTTCCCGGTGCTGGCGCCTATCTGGGAACCGACGGAGGTGGCGGTGTTGGGTACAATGCTTCGGCTGCAATCGGCGCCGCACTTGCCCTCCGAGAACAGGGTCGTTTTTGCATCTCTCTGGGCGGTGATGGGGACTATCTCATGGCACCTGGTTGTATTTGGTCGGCCGTCCATTATCGAATACCGATGCTCCATATAATCAACAACAACTCGACCTGGGGTAATGACGAAGTTCACCAAATCGAAGTTGCGCACAACCGAAAAAGGCCTAAGGAAAACGCCTGGATAGGGCAACAAATGAAGGATCCAATTATCAATTTTGCCGAAGTCGCAAGAGGATTTGGTGCGTGGGCAGAAGGTCCCGCGGAGACGCCGGAACAACTTCAAGAACTATTACGACAGGCGGTGGTAGAGGTCCAAAAGGGCAAGGTTGCCGTTGTCGATGTTACAACGTCACTTGGAACAACATCATAACAGCGTACTTTCCAGCTCCTCCAACTCCCTGGCAGAAAAACCAATAAGTACCTTATTGGACATTTTGAAAACCGGCCTTTTTACCAGTGTTGGATTCGACAACATCAATTCCTGGGCGTTAGTCGCATTTATACTCTCTTTTTCGGCATCACTAAGCCTTCGCCAAGTTGTGCCGCGTTTATTAAGTATTTTTCCCCAACCTACGTGTTTACAAAAGTCCTGCAATAACGGTTTTGATAACCCATCTACCCTAAAGTCATGAAACGAGTGTTGGATACCCATATCACGAAGCCATTTCAGGGCTCGCCTGCATTGGTCGCAATTTTTAATTCCGTAAACTGTGATCACATCAATTCTCTGAGACTGTTTCATACAATAAATTTAATGCCGATTTACAAAATTCCCACATGTTTGCTTCACGGTCACTATCACTAGTTTGGATCACACACGTGGCAGTGACCGGACCAGAAACTGCGATTGCTGCATATCCGGCAGGATCCCCATAACGGTTACCACTTGGTCCGGCCGCACCGGATTCGCCAACCGCCCAATCAGCACCGACAATTTCCCTCATAGTTGAAGCGGTGAGGAGGGCGTATTCTTCCGTGGAACCACGCATTTTTACCTTAGTGTCACCAAATCGTAGCAATCCGCGCCGAGCAGATCGCGTGTAGACTGAAGCTCCACCGAGATAGTACGCGGAAGCACCCGAAACAGACAGAAGTGAAGCCGAAATAAGGCCACCGGCCGCTGACTCCGAAACCGCGACTGTTTCGCCACGTTCTTTTAGAAGTTCTCCAACTTGGCGTCCCATATTGACTAGTGAAGTCATACTTATCTCCGTTTGTTGTCATAACTATGCAAGATGATGTGATCGTATATCTCAACTTATTTCCTAGTGTTCGGGATAGATTTCGATCTTTACCGTTGTGCAATTGTATGCATTGCATGGGGCAAGAACATCCATTGGACAGTTAGATAAACCAACAAGCAAAGGCATCATCGCCTTAAACTCAATATAATCGCCAGGCTTGGATACCGGATAATCGATAATCCATCGACGCTGGGCACAGTCGTGATGGTAGTTCATAAATAGATCCATCGTATCCGGTATTTCCTCAAACCCAATCCCGTAGGGTTCAACAGCTGCCGCGATTATTTCGTGGCAACCATCTTGTGACTCCACCCCGTGGCTTTCGTAGAGAAACCGATTGCACATTCTGTTGTGAACATCATGAACTCCTTTAACTTCTGGAGTATCTTCGGTAATCGTCATCATGGGACGGCAAGTGGTGGACATAAGAGTATCTCCCACGGTCAGGGTGTCACGCGGCACATACTCAGCACCAGGTTTGGGAATATAACGAGTGCGAGAATAGGATGTAGACAGTTTCTCTTTTATATTGTCTTTGTTGAACAAGGCCATATCAACGACCTGTTGCCCTTCGACATCGATTACTCTGAGACGCTGGCCCGCCTCAAGTTCTAGGGCCGTACCAGACTTTGGCGCAAGTATTTGTTCAAAGATGGCATCCATCAGGGAATCCTCTCTATAAATTCGAGTCTGCGACAGTTTATCGTCTCATTGGGGTCTTCAAAACCCACCACAGCAAGATGGTTAAGTTTCTATGCTCAACCCTAACCCGTTCGGTATCACTCGTTTATTGGACTTGTGCCTCCTCGGGATGATTTCTTGATCCCCGAAATGTTGGAATGACAGCATCAGGCAACGTCACTGATCCCATTTATTGTTATTTTCCTTGCTGAGACAAGAGTAACCGGCTTGTAATCAGTTTAGTTATTGAAACAACGAAAGGAGTATTTAAATGGTAACTCACACACCTGATAAAACAGCCGACCCTGCCCTCGCTTCACACTATATCAAAAGCGCCGATGTCGCTTAGTAACCAATGTCCGGTTTTGAAGGTGTAGAAATGAAGGTGCTATACGAAAACAAACATACAGGTCTGTTTACGGGATTGTTCCGACTTGCCCCCGGCGCAATCATTCCCCTTCATGAGCACACTGACATTGAACAGACGTTCGTCTTGAATGGTACCTTTCAAGAGGAAGATGGCGTTGCGCAAGCAGGGGATTTCATATAGCGACCAGCGGGTAATCTCCACACAAAACATTCGCCAGACGGGTGTACTTTTCTGGCTATTTTTCTAAAACCAAATATATTCTTGTAGAAAACCACACTTGTTAGTTAAGTACCTTTCACCTGGACAAGGTGGATTCGGACTAAAACATTTTCATATCATCAGTTGCAACAAAGTGTGGGACATCTCCTTGCAAGAATCGCAATACATTTTGTGCGGCTCGACGAACCCCAACCGCGACAGCCCCCTCAGTCATGGCTGAATTGTGAGGAGACGCAATAATATTTGGCAACTCAAAGAATGGAAATTGAGTTTCGAATTTTCCATGACGGACTGGCTCTATCCACCAAGCCTCCAGACACGCTGTAAAATGTGGATTTTGAACTAGGTGCCGATATAAATCTTCCTCATCAACAACCTCACCGCGGGCCACATTTACCAAGACCGCATCAGACTTCATGAGCGACAATTTTCTTGCATCAATCAATCCATCAGTACTTCGTGTCAAGGCTATGGTAATTACCAAGATGTCCGCGTTCGATACCACTCGTTCGGTGTCCGCGAGGGTGCCTATAAAACTCACCGGCTCTTGAGTCTGACCGGAGCGGTTAATCGCTTCAACGTTCATCCCCAGTGCTCGAACTAGACGCCCGACCTCTCGACCGGCAACCCCAAAGCCAAGTATACCACAGGTTCCGCCCGCTATTTTTTTGGTAGGTACAAATTGATTGAACTCACCTTCCATCATTAAACGGTGTTCAATCGGCAAACGCTTGGAAGCTGCAAGCGCCATAGAAACTACATGCTCTGCCATTGGTTCTGCGTAGGCTCCCGCGTTATAGGCAACGAGAATATTTGAAGGAATTTTACTCAGTCGCAAATAATCGATACCCGCCGTTAAACATTGAATTAGTCCACAATTGTTCAACAAAGCGACACCATCTTCTCCCAAGTCCCGCAGGGGATCATACGTTAGCAACGCACGCGCAGCGCGAATAGAATCCGGTTTTTGTCCAGCCGAGAGTTCGGGTATAAATTGGACCTTGGCGTCCGACCCTAATGTTTCAAAGATCGCATGACGAATAGGTTCAGGTGGATCATGTGTTACAAGTACCAAGGGCGTGGTCATTTGGCCGTCAACTCAGTCCCGGATATCCTGCAAAAACAAACTAGTCGGGACTTCATATCCCTTCCCAGCCGCACTTGCCTTGCGATAAACTAATCCGCCCACTGAGGCAAACTGTAAACCCTGATAACCCATGTTGTGGTAGTACGTAATCTGCTCATCAGAGGTCCTGCCATTTTTCGGATCCGCGACTACAGCGCAGTAATCATTATATTCAAGTCGAAAACCTATACTTCCCTCTACCGGCTGAGGAAGCCGTTCCATTTCTTCTTCGGTTCCGGCAATGTAGGCAATCGGCGAATGTCCCATACCACTTTTTATTCTGTCACTTTCGGGCATTTCCACGCCCGACACCCCCTGGCGCACCTTCACATCGAACTTATCTAGCGCGTCTACACTAATTTCCGCAGGGCCCAGATTTGTAACGTGCATCCCGGGCTCTAACCAATTGGCATCGAAAGTTGGCTCCATGGAATCTGTTGCGGTTGCCAGGATGTCGGCCCCCGCGACCGCTTCCTCGGCGTTGCCCACCGCAACAATGTTAACGCCTAGTTCAACACCCATTTCCTCCGCAAAACGTTCGCGGTTCGCTTTCGTTGGACTATAAACTTTGACAGATTCTATATTACGAACCGCACAAAATGCCTGTAGATACGTTCGCGCCATCCCACCCGACCCAAGTATACCGACTGCTTTTGCATTTTCCCGTGACAAAAGACGCGCACCAATTCCTGCCCCACCTCCAACCCTCATATGCTGAATCGTTCCATCATTTATAATAGCTAGCGGTTCACCATTCTGGGATGAAAACAAAAATACCAATCCGCAGTAGGTCCCGGGTTCAACACAATATTTATCCTCCGTCCAACGCCCGGAGGTGTCCGTAGGCCAGGAAACAATATCGGACTTCATGCGTATAGAAAAAATCCCATCGTGGACGCCTTCCATAGAACCCCACCGGTAATAAGCATCATCACGTTCACACGGCGCATACATATCTAGCCGCGGCCGCTGAGCTGCCTTTCCCGAGGGTATATCCCTAAAAGCCGTTTCCTGAGCATCGATACACTCACGCATGCTCAGTAACTCGTATACAAGAGAATTATCGATAAACAGCATTTCCGATCCTTTTTATACCCGAAACTCAGATTGTACCTCTTGGGGAAAGAGTTCCTCCACAGCCACCTTCCGCTGACAAACCCCTTGTTCAAAGCCATACTGGAGAAACGCATCTAAGGTTGTTCGGTTTTCCTCAAGTCCATAAGGAAAAAAATCATCACCAAACAAAGAACGGGCTTTTTTTGCGCCCTCATAACACCAGGCATACGGCACTCGAGTAGCGGTCATTTCTTGTACTCGAAATAACGCGCGATTTTTTGCCTCGGTAAAAGCTTTTAAAAGGTTCTTCGCAATCCATCGATTTTTCCTAAACACATCTCCTCTTAGGGCTATTACGTGCATGATCGGAAAAATCCCAGTGTCTTTGTAATATTGCTCTTCCACCTTTTGGTAATTTGGGTAAAGGTGAACGATGGTGTCCTCACCCAATTCTACGGGAGCAGGCGGATGAGCAGACATCACGCAATCTATCTCCCCGTCCAATAACATTTTAGTCAAAGATTTGTCGGGTTTTGCCGTATATGAGACACCTTCAGGTAGGTTTAGTTTAACCTTTTCTTGCCGACCTGAATCATTAACACCGGCCTGAATCCACTGGATTTCCCTTAATGGAATACCGATGTCGTGAACTAGCCACCCCCTGGTGTAGATTGACGCTGTCTGAGCCCACTCGGGTATACCCACTTTTTTTCCTCTGAGATCAGTCGCATTACAGATCCCGCTATCAGGCAAAACAAAAAGCGAGGACTGGCGAAAAACACGTGAAGGAAAAACTGGTATCGCAGTTATAGTATCGTCATCCTGAGATTTTAAAGCGATGTATTTTCCAAAAGACATCTCTGACACATCCCATTCACGGAATTTGATGAAACGATAAAATGTTTCCTCTATCTGCAAATTAAGATAACGGAGGTTTATGCCTTCGGCATTGATATCGCCCCGCGTCAGGTCTCTTGTATGTTCGTAGTCACTTCCCGCATATGTAAGTGTTAACTTGGACATAGGCACCCCCTTGGGTCCGATAAACTTCCGACCGATAAAACGATACTCTCGACACCATTAACAAGTTAGACCACTTTTTGGCGCCAACTCATCTTCTTATCAAGTTGATCACCGGCATCGGCTATTCCGTCCAGGTAGTGGTGCCAGACAATTAGGTTCTCTTCACATGCATCTATCACCTCATCTTCCATCCTTAGTTTACTGGCATGTTTCGCAACGGTGTTCCAGCCAAGATTGGAGTGTTTGATATCGGCCTCTGAATGCATTCCAAAAAATAATTTTTGGTCTTCATTTAGGTTGAACAATTTACCCCATCGTCTGTTTTCGTTTCCAAACCAACCTTTCTTTCGTATTTCGCCCCTACCGTACCCAGGGACGTTCGAACGTTCGGCACATGTATTTGCCATCAGACCTAATAGCCAATGTCGGTTAGTCATCAAGCCATCCCAAGCCCTCCACGCGAGACGTGTTGAGGGAAGGAGCTTTGCCTTCCGAATGTTTGCACGCTTCATCCCACAATCCACGCCTAAATCTTCGAGCACCTTCCAATGCGGCCGACCATCCCCATGATCTGTATCAGAAACAATCTCCTCGACACATGCTTCTAATATTCCGAGCTTCACATCCCATTCCGGACAGTTTGTGGCCACCCTTAGTTTAAGGACAGAATTTCGCTGCATGGTATTTTGTCTATGTTGCATCACAAACATATATGCGCGTCCCTTCGTCATAGGCTCGTTCATAATGCGTGACTGCTTTGAATAGGTGTCGACTACCTTATCTAGACCAGCGATAGCTGTTTTGGCACTCATTTAGGGTTGTCCTTTCTTGAT
>CAYPNT010000007.1:43084-48810 GCA_964412235.1 uncultured Rhodospirillaceae bacterium
TATCTAGACCAGCGATAGCTGTTTTGGCACTCATTTAGGGTTGTCCTTTCTTGATAATAGAGCTCATTATAGAAGTGCTGACACTAACGCTCAAAAAGCTTTCCAACAAATCTAACATTCGTTTTTAGTATCCGACTAATAAACCGCAGGCAAATCAAATGTTTAACAACTCTTTGCCACTTCAGTCTCTGCACTCCAGGATTACACGATCAATGACCACCCGAACGTCCCGCAATGCATTATTTTTGCTGTGTAAGGAAGAATAAGAAAATTTTGTATGCGATCGATACGAGGCCTTATATCAACTGTTTAATATAGAACCGTTACGGAATAAAAGTTGTAACTCTTTAGTCATAGACTAATATCTAATCCGCCCACTTATCTATTCGACCGGTTCCCCCTTGATGGTAATTCTGCGCATCATTCTACGTTCGTTCGGATCAAAGTCTGTTCGAGCGTGCATCGCACAGCGATTGTCCCAAATCATCAAATCACCAACACGCCACACATGCTCGTAAACAAACATGGGTTGCTCACTGTGTTCAAATAGAATTTGGAGAATTTTCTCACTCTCCTCAACCGTTAAGCCTTCAATAGCATCTGTCATCAAACGATTTACATACAAGGCCTTACGACCCGTTTCAGGATGGGTGCGGGCTACGGGATGGCTGTAAGCGGGAGCATTGGGATCCACATTGCCCCCCCGCTTTAGAGGGTTTCCCGAATAATCATAAATATTATGGGCATTTTTTTCCTCCAACAATTCACGCATTTCATAGGGCAACGTCTCCCAGGCGCGATAACAATTTGCAAATAAGGTATTGCCTCCCTCTGGAGGAATTTCCATCGCGTATAAAGTCGAAGCCTTGCACGGTATTTCGTAATAACATTGATCTGAATGGAACCACATATCCCCGTTTTCCAATGCTGTCATCATACCGGTATCAGTAACGTTGGTGATCATCATCGTATGACGCATGTCTTCGTTGGCATATTTTCCGGTTTTTACTTCCTCTAATTCCCCGAAATATCTGCAAAAGCGCACCTGGTCGTCATTCGAAATATCTTGATCTCGGAACACAATCATCAGGTACTCGTACCACGCCTCCTTTATGGTCGCCAAAGTTTGATCGTCGAGGGGTTGAGTAAGGTCAACACCAATGATTTCCGCACCACAGGCGTCTGAGAGGGGTTTTACAACGATCTCTGAAAGTACCGTCGCCATATTCTTTTCTTTCCCTTAAAACAGGTTTGGTTGATCTACTATATTGCGACACACTAGTGCATGCAATTCCAGGAGATTTTTTGACTACCAACAACCCACCAATAAATCATAGAAAGACGTCCGGTCATTGGGCAATTTTTGCGACAGGCTTTTTCAGCCTAAGCCAAATCCCGATGCTTACCCTAATCGTGCCCCTTTGGGCATTAGAGATTGGCGCGAGTGCCTTCTGGATCGGAATGGCAATTTCAATGCGCGCGCTTCTTTCCTTATTTTTTTCAATACAAATTGGCGCGGTCATGGATAGAGTGGGCACCCGAAAAGTTACACTTTGCCTGGCGTTATGCGGTTCCATAACCGTCCTATTGTACCCGCTATTCCCATCAATTACTGGGATACTAATTCTACAGGTCGTCGTCGGTTTTCTCCATGTCGCAACGTGGATTGGTGCACAAGCGCTCGTGGGACGATTGACTAGGGGCGAACCCCAGATGATGGGTCGTTTTACGTTTCTGGCGACCCTTGGAAATTTTCTGGGACCAACCCTTGCCGGTGCGGCCTTCGATCATTTTGGGCCATGGGGTGCGTTCGGCATCGTATCATTGTGGTCACTTGTACTAGTGATGATCACAATGGGCGTCCCAAAATTCATGGATCACGGCTCAAAAAGCCGCGTTAGTATAATTGATATGCTTCCACGGTGGACTCAATATACGGAAGGTTTTGGATTATTGCGGGTTCCACTCATTGCATATGTTATCGTTATATCAGCTCTTCTCGCAGGTACTTACGCAATGCGTCATACGTTTTTTGCAGTTTACATGGCGGAAATCAATTTTACCAAAACAGAAATCGGATTTATCATCGGGTGTATTGCCCTTTCGGGCAGTGTAGCTGGACTGTTCGTGGGAACTCTATCGCGCTGGCTGCAACCCAGCTGGCTTGTCTTGTTTGCCACCGCACTCTCGACCATTTCGTTTTGCATGGCTCCGCTTTTTTCAGGTTTTTGGTCTTTGTTGATTGTAGCGTGCGCTACCGGAATCTTTTCGGGAACCGCGTTTCCAATGATTTTATCCGTGTTGACTAGAGGTGTGGAAACAAAGCATCAGGGGTTGAGCGTGGGATTACGCGCCACAACAAATAGAATAGCATCGCTGACTGTTCCCGTTGTTATGGGTGCAATAGTTGCTAAATATACTCTGGCGACAGGCTTTTTTACTATGGGCACTATCATATTGTTGATCGTTTTTGTAATGGGAATAGTGTTAACAAAAATATTGCGGCACCAACACAATCAACAGGAGTTAAACCCGTGAATACATACGAAGATCTGACATTGGAAAAACTATTCCGAATTGATGGTGAAGTCGCCTTTGTTACTGGTGGCGGGGATGGTTTTGGCCGAATAGCCGCAATGACATACGCGAATGCTGGTGCGTCGGTCGCTGTAACAGATATTGATAAAGGCAAAGCTGACGCAGTCGTGTCAGAAATAACTGCCGGTGGAGGACGAGCACTTGCTCTTGAGCTTGACGTCTCAGACAGAAATGCCCTCAAAGCCGCGATTGATGAAGCCGTCAACGCCTTAGGTGGTCTACATATCCTTCTAAATAACGCCGGGATCACACGTCGGGGTCCAACTGAAGATATGACAGATGAGGATTGGGACGAGGTACTGGAAGTTAACCTGACGGCAGTTGTTATGGGGTGTCGGGCGGCGGCACCCCACATGTTTGAACATGCAAACGGGCGTATTATAAACCTCTCTTCAATTGTCGGTCTTGTAGGGAACCGTCATTTTGCACATATCGGATATCAAGCCACCAAGGGTGCTCTCGTCAATTTAACCCGTGGACTCGCCGTAGAATGGGCAGACCGTGGCATTCGCGTGAACGCCGTTGCTCCCACATTCTTCCGAACAAATTTTAGTGCGGCGCGGATGCAATCCGCCCCAGAGCTAGTAAAAGCGATCGAAGGATCAACACCAATGGGTCGCTTCGGCGAACCCTGGGAATTAGCGGGCGGGTTATTATACCTAGCAAGCCCGGCTTCATCCATGGTCACAGGTGTAACGCTGCCAATCGATGGCGGCTGGACGGCTGCTTGATTAATCCAAATTTTTATAAAAATACATAGAAAACAATGGTTTGTGTATTGTTTCTTTGTGACTAGAATAAGTAAGTTTTATGTGACAAGATTCGACTAGAAGTGTTTAAATAGACACTTCTAGGAGTTACTAGTTGTGCAACATCTTTAACAATAAGACGCTGGAGAGCGGACTATGGTTAATGCAAACACTTTCAAACCACTTTTAGAGCAAAGATTAGCCGCTCTTGTCTCCAAACTGAGCGAAATAGACGAGGATCTCAAAGAGCACGGCACCGAAGCAGACTTTGAAGAACGAGCGACAGAAATCGCAGGTGACGAAGTATTAGAAGGCCTCGGAGTGCAAGGACTAAAGGAAGCTCAACAGATCAAGGCGGCACTTCAGCGAATAGAAGACGGATCCTTTGGCTATTGCGTTCAATGCGATGAGGAGATCCCTGAAAAACGGCTTGAACTGCTACCCCATACGCCGCTTTGCACAGACTGTATGACGAACGCCGAATAATCACCCTCACGTTTAAGACAACAAGTTAATGCCTGCTAATCTCGCCCATGAAGCAAGAACTCTACTAACCAGCGACCCAGTGCGGTGAGGACCTTATCCCCTCGGTAGTAACCCAAGACCTGCACGCCAAGAGGCAAATTTTCGACAGACAGTAACGGTAAATTTAAAGCTGGGACCCCAAGCAGAGAAGAAGCTTCGCCGTAGACCGGATTTCCGACCGCCATTCCTTTGGGGGCTGCGCCTGTTTGATTAAGCGATATGAAACCATCGGCCCGACCCTTAAATGACTTCCACAGAATTCGCGAGCCCCATGCCCAATTGAGACATTCGCCATAACGATCGGGATCTACCTGTACCGCTGATTTTGCTCTTTCTGCTACTCGGTCACCGAGTTTCTCGGGGTACACATCACCGTACATCATTAATGGCCAACGCCCCTCATAGGTCAGCATAACCTCTATTTGATTACGAAGTTCCGTCAACATTTCTTCTAAGACTTCTATCTCTGGATCTTCGTACCGAGACAAGATTTCAACGCCGCCTTCAGAAAGGGTGTGACACATTTCATCAAATAGCTCTTTAGTCTCATCCTCGGTTTCCGACCAACCAGGGGTATCAAGACGTATCAATCTCTTTGGCCGGACAGATGAGGGAAGTTCTAAAGAGCCCGAAATACTGGGATAACCCGGCTCAGCACCCTGCTGAGACAACCAATACGCCGTCATCCACATATCGTTTAGAGACCCAGAAATTATTCCGATACAAGCCATACTTAAAGCAGAGGGAAAACCGCCCAATAGGTTAAAGGCGCCTTTTGACGGTTTGAGAGCGTATGTTCCGTTGTACGCGGCAGGACGAAGAACCGATCCTCTTACCTGAGTACCAATGGCTAGCGGAACCATTGACGCACCGACCGCCGCACCTGACCCACTGGAAGACCCTCCCGGCGTTCTCTCAGCATCCCACGCATTCCGTGTAGGACCGGGTGTGCCGAATGCAAATTCTGTCGTGACCGTTTTCCCAATGATGCAAGCACCCCCACGGCGAAAGAAATAAGGGCACGCCCCATCCCATTGGGTTTGTTGGTCCCGGAACAAATCACTGTTGTAGCTTGTAACCATATCGCGCGTATCGAAAACGTCTTTTATTGCTACGGGCATCCCATCAACACTCGAGAGTGGCCGGTTATCACGATACCGCTTGGAGGCTTCATCAGCGGCAAGCCGCGCGTGTTCAAGGTTAAGAACGGTGAAGGCCTTAACCGTGGGCTCCCCGGCTTCAATATTTTCAATGACGCGCTCGAGATAATCTCTTGGCGAATCTGATCCATTCAAAAATGCCTCTTTAGCATCATAATATGATAATAATTTCGCAGTCAGTGGGTCATAGTGCTTCATCCCGTCACCCAGCTTTCGAGGACATAACGACCGCTAATAAACTCGCCGCGTACTCGGATGCCTGCGGCGTCTCCATTAAACGCGCGTTAGAAAGATACGCCTTACACGTTGCCAACGCGACACGGTCGCGAGAAGCAAGCGTCTCAAGAACCATTTCTGTTTCAGCGCCCAAATCCTCTGCCGCGACAACATGGCTAACAAAACCCGCCGCATATGCATTATGAGCGTCTAGCTCTTTAGTAGAATAGACCATCCAGGCCACAGATTTAGGCAGGGAGCGATCAATATGGGCCGAAATCGCCGCCGTCGGCGGCAAATTGTGCTTCATTTCTGGGAGCGAAAATATAGCATTGTGGGCAGCTACGGTGACATCGCATACCGCTGCGGCAGCGCACCCAAAACCACTAGCCTTCCCCTGAACACTCGCCACAACTGGAATGTCAGCACCCCTCACAGCATCATAAAACCCTAGAATGGGCGCTGTAAGTGCATCCCG
>CAYPNT010000007.1:48820-58352 GCA_964412235.1 uncultured Rhodospirillaceae bacterium
ACAGCATTTTTAGGTGAATTTTCTGGGGCGCTTTGTGGATCTCGACCAAGGCAAAAATCATCCCCCGTACTTGTTAAGGAAATAGCTTTAATATCTGGATCACACCCCGCATCGATTATAAGCGCGGAAACATAATCGAGCATTTCCAGGGTCAACATGTTTCCCTTCTCAGGTCTATCAATAGTTATCCGCGCTATTTCTCCGTCCTGATCGAGTTTCAGTACATCCTCCACTTTAATTTCCCTTCGTATTTTTTGATACAAACTCCCTGACAGCGCCACTCTCTACAAGCCGAGCAACCTCCTCTTCATTTGCACCGAGCACATCGGTCAATATTTCTAAAGATTGAGCCCCAAGCTTAGGGGGATAGCTATGTCCACCCATTGTTGTACGAGACATTTTAATCGGATTTCCCGCAACCCTAACCGTTTGCCCCTCTTTCTCTTGAAGGGACAACACCATATCTCGAGATAGGATCTGCGGATTAGAAAATGCTTTTTCAAGACTATTTATTTCACCCACCGGGATCCCCGCTGCAAGTAACTTCGGCACCCAATACTCCGCCTGATGAACCATAAACAAGCCCTCAAGTATTGGCCACAATTCGAGACGGTTTACGTAGCGGTCCTCATTTAAAATAAAACGGCGATCCTTCTTTAATGCTTCAATACCCAAGACGTCGCAGAGGGATTGCCACATCTTCTCGGTGTTGGCCGTGATTACGAGAGAAGTGCCATTGGCACAGTTAAAGCCACGGTATGTGGGTATAGAATCGTGTCCCCAGCCTTGGCGGCCAGGATTAATGCCTGAGTGGAGAAAATAAGCGGCCTGATAACACAGCATTGACACCTGGCAATCCAACATCGAAATATCAATGAACTGTCCCTTTCCCGATAGCCGTCTCTCTTGCAACGCTGCGAGTGAACCAATAACTGCATACATCCCCGCACTCAAATCACCAATCGGAATAGCAGAACGAACTGGGGAACGTCCCGGTTCGCCCGTCATACCCATACCGCCGGAGATAGCTTGAACGATCATGTCATAAGCGGGACGATTTTTATCTGGTCCATTTTGGCCAAATCCACTTATTGAAGCCCAAATTATTTTCGGATTACGCGTTGCTAGATCGTCGTAGTGCAAACCCAACCGTTCCAGAACACCGGGCCGAAAATTCTCCAACAGAATATCACTTTCGTCGGCCAGGCGTTTTATAACGTCCAACCCCTGGTCATTTTTCATGTCAACGACAATGCTTTTTTTGTTTCGATTGATAGAGAGGTAGTAACAACTCTCGTCATCAACAAAATTGGGAGGCAAGACGCGCGACCAATCCCCAGAGGGTGCCTCCACCTTCAATACCTCAGCTCCAAGATCAGCCAAAATCATTGTGGCGTAGGGCCCAGCTAGGAATTGGGTAAGGTCTAGAATGCGCAATCCGGTAAGCGGACCCGGTTCATCTTTCTCGTAATCCCCTAAACCTTCGGAGTCATTTGTCATCCCATTATCCATCAAAAGTTGTATACAAAACTAATGGGCTGGTCTCCTCCACTGAACCACTTAAGCCAACTACTACGGTTAATTAGAGGATAAAACTTATAGCGCCCAGCGACCCTAACTCTTCTGGATCAAGAATTACTCTTCGTTCCGATATCTTTAGATTGCCGTCAATCCGCACAATAGTATGAATATATCTCCCCACATAAACACCACTTTTACCTCTAAGTCGGGAGCGGTGAACAGATAAATTGGAGCTGACACGTATGACACCATTGATATTGTCCAAGATACGTACATTGGTGATTAATCTTCGTGTCCGCGACGGCGGAAACTCAGCATGGGCTTCGCGGCTTTTTAGTCTCTTTATGCGCCCCTTAATTCGTTCAATATCATCAGCAATTATAAAAAGCGTCGTTTCAGGATCACTATTAGGCCTTTCATTGGGGGGGATCAAATATCGCGCGTCATCAGTCAACAACTCCATCCAACCGTCAAGGTCCCATTCATCGAGTAAGGCGGCTTCCAAATAGAGAAAATCCTCAAGAACACCTCTATCCGGATCATCTGTGCTCTTCACCGAAGATTACTCCCCCGCACTTATTGCTGACCCAGGGTCTACCATCAACGCATTCCAGCGTCTCCAGAACGTACGTAAATGCAATTCATCCGAGTTAAGTTGCTCTCCTTCCTTGGCTATACCCCGGGTCATAACCGACCACGGTAGTTCTTTAATTGTCGACGTAAGCCCCTGCTGCACCTGCTCAAGCGCCTCGACATCATCGGGCGTCGCAAGACCGCCAGGGCCATAAAATGTCAGAAAAGAATCTAGTCGCACTTTGCGCATGACCGGATTTTCATCTACCGGTCCGAGTGCCCAAGCCGTTACCTCCATTTGATTGGGTTTTATGGGCCAAAAGGTCCTGACAGTGACGGACGAGCCATCATTTATCATCAAATTTGGAAAGATAAATAAGTTACGGTTGGTGTTAGCGACCCTTTCAGCCCGCTCTTCTCCCAGTCGGGCGACAAGTTCTGCCCTGGCGGCCTCGACAACAGGCTTTGCCCTTTCGCCATAAATTGAAATCCATGAAGCAACCGGACGCCCTCGAAAGTTAATATTATCGATTACTGCATTGCCATTCCCAAGGTCTTTCCCTATCCCCCGCTTAGGCAACAACAACCCCTTTGGGACCTTAGTATCAACGCCGGCATCCTTCATATATTCAAGCCAAGTCGAGTGCGTTGAGTGGAGATGATAATCGTCAAAGGAATTTTCAACCAAAAGCTTCCAATTGGCCTGAATATCGTATTCCTGGACGCCTGAAATTACCTCCATCTTTCCGTCGGGTGCTTGGTCTACAACCAAATCTATGTACTCTTTCGCACCCGCTAGATAGCTTTCTAAATCACGTACTGTTTTATCAAAACAGGCAAACCAGAAGCCTCGATAATTTTCAAAACGCGGAGCTTCAATTAGCCCCAACTCCGAGCGATCAAAGGTATCCGGGTAGGCATCCTCCCCCGGCACCGAAACCAGGCTCCCGTCATTGTCATAAGACCAGCCATGATAGAAGCAATAAAACCGTTTCGTGTTGCCTCCACGTTCCCGACAGACACGCGCACCCCTATGGCGACACGTATTGAGAAAAAGCCGCATACCCCCGTCCGAGCCCCGCGCCAAAATGACGGGTCGTCCAGCAACCGTACGGGTTAAAAAATCACCTTGATCCAGAACCTCAGACTCATGCCCAGCATATATCCAGCACTTATCAAAGATACGTTCATTTTCGGCACGTAATACCTCAGGACTTATCAAGGCCTCTCGATTAAGCCGAAAATCATTTAGGTCTGGCCTGTCAATAATGTAGGGGTTCTCTGTCACAGCCATTGGTTTGTATCACAAGTAAAATGCGCCTAATCATTCGGCAGCCTCACGACCTCTTAGCACCCAGTTAGATCGTATATAATGGCAGGTGTAACCGTTGGGAATTCTTTGAAGATAATTTTGATGCTCGGTTTCTGCTTCCCAGAAATCTCCTAACGGCTCTACTTCCGTCACAACTGGCCCCGGCCAGAGACCGGACGCGTCGACCTCCGCGATGATTGCCTCCGCGATGTCTCGCTCAGCGGCATCAGAATAGTAGATGGCTGAACGGTAGCTTGGACCCATATCATTACCCTGCCTATTCAACGTTGTAGGATCATGTATCTGGAAAAAAAAATCTAAAAGAGCCCGAAAGTTTGTCTCATCGGACTCGTAGATAACTTCAATTGCTTCGGCATGGTTGCCGTGATTATAGTATGTTGCGTTCGGCACTTCCCCACCCGTATAACCACAACGTGTAGACACAACGCCGGGTCGGTGGCGAAACAATTCCTCCATACCCCAGAAACAGCCCCCAGCAAGTACAGCACATTTGGTTGTCATCTAGTTTTCTCCATTAATCTGGGATCACGATAGTTAATAATATAGGCATTTCTTTAAGGCGGTACTACTGCTGTTGTCTCAATCTCAACCTTAGCACTATCCTCCATTAAGGCGACGACTTGCACAGCCGCCATTGCAGGATAATGCTTCCCGATTATGTCTCGATAAGCGGCGCCAACCTCCGAAAGACGCGAAAGGTATTCATTTTTATCAACAAAATACATCGTCATACGACAAATGTGTTCAGGGCCAGCGTTTCCTTCTTTAAGAACAAGCACGGTATTCTCTAAAGCTTTTCGGAACTGGTCCACGAAATCAAGGCTTTCAAATACTTCCTCGTGGTTCCAACCAACCATACCGGCAACAAAAACCTGTCGACCCTCGGCGGCCACGCCGTTGGAATAACCTTTTGGACGCTTCCAACCAGGCGGGTTCAGTTGATCCATTTAGAGTCCTCCGTTGTAAAAGCTTGCGACTAGTGTCAAATTGTTTTAAGCTTAAACTAATGTTAAAGCAATCGGCTCTGTAATGGCGCAGAACGACAACATAAAGCACAGCAGCCCCCCTGAAGGAAAGATGTCCGGTGACCCCTTAACAGGACAACATGCACTCGTAACTGGAGCTACACGGGGAATCGGAGCAGCAATCGCGGAAACGCTTGGACGCTTGGGTGCGAACCTCACTCTGTTAGGTCGCGACGCAATAAAACTACGGGAAAAATCGGACGAGATTAGTAAGAACTCTGGTATTAAGGTTTATATTGAAACTGCGGATATCACTGACGCAGAAATGATAAAAAACGTTGTGACAAATGCCGTCGCGAACAACGGCCCCATTTCAATCCTCGTAAATAATGCCGGCATTGGCAGAAGTGCGCCATTTAAAACCATGACGCGCGAACTTTGGGACGAGGTAATCGGAGTCAATTTAACGGGCACCTTTATATGTACACAGGCTGTGATACCCGCGATGCTGGAATCCAATTACGGGCGCGTCATAAACATCTCCTCCACCGCAGGCCTTACGGGGTACGGATACGTTACGGCGTACAGTGCTGCCAAGCATGCTGTCGTCGGTTTAACCCGCTCGCTCGCACTCGAAGTTTCTGAAGCGGGCATTACAGTTAATGCCGTTTGCCCTGGATACACAGAAACCGATCTCGTTAGTGACACAATAGCCAATATCGTAAAGAAAACGGGCCGAAGTCCCGAAGAAGCGCGCGCAGAACTTACCGGGCCAAACCCTATGGGTAGACTGATACAACCCTGGGAGGTTGCAGAAACCGTGGCATGGCTGGCATTACCGAGTTCAAGTTCCATAACAGGACAGGCTGTACCTGTTGCGGGTGGAGAAATTTTGTGACAAGCGTCGAAAGCCCAATGAAACGACATGACTATGAATCCGGAGTCCAGACCAAAGACGGAATGGAATTACGGGTTTGGCTGCGGTTACTAACCTGTACCAACCACCTTGATAGCACTGTCCGACAGAAACTGAAGCAGACCGCTAACACCACCCTTCCCCGCTTTGACATCCTTGCCCAACTCGAACGTCATCACGGACCCATGTCCATGGGCGACCTTTCGGAACGATTAATGGTATCGAATGGTAACGTGACCGGTTTGGTGGATCGGTTAAAAAAAGAAGGCTACGTTGCACGACTTCCTTCCTCTGAGGATCGTAGAATACAAATGGTAAGTCTAACGGCCAAAGGAAGAACATTTTTTTCTCAAATAGCGGAAGACCACAGAGGCTGGGTCGAAGACATAATGTCGGAACTGGGCGCAACGGAACTCACCTCGCTTTATGAACTATTAGCGCGACTTAAAAACTCAATCCTTGCAGCACAAGCCAAAGACTAAAGGACGTACATACATGCAATCAATTAAGGCAGCAGAAATAGCTCACCAACATTTTGATTGGGACGTAGCGGGAGCCGTCGCAACTATTACGATTAACAGACCCGAACGCAAAAACCCCCTAACGTTTGCTTCTTATGCTGCTTTGCGTGACACCTTCCGGGCGCTACAACACATTGATGAGGTAAATGCGGTTGTGATAACAGGCGCAGGGGGTAATTTTTGTTCAGGCGGTGACGTCCACGACATAATCGGCCCACTACTTAATATGAATATGAAAGAATTATTGGAATTCACCGAAATGACGGGTGATGTAGTTAAGGCTATGCGGTCCTGCCCTCAACCTATCATAGCGGCAGTGGAAGGTATTTGTGCGGGAGCGGGTGCCATCCTTTCTATGGCAGCAGATATAAGATATGGCACGGCAGAAACCAAAACAGCCTTTCTCTTCACACGCGTAGGATTAGCAGGATGCGATATGGGAGCTTGCTCAATTTTGCCGCGTATAATCGGGCAGGGACGCGCCTCTGAGTTACTCTATACTGGAAGGTCAATGTCAGGCGAGGAAGGCTATAATTGGGGTTTCTTTAATAAACTTTGTGAAACCGGCTCCACCTTAAAGGAAAGTCAAGAATTTGCATCGAAACTGTCTTCGGGTCCGACATTTGCTCATGGTATTACAAAGCGCCAACTGCACATGGAATGGAACATGAGCATTGATGATGCTATTACCTCAGAAGCAGAAGCCCAGGCAATCTGTATGCAAACTGAAGATTTTCGACGTGCCTATAACGCATTTACTAAAAAAACAAAGCCAGTGTTTGAAGGAAACTAAGTGGTGACCGACCAAACTTACCTAGATTGGCCATTTTTAGAAGCATCACATCGGGCCCTCGCGCGGGAGTTTCGGACCTGGGCGGACCAAGAAATTGCTCCACTATCTGAACATGAGCCTAAAGACGACAGCGAACTTGACGAGCTTGCCCTTGAACTCGTCCGAAGACTCGCAGCCGGGGGGTGGTTGCAATACTCGGTTATAGCACCATGGGGCGGTAAGGCGGAGACACTCGACGTCCGGGCGCTATGCCTAATGAGAGAAATTCTGGCTCAACACTCAGGAATGGCAGACTTTTCGTTCGTCATGCAAGGGCTAGGAACCGGTCCGATTTCTTTGTTTGGCAGTGAAAAATTGAAACAGAAGTACCTACCAGAAGTTGCTGATGGCAAGCGCATAGCAGCATTTGCGCTGTCAGAACCTGGTTCGGGTTCTGACGTAGCAGCTTTGACCACAAGCGCTAGTGTGGACGGCAGTAATTATATTCTCAATGGCGAGAAAACTCTGATTTCTAATGGTGGGCTCGCCAGTCAATATGTCGTCTTTGCGCGAACGGAAGACCTACCTGGCGCTAAGGGCATATCAGCATTTGTGGTCGACGCGGATTTACCAGGATTTTCCGTGTCAGAGCGCTTCAACGTCATTGCACCACATCCCCTGGGACGGCTTACATTCGAGAATTGCCCTGTGCCCGCCGACAATTTAATTGGCCAACCCGGTGAAGGTTTTAAAATAGCTATGTCTTCGCTAGATGTATTTCGCTCAACGGTCGGCGCCGCCGCGCTCGGGTTGGCTCGGCGAGCACACGATGAAGCTCTTAATCACGCGCAGGATCGATTATCGTTTGGAAAGCCACTTTCCGAATATCAGTTAATCCAGGAAAAATTGGCAGATATGGCTCTCAAAATCGATGCCGCCGCCCTGCTCGTTTACCGCTCCGCATGGACTAAAGACACCCAACAACGCCGCGTTACACGTGAGGCTGCAATGGCTAAGCTCTTCGCAACGGAAAGTGCTCAAGAAGTAATAGATCAAGCGGTTCAAATATGGGGTGGAATGGGTATTGTAGTCGGCTCCACCGTGGAACGTTTATATCGCGAAATTCGTGGTCTCCGAATATATGAAGGAACTAGCGAAATACAGAAACTGATCATAGCAGGCCAAACACTCGCAGCAGCAAAAGCAGAAAATATACCGGACCCCGTTTAGTGGTGAAATGAAAAGACACATACCGGGCGGACCGACTGCCCATATAGATACCTTTGCAGCAGAAAACCTGCCCCCACAGGATCAATGGCCCGAATTCGACTTCGATTCACTGCCTGTCTTGCACGCTTACCCCAATCGAATAAATGCCGGGGTCGAGCTATTGGATCATATGTGCGAAACAGGTCATGCGAATAGTCCTGTCTTACATTATGAGAACGTCACTTGGACCTACGCCGAGCTCTTGGACATTTCCAATCGAATAGCGCGCGTCCTTGTGGAGGAATACGGACTTGTGCCTGGTAACCGGGTGCTTTTGCGGTCATCAAACAATCCGATGCTCGTTGCATGTTGGTTTGCCGTTCTCAAGGCAGGCGGAATATGTGTGACAACTATGCAGTTACTGCGATCCCGCGAGTTAGTGTACATAATAAACAAAGCCCAAATCGAATATGCGTTGTGTGATGTTACATTAGCCCGTGAGATGGAAGAGGCGCAGCAACTTGCTCCAACACTTACCACCGCACTCTACTTTAGCGCAGCAGGCGACGCAGCGAGTTCACTTGACGAAAGTATTGCGGGCGTAAGCAGCAATTTTGAAAACTGCGACACTGCGGCAGATGATACGGCACTGATAGCGTTTACATCGGGAACCACGGGATCACCGAAGGCTACGATGCATTTTCACCGAGACATTCTCGCGATGACTGACTGTTTTCCGAGATCGTTCAACATGGTTGAACCGGATGACATCTTCGCTGGGACACCGCCACTCGCCTTTACGTTCGGTCTTGGGGGGCTCACTTGTTTCCCAATGCGATTTGGCGCCTCTACGCGGTTTTTTCCGTCGCCGCTCAGCGCTGAAAAGATTATGTCAGCGATTGAGAAATACCGCATTACCGGTATTTACACCGCCCCGACGATGTACCGACAACTTGCCGAATTGTCTGGAAAATATGATATTTCAAGCCTAAAAACATGTGTGTCGGCCGGCGAAACACTGCCAAAGGCCACTTGGAACGCTTTTCACAATGCGACTGGCCTCCGAATAGTTGACGGGCTCGGCTCCACAGAAATGATCCATATATTTGTCGCATCGTGCCCCGAAGATATGCGCGCAGGTTATACTGGAAAAGCAATACCCGGATATCGCGCGAAAATCGTCGATGAGAACGGTGAAGATCTTGGAGCAAATCAACCAGGCTTGTTAGCCGTTCAGGGACCGACAGGGTGTCGATATCTCTCGGATGTCCGCCAAACACAGTATGTAAGAAACGGTTGGAACTACCCGGGCGACATATATGAAATGGATGATACAGGTTATTTCCGCTACATAGCGCGAGACGACGATATGATTATCTCTGCGGGTTACAACATTTCGGGACCCGAAGTTGAAAACGCACTTCAGGACCATGAAGCAGTTGCGGAATGTGCTGTGATAGCCAAACCGGATAACGATAGAACAAATATAGTCAAAGCATTCGTCGTAGTGCGAGAGGGTTTCCGGGCCAACCCCGTGATGGTCCAAGAACTGCAAGACTTCGTTAAAAACGAGATTGCGCCCTACAAATATCCGCGAGAAATTGAATTTGTTGAAGATTTACCAAAAACGGAAACGGGCAAGCTGCAGCGTTTTAGATTACGGGAACAAGAAAAAGCACTCAACAAAAACCAATAAAAAACCCGATCATTTTATTATGGTGA
>CAYPNT010000008.1:0-57898 GCA_964412235.1 uncultured Rhodospirillaceae bacterium
TCCGGATTTTCTGGCAGCGCCTGAGTGCCCGGTCCGGGTTCCCTTCATTCTGACTTGTATAGACCAGGCCGTGACAGCTTCGGCAGAGGAAGTATTTTCCGGAGCGGTATAGCTTTGTCGAAAGTATCTGAAAAATAGTTATACCCTATGACAGGATACCCGTACCTTCATAGTTGCTGTTTAACTGAGGTAATTTTCACGACCACTGGTAGGAAAAGCTTCGTTACTACAAAAACGGATAGATAACGGCTCACTGGACTCCTCAACGACGATAACGTTCTCTTTTGGGCTTTGTTTGCTTTGAAACAACCGAAAAAAGAGGGGCGACATGGGTGGTCCCTCGGGTCCAAACATAGCGTAGCCTCGACTTTATTTGCTCATATCGTTAGCTTAGCTCGCTGTATCGATCGTTTAGCCAAGGAGGGTGAACCAATGGCCAATTTGTTTGAAGTAGCACCGGCGACGATCCGTCCTCCCCTATTATCAGCACTTGAGACCGCTTGGTCACACCTTGCTGAGCCGGGTTCCTGGCTAACCGGGGCCCAACGGACGGCCGTCGTCGCCGAAGCGCGGCATGCCTGGAACTGCGGACTTTGCACCGAACGCAAAACAGCCCTGTCACCATACGCGGTTGCGGGCGAGCACGACGACCTGGGTGACCTACCTAGTGAATGTGTCGACGTGATCCACCGCGTCGCGACGGATTCCGGGCGGTTGACCCAGAGTTGGTTCAGAGAAGTGCTCGACGCCGGCATCAAAGAAGACGAATTTGTCGAGATAATCGGTGTTGCTATTCTTGTAATTACAATCGATGCGTTTGCAGATGGGATAGGGGCGGAGCTGGCACCGTTGTCGCCCCCTCAACCCGGTACGCCGCCGCGAGAGCGTTGGGAACGAGCTACGCCAGGGCCAGGTTGGGTTTCGACAACGGCGCCGGAAAACGCCGGTCCCGAACTCGAAGATCATTATCTGAATGGCCGCGGGGAATTCAATATCGTTCGTTCCTTGACATTGGTACCCGCAGCGGCGACCCAACTATTTGGGCTCCTGGATTGCTTATACATGCCAAATCCCAGCATCCGTGAACTCGAGGGGATCGACCGCAGCATTTCCCGGGCACAAATAGAGTTTCTGGCCGCTCGAAGTTCATCGCTTTTCGGGTGCTTTTACTGAACTACCGGTCATGCCATGCGGCTCCGTGTGAGCGGCCAACACACCGGAAACGAATACGATCTGCTCGCGGTCGTCGAAGGCGGCACCGTCGCTTCAAGTCTTCCTCAGGGAAACATGATAAACGAATTTGCCGAAGGAATTTGCAACCGAAACCCAGCCCAGACGGAAGCTGCCCGAAAAGGGATTGTTGCTACATTGGGCGAGGCAGCTATGGTTGACGCTGCAGCCGTTATAGCTGCCTTCAACGCGTATCCGCGCGCGGCCAACGCGACCGGGATTCCGATTGAGGAATTCAAACTTGAACCGACCGAGGCCCTGCGCAAGGAACTCCAGTTGGATGCACTCCCGTCACGACATTAGCGACGAGGCCCTTGCACGGATGAGGTTCCAGAGTCTGCGTTGCACAAGTTTTTGAATATACTAGCAAAAGGGAGTCTAACCTAAATATCGGAAGTTTAAACTTCCCTCGTAACCAAATCTTCCCGCTAACTCAATGGTGTAACGGGTCTGTTTTTGGCCAAAAATACCTAAAAAGTATTACCCTACGGTAGGATAATTTTATCACCGTTGTTTAGATATAACTGCGTTGGGTTTTAAAGATATAGTGAGTTTACGGAAGGTGAGAACAATGAGCGAAAAGATCGCGAAGTTTCAAGTAGGGGAACTGATCCATCACAAGCGGTTCGACTATCGTGGTGTTGTGGTTGATGTTGATGCGAGCTTTTCTGGTACGGAGGAATGGTACAACACTATGGCACGTACTAATCCGCCCAAGGATGAGCCATGGTATCATGTACTGGTCCACAAGGCGGAACACTCCACATATGTCGCTGAAAGAAACCTTGAAACAGACCCGACGGAAGAACCAGTGGCGCACCCTTTACTCAAGCGATTCTTCGACGAAATGCGAGATGGCGTTTACGTTAGTCTCCATGTCTCCCACTAAATTCGTTTGATGGTGAATTTGCGGACCAACCGCGAATTCTTGTAGTTACCGCCCGTGGCTTGGTTTCTAAAAGTACTTTACTCAAAGGCACGGGTTGTCATAATCTTTACGGAAAAATTATGCACTGTTTGAGGCAGAAGTTATGATGAAAAGATGGATTTTGGGTTTTTTAGTTTGTTTTTTCAGTATCTCCGGCGTTAGTTCTTTGGTTGTAGCACAGAAAATGTAGGTTGAGGGTCAATTCGGGCTCACAATGGTGGATGACGTAGATTCGACTGTTGCTTCTGGTTCTCTGGGGAAATGGAGCGCGTCCTTCACCAACGTTCTGGAATATGATGATGTTTTTGAGTATGGCCTAGAAATCGGGGTTCAAAAAATACTCAATTCACAGTTCCGGGCTGGAATTAGTTTTTCGCAATTCGACCTAACGTTCAAAAAAGGCACACTCGGTGGAGCAGTCAGTTATGACGGAACACTCGTGGCCTCTGGAGAGTTGAGTTACGGAAGGTCGGACCTGGACGCGCTCGGCATAACTTTTGATAATGAAGTTAAGCTTTATTCTTTAAACGCATATTACGATCTACAAGCTGGAGCCCAAATTTTTCCCTATGTCGGTTTAGGAATTGGCCTTACGGATATAGAGAATGCTAAAGATGACGAATTAACTTTCTCGTTTTACATGGGTGCAAATTACCAAGTAACCGACAAGTTGTACCTTGGTTTGAGAGGTGGATTGAGACGGGTTAATGGTCCTACGGATAACCTCGAAATACAATATGATGACATCACTGCTTGGAATGTCGGGGTTGTTATTGGAATCATTTTCTAGTTAAGCAATACTTTTGTTGATGGAAGTTTAGTCACGAAACTAGAGCCGGAACCAAAAGAGCCTTTAGTTGCATGATCGTCCCGGTCGAGTGCCTAGTCTTCGGCTATTTGGAACGCGTGGGCCGCTTCGTCCTCTGGAGCGGTTCTCTCCCAGAAATTTGGGTAATGAGACCATATAGCCGCGCGGTATTCTCGAAAATGAATGGAGGATAAGCGCATTTATCCATTAAGCCCTCCTCAAGTAAGACGCGTGACCCAACTATGTCACAAGGTTTTTTAATCGATGTCTAGTTTGAACAGGTCAATAGCATTGGTTCGACCAATACGGAGCCGGTCGGTATCCGAAAGTTGTGTGTTGTCGAACCAGTTGGCCGCGGGCGCCATTTCCTCGTAGGGGTAGTCTACTGAAAACATGATCCGATCTATCCCCATTTCAGCAATTGCACAGTGGAAAGGTGGGTCACGAAATTGGCCGCTCGTGGTCAGATGGAAATTTTTCCTCATATATTCGGAGACGTTTTGTTTTGCAGGATAGTGGACGGGTAACTTGGACATGAGATTATCGATCCGCCACATGTCGAAGGGAATACGTTCACCCAGATGCCCGAGCACGATCTGCAGACTTGGAAATTCATCGAATAGCCCCGAACCGATTAACCGAAGGGTTTGGGTGGCTGTTTCGCTACCGAAGTCCCAAGCCGGGCTGTGGAGCCACGGATGTCCCTCATAGGTCTTCGCGCGTGAGGGAATCGTCAGGCGCGGATGCAGATAGAATGGAACATCAAGATCTGCCACTGTTGCCCAAAATGGTCGAAATTCGGGTAGGTCGTAATACAACGCCGAATTCGGAACGTCTCGCTGGGTAAAGCAATTGACCATGACGCCCTTGAACCCGAGATCATTGACGCATCGTGTGAGTTCCCGCGCGGCAGCTTGGGGGTCCTGCATTGGTAAACCCGCGAAACCAGCAAACCGATCCGTGTCCCCCGCAATTTGATCTGCGAGAGTGTCATTAGCGCGGCGCGCGACGTCTACTGCTTCCGCAGGGTCGAGTATCGCTTGTAAGGCCGGGGAGTTGAGCCCGAGAATAGCGAACTCGATCCCACACGCATCCATGTCCGCTATGCGTTGTTCCCGGAAATCTACCAATAAACGGCGAAGCCTGTCCCAAAACGGCCCAGAGGTAATTGGTTGTCCGTCGATATCCAGGGTCTCGTCAACCGCCCAATGTTCCTCTAAAGCGATTTTGCCGTCCATTTCCTTTGCCCTTTCCTTGGTAACGTTTGTTACTGCTCATACCTGAGAGCAAAAGTCTACGGACTTATAGTGGACTGGTCCATCAGCAACACGGTATGAGATTACGTACGCAATTACATAGCGACCAAAAGATGTTGCGTTGAAAGATAGTGCAACCGGATGGTAAATGAGGGTAAATGACGATTATAGAGATTTCTTGTTTGCGTCTGGGTTTTCTGTGTATCGGTATTGCCCAAAGTAGCCCATCATTACGATTTTCGTTGTCAATGTAGTGAAGATTCTTGGGTTTTAATCCAAATTTTATATCACCTTAAACTCTATTTTATTCGGCTGTTGGATGATTTTTGTTGCGTCGATAAAACCCCAAGTGCGCGCAACACACGTTCCGGGGTCACCGGTATTTCAATGTGATTGATGCCGTGGCAGCTAAGTGCGTCGACCACGGCACTGACTAGTGCAGACGTTGCTGGGGTCGTACCGGCTTCTCCTGCACCTTTGACGCCGAGAGGATTACTTGCGGCGGGCTGTCTGTCATTCGGGGTGACCGAAAAAAAAGGTAGGTCATTTGCTCTCGGTAGGCAGTAATCGAGGAATGAGCCCGTCAACACCTGCCCAGTCGATGGGTCATAGGCGTTGTGTTCAAAGAGCGCCTGACCAAGTCCCTGTGCAATGCCGCCGTGAATCTGTCCGCTCACAATGGTTGGATTGATTATGCGTCCGACGTCATCAACCGTCGCGTAACGGGTGACCGTGACAACCCCGGTTTCCGAATCGATCTCAATTTCACATGCGGCAACACCGTTTGGGTGAGCATGAAGGCGGACGTTGACAGTTTCGGTGCTTTCTAGGTGTTGTTCTCGGTCATGGGAGGATCCGGCTGCCTTTATTGCGGCGACCGAAAAAAGATCAATGTCTCGGTGAGTCCCGGCGACCCTATATCGTCCAATAGCATAGACTATATCTGAGCGGGCTGCCTCCAAGACATCGCTTGCAATCTCCATGCCCTTCGCTATCAGAGTATCCGCCGCGCGCACTAGAGCGGTGCCCCCGAGGCGCATTGATCTGTCCGAGTGCGTGCCTCCGCCGGAAACGATTTGGTCGGTATCCCCGAAACTTATATCGATCTGTTGTTCGGGTATCTGCAATGTGTCTGCTAAAACTTGGGCGAATACGGTTTCATGTCCCTGGCCCGTTGATTGTGTGCCGACAACAGCCTCTATTCGGCCTTCCGGTAGTACCCGAATGTTGGCGCGTTCACTTGGTGCACCCGCTGGCGATTCTAAATAGGTCGCGATGCCTATCCCGGCGAGATGCCCGCGTGCTTCCGCTTCGGCCCGCCGCTCTGGGAACCCCGGCCAGTCGATGGCGGCGGCCGCATGCTCCATGTTGTCGTTAAATGCACCCGACTCATATCGGGGGCCGAGCGGGGCCTGATAGGGTAAAGCGCTTGGTGGGATTAAATTCCGCCGTCTGATCTCTAATCGGTCAACACCAAGTTGGTCAGCAGCCATGTCGAGAAGGCGCTCGACCAGATACGTTACTTCTGGCCTGCCGGCGCCACGATACACGGAAACTGGGACAGTATTGGTTACGACGGCCCGTCCAGACACATGAACGGCTGGCACGTCGTATGGTCCTCCAGCCAGTCTTTGGAGGTTTCCTGCCACTGCGAAAGAGACCGGGTATGCGCCGAGATTAGTGACATAGTCAATACGTATTCCTTGTATTCGACCGTCGGGACTGAGGGCAAGTGCGGCGTCTGCCTCAGTATCACGAGCTTGGTAATCTGAAACAAATGTTTCGTTCCGCGTCGCGGTCCATTTTATTGGCCGCCCAGTGCGTTGCGAGGCCCATACAAGCAGCGGATATTCTCCGTTGCTGCATGAACGTGCGCCAAACCCGCCGCCCACGTCTCTGGTAATTACCCGGACTTTGCTTGTGGGTAGATTTAGTGCTGACATAACCGCGAGTTTGAATTTATGAACACCCTGGCTCGGTGCATAAAGGGTTGCTATGCCGGTAACGGGATCTACGACGGCGGAAGCTGAGCGGGGTTCGAGGGGTATAGCAGAAATACGTTGGCTGAGGCTTTTGAGTCGCACAACCAGCGACGCGTCGGAAAAGGCAGCCTCGGTCAGACGCGCTTCTCCTCGAAAAAATTCAACGCAGACATTGTTACACTCAAACAGTCTGGGCGCCTCAGGGTCGAGAGCATCTCGTGCTCTAACTACAGCAGGCAGAGGTTCATAGTCGGCCGTTATTTTTTCGGCTGCGTCAACAGCTGCTGTAGCGGTTTCGGCGACGACGATGGCAATGATGTCCCCGACATGGCGGACGCGGTTGATAGCGATCGGTATATGCGGTGGGACGCCGCACGACGGAGTTGCTTCGTCAGGGAAGCCGGGCAGTGAGGTGTCGTCATAGTCCACACCAATTATAAGGTGGTCGATTGACCCGTTTCCGTCAGCCAGGTAGTCCGTGCCAGTAAGGATAGTGATGACGTCTGGTGAAGCGAGGGCCGTGTCAACTTCGATGTTATGGACGTTAGCGTGAGCATATGGTGAGCGGACGAAGAAAGCATATACTTGGTCGGGAAGATTGAGATCATCACTATATAAACCGTCTCCCGTCAGAAAACGCAGATCCTCTCGGCGCGGTATTGATTTCCCGACGTGCGTCTCCATGATTGTCACTTTCCCTGCCGCTGTTTATAAAATTTAGCGATTATGTTTGCGAACTAAGCCATAATGTCCCTCTTACATCAAACCAATGATAGCAAGCGCTATAACAAATGACTTGGCCAAAAAGTCGACAAGTATGCGGTCCACCTCAGTTTTCGTCTTTCCGAATGTAGAATTCGGGTGTTACATATCTAAAACTATCTGCAAAACCCTTGCAGATGGGCTTCGTTGCTGCTTCAGTACGTAACACATGCTTTAAATGATCGGGACATTCTCTCCAAAGCATTGGGTAAGGAAGGCCGTCGCGGCCGTGGCAAGGGGACGTAACTTATGGCAAAAAAATCATTCCGGGATTTTCTGATAGCTCTTGAAGACGCTGGCGAAATCACCAGGATAAAAAAAATAGTTGATCCACGCGAGATGTCGGGGTTAGCGGCTCAGAACGATAAGGCCACGATTTTTGAGGAGATCGAGGGCTATCCTGGCTGGAAAACTGCTACAGCACTCCTGTCCTCGCGCAGACGTCTCGCAATTACTCTAGGCTGCGACGAGGATAAGATTGCCCAAACATTTGAGGCGGCGTCCGCGCGGCAGATTGAACCGGAACTTGTTAAAGATGCACCGTGCCAAGAGGTAGTTAAAACCGGTGATGAGGTCGACCTCACCTCTATTCCCTATCCACTCATGCATGTCCATGATGGTGGACCATACATCTCGGGGACTTTTGTGGTTTCAAACGACGCCGAATACGGAAGAAATGTAGGTTCCTATCGGATGATGTACCGTTCACCTAAAGAAACCGGGATTGATCTGGTTTCACCATCTGACATGCGGTTCTATTACCAACGCGCACTTGATCGGGGAGAGCCCCTGCCCATTGCAGTGGCAATCGGTGTTCATCCTTTTGAGATGTTGGCTGCATCCTATAAGGCACCGATCCGCACTGACGAATTAACCTTGGCCGGCGGCTTGCACGGAGGGCCGGTTCCTTTGGTTAAATGCAAGACCGTCGATTTGGAAGTGCCAGCCGATGCCGAGATTGTGCTGGAGGGTGAGATCCTACCCACTGGATGGACGGCTGACGAGGGCCCGTTTGGCGAATTTTCTCAGATTTCGGGTGATGTGAAATGGAACCCTGTCTTTCGGGTTAAGTGCATCACACACCGGCGTGATCCGATTTTTTATATGCTGCAGATGCCCTGGGAAAACGACTGGCTTTCGGCGCCGGTAACGGAGGCAGCGGGCTTACAGGCACTGCGGGTCGCAAGCGTAGAACCGGTTGCAATCCGCGCGCCGGTTGGTAGTTGTGGCTACTGGACACTGATTGCATCCATCAGGAAGCGTCCCGGTGAGGGTAAGAATGCTTTGCTTGCACTCTTATCGGTGGCAGAGGTGAAGCTTGCGATTGTTACTGACGAAGATATCGACATAAATAACCCTGACGATATTGATTGGGCACTGACGTTCCGCGTTCAGGCGGACCAGGACTTGGTTACGTTGTCGGGTGCGCGGGGCAAACATGTAGACCCCTCCATTCGGGCGTGGGAGCTTGGCCAGGGCGGGCTCCCGCTTACCGCCAAGCTTGGGATTGACGCCACTATACCCGAGGGCATTCCGCGGTGGCTTTACAAGCGCATCCAGACGTACGGCAAGGAGCGGGTTAGGTTGGAGGACTACTTATGAGCGCACTCTGCAAAGTCATCAAGGCAAAGCTAACTGAAACGCCCATGCAGTTTTCTGAGGTTGTTGATGACCACCTTGAGGTGTCGTGGCGCGACTTCCTACAAGCATGGGGGCAGTTGCGGGAAGAAGATATATTCAAGCGCGACGATATCGGGCGTTACTATATTGAGGGAGGGGCAGCAGAAGCCATTGCCGCGGAAACCAAGGCAGAATAGTGAGGGTCCTACACCCCTTTCGATCTAATGACGAAAGGGAATGCCGTTTCATCGTTCAAAATACCAGGCTGTCGTTCCAGAACTCTCCGACCAGGAATGTAGCTTACCGGTGGGCGTGATTTTTGGGCGCGAGTGAACGGGGTATAAATCCCTAGCTGTGCTTACCTGCATTAGACTCATCCACTGCCTGTTGGTAACTTTGATAAGTTTTTAATCCCAAGATGCTAAAAGTGTCGGAAAACGCATTGCGACCCCCGGGGAGGAGAAATGCTGAAGACAGGTGACGATCATCTACGCGGATTGCGCGACGGACGGGTGGTCTATCTTGGGAGTGAGCGTATTGATGATGTCACTACCCACCCTGCTTTTTCGGAAGCTGCACGGACCGTGGCGCTAATGTATGATCTTAAAAGAAGTACTGCGTTACTTGATGTCTGTTCATACGAACTTGCTGACGAACGGCACTCGGCGTGGTGGCTCCCGGCAAAAACCAAGGATGATTTGCGGCTTCGCATGCAATGCAGTAAGGCGGTAGCTGACATGACCTACGGCATGATGGGTCGCACTCCCGATCATGTGAATGGTTTCGTCACGGGCATGATCACTGACCCATCCGTCTTTAATACGGAGAAATACAAATTTAGTGAGAATATCGTGCGCTATTACGATTATTGCAGGGACCGGGATCTTTTCTTGACGAATGCGGTTTTGCCTCCCCAAGCGGCGCGAGATCCCGACTATTACACCCGAAAGAATTTACCGGTACCGACGCTCAAGGTAATCCGAGAAACAGATGACGGCATTGTCATCGATGGTATGAAAATGCTCGCGTCTAGCGCCGTGCTTGGAGATGAAATTTGGATTGGTAATTTGTTGCCGCTCGCGCCCAATCAAACCAATGAGGGGGTGACCTGTGCGATTCCCGTCAACGCGGAAGGTTTGAGGCTTTGGTCACGCCAGCCGCTGAGCAAAAACACTCCGACGGAATTTGATGGCCCGCTAGCGTGGCGCTTTGATGAGACTGACAGCATGGTTATGTGTAAAGAGGTGAAAGTGCCTTGGGAGCGGGTGTTCGTCTTTGATGATGCCGTTCTTCCACGCGAAATATATATACGTACTGCCGCGCACAACTATGGCAATAACCAATCGAACGTGCGCTTTCTCTCGAAGCTCCAACTAATTGTCGGCGTCTGTAGCAAAGTCGCATATTCCAGCGGCGCTAACGAAGTCCCGGCAGTACGAGAGGTCCTCGGACGTATGGCAGCCCTTGAGGCGCTGCTGTCAGGGGCAATTTACGGGCAAATTGAAGCAGCAGAGAAATGGCCTGAAGGCTATATGGTGTTTAATCGTCGTATGCTTTATGCGGCTCTCAATTGGTGCACCGAGATGTATTCGCCGATTATCGATCAGCTCCGTGAATTGTGTGGTGGTGGCGTATTCCAAATGCCCGCAAACGCGTCGGTTATGCATGACCCGGAGATGCGCGGGGAATTTGAAAAATACTGGCAGACACCGCAAATGGCCGCACTTGATCGCATGAAGCTCTTTAAATTGGCATGGGACCTTGTTGGGTCAGAGTTTGCGGGCCGCCAACAACAATATGAAAAATTTTATGCGGGTGCTGCGTTTATCGTACGAGGCCACAATTACCGTGAGGCCGACTGGGACTTCTTTCACGGAATAGTAGATGAACTCATGAATAGCTATCAGGTGCTCGGCGGGTATCAAGCGACAGACAGTGGAGAGAAGGGATGACAGACGTGAAGTGTGACGGTTTGGATATTGGCCTCTTTAGCGTTTCATCGACCGCGGACAACCGAGCAGTCGCACAAAGAGCTGAGGCACGCGGGTTTGAGCGTGTTTGGTTGGCAGAGGATTACCATAGTCGAGATCTTATCGTCCAAGCGACGGCAATCGGAGCGGCGACAAACTCCATTCAGCTGGGTCTAGGAATTGTTAATCCTTTTACGCGTCACCCAGCCCAAATTGCCATGGCGGTGGCCGACATTGAGGAACTTTGTGGGCCGCGTATTGTTCTCGGTTTAGGGGCGGGACACACCGCCATTAATGCTCATGGCATCGAAAAACCGCGTCCTATCACCGCCCTTAAGGAAGCCGGAGAAATTTGCCGACGCTTACTCCAAGGGGAACGGGTGATCTTTGAAGGTGATATCTTTCGTTTGCCCTCTCCCGGGACAAAACTTCGTTTCACTCTCGCCCGGTCACGTGTGCCAATGTATTTCGGAACGATGGGCCCGCGAACATTGAGGTCCGTCGCTTCGGTATCAGACGGCGTTAAGTTTAGTGTTTTTACTACACCGGCATATGCAAAGACGTGTATGGCACACCTGAGAGAAGCCCTTGTTGGAACGTCCCGCTCAATAGATGACATCGATATCTCTTGCTACATCATTTTTTCGGTTAACGAAGACCGAGGCGCGGCGCGTGATGCCGCGCGGCCCCTTGTCGCACATTACGTAATGCAGATACCCGACATGACCCGTTACGAATATGCGGGCCTGGACATTCCTATGATGAAAGGGCTGCAGAGCGAGCTAAGAAGTGCGTTCAATGGAAGTAGATTTAATGATGCTATTTCTAAAGTCCCCGACGTCGTTGTAGATGAGTTGGCGGTGACTGGGACACCAACCGAGTGTATTGAGCGATTGAAAATGTACGCGGCGGCGGGCATCAAAACCCCAGTTCTATATCACGTGTTGGGACCAAACCGACTTGAGGCCATCGACACGATTGCTGATTCAATCCGGCCAAGTCTAGTTGCAGCGTAAGCATTAAAAAGTTCCTCCCTATTATGACCGCGTGGGTCGGGTCTCATGGCTGAGCAACATAATATTCCTAGTCATTAATGTTTTTCAGTGGGTTGTATAAATAGTACCTTTTGGGTGCGTGTTGGATGGCGTTAAGTCTTTGGGTTGACGGTATAAAAACTGGTCGAGAATTGTTTTGTTGTGACGGTGAGGAGGTCTGATCCGTCGATCATTGTCTCCCCTTTTAAAACTTTCTCGAATTGCTTAGTCTCTAAGTAGAACAAATAAGTTTAATAAGGGACAAAACAGGAGGAGACATGTTTAAACGTATTCAATTTGCACTCGCTGCCGTGCCCATAGTTATGGGGGTAGGTATAACTTTACCAGCGGCGGCCGATGTCGCAGGTTTCTACAAAGGTCGAACGGTAACAATCGTCGTCCCAGGCGGCCTCGGAGCCTCTCTAGGACTTTATGGCCGGCTTCTCGCGGAGCACTGGACCAAGCATATTCCTGGCAATCCGAATGTAATCGTCACATCTCGACCTGGTGGTGGCGGTACCAAAGGAGCCGCTTACGTATATAATGCTGCGCCGAAAGACGGTACCTATGTAGCAGAAGTTCTGGCGCCATCAGTCCTCGCGCCGACGTTGCGTAACGTAAAGTTTGACGCAACCAAATTTCAATGGCTTGGGTCTATAACACAGAGACCCAGCGTCGTGTCCGTATTTCACACAGCGCCCGCGACGACACTTTCAGGCTTGAAAAAAACTCCGGTTATTATGGGTTCCACTGGCCTTGGCTCTGAGACTTATTTGATGCCAACCCTGATGAACCACCTTCTCGGTACTAAGTTCAAAATAGTGAAAGGTTACAAGGGCGGAGCAGCAATAAATAAGGCGATTGCCCAAAAAGAGGTGCATGGGCGAATGAACTATTGGACTGGTTGGACCACAATTAAGAATGACTGGCTCAAGACTGGAAAGCTCAAACATATCATCCAGTACGGGCCGAAAATTCCGGAACTACCAAACGTCCCACACATGGCTGATCTCGTGAAAGGTAAGGAGGGCATGGCAATGCTCAGATTTATCGAGGTCTGCGAAAAGGTTGGTATGGGCTTCTGGGTCGCACCAGGGGTGCCAAAGGACAGAACCGCTGCTCTTCGTAAATCGTTTATGGCGACCATGAGAGATCCCGCTTTTCTCGCGGACGCGAAAAAACGCAGAGCGCCGGTAGCGGCGATATCGGGCAGTGAACTGAGCACGATTGTTAATGCTGGCCTCAACGTTTCACCGGCGTTGGTGAAGAAAATGAAGGCGGTGTACGGCTTTAAATAAGCCGCTATCTATCATAAATGGGGCGGGGGTAATTGACCCGCCCTTTTTTGATAAGTGTCAGTATTTGCTCGCTTTTGACAATGGTTTTTACGATTTTTTAAAAGCTGATCTCAGTGGTCTGCGAGATTTTCGCGCAGTGTTTTGCCTGCATATTCGGTGCGGAAGCGACCGCGTCTTTGTAATTCCGGCACAAGAAAATCGATAATATTCAGAAGGTCGCGGGGACTTTTTGGTGGGTGAGCAATCATAAAGCCGCCGCACTCACCGGTCTCAACAAATACTTCTTCCATGTAGTCGGCGACTTCGGCCGCGGATCCCGCAACAGCGTGGTCGTGCGCTACAGAATGTGCCCGAAGTTCTTCATAAAATTCATCTCGGGTCATAACCTTTTCAGGGTTCAGATGATGCGTATTGTTCATAAACTCAACGGGAGAAGCGTTTCGCTTAATAATGACCTCGTTTATTTCGTTGAGTGTGAACGAGTTCGGCAGTTGAGAAAGGTCGTATCCGCATTGATGAGACATAAATGCGCCGAACGCTTCCATGGGTATAGCTGACAGTAGCTGGTCCTTTCTTCGCTTCGCTTCTGCCGAATCTTCTTCCACTAGTAACACCACATCCCAAATGATCCCTACTTTTGATGGATCGCGTCCTTCGGCTATTAGGGCTTCGTCAAGCGCCTTACGGTGGGTGACTTGTCGAGAAAGTCCCGGGCTGGCTGCGAATACGTGATCCACAAAGTGAGCTGAAGCCTTTATTCCGCGCGGCGAAGCCCCTGCTTGAACAATTACGGGTTCGATTTGTGGCGAGGGTACGCAGGATAGTGGTCCCGCGACAGAGAAATACTCCCCTTCGTGGTCAATGGCTTGGACTTTTGACGGATCTGCGGCGATCCCGGATACGCGGTCCCAGACAAATGCGTCTGGTTCAACGCTGTTCCAAAGTGCCTTGCACACGTCGATAAACTCTTCCATGCGGTCATATCGTTTTGAATGCTCCATCAGTTCACGGAAGCCGTAATTTGCAGCGTCCGCGGCACGCGAGGAGGCAATGACGTTGAAGGCTATTCTACCATTTGTAATGTGGTCCAACGAATTGAGTAGTCTTGCGACATAGAACGGGTGCATGAACGTTGATGAGTAGGTAAGTCCAAAACCAATGTGTTTGGTTATATCTGACATGAGAGCGATATAGGGGCTCATGTCTTGACGGGGCCAGCCCACCGCCCATTTTACAGCATCGTCTCGTTTGCCCTCCCAAGTTTTCGGTATACCCGAACCATCGCCGAAAAAGATAAAATCCAGGAGCCCCCGTTCAGCTATTAGTGCCATTTCCTTATAGAGGCGGATATCGGGAAAGACGGCATGGCTCCAAGAGCCAGGCGCTCGCCAACGTCCTTCAAGATGGGTCCAAGAGAGATCATAACCGAGGTGCATTTTTTTCGGCATTGGGTCTTACCTTCAGTAACTCACATGGTCTTATATAACTTTATCGTATGTGCAAGTCCGCAAAAGCATACAACCGAACAAAACAAATCGCATGCAAGGCATATGTCTTTTCGTTTCTGGCCTGCAAGAACATTTAAATGGCCAACATGAAGACGGTACGGCCCCCGAGTAGAGACGGTCCCCGAATCAAAAGCGGGAATATTTTAGCTTTTTACGATCGATGTGCCGTTAGGCACCCTTCTTTTGATTGCCAAATAGGGCCAGGATGCCACCAACGAGCACGAGCGCCATGCACACGGCAACGATGGTGCCCCCGCCATACGCCGCTATAACAGCCGTGACAATCAAAAGGATACCCGGGACTTTTCCTTTTGCGCCCATAGCGACAGCACTGAATACAATTGTCAGAAATGAGCATAAGAGGCCTATCCAGCCCATTATTACGACGTCTTCGCCACCCTTAGCCTCTACCGCCATACCTAGTCCCCCAAAAAACAGGGTAACGACCGCTGCTATGGTTCCAAATATACCAGCAATTAATGCTATTATTCCGCCGGCTTTCTTCATAGTTCCTCCAGTATTAGTGTGTTCGTGAGATCTCTTAAAGTTAACGTTATTCTTGGTCAATAATCAATAAAAGGTAAGGGGCGCGGTTAGCGACCAAAACCGAAGTGGTGCTTGCGCGGGTGTGCGCCTCAAAATGTATGAAGCTTTTGTTCTACTGTTCTCGCATGTCCTTCGATTTTGACTTGACGTTGAAGGTAAAAAACCGCAGTTTTTCGGCGTCGGAGCGTGGCGCAGTCTGGTAGCGCACTTGACTGGGGGTCAAGTGGTCGTAGGTTCAAATCCTATCGCTCCGACCATTCTTTTAGTTAATAAAAACAAAGGGTTAGACAAAATTGCCTAACCCTATTTTGACGCGTCATTTCGCAGTGTAGTACTTTTTGTAGTACCTGAAGAACTAAGCAGCCTCCAAACCGACCTTTTCGGCTGCGCCTTTTTTTGGAGGCATCGTACGATTTAGCCGTAATGCGTCGGAGTTCCGTTAGTTTACCCACAGACCAACCTCCCCGAAGAGGGGCACCAGCTGGTTGTCTCGTCAACTTCCTGTGCTTTAGTATACTTAGCTTGTGTAATTAGCCCAAAATTGAATGAGGATACAAATGCTTGAGCTGTATCATAATACAATG
Source organism: uncultured Rhodospirillaceae bacterium (assembly GCA_964412235.1). Classification (GTDB taxonomy): domain Bacteria; phylum Pseudomonadota; class Alphaproteobacteria; order MPNO01; family UBA830; genus JAYZQT01. The sequence continues at coordinate 15,527 of CAYPNT010000008.1, forward strand.
TCCTCTTGTGCCCAGAAAGTTCGTATTTGTCTTGCGGAAAAAGGGTTGGAGTGGAAGAGTCATCACCTTAATTTGCGCAAAGGGGACCAGCAACGTCTCGAATACTTGAAGCTCAATCCCAAGGGGGTAGTGCCAACACTCGTTGATAGAGACAAGGTAATCAGAGAATCCAACGTAATACTCGAATATTTGGAAGAAGCCTTTCCAAATCCGCCACTATTACCGATCGATCCGTACCAAAGGGCGACTGCCCGACTGTGGAACCAACGCCTTACAGAGGGGCATCACGACATTGGAACCGCAACACTCAGTATGGGGATAGCTTTTCGGCATCAATTTCTGGCCAAGGGTGAACCTGCCTGCCGGGAATTAATTGATAATATTCCGGATCCTGTAAAACGCGAACGCCGGCGTGACGTTATATATAACGGCGTCGACGGAAAGGAATTCCCTATCGCAGTAAATATGTGGGTGGCATTGCTTCGTGACATGGAAAAGGCATTAGGTGAGCATAAATGGCTTGCGGCTGACGTTTACACGATAACGGACGCCGCATTTACACCGTATTTAACCCGTCTCGACCATTTAAACGTTCTTGGGTTTATTAACGATAAGCCTCGAATTACAGCTTGGTACGAAGCTATTAAGGATCGCGCGAGCTATCGGTTAGGGGTCACGGAGTGGCTGGACGAAAGTTATTTGGAATTGATGACGGAAAAAGGTAACGAAGCGTGGCCAAAAATCGCACGTATGATCCCCTAGAAATCTGTATAAAGTTCACCGAAAAGTTTCCAAATGATTTTCGTCGTTCACGCCACTGAGCGTACGAGCAATTTCTGCAGGCGCGATGACCTCTGCCGCCTTTAAGGGTGAAGGTCCTTCATAATTAGCACACGTTCGCCTTTTAGCACTTCACCCCTCGTCAATTCGCGACGTTTCGATATAATTAAGAAGAAAGGAAGGGGCTTTTCGTGAAAAAATCGACGCGAATTTCTTTGGTAATTATGCTTTTTTGGATTGCTTTCATAGGCCTGGGTGCAAGCGAGGTTTTGGATATACACGGTCTATATTTATTCCAAAGTGAAGAAATATTCTGGTGGACAATTATCGGCGCCGCGATGATCTGGGCGCTTAAATTACTTTTTGGAAAAATGGTGGATAAAGAAGACCGGTGAGTGGAGTGAGAATGATCTTACATGAACCACTCGGCCAATTGTTGTCTTCCGTTTTACGGAGACCTCAGCCTTGATCACTGTGTTGTCACGGGTGCCGACGGGAACAGAGTGATAATATTAGCAAATGTTTGTGTCGGACACTAAGGATATAACTACGTGCGAATAGCCGTCATAGGTGGTGGGTTGGGCGGTATACCTGTGGCCGCTTTACTCCAGCGAGCGGGTCACGAAGTTACCATTTATGAACAGGCGTTAGGATTGGAGCGTATTGGGGCCGGAATTCACCTATTTCCCAATGCTGGAAGGGTTTTGCAGGAGTTAGGTCTGTTTGATCGTCTGGCAAAGGTGGGTCTTGTCCCAGATAGAATGTGGCATCGAGATTGGGATACGGGGAAGGTGACGTTTGAAGTTCGAATGGATAAATTTTGCGAGCTTTATGGGGCGCCTCATCTGATTGTTCATCGTGGTGATTTGGTCGAAATTCTAGCGTCAGCGTTAGAGGTTGGGAGTTTAGTTTTTGGGAAGAGGCTAACCGCATTTGAAGATAATGGCCAATTAGTAACTCTTTCATTCAGTGACGGTGGAATTGCCACAGCTGATATTGTCATCGGCGCTGATGGGATCAATTCAGTCATCCGCGAAAGTTTATTGGGTGTTGAGGAACCTACTTATACTGGTCATGTCGCCCATCGAGCAATTTTCCCCACGGCGCGGCTCGGTGATCTGAGAATTGCCGACGCTACAAAATGGTGGGCTGATGACCGGTATTTCCTCGCCTATTTTCTATCTGAGAAAAAGGACGAGATCTACTTCGTGACGGGCGTCCCAGAAACATGGACCAACGATGGTTTTTTGCCGGTGCAGACCGACATTGACGCACTGTTGGATGCATTTCTAGGATTTCATCCCGAGGTTCAAAATATTATCAAAGCCTCCATCGGTTGCATGACGTGGCCGGTGTTATACCGTGATCCGAATCCCCTGTGGAGCCGAGGTAGGATCGTTGTACTTGGTGATGCCTGCCATCCAATGAAACCTCATATGGGGCAGGGAGCGGCAATGGCACTAGAGGACGCAGTCATACTGTTCCGCTGCATCTGCCACTATCCTGAAGAAGACGTTTTCTCTGCGTTTTCACTCTATCAGTCTATCCGCTATAATCGGACAAAAAGAGTAAAGTTAGAGTCTGACAAGCATGAATGGATGCGTCATGGTAGTGACGCCGAATGGGTTTTTGGGTATGATGCGGTAACTACTCCGCTGACGGATGAGAAGTGAGTATCGTGTACCAAACCTGCTTGCCTATTCGGCAGTTTTCCAGGGACCGAAGTTTTTCGCATCTTGTGCAAATTCATAACCGATTACGTGTTCATCACCGATAACCCAACCATCGTGCCCGGGAGCGAAGTAATACGCGTCCCCCGCTGAAGCGACGACCTCGGTGCCATCATCGTGAACGCAGTGGAGTTTACCTTGGACGATCACCCCTACGTGGCCAGCCTGGCAGCTATCGCCTCCCACCATGGGTTTGACGCACTCAGACCATTTCCAACCGGGCTCTAAAACAATCTTAGTGGCGTTTATATCACCGAGTTTTACGGTCGCGGCGTGCGTTTTTGGCGGGGTTTTAATCTCGTCGGCCTCATCGAACGACTTTTTAAACATGCTCTCCATTTGCGGTCTCTCCAAATATTTGGTGATGTTTTCGATATCAATAAACAGAAAACATAACGTACTTTCTTGTCTGCTAGGTTACAGGTTAGGACGTAACGTTAGCAAGATAGGATTTGTGTTTTATGGCGCCTTTGGTTCTTGTCGGAGTTGGGTTGTCGATGTCCAATGCTTATCGATTGAAAGATATTTACTTCTGAGCCTGGAACAATAAAAGTACCTTTGGGCGGCAGTTTATCCGGCTAATTCATTCCCGAGCCGGAGCAAAAAGTTGCATTTCGACGGTGTTCGTTAACAATTTAGGCTGTTGGCAGGTTAGGGTAGTCGCCTGGACTATCCATAATTGAAGACGACCCACGAAAGAAAAGTAATGGCCCTCACATTATATCACTTCAACAATTCAGTGTGTTCCCAAAAAGTGCGCCTCGCTTTGTATGAAAAAAGAATTGAGTGGGATGAACGGGTCGTTGATCTACCTAAACTGGAACAATATGCCCCTGAGTATCTAAAGCTTAACCCCAAAGGGGTAGTCCCAACCTTGGTCCATGACGGCTCTGTGGTGGTCGAATCAACCTTGATTTGTGAATATATCGATGATGTGTTTCCGGGTGTTTCCCTCAAGCCGGCGCCTCCCTCGGATCTCGCTGCCATGAGGGTGTGGACGAAGGCAGTCGACGAAGGACTCCACGAAGGTATCGTGGCTCTCAGCTTTTCCGCCATGTTTCGTGAACGAATGAGGAAAATGACGGTAGAACAACGTGAGCGCCAGTTTCGGAACATTGGTGATCCAGAGCGACGGGAACGGGATCGAGCAGTATTCGAGCAAGGCGTTGAAGCAGCTCATGTTTTTCACGCCGTCGCGTCCTACGAAACCCTCTTTCGAAAGCTTGAAAGCGTCCTTGGTGATGGACGCACCTGGGTGTCCGGAGATCAGTACACGCTTGCTGACATTAACCTCGCACCCTATGCTGCACGGCTCGAATACATGGACCTCCTCCCACTCTGGATATCGGGTCGTCCAAGGGTAGGCGCTTGGTGGGGCCGTATCCAGACACGTTCCGCGTTTAAGGCAGGGCTTAGTGAGCGGCTAACGGCTTCTGATTTTGAGGCAATGAAGAAATTTGGAGGGGCGATAAGCCAGCGCTTGGGCGAACGCCGGAACGAGTATCTCCAAGAGTTCGGCACAAAAGATTAAGAGGTCCGGTGTGGGCACACTCTTGTTCTTAACATTGTTCGTATTCGAGTGGTTTGGAGTGTTGCCATAAATATACCTTAATGCTGCCCTAAATCGGACAACGTAGTTCTCCAGGATGTAAAAATTAACACTCGCCCAGAGTGTTATATGGAAAAATGTTAATGTCAGGAAAAGGGTTTGCGATGACTGGTCTCAATATTCCCAACTTTGCGTCACAAAAAGAACGTCCAATCAGACCTGAGTCGATGTTTACAGAAAATTCTAATCTACGAAAAAATACTTCCCTTCACGACGAACATGGGCCTATGGCCAATGATATATCGGGCCCACCCAGCGTCCTGTCAATTGGCAATGGTGTTGTTTTGTCGGGTAAGATTGTGCAAGCCCAAAAGGTGATCATCCATGGGACTGTGGACGCAGAAATTAACGCAAAGTCCGTAGAAGTAGTGGCGGAGGGTTCTCTCACAGGCACCACAATCGCGACGGATCTATCGATTTCGGGCGAATTTAAGGGAAGCGCTGAGATTACAGGAAAACTCACAATCGCAAGAGGGGGGAGCTTAGAAGGGGACGTTTCCTACGGTGAGTTAACTGTTGAAAGTGGTGGAGTTCTCGTTGGAGATATATCGAGGGCGGCTGGCAAGCCGCAAAAAGCGAAACCGATCACTGTCAAAGAGGATCCCGACCAAGGGCTTAGGTCATGAACGAGGACAAGGACAGCAAAGTACCTAAGTATGTAATCAGGATAACTTCGACAAATAGTGAACCATTTAATTTTATACTCTATGAGGAAGACCAATATACGTCTGTGTTGCGAAGTAATTGGGTTGAGTGGAACTACCGGGTAATCAAAACAGGCCGAGGTGCTCGATCCACGGGAAGATAAATATATGTCTAAATTTTACCCCTTCATGGCCCTAATCTTGCCTTTTTTATATCCGAAATTGCTATTGTCCAGTCGTTCGACGTTCCCCGCTAGGGCTGGGCACATCTTCGTTCGCCTTGCGGGATCGCGATGACCAAAGCCTCCCTGGGTCACCGCGATCCCCGGGATTGAGAGTTAGTAATAAACTGGTTGTTCCTCAATTCTACATTTTATGCAGCGTATCCACACCCAACGGGCTTAAGGCACAGCAGTCTTTACGTTAGTTGGTTAAGATACGTAATTTTCACGAAAACTTATTTAACCCCCACAGAATTCTTTCCTCTACTCCCATTCGGCTCAGCGAACCTGTCAATAGCCCTTTAGCGGGACTATTGTGACCGAGGCGGTTATTCTAGACTACAAATAAAGGGGTGAATTTATGCCGCATTTTGGAGTGCTGGGTGGTGTATGCACGGCGCATGCGCCGCAGTTGTGGACACTACCTGAATCCGAAGATAAAGAATTGGTGGGTCGAATGAAGGCCATGCTCCGTGACGTTGGCGCAAAGCTCATGGAATTGAAGCCGGATGTTTGCATCGTCATCGGGAATGATCATGCCAATCAATTCCTACTGCACTGTACGACAAGTTTCACGATGCATATTGGAAAAACAGCGGGCGGTTCATTTTCCGGACGCACCTATAGCTATCCAGTTGCAAGCGAAAAAAGTTTGTCGTTGCTTCGTTATGTTCAAAGGGCTGGCTTTGACCCAGGTTTCAGCAGTAATGCAGAGTTAGACTACGCCTTCGGCATACCCTTAGACTTTACCGGTATTGAAACTGTGCCGTTGATCCCGATTTACGTAAATGCCTATGTTCCGCCACAACCGTCTATGGACCGTTGTTTCAGCTTCGGCAGGTCTTTAGCCGATGGATTAAAGGCCTTAGGGTTGCGCGCTATAATCGTTTGTAGTGGTGGGTTGTCACACTATCCGGGAACACCACGGTATCGCGAACCGGGGCCCGATAACGAGTTTGACAGGCATTTTATGAATATGATGGAGCGCGGAGAATTGCGCTATTTGTTGGCTCTTGATGAACGCCGATTGGATGAGACCGGTAATATTGAGCTTCGGTGTTGGGGTGTGGCCGCGGGCATGATGGGAGAACGGCCGCCGGATTTTACTAATTTCGAACCCACGTGGCACCATAACTATGGCACCGTCGCTTGGACAAGGCTGCCAAGTTCAGAGACCTATACTCCCCACTATCCAGCGATCGCTCCCGAAAGGGTCAAGTTAGCTGAAACCCTGCATATTCTGGCCAAGGACGAAGATGAACGCATCCGGTATCTCGCGGATCCAAAGTCTTATGCTAACACTATTGCAGAGCTTACTGACGAGGAGCGTGAAGCCCTAACGACACTGGATCAACGGAGGATGATCGAACTCGGAATGCATCCGTTTGTTCCGCATAGTTTCAGGCGAGTACTTGAACGTGCTGGTATATTGAAACCCGACGAGCCGGATCTTGATTAGGGGAATGCATTCAATAGCCTGACGGTACTGATCTCTAGTGTTTTCTAGTCGCATTCAGATGATTATTTAATGTATATTCTAGGACCTAACTTTGAGGCCACATGAGGCAAATGCTGACTTAATTGCTGCCTTTTCCTCGGTTGACAATGCGAGAAGTGGACGTCTTACCGAACCACCTCTTTGACCCAGCAATTCTGCCCAATACTTTTGTTGAGCGTGAGGTTTGTCGGCTGGCCGCGTACCTTTCAGTGCTTCGCGAACCGGGTTTAAGCTGTCGCGCACAACAAGGGCCTTCTCTAACTGGCCCGCCATCGCCAGCGCCGTATACTCGTTCATTCGTTGATCAACTTTCGTTTGCATCAAAAAAGGTGGTGTAGAACACAGGTAAACTTGCCAACCAAGCTCAGTAATGTTTTCCAACCAAGAATCTTCGGAGGATGTGCTGACAATTAATTTTCCGCGGGTCATATCGGTTAAGCGAGAATAACGTTCGCGGTCGACGCTGTATTTGATCGCTACTATATTTTGTAGTTCCGAAATTTCAGCGCAAACTTCAGGCTCAACGACATAGTTGTAATCTGGTTGGTGCCATATCGCGACCCCGATATCCAACTGGTCCGCGATATATCGGTAATATTCTTTAAGGACTGAGTCGACATTGGTATGAAAGTAGAGTGGTGGCGCATGCACTATAATCCAGTCAGCACCGATGTCCTGAGCATGCTGGCTCAGTTCCATAACGTTATCCATATTCTCATCGGAGCAGGACATTACGGTCCGGCAGCGATCGCCCACTTCATCTACCACGATATCAAATTGTCGTTTGCGTTCTTCAAGCGTCATCGAAAAGAATTCGCCCTGTTTTCCATTCACAAAAAGGCCGGCGATCTTCAGGTCGTCAACCCAATGACGAAGGTTGGCACGAAGGCCTTCTTCGTCGGTGCTTCCGTCCGCATTGAATGGCGTCATGCTGGCCGCAAATATCCCGCGGAAATGTTCCTGGGCGTAATCTTTGGCCTCCGCTTTACTGTATTTTTTCATAATTCCTCTTATATTTAGTCCCTATATTCCTCACGACGATTTTCTCATCCTGATACACGCTGAATACCCCAGGAACAACAACCTCATATAACAGACCCTGTCTAGAAACGGATATTGTTTGAACACTTGCTGGATGTTACTCACTTTTTCTTTTTCATTTTGGGTCGATAGGTGTTTGTATAGCATTGCGGGCCTCAATTACTTCTCCCGCCGTAAGGCACTGCTCTTCATGAAATTTGGCGGCAACGAGTTGAACCCCGACTGGGAGCCCGTCCACAAGTCCTGTCGGCACCGAGAGGCCAGGTAATCCTAGTAGTGAGATTGCTACCAGTGTTCGGTGTGCCTCTAACATTTGGCGCACTTGCTCGTCGCCACCCTGATCAAAATCAATAGGCCAGGGGCGGTGACAGGATACAGGCATAAGTATAAGTGGATAGCTTTCAAGGAAAGTTTGCCATTCGCGTAAAACCGTTGTCCGCGTTGCCAACCCTCTAATATACTCGGAGTAGTCTAGGCTCCCAGCGTAGGCCCGGGTCGACGCTCGGGCACGCCGAACCGATTCATCCCCGAGTTCTGCGATAGCGTTTGTCGACAGGGATCCGGTTTCTTGTGACGCGGCACGTTCCTCCGCTAACAGTAGGGGCCAGAATAGTTCTGCAGCATCAGCAAAATGAGGCGGTATTGCCTCCTCGACTCTATAACCCGCTTCTTCCAGCCAATGGCCTGCGTTTTTTATCGCATCTTCAATTGCAGGATCCACATCTACCCCCGGAATTGATGGGACCATAGCCACCGTCACTGGTTTACGGCTTGGTTGGACTGTTGCCGGCACCCACCAAGGATCTCGCGGGTCTCGCGCTGACAACGCTTCCAATCCCAGGCGTACGTCAGTAATTGTCCGCGCGAGCGGACCCTGTACGTGAGTAAGTTGGGTCGATATTCCACGATCTTCCACGCTGGAAGGGTTGTAGTCTGGTACCCGTCCGACGGTGGGTCTTAGCCCGAAAACTCCACAGGCAAACGCAGGTTGGCGAACTGAGCCAGCGCGGTCATTGCCGTGTGCTATTGGGCCGATCCCGGCAGCTACAGCAGCGGCCGCGCCGCCGCTAGATCCACCGGGCGTATGTTTCGGGTTCCACGGATTTAGCGTGCGGCCATGCAAATCATTGTCCGTGAAATAACGGGTGGAGAAACCCGGAACATTTGTCCGGCCGAAAATTATAGCGCCGGCTTTTCGTAAATTTGACACTGGGATACTGTCTTCCTCAACGACCAAGTTTTGGAAAGCCACGACACCATTGGTGGTCGGGCGTCCTGCAAAGTCCACATTTATTTTCACGGTGATTGGCACACCGTGCAGACAACCCAGGCCTTCGCCCCTTTGCACTGCTTCGTCCGCGCGGTCGGCAGTTGCTAGAGCTTCGTCGGAAAGGACGTCTACGACGGCATTTATGCTTGGGTTAACCTCACTGAGTCGTTGAAGGCAACTTTCCGTAGCCTCGCGGCTTGAAATCTGCCGGGTCCGAATTCCATTTGACAAATCCGTTGCAGTCCAACTCCATAGTGTCTCGCTCATGGTATCTCTCCCTTATCGAATAGTCACTGTCGATTGCTTGTTACTACCTTTGCTACCGCCTTATGATAGTGACCTTGGATGGTATGTACGTCTCTCCTCTTTCGGACCGCCCGAGTAATTTTTTATTTATGTCCGCATAAGATTTATTTAAAATTACAATAAATCGCTCAAAATGGGGAAAATTATTAATTGGCAAAACGCAATGATTGAAAATCCTATTGTTTGTGTGAGTTTGACGGGGGCCGGCGTACGAGTATTAGTCTTATTCAGGCTTCTGGCCTGATGTTTTGTATGCGTTAGAATACAATCATGGTTCAGCTCTCAGTACTTGATTTGGCGTACATCGGGGAAGGCTTTACACCGGCTGACGCTTTGAAAAATGCTGTCGATTTGGCGCAGCACGCCGAAGCTGCTGACTTTGAACGATTTTGGCTGGCGGAACACCATAATCTTGCGGGGATCGCGAGTGCCGCGACGGCCGTGTGCATTTGCCACGTCGCCGGGGGTACAAAGAAAATCCGGATTGGAGCAGGTGGAATTATGTTGCCCAATCACTCGCCAATGGTAATCGCCGAACAATTTGGCACGCTTGCAACACTGTTCCCCGATCGCATCGATCTTGGGTTAGGTAGAGCACCCGGGACTGATCAAGTTACACTCCAGGCCTTACGCCGCAGTCCTAATTCGTCTGAATATTTTCCACAGGACGTTGTCGAATTACAAGCATTGCTGGGACCACGACAAGATCGACAGACGATCCACGCGATCCCTGGTGAGAACACTAATGTACCCCTCTGGATTTTGGGTTCTAGCCTTTTTGGCGCCCAACTCGCGGGTGTTCTTGGCTTGCCGTTCGCATTTGCGTCCCACTTTGCACCACAAGCGTTGCTGCAAGCCGTATCTATATATCGCGAAAGATTTAAGCCGTCCAAACAGCTTGCCGAACCTTATGTGATGGTTGGTTGTAATGCTATTGTTGCCGATACAGAAGAGGAGGCGCAGCACTTGTTTACGACCCCACAACAAAATTTTACACGTATGGTTCGTGGTACACGAGGTCCACTGCCCCCACCTGTCGAAGATATGGAGAAAATTTGGTCGCCAATCGAAAAGTCACATGCCTCGTCGATGTTAGCGTGCTCCTTTTTCGGTTCCAAGAAAAAGATAAAGGCGAAGTTGAGCTCCCTTATAGACAGTACGGGAGCTGACGAGCTTATGGTCTCAGCTCCAATCTGGGATCATACCGCGCGAGTACGCTCCTTTGAATTACTTGCCGATGCTATGCAATAAGGGAATCCACCACACTGTTCCTTGTGGCCATTAACTTGAGAATGAGGGACGCCGGATGAAGCTCTTCACAATTGGATTTACGAAAACGACAGCAAAGGAGTTTTTTGAACGCCTTAAGAATTCTGGCACAAAGAAAATCATCGACGTTCGCTTGAATAATCGATCTCAGCTTTCCGGTTTTGCGAAGAAAGAAGACTTAGCCTTTTTTTCGCATTCTATTTGTGGAATTGGCTACACACATTGTACTAGCCTAGCACCCACTACAGAACTTTTGAAAGAATATAGAAATCGCCGCAGTACGTGGCAGGAATACCAGTGTAAATTTATAGACCTCATGAGAAAAAGGCGAATTGAGGAGCTAGACCGCTCGATTTTTAGCGATGCCTGTCTTCTTTGCAGTGAGGCTAAACCACATCGCTGCCACCGCCGGTTAGTCGCCGAATACTTGAAACAAAAATGGAGTAATATTGAGATTGAGCACCTATAAGAACCGCCTCTGTTTCCCCGCCAACACGGTTTGTAACTGGATGCGGATAACCTTTTTAGTATGAGCGGCCTGTCCCCGTATGTTAGCACCAAAACTCACCCAAACGCGGCCTTCCAATGAACAATTCGATGAATTCCGCTGACTGGGGCTTATTGGTCGTTGCCTCGGTCTTCCTTGGTAGTACCTTTCTCTTCCTCAATATTGCGGTCACCGAGATCTCCCCCCTGACTGCGGCTGCTCTAAGGACGTTGATTGCGGCTCCTTTCTGCTGGGTTTTGATGCGGGCTTTCGGCGTTCGACTGCCCGACACTACTAAAGGATGGATATCTCTTTTCTGGTTGGGCTTGCTAACCGCCGCAATTCCTTTCGGAACAATCGCCTGGGGCCAACAGTATATTGAAAGCGGTGTTGCTGGCATTTTTTATGGCGCTATTCCTGTTATGACCGTGTTGCTGGCACCTATGTTTCTTTCAGAGGAGAAATTTACTGGTCGGCGTCTGAGCGGTGCCGCGGTAGGCCTAATTGGGGTCGTATTGGTAATTGGTCCCACTGTATTAAATGAAGTAGGCAATCAACTTTTAGCGGTACTCATTTCCTTTCTCGCACCCGTTAGTCACACGCTGGGAGCAATTTATGCACGCCGGCTACCTAACATCGCGCCGCCGGCGATGGTGACCGGCCAAATGATTTTCGGTGCCACAATACTGGTACCACTCGCGTTTATAGCCGAGCGTCCGCTCAGTTTGACGCCAAGTGCGGGAGCAATCGGGGCGATGCTGATTACTGGTATCGCCTGCACGGCTATTGCTATGAGCCTTTATTTCATGGTTGTTCGTCGTGTTGGTGCAACCCGTGGCTCACTAATGGCCTTGTTTATGCCTATAGTTGCCGTACTTCTTGGCGCTTCAGTGCTGGGCGAGCGGCTTTCGATCACGGTGTTTCTTGGATTAGCGCTTATCTTAATCGGTGCTATTGCTGTTAGCGGTAACATTAACAACAAGGTAACTTTTAATATTAAATCTAATACTAAAAACCAATAAAAACCACTGGTGTGGAGCTCAGGTTGCAAACACTGTAGAATTAAACAGATCACCCGTTACTACATTGCAAAGCGTTATACCTTAAAATTTGTGTTGGGACTTTAAATTCAAATGCCTCCACTTTCGGGTTGGTACCGAGCAGGCATAATTTACGGAGTTTAGGTTATGAGTATCCGAACAAGTGCTTCGTCAAAATCTAAAAAAGAAGAGTTCTATAAAAAGATTGATCCCTCGAACCTTTATCCCCTGTGGGAAGCCGTTCAAGAGATGATGACTAAGGGACCGCAAACCGAAGCGGTACCGCACCTATGGAAGTACGAAGAGGTTCGTCCTTATGTTTTGGAGGCCGGCAATCTGGTTGGGGGCGAAGACGCGGAGCGGCGTACGTTGATGCTTGAAAATCCAAGAATGCGTGGAGATCGCCGTATTACTGAGGCGTTATACACGGGGCTTCAGTGCATTATGCCAGGCGAGATAGCCGAGCCTCATCGCCATTCACCTACCGCTCTCCGAATGGTGATCGAAAGCGACGGTGGCTACACATCGGTAAATGGTGAAAAATGCGATATGGAACCGGGTGATTTAATATTGAACCCGTCGTGGCATTGGCATGGGCATGGACTAGAGGGTGATACACCACACATTTCGATGACATGCCTCGATTTGCCCTTGGTTCGCTTTCTGGGGCCCGTGTTTGCGGAACCATGGAGGGGCAATACGGTTTTTCCTGAAGGACCTCCTAAGGGAGACAGTCATGCGCGTTACGGTGCGAATATGCTTCCCATGGATCACCGGCCCCACTCCGTGTCATCCCCCATATTCAGATATCCGTATACGGCAACTAAGGTTGCGTTGAAGGAACTCAACGCAGGCGGAAACCTGGACCTCTGTCACGGTATAAAAATGGAATATGTCAATCCGGAAACAGCAGGTCCGGTAGTGCCGACCCTATCTGCTTATATGCAATTTCTACCCGCGGGTTTTGGGGGTAAGCCATATCGCAGCACGGCGGCGTGGGTTTATCATGTCGTGGAAGGTGCGGGTCAGACTACAGTCGGGGAAGAAATTATCGAGTGGGGGCCTAAGGATATATTTGTAATTCCTGCATGGTACCGACATTCTCATCGTATTGAAAAGGACAGTTTTTTATACAGTTTTTCCGATAAAGGTATTCACGAGAAACTGGGTTTGTTTCGCGAGGAGCGGGGAGAGGATTAGGTTTTTCGGCGAAACTAAATTGGACCACAGAACAGCCACTAGTAGTTGGTTATTATAGTTGTTCTGGAAGCCTGCCTATGGGGTGGTACAAAGATCGTTACCGTGACCATTTAGTTATTTGCCCGAACGGCGGAACCGTCTCCTTCTTCAAACCATCGGTCATACAGCTCTGGTTCGGGAAGGCTTTGAATTTCCCACCAGTTTCCGTCGAGGTCCTGAAGATAAAATGAATATACACCGTGTTGGTCGAGTGCTTGATTCACCTTTTGAATACCATATTTAGCTTTATATTTGAGTGCATTCTCACGCGCCTCATCTACGAGCTCTCTACTCGCGACATCGATGCCCCAGTGATTAAGTGGCCCCATAGGACGCACTTTATCGCCGCGGTTTACGCACACGATCCCCCAATAACCACCTTTACGAATCAACATTGTTCGTTTGCCGTGAAATACTGTCTCAAGGCCTAAAAACTCCTCATAAAAAAGTCGTGAAGCTTCGACGTCATGGCACTCAAGGGTCCCGTGTGAGAGGATTAGGCTGTCGATGATTGAATTGCCGTGGTCAGACTTGCTTGGAGATGTGTTTCCTTCCTTAAGTCTGTTTTTAACAGTGTTATTTTTACCCATCTTTAAACCTTATCTACATTGGATCAATGCTTGCATTTTGATACTGCAAGAGCAAGGCGGGTCGTCGAAATGTACATAGTTTTGTTCACTATTAGAACAAGTTGATCGGTGTCTAATTGCCGAAAAATGGTTCCTCGAGGCCAGGGACATTAACATCAATAGCGAACACACTCCCTGCAAAAGGCTGCTTGACTAGCGCTGTCGCTTGGAGCGGAAAGGTTGCGGTCGTAATGTAAAGTGTTCTCAGGTCGTTCCCCCCAAAGGTACACGCCGTCGGCCTCTGTGCAGGCACACCAATGACCCGGTCTACAAAACCGTCGGGAGTGTACCGAGCAACCCGCCAGGCCCCGACACAGGCAATCCAGTAGTAACCTTCGGCATCAACGGCTGCGCCATCCGGGCGGCCTTCCGTTGGTTCATTTTCGATGAAAACGCGACGATTAGAAATTGTTCCTGTAACACCATCTAGGTCCCATGCCCAAACGATATCCTGACGGCTATCGGAATGATACAACGTGTTTCCATCGGGGCTGAACGCGAGCCCGTTGGGACATATTAAACTGTCAACAATTTTTCTACAGGTACCGTCTGGTTGGTAGCAAAAAAGAGAGTTTGTCTGCTTATCCATGCTTTCCCGCAAGCTGCCAACCCAGAAATTTCCTTGGGGATCGCTCCGACCGTCATTGAACCGGGTTTCTTGGTTCTCCGGTTCGAGGTCGAAGACCCGTTCGACTTCGCTGGTGGTGAGGTCCACGAATGCGATACCCGATTGCATTCCCGCTATTATTCGACCGTCGTTACAAAACGAAAAGCAGCCTATTCTTTCTGGCATCGGCCAACTTTTTCGTGTCCCGGTATTAGGTAGGTATCTTTCTACCGAAGGTCGATAAATATCTACCCAATAGAGGGCTTGTTCTTCCGGATGCCAACGAGGAGATTCCCCAACGAGAAAAGGCTCATTTACGACACAGTTTATTTCCGTCAAGAAAATTCATGGGCGATTAGGCTTTCGACCCACTCCCTTGCTGTTTTTTGTCTTGCGCCGGGCGCAAGCGAACCACTTTCAATAATTAATTCGGCGACACGCATACCAAAGCGGCGGACAGTTTCTGGATCATCTGCAACGTCTTTAACGGGAACCCGGGCGACTAACTCTAAATTATACGTGGACACGGGTTCGGCATTACTTCGGGCGGGCCAGGAAAGCTCATCACCTTTGATAATCGCGCGAATGCCCGCGCGGATCTGGCGTCGTGCCATCATTACTCCCTCATCGGTCACCCCCGGGGTTTCATTTGCGTGGATCGCAACGGCCCCCTGTGCGATCAATGCCTCGTAGTCACCGGGGTTTCTTTGTCCTTCAGCGTGCTCCGCCGCGGGAACCTGTCCGGGAAAGTCAACCATACCAAGTCCAATTCCAGCTTCATTTCCTGTCTGTCGGGGGTCGATCACAGTATTAAAATGCCGCAAGCCGATCGCATAAGCACTAGTATCGTCAATTGGTACGATCCATCGGGTAAGCCAGGGGCATAGCGCAAATTTTTCCTCTGTCGCGACCTCAGCAAGCCCAAATTGCGCTGCGTTTGGTAGAATTACGTCGCTCGCGCGGATCCAAATGTAGTCTTCCCAGCGTCGCGTCGCTACGGCCAGAAGCCCAATTGGTGTCTCGTGAAATGAAATTTGTGGGAGGGCTTCGTATTGTTGGGAAAATTGCCGCTCATTTCCACGTGCGTGAAGAAAACAAGTGTGGATGGGATCTGCGCCATTCTCGTGCGCCTGCAACCAATTGCACGGATTAAAAATTTTGTATGCCACTAAGTGATTTTCATGGGGGTATACGAAGCTATCAAATACCGGGAAGTCCGGCATGGTCTCAGGTGGGCCCATGTATGTGAAAATTAATCCCTGAAATACTTCTGTTGGATAGGCGCCATGGCAAAGTTTATCCTTGATACGGCTACGGGAAGGCTCCCCTGGGGTTTCCAAAATCGTACCGTCTATGTCGTAGTGCCAGCCATGATAACAGCAGCGGATCCCGCGCTCCTGAATGAAGCCGTACTCAAGGGAGGTGTTACGATGACTACACCGAAGATGTAAAAGACCGATCTGACCCGAGCCATCACGGAACAACACGAGTTCCTCATCAAGAATTCGAATTGCGAGCGGGAGTTCTTGGAGCTCAGAGGTGAGCGCGATTGGTTGCCAGAAACGACGGAGGTATTCGCCACCCGGTTTTCCTGGGCCGACATGAGTGAGTTCCGAATCTTCTTCGTAGCTACGGGCACGGTGATATCCGCCAAATTTCATCATTCGTGTATTTGTCTCGGCCATTCCGACGCCCTAGTTGTTGAAAATGTATCTTAACCCGGATTGATATCTTGCGCTTCTAAACAATATAATATTGTTTGTCATTGTGTCGATATGACGGTTAATAAAGGAAGATCAACCCGGTGTTACCAATTTTTCACATGGCGGCAGACGCGCCTGATCCAGTGGCGCCGTTCAGCCATGCGGCAGAGGTGGACGGATGGGTATTGATTACAGGGCAGATGCCTAATGAAGCGAGAAATGAAAGTGCACTGCTGCCGCCCGATATAGAAGGGCAGACCCGTAATGTAATGAAGAATCTCAATATTGTACTTGGGTCGCTGAACCTTGGTTTTGAACATGTCGTTATGGCTCGTGTATATCTTACCCATTTTAAGGAAGATTACGCGGCGATGAATGCGGTTTATGAAACCTACTGGGATCCCGCAAAGAAACCCGCTCGCACGTGTATTGGTGTTACTGGGCTCGCCTTGGATGCAAGAGTTGAGATCGATTTGGTTGCAAAACGTCCGGACTGAGTAGTTGAAAGGTTATCTGAAGCGGTTCAGTCAGGATATTTATTGGTCAGACTGTTTATAAGCATCCCATTCTTCTGGTATACGGTTCCAATGTTCTGAGCCACTATGTTCTCCAATTTGACCTGGACGAAATTCCTCTCCCTTAGGACCCCGCATGGTGAACACCTCCGTTACGTGCGTATAATCCATGTAGCCCATGCGGGCTAGTGGTTGAATCTTTACCCAATCAATTTTGCCATCTGTAAGTGCTGCGTCATTGATGTGGATACCGACGACTTCACCAATGACAACGTGATGAATGCCTTTTGGAGAATTTGATGGTAAGGTTAGCGTAGAGTGATGTTTGCATTCCAAGTTCACCGGGCTTTCTAAAACGCGTGGACATTTGACTAATTTACAGGGTGCGGCGCTCAAGCCGCACATTTCCAATTCATCAACGTCGGGAGGAACATGTTTCGACGATAAGTTAACCTCGTTACGGAGGTCATAAGTTGCCATGTTATAGACAAATTCACCTGAAACTTCCGCATTTACGACAGAATCCTTTCGACGGGGTTCCGCATCTATTCCATCCATTGCCCCCGAGCCAGAAAAGAATACAAATGGTGGGTCATAGGCTAATTGGTTGGAGATCGAGAAAGGCGCAAGATTAATGATGCCGGTGTGGCCCAATGTTGTAACCCATCCAATCGGGCGGGGCACTACACAGGCTTTAAAAGGGTTAAAAGGCAACCCGTGGTCGTCTTTTTTCGGTTCGAAAAACATTAAATGCCTCCGTGGCCATAATGCATTGTATTTAAAATATTTATGCCCTTTAGTGCAAATCAGAGGAGAGCGGGGCTACCAAGAAGGACATTTTTGGTCAGGGGGTTCAAACCAGTGAGTGCGCTCCCTAAAATGTATGTGATAGATACCTTTCTCTATTTGAACAACCTCAGGAAAGAGACTTGTAACAATGGCGCGACATCGTGGTGTATATGATCGAGACAATCAGCTGCCGTATGAGCTTAGCCGGTCACGCATAGAGAACTTTGTTAAATGCCGCGCCTGTTTTTACCTGCAACAAGTAAGTGGGGTAAAATTTCCGAGCATACCTGGTTTTAACATAAATGAAGCTACGGACGTATTGCTTAAGCGTGACTTCGATAAACATCGTGCTTTGGGAACACCTCACCCCTATCTAGAAGGTGAGGGGCTAGGGCACTTAGTACCATATAGGGATGAGCGGTTTGAACTTTGGACCCAGAGTTTGCATTTTGGTGCTGAGGGAAGGTTCAACACAATCCACGCAGAGACAAACTTGAAAGTTGGAGGGGGGCTTGATGACGTCTGGCTAAATACAAAGACGGGGCAAGTTCACGTGGTTGATTATAAGAGCACCTCCCAGAAGTCGGCGGGGAAAAAAATCACACTCGAGGATTGGTGGAAGGCTTCTTACAAGCGGCAAATGGATTTCTATATCTGGATTATGCACCGCCTGGGTTTAGACACCTCAGAGATAGGATATTTTCTCTATTGTGATGGAGACCGCTTTACCGAGGAAACATTCCTGAACAGGGGCGGCGCAGTTATGCAATTCAAGATTACGCTGCTTCCATACAAATGCGATCTGTCTTGGGTTGAGCCAACCCTGTACAAGATTAAAGAAGTTCTCCATAAAAATGATTGTCCAGAGCATTCCGAAAACTGCGAGCACGGAGCATTTATTAAAGCTTGCACCTCGCAACGGTCGGTCAACTAATTCTTGAAGGTCCGGGTATGACGAAGACGCTGATTAAAAACATTGGAGAATTTTTTACAGGCGACCTGTCGACACCCAAAGCTGCGGTGTCAAGTCTCTTGATAAATGATGGGCTAATCTCCGAGCTGAACCCGCCCGTAGGCGCATCCTGTGACCGTGAGTTGGATGCTAATGGTCTCGCGGTATTACCCGGCTTGGTTGACGGTCATGTTCACCCAGTTTTGGGAGAGTGGACGCCTGTACAAGATACGATTGGTTGGATTGGAAGTTATTTACACGGGGGAACGACCACGATGGTTTCCGCGGGTGAGCTGCATACACCAGGTCTTGACTATAGCAATCTTACACCGGATTTGGTTACCGCGCTAGCCGAAGTCAACTGTATGACTGCGGGAAACGAGAGATGGGGTGGGGCAAAACTTTACGCGGGGTGCGTGCTCTTAGTCCCGGGTATGACGGAGGCACAATTCGACAGACTAGCCGAAGTAGGGTCCATTCTCGCGAAATTTATTTTCTATCCTCTAGAGAAAAACCGTGATGAAGCGATAAAATATACGAAGTGGTGCCGCGCACGTGGAATGCGCACTAAGGTTCATACTGGCGGTGTTTCCCGTTCAGGTTCAAGTCAAATCTGTGGATTTGAAACACTTTCTTGGTTGCAACCTGATATCGCCGCCCATGTTGCGGGAGGTCCAATACCGATGGGCGATGACGATTTAGAACGTGTAATAGATGAGACTGAATTTTTCTTGGAGTTATGCTCGTCGGGTAATTACCGTTCGACAATCCGAGCTGTTTCACAATTAAAAAAACTGGGTCGTCTGGACCGGTTGACCGTCGGGACCGACACCCCTGGTGGCACCGGCATTATCCCGAGGGGAATGTTAAGGAACATACTATTACTTTCTTCGGTATGTGAGTTAAGCCCGGCAGAGACTATTGCGATTGCTTCTGGTAACACGGCACGTGCACACGGACTGGATGTGGGTGTCTTGCGTGTCGGCGCAGTGGCGGATCTGATTATTGCCGGTCCCGTGAGGGGTTCTGCGGGCTCAACGCTGGATGATGCAATTGCCCATGGCGACCTACCCGGAATTTCTTTTATTTTGGTTGACGGTGAGGTCGTAGTTGATACTCGCAGTGAGCAAACCCCACCACCTTCTAAAATTGCATACTTTTAATTATCTAAATGTAACTCAAAAATAGGTCTGATAGATTTTTTAGTCATGGCAATCGAGGCATTATTTCCGTGGCAAAAGTCTCCAAGCCCTCGAGCATTGGATAAAAATGAATCATAGGAGTGTCCACGCCTATTTCGTTGAGCGCAGATAGGCGTTGCACGATATCATCCGGTGTACCCACCAAGCCGGCACCTAATGCTTTCGCGGCTACGAGAGAAATCCGATCCCGATCCCCATAATCTTCCAGCGCCCTAGCTCTTTCCACAGCTTCTTTGCGTGTTTCTGTGCAAATAACATGGGCACTAATACCGAACTTTATGGTTCGACCATGAGCAGCACTATATTTTTTCATTTGTTCCACCTCACGGGCAATGCGTCTGATGTTTTGCGGAGCATTATCAAGCCCAGGCTCATATCCTACAAACCAAACATCTGCATACTTGGCGATCTGTTCCATACCTTGCTGAGCACTGCTTGCAGCGTAGATAGGTGGGTTTGGTATTTGTATCGTTTTAATGGGTAATTCAGCGTCTTTCAGTTTGAAGTAAGTGCCGTCTAGGTCAAATTTATCCTCGCACCAAAGTCCCTTTAGGACTGCCATGAATTCTCCCATTCGGCTGTAACGTTCTTCGTTACGAGCGAGCCATGTACCATTCCCAAATACTTCAAACTCTTTCTCATACCAGCCATTAACCACATTGATAGCGAAGCGTCCGCCGCTAATACGGTCGATGCTTGCACCCATTTTTGCTGCGAGTTGAGGGTGAATAATCCCAGGGTGGGCCGCTACCATCAGTTCGATGGTGGTTGTCTCTGCGACCATAGCGGTGGCCATAATCCAGGCCTCAAGGTCCGGGCCAATATAACGCTCTGCAATTAATGTTGTTGCAAACCCCAGCTGTTCCGCGCGCTTGACCACGAGGAGCGCTGCGGAGAGGGACCTATCAACCGGTCCTCCCTTTCCTTGTACAGACAGCTCTTCGATAGCGACTGCCATCTCGGGTTCTACCCGGATCGTATGGGGTAGTGGGGTCCATATTCCCAGCCGCATAGCCACCGTTTCCTTAGCCTACAATACTTCGCTTGTTTGGAGCCTTCGTGCCCACTCGGCGAGTGCGGGTTCACGCTCATTGTCACCGAGGTGGCGGAGCGCTTGTGCGACAAAGTCCAGTCCTACCATGTCGTTCCAAGCTTTCATTAATTGTTTGGTAACGGTTCCAGGTAATCCTTCGCCCAGACGTATGGCATTAAGGCTTTTTACGGGTGAAATTGTGCCGCTTGTTCCAGACAGAAATGCTTCGTCTGCATTGTATACGTCGTAAGGGGTGAAGTTCCCTTCAACCACCTCAATATTTAATGCAGCCGCTAATTCAAAGATTACCAGACGGGTCACACCACTAAGTACATTACGGGGAGTAGATGTATACAAGCGGCCCGACGAAACGAAAAAGAAGTTTGCTGTATTAGATTCTGCTATATTTCCATCAACGTCTAGTAATAAGGGAAGTGCGTCCGGAGCAACCTGAGCGGCCTCAAACTTTGCCTGAAGTTGATTCATTCGATTTGTAAGTTTAGCCTTTGGGTCCGCACATTGAGGCGGGGTGCGCCTTACACTTGGGGTAATAAGTGATATACCATCCAGGTAATGCCGAGCAAACGAAGCAAAAGCAATGTCTAGGCAGTACATTACAACGGTCGCGGCCGCATTGTCGTCGGCTAATCTGTCCCCTCTAGTAATAACATGCCAAAGTGCAAATTCATCGTCGGCGTCAATCATAGTCACATTTTGCTTAACGGTCTCGCGAGAAGCTTGCACCATCTCGTCTCTATTTAGTCCGCTTTCTATTCTCGCGTAAGCAAGTGACCGATCAAGGCGGTCCAGGTGATCGTCTAGTCGGAATAGTTCATGGCCAAATGTACGGGTAGCCTCGTAGACGCCATCACCACCAGAAAAACCCCAATCCATGACCGATATTTTAGCGTCACTTTGGGGAACAAATGTGCCATTTAGATAAACTAATGGTTCCATATCGGTATTTCCTACTTTCTTTTGCCAGATTTCGTGTTAGGCATTTGGAATATACGAGAGTAATTGTGTTCACAATTAGATCAATATTCGAAGCGGGTTTAATGTTTATATTAAAGATAGTTGCACGAAGGTCTACCGCGCTCACAAACGGTTCCTGAAGCTAGGCGCTTATAATTTTTGTACGGTAATAATAACTGCAGACCTCCTTGAGGTCTCGTCGCGGTTGGACGACACCTATAGAGTGATCCTAAATTACGCAGAAAGTCTCTAAATTCAATATCCGATGAGCCTTTTAACGGGATTAAAATTGAACGGACTGATGCGGCTTAGGCGCCGTAAATGACTCCCACTACTCAGCTGCGGCAAGTTTTCCCACCTCCGGCGCAAGGTTGAAAAGCCTGTTAGCGTTACCACCTAAAATATTTTTCTTTGCTCTCTCATCTAAGAAAGGCAGATCCCAGATGACGCTCGGCGCGTCGAAATCCCAGTGAGGCCAGTCAGACGCATAAAGCAGTTGGGTTTCAGCATTGATTGCTTCAAAGGTAGAGCGAAGTAGTTTTTGGTCGTGGGCTTCCATCGGTTGGCATGTGAAAAACATATCACGGATATAATCGCTAGGTGCTTTCTTCAGTAATGGTGCCTCGGAGGACCGCATAAAGTATTCGTTATCCAACCTCTGCATCATGAAAGGTACCCAGGATAGGCCACTTTCGATCCAGATGACCGGGAGGTTAGGGAACCGTTCACACAAACCTTCAAGAACCCAATTGGTCATATGTACCATATTGCATAAAACAAACGAGATCGCGTGAACCCCAATAAATCGATCAATTTGCGAGGTCCATTGGTCATGCCACGTCGGGCCAGCGTGAAACCCAAGTGGAAGACCTGTTTCCTGGATGGCTGAATAAATTTTCATATACTGATTATGGTGAACGGGCTTGTGCCGAACGGAAGTAATATTAAAACCGACCACGCCTGGTTTGCCCGCAAATTCTTCCACCGTTTTTAACGATGCCTCTGCATCACAAAACGGTAAATATATCATTGTGGTTACCCCGTCATCCCCAGCCAACACCTCTTGCGTCAGCCAACGATTGTAAGCAAACGCGAGTTCTACCTCCATGTTTGGGTTCGGGTGAAGACCTAACTGCAACATAGGTGTTGGAAAAATAACCTGATAGTCTATCCCCATGGAATTCATAGACCGCCGTGCCATTACGATGTCCGGATGGATATTATCGTCATCAATAGCTTCGTATCGAAAGCCTCCCGAATGTTGTATTCGGCCAGCGACATTCTGAAAGTTTAGTCCCGGTTCGACATTCAGGAGGCCACCTGGGTTAGTGCCATCAGGCTGTTCGAAGCTTTGCGCGTTGTGGCGCACGACGGGATCTTCTATGAATTCCACAACCTGTGCCCAGGATCGGCTTTCAAAATGATGAGCGTCAACGTCGATAATCAAAACATCGTCTAAACCACGCTCTTTTTTCTGACGTTCTGCATGTGCAAGGATGTCCCCGGTTGATGTTCCGCGATCGAATTCCTTTATTTCAAACTCTTTGACGCCATCGGTTCTGTCAGCCATCGTGGATCTCTCCTCTTTAGTCTGTTAGCCCATAACTCTAGGTAGACTTGAGCGGCAAGGGCATATCCCGTTAGTTTCAGGTGACAATGCATAAGGATATTCACTTATCGCTAATTAATTCGCCTAAACTGCTCTTTACTGCGAAATGTTCACGGGAAAATATTTGTTAGTCAACACAATTCTTTGTATTAGCTTCCCTTGGATCTTCGCCGCACTTTGGCTCCGTCCATTTGTTCGTGGGGAGGCAAGAAATGCAGAACCTGTATTTTTTAAACACATAATTATTGTGAACAGAACTATTTGTATTTGCCAGGCTCTGTGGCACGCTTCGTCCCTCAACTTAATTGTAAAGGCTGATAAAGGATTACTCGTTGTGACAGACCGAACCCTTTCCATCGCTCTCGAAAGATATGATCGTCACCTTCCATTTTTTCTCGACCTGATAACGATCCCAAAAGGTATAAGGTTAAAGACGCTTGAGGTTGGGATGGTTCCCCCGCGCCGTGACGGTGTAGATCGCCATCGTCGGATGTTGGTAGACTTAGAGTTTGATATTGCGGAAGTGTCACTAGCATCTTACATAATGGCACGCCAGCGAGGCATTGCCCTGACCGCTGTGCCTGTTTTCCCACGAAGGCTTTTTAGTCAGAATCATATTTTTGTCAAATCCGATTCAGGCATCAAATCTCCTGAACAGTTGGCGGGAAAACGCGTTGCTATTTGGGCTTTTCAGGTAACAATGTCAGTTCTTGCAAAAGGAGACCTTAAAGCCGAATACGGTCTTGACTGGCGGGATGTTCAATGGGTGACGCAAAGGCCCGAAGAGATAGAGTGGAATGGGAATACTAATAATATAGCGCGAATGCCGGAGGGATGCACCGGTGCCGGGATGTTGCTGGCCGGGGATGTTGACGCTTATATTGATCCTCATCCACCGCACGAGATATTAGAGAATGATCGCGTCCGGCGGCTGTTTTCTGACACTCGCGAGGAGTGTCGCAATTATTGGGATAAGCACGGGTACTACCCGATTATGCATCTGTTAGCTGTTAAGGAATCGATCGCAACAGAGTTTCCAGAACTGCTCTGCCAGTTGATTGAAATGTGGGATGACGCCCGTGATCAAGCCTATGAATTTTATATTGACCATAACTATACGGTTCTTCCGTTTGGCCGGTATGCTTTTAGTAGTGATATGAACGAATTCGATAATGAGTTGTGGCCATCTGGCATGGCTAAAAATCGTGCGAACTTGCGTTGCTTTGTCGATTATATGGTTGATCAACAACTGCTCAGTGAGAGCATTGCGGTCGACCCTCTATTTCATGAAAGCGTTCTAGAAACATAGTAGTATTGCGTTTATAGAAAGCTGCTTATAGTTTTCGCGTAGAACCTTGCACTTTATGTGGGAGAGGAAAAAAGATGAAGTTCATGTGGTTTCACCTGATGCCGTATCAGGAACTTCCCGATGATTTCAAATCTAAACATACATCGGTCTGGGTTGACATAGATTCTAAACTTTTTGACCCGCACAAAGGGCACCTCCTCTACAATGAATACATTGACGAACTCCGATTTGCCGCCGATGTAGGTTTTGATGCGGTCTGCGTAAACGAACATCATTCTAATGGTTACGGCTTGATGCCATCTCCCAACCTAATAGCATCTGCATTAGCGCGGGAAACTGCAGACACAGCAATTTGTGTAATGGGTAATTCGTTGGCCTTATACAATCCACCTACGCGTGTTGCCGAAGAAATGGCGATGATTGATTGCATCTCAGGCGGCCGGATGATTGCGGGTTTTCCGGTTGGGACACCGATGGATACTTGTTTTGCCTACGGTCAGAACCCTGCGAAGTTACGTCCACGTTATTATGAAGCAATCGACTTTATCCAGCGTGCCTGGACCACGGATAGTACGTTCTCTTTTAATGGACGGTTTAACAAACAACGGTACGTAAATGTTTGGCCGCGGCCGATACAGAAACCTCACCCGCCTATTTGGGTGCCCGGTGGCGGGTCGATCGAAACTTGGCAAATGTGTGCCGAAAAGAATTTTGTATATGCAAATCTGTCCTACTTCGGGCACTTGTCTAGCAAAGCTTCTATCGCGGGATTCTGGGACAAAGTCCGTGAGTTGGGAAAGGAACCCAACCCTTTCCATTCGGGATTTTTGCAAACAATAGGCGTCGCGGAGACGCGGGCCGAGGCGCTCGAACTATATACGGAGCCAGCAAATTATTTTTATAATCGGTGTCTCCATATCAACCCCGCGTTCGCAAATCCTCCCGGTTATGCGACAGAGGCGACCGTACGAGCTAAAGTGGAATCCCAAGTATTGAGGGCCGCTGAGGTCTCTAGAATTAGTTCTAGAACCGACCAGGCGGACGTTTTTGAGAAGGGCCATGTTATTATCGGCAGTCCGGACGAGGTGGCCGAACAGCTGCGGGGAATATGTCAGGAAATGAATGTCGGGCATCTGATGACCCTTTTGCATTTTGGGAATATGACGGGAGACCTTACCCGATATAATACGGATCTCTTTGCGCGCAAAGTAATCCCTCAACTCCGGGATTTGTTTGAAGATCAGTGGGAGGATCACTGGTGGCCAGAATCGCTTCCGGCCGAAGATAGAGCCCAACGCGAACCGAGCAGGGGATTGGCTGCAGAGTGACTGCGTCAACAGAAACATACGTTGATACGCCTTTAGGAAAGACTAGGGTCTGGGAAGCAGGGACGGGTTCTTTGGTGGGCTACTTTGCGGGGTATGGGGGATTAGTACAATGGTTACCCTTGCTTGATGCATTAGCGGACAATTGGTTGGTTAAAGCCCCTTCCTTGCCGGGTTTTCCTGGTGGCCCAGCCTCCGAAGGTCTTGATGACCACCTCGATTGGTTGATTGCCGCCCACGATTCTTACACGAATTCTGGGCTCCAAACCGCATGTCTTGTTGGAGCATCTATCGGGGGGGCAATAGCGGCCGACATAGCAGCAATTTGGCCAAACGCGATCAGCAGATTAGTGTTGGTTGCTCCATTCGGTGTTTTTGACGAAAACCAGCCCGTAGCAGATATATTTGCTCAGGAACCATCCGTGGGTCTGGCGAAAATATCAAATAAACCTGATCAATTGGAAGAGTGGTTGGCGCCACCAGATGGTGCAAATGCGGAAGATTGGGCAATAACGCAGCTCCGCGCCAAGGTTGCGGCTGCAGACATACTCTGGCCGTTAGGCGATACAGGACTGCGCAAGCGCTTGGCCAGAATTACCTGTCCAACGCTAATAATATGGGGGGAAAAGGATCAAATCATTCCCAGCGCCTATGCAGAGGACTTTGCCCAGGGTATTAGTGGGCCCACAGAAATTCAAATTATTAAAGATGCGGGTCACACGGTCGAATTTGATCAGCCAGTCCAGGTGGCCGAAGTCATATCCAAATTTCTTTTAAAGTCCAACTAGGCCGATAGTGCTTGATCGCCACTCGTGTTTCGATAAGCCTAGTTTTGTCCACTCAAATACGGTGCTAACTTTGGCCCTCGCCAACCAGGCGGTTTGAGGACCTTACCGTCTTCCCTTTTGATAACTTTCCCGGTCCCCGGGTCAATCTTGGCCAGATTTGTTTGAAATACTTCTTGCCAGGCACCTTCCGCGTCGGCTCCCATTGAGTGAATCGCACCGATGGTGACAACTAATATGTCTATCAATGCATCAAGTTGTTCCACCCTGTCGTCATTCTGTACTGCGTCAGCTAGTTCTTCGACTTCCTCGGCAATTAAATTCCGATATAAGTCATACTGTTCTTCATTTCCCCGGCCGTCAGTAGCCTGATCGCACGCGTTCATAAACTGCTTCTGGTCTGCGAACGGATTTACCATATCGGTCTCCCTGGTATCTTCAATCTTCTTAAGTAGGACAGAATTTTAATTACCTTCTACACACTACCATTTGTTAATTTTTGTTGTACCTGCTTTTAGTCAGAAAAAGACTAACTAATCAGCACTTGAAAGAGTATTCATTGTTGATGCGTCTGGGTGTAGTGACACGCAGATAGGTTGTTCGTGAGTGTTTTGTTCGCGACCAAGCGTTTTTAGAGCTTCGACAGCGTTAGGCAAGGTGTACTCATGGGTATGGAGTCGTTCTAGTCTGTGTTTGTTTTCGGATAACATTCGGAAAGCCTCAATATAGGCATCACGCGCCTGCGAATAGACTCCCTTAATAGAAAGTTCTTTATAAATCAC
The DNA here is from genome assembly GCA_964412235.1 of uncultured Rhodospirillaceae bacterium. GTDB lineage: Bacteria > Pseudomonadota > Alphaproteobacteria > MPNO01 > UBA830 > JAYZQT01. The sequence continues at coordinate 42,876 of CAYPNT010000008.1, forward strand.
TCGGTCTACGTCGAGTTTAACAATCTCGTCTCGCCCTTTTATCCCGCTTAACACAACTTTTCCGCCGATACGTGCCACTTCAATCGCGTCGACAATTGGTTTGGCGGAGAACGGCACAACATCCAACACCACGTCGGCGCCTCGGTCTCCGGTTATCTCCATTACACGAGTGACCGTATCTTCACGGTCCGCCTCAATGGTATAATCAGCACCAAGTGCTTCAGCTAACCGAAGCTTGTGTGCACTTCTTGAAGTACCTGTCACGATAATAGTACCCGCTCCGGCCTCGCGCGCGGCGATGACTGCTCCTAAGCCTCGCTGCCCGTGCCCAAGAATTAACACAGTATCACCCATCTCTGTTTTCGGAACGTGAACTGCCCAACGGATGCCAGCAGCGATAGGCTGGTATAGTGTTGCTAGTGCCAGTGGCATTGTCTCTGGAAGTTTATGTAAAATAGTTCGGTTATGCAGGTGAATGTATTCGCTATAGCCTCCCCAAAGGCCATGACTCACGTCCAGTGGGGTATAGCCATAACATGGAGGTGCGCCGGGCGGCATCAACGAACGACAATTATGATAGTCGCCCCCTAAACAGAGTTCGCAGCGTCCACACGAAAGGTGGGGTTCAAGTGCTACACGATCGCCTTGTTGGACGCCCCATAGCTTTTTTGCATCATTTCCAATCTCCACTATGCGGCCAATGGGTTCATGGCCAGGGATGACCGGGTAACGCATGATCCCTTTTGCCGCAAAGGTTCCCCGGTATTGCTCAACGTCGCTTCCACATAGGCCACATGCCTCTACTTTTAGTAGTGCCTCAGAACTACCAATTGGCGGTATCTCGTGCTCAGATTCTTCGATTTTCCGATCGGCGACCTGTATCATTACTCGTGATTTCATTTGTCTTTTCCTTTGGACATTCCCTCATGGTGGAACTGTCAAAAGCCCGCGCGCATGATTTGGTACTAGAGACGTTTCTAAAGCTATATCTACGACCCTTCTGTTCTAATGTTAGCCAGAACTGAGAAAACAAGACATGTTTATTCTGACTACCGGGTTTTTACATTTTGTCCGTTATTGTTCATCTAAAATAGTTTGAGCCACCTTTTCTGCTACCATTATGGTCGGTAGATTTGTGTTGGCGCTTGGTACGGCCGGCATAATTGACGCGTCCGCTACTCGTACCCCTTCGACGCCATATACCTTTGCTGAGGGATTTGTAACAGCGCCGGGATCGTCTGGCGCACCCATACGGTTCGTGCACGATGCATGATAATGACCAAAAACCGTTTGGGAAATCCACTCCGTCAATGCACCACCGTCTGTCGTAAGATCCTGTATGGATGGCCCGTCCGCCATCATTTTTTTTATAATTGCCCGGCGCGCTGCTCCCGAAACATCCATGACTAAGCCACCAATCCAAGTCTTCAGAGCGTTGGATCTATTATAAATAGCGTACTGTCTGGCTCTATCGCTATAGCTGATCGGAAAAACATCTGTGACATATTTTTGGAGCGAACTTTTCCCCTGCAGTTCTGTCAATTTTCGTACACCGATCTTTAGGCGTTCCATGTCCCGTGAATCGGAACACATGTTAAAATCTACCATCGGTTCCGCCGAGTGATTGTCTGGGTTTAGGCGAATCTCACCGGTCGAGTATGACTTGTTTACCCACATCATCAGTACTCCCAGTCTTTCGCCGATGGCGTGCCAAAATGATTTGTTCATCGGGATCATGTACATGTCACCCGAGGGGCATCCCTCAAAACCCGAAGACCAGCGAAGACCAGCATACATAGGAGGGCGTAAATTGGGCGGAAGGCGGCCACTTCGTTTCGTGTAACAGCCGAAGTTCACCCCGGGGTGTTCCATAAGGTGTTTGCCAACACCCTGCCTATCAGCAACAACTTCGATATTCTGGTCTATAAGTTCCGACGCTGGTCCCACACCAGAGCGCAGGAGCAAGGCAGGTGAATGCAGGGCGCCACAGCTAATTATTAACTCATTTGCGTCCACATCAAGGGTCTCACGGGCATTGTATATTCGTAAGCCTGTGGCCTTTTTACCCGAAAACAAAATCTTTTCGGCGCGGTAATTAGCGATAATGTGAAGATTTTGGCGACGCCTTACTTCCGAAGACAGGTAAGTGTTGGCCGTAGATTCTCTCCTACCAAGGGCATTTGCCACGGCTATAGGAAAATATCCGTCCTCGAAAACACCATTTTTATCTTCTATGTTTCGCCACCCCATGGCCGTGGCTGCTTCCATAAAGCCCCGTGTGAGGCCTGGCCATAATTCTTCGGGAACTCGCTTGAGAAGAAGGGGGCCGTCTTTACCATGAAGTGGTCCGTCGAAATCCAAGTCTGTTTCGATCTTGCGGAAATATGTTAGGACGTTTTCCCAGTTCCAGCCTGTTGCGCCCTGTGCTTCCCAGTCGTTATAATCGCTCGGGAGCCCCCTTATCGAAATCATCCCATTAACGGATGAGCCTCCCCCAATGACACGTCCTTGAGCGTATCGGATTATCTTCCGTTTGTCTGGAGCGTTGGAGGGCCTGGGAGAAAAGTACGCATTTTGGTTCCAGGTGTATCTGGGATTGCTATGAGCCGTGCCAGGAAAGAGATCTCGAATTTCTTGAGGTTCTTCGTCAACAGTAAAATCTGGTCCGGCCTCCACTAGCAAGACGTCATTTTTAGGATTTTCTGACAATCTACTTGCAACCACACAGCCCGCTGACCCGCCACCGACTATTATGTATGTATATTTTTTGTGTTCTATCAAGGGCAAAGCATTCTCCAAAAACGAATCTAAATTCGATGTTAGTTCATCCTTTATAAGAACTATTCTGGTTCAATCCTAGATTGAAGGATGCGACGCCTATGTTCAAATTGGATGTTGGGATAAACTATTTGATAGTGTTGGACCGGAACAGTCGAGAAGGGAGCTAGGTTACTAGGCCTCTCTTTTTAACCAGAGTTTAAGAGCCTTTAACCAGGCATCGTCCTTCAGGTGGTTGGTGAACCTTGAGAATTAAAGACTTTTCTTATGCCGGTGCTAATTAAAATTAAAGCAGACTTAATTCCAAGACGTGTAAGCAACCCGATGGATAGCGGGACAAGGATTATTAACCACAATACTCCCGGATAGTGTTTCCGGAAGTATCGGAAAAAACCTCTGGCTTTCTGCCATTGTACCCAAACTCGATTCACCCGACTGCTGCTAGCGTGGTGGATTGCCTCAGCATTCGGAACAAAAAAGACCGGTACTCTTTCGCGGTGTAGTCGCATACAAAAGTCAAGGTCCTCCACATGCAAAAAATAACCTTCGTCAAGTCCATCAAATTTTCTATATGTTTCTGTCGGCAGCATCATGCATGCACCAGTGACAGCTTCAACGCGCTCGGTCTGTTTGGCAGGTATAAGGTGTTGGTTGAGGTCAAATTTTCCAAACAAACGTGGGGCGACATCTGCAAGATGAATAGCGGTAACCAGGGCTGTTATCGGTGTAAGCAGGGACCGCTTGGATCCCCGCTGTGGTCGGCCATCTGGATCGCAGACCCGCCCACCGAATAACCAGTGCCCCTCCCTTGACGAGGCCTCTGCAAGGAGACAGGCAACGGCCATTTGCGCTAGACAGCAATCGGGATTTAGCAGCAACAAATAACGGCCCTTTGCGACGTTTGATCCAATATTGCACCCACGGGCAAACCCTACGTTACCGTGGCCGGAAATAATCCGTAGTTTTGGGTTTTTTTCAGAAAAGCGGAAAAGTTCCGTGGTAACGTTATGCTCATTGCCGTTGTCAACAAGTATTAACTCCTTAACTCCTGCTTGGTTAGGGTCAAGTGCCGCGTTGATTGCGTCAAATAAAATTGGTCCCGTCCGATATGAAACCATTACAATACTTACTTCCTCACTTGTCGTTCCATTCGAGGAAGTAAGGGCCCCATTGGAGGCTGGTTTCGCGGTCTTCAAAATTAAATTTCCCTATAGCCTTGTCATATTTTCGTAGTTTTTGACACTTGGTTTGAGACTGAAAAGTGTCTTTCCTCTGCTGGTTGGTTCCTCATATTTAATCTCAAAAAGTTTCAACATTAACAGAGCCATTTTACGGTTTAGAGTAGGTCAACTTATACGAAGACAACATATTGATGCTTAAGCACTATCATGCCGGTGGTTTGATATTCTGCTTCTAGACTTGCACAATTGGGATTTGTTGGTTTATCTGACCGCATGTTGCCTACAAAAATGTGAATGTATGACGGTATTTGTAACAGGTGGTGCAGGTTTTATTGGCTGCAATTTTATACTCAAATGGTTTAAAGAAACTAATGAGCCTGTGGTGAACTTAGATAAGCTCTCCAATCCTAACAATATATATAATCTAGATTTTATCCCCAAGAGGCGGAATCACGAATTTATTCACGGGGATATATTGGATACCCAGCTAGTTAGTCAATTAATCAAAAGGAATACTCCCCGTGCGATTATCCATTTTGCTGCCGAATCCCATGTTGATAAATCAATAGAGGGGCCCTTAGAGTTTTTAGAGAACAACGTTGTAGGGACAGTTCGTCTCCTTGACGTAGTGCGCAGCTATTGGGGGTCGCTCCCCGCGAGTGAAAAAAAATTGTTTAGGTTCGTCCATATCTCAACTGATGAAGTTTATGGCGCTCTAGAACCTTCTGATCCATCATTTACCGAGCTAAATAGGTATTCGCCTAGCAGTCCATACAGTGCAAGCAAAGCATCCTCGGACCATTTTGTGCATGCATATAATCACACCTATGGCGTTCCCACCTTAATAACAAACTGCTCAAACAATTATGGCCCACTTCAATATCCCGAAAAACTAATTCCGCTCGTAATTATGAACGCCTTAAAGAATAAGGAGCTTCCTATTTATGGTGATGGAAAACAAATTCGGGATTGGCTTCATGTGACCGATCACTGCAATGCTGTTAGGTATATCCTAGACCAAGGTGCCGTGGGGCAGTCGTATAATATTGGTGCTTCGAGTGAACTCTCAAATATCGAACTAGTGCACATGGTGTGTTCGTTTCTTGATAAGAAAAAACCGCGCGCTGACAAACAATCATATTCCGCACTGATTAAACATGTTGAAGATCGGCCAGGACATGATCGCAGGTATGCCATTGATTACACAAAGTTGGAGAAAAGTCTGACTTGGAAGCCTTCCGTGGAACTTAAATCCGGCATTGAAAAAACGGTGGATTGGTATTTATGCAATGAGGATTGGATCCAAAATATAACAGGGGCTAACAACGAAGTAGGAAGAGCCAACACCCATGACAATATTACTTTTAGGGGCTAACGGTCAGGTTGGATCTTCGGTGCGTTCCCGGTTGGGCACCTTAGGTAACGTTATCGAGACAAACCGGGACAATCTTGACCTCTCAAATCATAGTCTCCTGCTAACAAAATTAAAAACTTATAAGCCTCAGATTGTCGTAAATGCCGCTGCTTATACGGCTGTTAATAAGGCAGAAGAAGAGCAAGAGGAGGCGTTTTCAGTAAACGTTGCCGCTGTTCAATGTATTGCTGAGTGGGCTAAAGAGAACCAAGCCTTGCTCATACATTACTCCTCAGATTACGTTTTTGATGGAAAAAAACCAAAGCCCTATCTTGAGACGGACCAGGCCAACCCTTTGTCGGTGTATGGAAAAAGTAAAATGGCTGGGGAGCATGCAATAGCCTCAAGTGGATGCGTCCATTTAATTTATAGAACCAGTTGGGTCTACAGCAACAATGGGCGCAACTTTGCGGAAAATATTTTGCGCCTAGCGCGACAACAAAACACTTTAAAGATTATTGGCGACGTGAGCGGTAGTCCCACCCACGCCGATTTGATTGCAGATGTAACGATTTATTGTTTGCGATTTTATCTTAATTCGCCGAAAGATGAGAGAGCGAAGCTCTCTGGCGTTTACCATCTTACTGCAGGGGGCTCCACCTCGTGGTATGGTTTTGCCATGTATTTGGTTGCGGGAGCTATTAGAGGTGGCGTAACGTTGGCGTGTGCAGAAGAGTCGATTACTTCGGTTTTAAGTTCCCAATATAACGGAGGGGCTGCGAGACCTTTAAATTCAATTCTTTCTTGCGAAAAAATCAAACAGACATTTGGTGTTAACTTGCCAGTGTGGGAGGTATACGCTGATAAATTTCTTAAAGACTGGATTGCGGGACCGGTGAATGCAGCGTAAAGGAATTATTTTGGCGGGGGGGTCAGGTACACGACTTCACCCAGTTACAAAGGCAGTCTCTAAGCAACTTTTGCCAGTCTATGACAAACCACTAGTTTATTACCCGCTATCCAGTTTGATGTTATCGGGTATCAGGGACATTTTGATTATTACGACCCCCCAGGATTTGCAGTTGTTTCAGAAACTTTTGGGCGATGGGAGTGGTTGGGGTATAAATATACAATATGCTGTGCAGGCTAGTCCAAATGGTATTGCTGAGGCTTTGATAATCGCAAAATCTTTCATTGGTAATAGCAACGTAGCTCTAATATTGGGCGATAATATCTTTTATGGCCATAATTTTTCAAAAGTACTTGCATCAGCAAGCGGTCGAAATGAAGGGGCAACGATATTTGCCTATCACGTCAATGATCCAGAAAGGTATGGCGTCGTCGCATTTGATGCTCAAAAAAAAGTGACCGGTATAGAAGAGAAACCGAACACGCCCCAGTCTAATTACGCCGTCACTGGATTATATTTTTACGATAACGATAGCGTAAAATATGCGGAAGCAATAAAGCCAAGTTCACGGGGTGAGCTTGAAATCACCGATTTGAACAATTGTTACCTTAATAACAACCTATTATATGTGGAGGTTTTGGGCAGGGGCTTCGCGTGGTTTGATGCGGGAACCCACAAGTCAATGTTAGAAGCAAGCCAGTTTATTGCTGGCATAGAAGCGCGCGGCGGACAAAAGATTTGTTGTCCCGAAGAAATTGCCTATGGCCAGAAATGGATAGACGCGTCCACCTTTGAGGAGCATGCGAACCGACTGAGCAAAAGCCCTTACGGTGAATATTTGTTAAGTCTCGTTAAAGATATAGTCTAAAATGAAAGTAACCCCTCTAGAACTGCCTGACGTCTTGTTAATTGAACCGACGGTGTTTTCAGACGATAGAGGTCTCTTTTTTGAGAGTTTTAACAAGAGCAGTTTTCAGAAACATTTATCCGATCCTCTTGAATTTGTGCAAGATAACCAATCGGGTTCCGCAAAAGGTGTGCTTCGAGGACTGCATTACCAGTTTCCCAGGCCACAAGGAAAGCTTGTACGGGTAATATTTGGAGAAATTTTCGATGTTGCTGTGGACATTCGTCCTCGGTCACCAACTTGTGGACACTGGGTTTCGCAGATCATTTCCGCTGAAAATAGAAAACAGCTTTGGATACCAGAGGGATTTGCTCATGGCTTTTACGTGCGGAGTGATTGGGCCGATGTTTTATACAAAACAACGGATTATTATAACCCTTCTAACGAGAAGGGTATTATTTGGAATGATGAAAATCTTGCGATCCGTTGGCCGCTAACAAACCCTCCAATCCTGTCCGATAAGGACACTATCTTGCCATCATTTGATGCGGTTAAACATTATGGTGTTTTATAGCAAAAAGATTATGGGGTTTTGTTAATATTTATGCGAAAAAGAAGCCAGTTTTATGAAAACTTTATGCAAAAGTTAGTGTTTCAACTAATTTAAAAAATTGACGTTATACGGTAAACTGTTGTGCTGGCAGTTTGCGTCTCGTTTTTAGGAAAAAATGCCTAAATCATTAACTATAATCACGCCGACATATAATGAAGAAGCAAATATTCTTGCTTTGATTCAGGCGGTAAGGGAGGAAATGAAGAACGTCGATGTGTCATATATCCATCTTATTATCGACAATGCTTCTAAGGATGCTACCGTCGATATAGTTGAAAATGAGATCCATAATGATAACAACGTTGCTTTAATTGTTAATACTAGAAACTTTGGGCATGTACGGTCGCCCTATTACGCTCTAATTAATTGCCAAACGGATGGTGCAATAATTATCGCCGCTGACTTCGAAGACCCGCCAAGCTTGATTCCCAAAATACTGAATGAATGGAGCCAGGGTGTTAAGCTTGTTTGCGCGGTTGCTACTAATACAAGCGGAAGCAAAACATATAACTATTTAAGGAGCACTTACTATAAAATATTAGATAAATTGGCAGAAACACCAATCATACCGCAGTTTTCAGGTTATGCCTTATACGATCAAGAGGTGATCTCGCATATCCGGAATATGCATTCATTAGACCCGTACTTGAGGGGTATCGTATCAAATTTTGGATATGAGTCTGTTACCATCCCCTACACTCGTCCCACACGCACACGCGGTATATCAAAAAACAATGTGCGGACGTTGTCAGAGTTGGCTCTTAGCGGTATATTATTTCATACAAACGCCCCGCTGAGGATGTTTATAGGCCTTGGTATTTTAGGGTGTATCACTGTGCTTCTAGCTTCCTTCTTCTATATTTTTTATAAAATCACCGACTGGGATGTCTCCGTTGGGGCCGAGTTATTTGTCCTCGGGATTTTTTTTATTGGCTTTGTACAAATATCGGCAATTGGTATTTTAAGCGAATATTTGCGAGCAATTTATAAGAATACCTCTGGGGAGCCACTTGTGATCGAAAAATATAGAAAAAATTACTGATCTTTAATAAAATAAAACTATGAATTTCTTTAGCACAGCGTTTTTGTCCTCTGCTAATCACAGACTGTGGGTGTCCCTTCCGGTAATTGTCATCGCAGGGTTAGACCTCGTAATAATTGACAAATATTTCCCTTAAACGAGGCATGGTGGGAATACTATGCTTGGAGTACCGAAAAACTAACAATTTATGAAGATATTAAGATCTTCTTCCCGCCACTAAATATTTATGTGATGAAGCTATTTCTATTTATCGGTGGCGGAAACCTGCTGAGTAGCAGGTACCAAGGAGTAATACTTTATTTAGGGGTCGTAATTGGTGTTTATTGATTTATATAGCGAGTAACTGGTAACGCATTTGCTGCTGCCGCAGGTCGCCTGATAAGTGCTTTGCTACAAATGTTTCCAACGAAAACATATATTGTCAGAGATTATCAACTCTGGCATTGCAGCGGTAAGAACGAAAGTGCGAAGTCCCGGGTAGCGCTTTTGGCTTGTTATGTAGCCAGCTTTCTCCTTGAAATGGCGTTAGAAGAAAATCATCCCCTAATTATTAGTGAGAGAATCCGCTCGAAACTACAACCGGAATTACGGAATCTGTTTGCCCTTAATCACGGGAGCCAAGGAAAGAGGCTCTGTTCCAAGTCGGAATTGCTATATTAAGCAATGGTTGCATCGTGCGACTATAAAAAATTTAGATATGCGCGTAAAAGCTAATTGCTCAAAATACTTTCAGTATTTCTTGAAGGTTGCAATTAAGAATACCAGTGAATCGTTGTTCCAGATTATAGGGATTTAAAGTGAATGGAAAGGGTGGTCATATACGACTTGGATGGTACGCTTATAGATTCGGCCTGGATTGTTGCTGATATTCTAAATCACATGAGAAAAGGAGAAAATATTGCACCATTAACTATTGAAGATGTCCGTTTATTGACCTCGTTAGGGGGCGAAAATATGATAAAAATGGCACTCAATTGCCCCACTAACAAGGTAGGTGAAAAGTTATGGGAGTTTCGAGAAGCTTACAGGTTAACAACTACAACCGAAGCATTGGTCTTTCCAGGAGTAAAGGCCGTCCTTCACCATCTTAAAACCCATGGGATTCGCGTGGCACTTTGCACAAATAAACCCGAAAATTTAGCAATTAAAACCTTAAAAGAAACCAAATTGTACGACGTTTTTGACTATGCGGTTTACTATAATGAATCTGGGTTTAACAAACCTCACCCAGAACCATTGAATAAGATTGTTGATTATTTTGATTTGCCAAAATCCGATTTTGTTTTCATAGGTGATACAGAGACAGATTTGCTTGCGGCTCAACGAGCGCACTTGGAGTTTATATTTTTCGATAGTGGATACGATTTGACGGTGAATTCCAGAGAAAATTTGCGTACAATTACAAATCACTTAGAATTTTTGAAGAGTTAAAATAAAATCTATAGGCGCACTCACAAAGGTTTTTTTTACGCTAGTTTAAAACTGCTTAGAAAATTTCTCTATAACATCGAGTACATAGGTCAAATGGTCTCGAGTAAGTTCAGGATAAACACCTATCCAAAATGTTCTGTCCACTATGGTGTCAGAATTTTCTAATTTTCCGCTAACCCTATAGTTCCGCCCTTTCATATATGGCTGACGTATAAGATTACCGCCAAAAAGAAGGCGCGTACCAATATTTTCCTGATTTAACTTTACCACTAATTCGTCGCGCGTGAACGGAAGGTTAGGCCTTAAGGTTATCGGAAACCCAAACCAAGAAGGTTCTGTATCACTGGTAGCTTCGGGCAATATGAAAAAGTCTTCAAGTGCCTGTAGGCCAATTTTAAGTATATCGAAATTCTTGTTTCGGATCTGAATAAATTCTGGGAGATGATCAAGTTGTGCTACGCCGACAGCAGCCTGCATGTCTGTTATTTTTAAATTGAAGCCGAGGTGGGAATAAATATATTTGTGGTCATAGCCTCTAGGTAAATCCCCTAATTTCCACCCAAAGCGTTTATTACAGGTGTTGTCCTTTCCCGGTTCACAGTAACAATCTCGGCCCCAATCGCGGAAAGACTCCATTGCTTTAGCCACATGATTGTTGTCTGTAAAAACGGCGCCACCTTCGCCCATTGTTATATGATGTGCTGGATAAAAACTTACGGTTCCAACGTCGCCAAAGGTTCCAACATGTTGTCCATTGACCGTAGCGCCAAGCGCATCGCAACAGTCTTCTATAAGCCAGAGACCGTGGTGTTCACAGAGTTCCTTGATTCGTATGACATCAAACGGGTTTCCAAGAGTATGTGCGAGCATGACTCCGCGAGTTTTATCGGTAATTGCCGCCTCTACTGCGCATACGTCGGCGTTATAAGTTGGGATGTGAACATCCACAAAGACCGGCACCAAACCATATAGAAGAATCGGATTAACTGTGGTAGGAAACCCGGTGGCACATGTGATAATTTCGTCTCCTGCATTTAATGCCTGTTTTTTTAATGTATGTGACGTTAGTGCTGAAAAACCGACGAGGTTGGCCGACGAACCAGAATTAACGGTTAAAGCATTTCGAACTCCAATATAATTAGCTAGTCGTTGTTCAAACGACGTGTTGAAACGCCCAGTAGTCAGCCAAAAATCTAACGCCGAATCTACCAGGGAGCGCATGTCAGTAGAATCATACACACGGCCAGAAACCGGCACACTTGGTTGTGAAGGCGAAAATGGTTTTGGCGGATTTTTTACATGATAGTATTGCTCTACCAAATCTAGAATCTGGGTCCGTAATTCATCAACATCCCGACTATTATTTTCGTTCACTACGCGAACCCGCAGTTTGTTTTTTGTTAGCTTCTTCGATCATACCAATTTGTGAGAGGGTAATATCGGTCATTTGTTTGCCCGCGGCCCACTCGCTATACCATTCAGCTGTCATGGACAGTGTTGAATAAAAATCGAAAACCGGGCGCCAGTTTAGTTTGGAATTTGCTTTGGTACTATCGAGTACGAGAACGTTAGATTCGTGAAGAGCATCATTATTTGTGGCAATGTGTATTGTACCTTTTCCTAGTGCATTGACGAGTATATTTGCTACTTCCCTTACTGGGTGAGTTTCCCCCGCGTCTGGTCCGACGTTCCACGCCTCATCGTAGCCTTTTTCTTTCTTAAAAAGCAGCTCAGCTAATTTTAAGTATGCCGATAACGCATCTAAGACGTGTTGCCAGGGACGCAGAGCATCAGGGTTGCGAAGGGTTACAACACCAGTTTCGCCTAAACACCCACGAACAACATCTGCCACAAGCCGGTCTTTTGACCAATCACCACCCCCGATTACGTTACCGGCACGGACAGTTGCTATGCGCGCGGGGTGCTTTCCCTTACCAAAAAAACTGCGCCTCATCGCTTGAGCCGCAATTTCTGTGCACGTTTTGCTAGCACTATAAGGATCATCACCTCCTAAGTCGTCGATTTCGCGATATCCTCGGGATAAATTTCTATTTTCGTACACTTTATCGCTCGTGACGATCAGAACGCATTCAACCGAGGGTGATTGACGGACAGCATCTAATAATGAAACAGTGCCAACTACATTTGTTGCGAATGTCTCAACGGGCGTAGCATATGATGTGCGAACCAGGGCTTGTGCGGCCATATGGATAACAATCTCCGCTTTTCCAGATAAGAGGATTTTAACTAGAGCATCTCTATTATTTATATCTTCTGTTATAAACATGCCACGTTGGGAAAGGCTTAGAATGTCGTATAAGTTGGGATCGGTCTGTGGTTTTAGGGAGACGCCCGATACTGTCGCGCCCATTTCAGAAAGCCAGAAAGCTAACCAAGATCCCTTGAACCCTGTTTGGCCGGTAATCAACACTTTTCGTCCACGCCAAAATTCACGCATTAGTATCTGCTTCGTGTTTCATGATCCGGGTTATCAAAACCTGAAATTATTTTCAATGTGTTCAACGTCATTTTCGTGGTAATTATATTATTTGAAAGTTCCAAACATCGGACAGAAGAAACGATAGATTTTAATAGTCCGAGTTATAACCCGGTAAACCGTCTACGAAAAATATTCTTTTCGTCTGAACTTTGTCTCAATGTTCTACGGTAAGTTAATCCCTTTTCCTAAAAGCTATAAAATGTCTGATTTTGTTAACGCACATATACCTTTATGCAGATATTGTGAGGTGCTCTTAAATTTTGTTCTATTATGAAATAGACCGTATATAAAGTTTGGTGTAATTTGAATTGACTAGTGAATTTTTCGCGTGCCTCTCCCGTTTGTAAGCCTTTGCCAACCAGCATATTAGCTAGCACAAAGGATGAGCCAATTTCCCCTTAGATGAAACTCCGAAAGTAATATGAATAACGAAGAAGAAACCAAACCCCTGGTGGTTCTTGAAATGGCAAACAACCATATGGGGGACCCTCTTCATGGTAAACATATAATTGAAGCTCTTGGGGAGATCACTCAGCCCTATTTAAGCCGCCTGAGCTTTGCGATTAAATTCCAGTTTAGGGAATTGCAAACCTTTATCCACGACGATTACAAAGGTGGTGACCTAAAATTTGTAAAACGTTTCGAGGAAACGGTCCTAACGGATAAACAATGGGACGGGTTGATTACACAAACTCGAAGCAGCAATTTTTCACTCATTATTACCCCTTTTGACGAGCCGTCAGTTGCGAGGGCCCTAAAATATGATGTTGATATATTGAAAATCGCGAGCTGCTCTCTGGCAGACTGGCCGCTTATTGAGAAAATTGCCCAAGCTAACAAGGAGGTTATTTTCTCAACCGCTGGTGCTAACTTGGAAAATATCGACAATATGGTAGCATTTTTTCAAAATCGTAAGATAGATGCGTCACTCATGCATTGTGTAGGCCTATATCCGACACCTGAAGACGCATTAAATATTGGTCAGATAGCCTTCTTTAAACAGCGCTACTCAGATGTCCGAGTGGGGTATTCTACGCATGAGAGCCCCGAACAGCTCAACACGGGCGCTATTGCATATGCAATGGGGGGAAGGATCTTCGAGAAACACGTAGCATTGGAAACGGATGACTATGCAATGAATGCTTATTCCGTGTCTCCGGAACAACTTGGAGCCTGGTTGAAAGTATTAAATTCTGCAATCGAGACGGTCGGACAAAGAAACACCAAAATAGAAAATACAGCGGAGGAAATAAAGTCATTAAGGGGGCTGCAAAGAGCGATTTTTGTAAAGAAAAACATTAAAGCTGGTGCGATTATATCGGAAGCAGATGTTTATTTCGCCATCCCGGCGTTCGAGGGCACATACGTTGCAAATGATTTCTCGAAATATACTACATTTGAGGCTGTTAAGGACATTCCGAAAGATAGACCGCTCACCATGGATAATGCCAAGTGTACTGATAAGCGGCAGTTTGTGAGAGACATAGTTGACAGAGTGCGTACCTTTCTTGCATCAACAAATGTTGTTGTCCCTGATGGGCGAACACTAGAAATTTCTCATCATTACGGCTTAAAACAGTTTTTTGCGACGGGTCTGGTAATGGCGACGGTAATTAATGAGGAATATTGTAAGAAATTGCTAATAATGTTGCCGGGCCAAGAACATCCAGAACAGTACCATAAAAAGAAGAAGGAGACCTTTCATGTCCTGTATGGGGAAGTTGTTCTTGCGCTAGATGATGAAAAGAATACTTATGGTCCCGGCGAGGTAATAACGATTGAACCAAAGGTGCGACATGCTTTTCGTTCTGAAGCCGGCTGCGTAATTGAAGAAATTTCGTCCACTCATTACGTTGGTGATTCCTATTACACGGATAGCGCCATTACAAACTCCCCCAATCGCAAAACGTTCGTAACATTCTGGAGATGAATGGTATCGAAAAAACAAATTCACTGGCAATTTTCGATTATCTAGCCGGCATCGGAGTAACAAAAGTATTTTTGGTACCCGGCGGCGGAAATATGTTTCTGGTGGATGCCGTCGGGCTTCAAGCTTCGATAGAATTTGTTCCTACCCACCACGAACAAGCAGCAGTTATTGCGGCAGAGTATTATGGCAGAGAAACAGGAAATCTGGGTGTAGCACTGGTTACGACCGGCCCTGGTAGTTCAAATGCAGTGACCGGTGTGGCCGGTGCTTGGTTCGACTCTATTCCACTACTTGTCATTGCTGGCCAAGTTAAAAGAGACGACTACAATTATAACGGGGCTTTGAGGCAAAAAGGGCCTCAGGAAATAAGCATGGTTTCGATGGTTGGTTCGATAACCAAGTTTTGCAAAACCTGTCTTGACCCAGAACAGGTGCTG
>CAYPNT010000009.1:0-9377 GCA_964412235.1 uncultured Rhodospirillaceae bacterium
TTTACTGGTGAAGAGTGTCCCAAATCCAGCACAACAGAATTATCAGTGAAAGCCACACCCCCCCCTAAGCAAGCCAAGAAGGTAAAAACCAAAAAACGTCGTATCCGAAGTGTACGTGTTGATCCTATTATTTCTGAGCCACTCTCGCAAACATACCCAGTCCTGGGTAGACTCGTTGCACAGCGTTCTGGAGACGTGGCGGCTCTTATAAACGGCGCTGTGTCGGCGATGAATGTGGCTGTGGGTGATCGAGTGAAAAAGGGACAGGTAATTGCCACTTTGGCGACCGGGAAATTGGCGGCCCAACGTGAAAAATTTGCGGCTTCCGAATCGACGAGGCGCGCGATGGTACAAACCGCGCAGGCAGAGCACTTGAAGAAAGTTCAGGAACTTAAGCGTCTAACCAAACTCAAGCGTTCCTCCGCTTTCTCACGGGCACGCTATGAGGACCTTGAGCGCGACGTAGATTCTCGAAAAGCAGCTTTAAATGAGCGGCGCTCTCAATTGAAAGAAGCGAAAGCTGAGCTCAAGCGCGCGAGTATAGATCTTAAAAATTGCCGTATTCGCGCGCCTTATGATGGGGTGGTCACCGATAAACACACTGAAGTCGGGTCGTATGTGAACGTCGGCGCGCGTGTCGTGACGCTCATCAACGATATCGATCTAGAGGTAGAAGCCGATGTCCCAGCTAATCGCTTAAAGGCTCTTGAGCGCGATCTTCAAATTCGGTTTTCACTCAGGGACGGTTCCGTTCATCGCGCCACTGTGAGGTCTATTATACCTCGCGAGAATGCAAGGACGAGAACCCGTCCGGTTCGTTTTCAGCCTCGTTTCAATGGTGGATTAGCACCGCTTGCAGTTAATCAAAGTGCCACAGTATTTATTCCAGTCGGGAAAATTCGCAAAGTCTTGACGGTTCACAAAGATGCTATTGTTTATAATGATGGGAAGCCAACCGTTCGAATTATTCGCCGTGGAAAAGCTTTTCCAAGATTGATTAAAATTGGTGAAGCTGTGGGACAACGGTATGTTGTACATACCGGTTTAAAGCTAGGTGATAAGGTGGTTACTCATGGAAATGAAACTTTACCCCCCGGCGCGACGGTCAGAATTCTCACCAGTCCACCGCCTAATGCTGCACTTTCGTCCAAAAAAGCCCCGTAAGGTGAGGTCTATGCCGAACTGCTTAGCCAGGAGCAACCTCGAATGAACCTTATTAGGCTGTCGATTGAAAGACCAATCGCCATTGTAGCCCTGGTTTTGATGATAATTTTGTTTGGTTACGTGGCCTTGCAACGAATACCCATACAAATGGCGCCCGATGTGCGTCAGCCAGTCATTATCGTGAAAACGAGTTGGCCCGGTGCTGCCCCTCAAGAAGTTGAACGGGAGATTGTTAACCCACAAGAGGATGAATTAAAGGGTTTAGAAGGTGTTCGCAAGATGACCTCGCGTGCCCTTCGTAACCGAGCGACGATCACGCTTGAATTCGGCCCAGATATTAATTTTAACCGGGCTTTGCTGCTGGTAGCAAACAGGCTTGACAGGGTTTCAAGTTATCCTGAAGAAGCCAACGAACCGGTACTATCAACATCGGGGACCGAAGATAATGCCATAGCTTGGTTTATTATTACTCGGCAAAGCGGCAACACGAGAGAGATGACGTCCTACGGCGATTTTCTTATCGACGTTATTCAGGAGCGTATCGAACGCATTGAAGGCGTCGCGGGTGTAAACATTTTCGGTGAAACCGAGCGTGAAATTTCAATTAAGATTCGGCCCGAGAGCCTCGCACGTTATGGCATGACGGTTAGCGAAGTATTGCGGCGTTTAAGAGCTGCGAATGCGTCAATTACCGGTGGTGATGTTGAAGAAGGAAAACGCCGTTATGTAGTTAGGACCGACGGCGATCTAAATACCACACGCATGGTTGAAGAAGTTGTTTTGCGTAGCGACGGTGCTGGTGGTGCGCGAGGCGTGAGCCGAGTGCTTGTTCGAGATATAGCGGCCGTGTCACTCGGATACAAAAAAGCACAGGGCCGCCTTCGTATGCTGAATGAACCTGCATTGGCGTTCAATATTACGCGTGAACAGGGAGCCAATGTCATCAAGACAATGGGGCAAGTTCGTGCGGTGATTAAGGACCTGGGTAACGGACCAATCAAGGACCAGGGTCTTATACTTGAACAGGTATATGACGAGACAACCTATATTAACTCATCTATTGACTTGGTACGCCAGAATATTCTTTACGGCGGCATACTGGCAATTCTTGTCCTTTTAATGTTTTTGAGATCGTGGCGCCCTACAGCGGTGGTGGCCATGTCTATTCCAGTTTCAGTAATTGGCTCCTTTGTCGCGATGGCTATTCTTGGTCGCTCCTTAAACGTTATTAGCCTCGCTGGAATAGCGTTTGCGGTGGGCATGGTTGTTGATGCCGCAATCGTTGTGCTCGAAAATATTTTTAGACTGCGACAGGAAGGCCGGTCACGTTCTGAGGCTGCTTACTACGGTGCACAACAAGTGTGGCCAGCTGTTCTTGTATCCGCGCTAACCACGGTTATGGTGTTTATTCCGATACTCATCATGGATCTCGAAGTCGGGCAGTTATTTCGCGACATTGCCGTTGCGATATCCGTTTCGGTCTTACTATCTCTTCTAGTTGCTGTGACCCTCATACCGGCTCTTTCCAATGGGTTGCTCAGCCGTGTTAGTGATGGTGGAGGGTTCCACATTCCGGTCCTTGATAACTTTGCCCGCCGTTTTACCGCGTTTTGGGCTGGGTATGCACGGTTTGTCGTGCGTTACAAGTTTTTGGCAGTAGGGATGGTTGGTATTTTAGTTTTTGTCGCCGGTTCCATTTCAATTGTGATCATGCCCAAGCTGGACTATTTGCCTAAAGGAAACCGTAACTTAGTGTTAGGTATTGTTCTTCCACCAGCTGGATATAACCTAGATACAAATGAGGGGATAGCACGCAACGTTGCCGATGCTACAAAAAAATATTGGAGTCGCGGAAACTATAAGAAAATTAATAAACCAAAAGACCAGAAAATAGATCGATTCTTCTACGTAGCTCGGCTTGGCCGAATGTTTATGGCAGCGACCCATGTCGATCCTCAAAAGGCGGCTGAACTCGAAGAAATAATAGAAGGGCCCGCCCGCGCGGAACCGGGCGTGTTAGCCTTTATGTTTCAGCCCTCGTTATTTGGTCGGTCCATTGGTTCGGGCCGCGCAATCGACATAGAAATAGCCGGGCCCGACTTAAAAACTATCTACAGCGTCGGCAGGAATGTATTTTTCTCCACGTTAGGGGTTCTTCCACCAAGTAAGGGTAACCGCGTCAGGCCACGACCGTCGCTCACACTCGGGGAGCCCGAGGTCAGGGTGACGCCCGACAGAGTAAGTCTTTCAGATAATGGTCTCTCCGCGCGTGAATTAGGTTTGTCCATAGATGCTTTTAATGATGGAATAAGGGTTGCAGAAGTTAGTGTTGAGGGTCGGCGCATTGATCTGACGCTTAAAGGGCCCGATCTTGCACAGGAATCCACGCAGGCAATCCGCTCCCTACCGGTTGTAACGTCTGATGGGCGAATTGTCCCGGTTGCAAGCCTTGCGCAGGTTCAGGAAACGACGGGGCCCACGGAAATAAGACGAATAGACAGAACCCGAACGATGACTGTAAGCGTTGTCCCAAATGACTCGATACCTCTGCAAGCGGCGACAGAACTTATAGAAGAAAAAGTACTTGGGCCAATGCGTGAAAGAGGCCTCCCAGACGGCGTGCGTTTTCGGCTGGGCGGTAGCGCTGACAAATTAAAGGTTACTTGGGGTCACATGCAGCTTGATTTGCTTTTAGCCCTTATAATTGTGTATCTCGTGATGGCGGTGTTGTTTGAGAGTTTTCTCTATCCCTGGGTGGTCATGTTAACGGTCCCTGTAGCAGCGGCTGGTGGCCTTGGTGGGCTCGCACTTCTGAACACATATGTCGCCCAATCGCTCGACATGTTGACGATGCTGGGCTTTGTTATTTTGATTGGTAATGTCGTTAACAATGCAAAACAGCTCGTTCATCAGACGTTATTTCGGGATGAACGCGGATGAAGCAATCGAAACGGCAACCCGGAACCGAATACGCCCGATTTTTATGTCTACTCTAACCTCTGTATTCGGGATGTTACCTCTGGTGGCATTTCCGGGTGCTGGTTCAGAACTATACCGTGGTTTAGGTTCTGTTGTTCTCGGCGGACTGGCATTGTCTGCTGTTCTGACCATGGCAATCGTTCCTCCCATGATGTCCATCACGGTCGGAATTATTGAAGGAAGAAAACAGCGTAAGGCCGGGTCCATTCGTCCGGCTCCAGCAGAGTAATTTTTATTAGATGCGCGAAGGGTTAGAGAACCTAGCGACTTTAATAGACAACGCGCACCGTATTGTGGTTTTTACTGGTGCGGGCATCTCGACGGAATCAGGTATTCCGGATTTCAGGAGCCCCCAAGGGATCTGGTCGAAAACTACCCCTATATATTTTGAAGAATATATCAGGTCGTCCGAAGCGAGAATTGAGGCTTGGCGTAGAAAATTTGAGATTGATAAAGATATTGATGTTGCTGAGCCCAATCGTGGGCATAGGGCTGTAGCAAAACTAGTTCGGCTGGGAAAAGTGACATCGGTAATCACACAGAATATTGATGGATTGCACCAAAGGTCTGGTATTTCCGAAGAACAAATGATTGAACTCCACGGAAACGGTACTTATGCAACCTGCTTAAATTGCCATACTCGTTGCGAGCTCGAACCTATTAAGGTGTTTTTCCAAAAGAATAATGTGCCACCCGAATGTGACCAATGCGGTGGCATCATAAAAACCGCAACAATTTCTTTTGGCCAATCAATGCCGTCAGGTCCGATGAATCGCGCGAGAGAGGAAACGCTTGCCTGTGATTTATTTCTCGCGGTCGGGTCTTCTTTGGTTGTTTATCCGGCCGCTGGTTTCCCCGCTATGGCCAAAAAGGAGGGGGCAAAATTAGCGATCATCAATCGTGAAGCCACGGATTTAGACACTATGGCAGACCTAGTGCTTAATCTTGAAATCGGACCAACCTTAGGTGAGGTGGCAAACGTCAATTAATACAGACCTATACAATTTCGCCAAAATTCTTCTCGACAGGGGTGTATTTAATTTGCTTTGAGACTTGCGCGATCCGGGCGCAGATGTAGAATCTCTTAACATGCGAGGCTATTTTGGTATCGGCATCGAGGGGGTTAGCAAACCCATAAATGTCGGCAATTTGATGCGTTCGGCGAATGCGTTTGGTGCGAGCTTTATTTTCACAGTTGGCGCAAATTGTGATGTATCCACCAGCCCATCGGACACCTCTGATACAACGGGCCAGGTTCCTTTTTATTCCTTCGAATCAATAGAGGACATGATGCTTCCAGAGGGATGCGCTCTTATCGGGGTCGAAATAGATAAAACTGCTGTAGAATTACCAAGTTTTCGTCACCCCCGGAGAGCGGCATATGTCCTGGGAATGGAGCGGATAGGGCTAACCCAAACCATGATTGAATGTTGCGACTATTTGGTAAAAATACCGACAAAGTTTTCCTTAAATTTGGCCACCGCTGGTGGCATTCTCATGTATGATCGGATGCTAACCATGCGTCGGTTTGCCGACCGCCCAGTTGTAACTAGCGGTAAAGCCGTGAAGCTAGACAAACACGTTTTTGGAACGCCCATAACGGGCATAGGCAACAATTCTTGAAAGGAGATAGATGAGGTACTTCTGTAGCGCGATGCTTATCGCTTTATTGGTGGCCATTTCTTCGGCGAGCGCCAAGGAATTAGGAAAGTTTAAAGAATGGGCAGCCTCTTCTGAGGGAAAAGGTAAGGCGCGCGCTTGTTGGATTTACAGCAAACCTAAAAAAAATGTGGGGAAGTATAAGAAACGCGGAGAAATATATGCACTGATTACCCACCGACCCGGTCAAAAAATCTTCAACGAAGTTCAGTTTACAGCCGGATACGTTTTTAAGAAGAACAGTAAGGTAACAGTGACGATTGGAAAAAAGAAATTTCAATTATTTACGGACGGCGACAGTGCTTGGGTTCAGAAAAATAAAGTAGAGAAGGCCCTCGTGAAGGCTATGCGCTCGGGAACGAATATGGTCGTTAAGGGTGTCTCTTCCCGCGGAACAAAAACCAAAGACACGTATTCGCTAGCCGGTATCATGTCAGCTCTTAAGGAGATTGGTAGGGCCTGCCGCCGGAAATAGTGTGAACTGGCGCGGGTGGAAATAGGCAGGTACAATCCTTCAATGTCTGGCGTTCTGATTCCTCACATGAAAAGAAATGTTTCGTTACTGGCTCTCTGCCAGGGTTACGCGCAAACATGTGTAACCGTCATGATCAGTGTGTCTGCGCTCGCGTCTCTTCTAATTCTTGAAGATAAATCACTAGCGACACTTCCCCACGCCTTTATGTGGGTTGCCACTGCCTTAGCTGCGACGCCGGCCTCTCTATTGATGGATAAGTATGGTCGTCGCGGCGGCTTTGCCGTCGGCGCGGTTCTGGGGGTGGCAGGCTGTGCTCTGTGCACGATAGGGCTTCACCTCGGTGAGTTTTGGGTATTTATAGGCGGAACCTCGTGCATGGGGGCATTTAACGCCTTTAATCAATATTTGAGGTTCGCCGCTGCTGAAACCGCAAACGACGAATACCGACCAAAAGCGATTTCTTGGGTGATAGGTGGCGGCATAATTGCAGCTTTTGTCGGCGGCACATTGGCCGGAAACACCAGCCAATTAATGGCACCTCAGTTTATGGCTACCTATATTGCGCTCGGTGTTTTTCCGATCTTACTTGGTATTACAATCCAGTTTGTTCGAATGCCAAAGCCCCTGAAAAGTGAAGATTCTGCAGAGAAAAAAGCATCTACAGGTCGTCCACTTGTCCAGATTATGAAACAGCCAGCTTTTATTGTCGCCGCCATCGGCACCTCTGTTTCATGGGCTGGCATGATACTCATGATGGCCGCGACGCCGTTGTCTATGAAATTATGTGGTTTAGAATCTGATGTTCCCTTCGTTATCCAATGGCACATGTTTGCCATGTTTGCGCCGTCTTTTTTTGCAGGCTCGCTTGTCAACAGATACGGGGATCTTGCCGTCATAATGATGGGTTTCATACTATTTTTCGGCGGTATTATCTCCGGCTTGACCGGTATCACGTTAGCAAACTTTTTTATCACGAATTTGCTAATCGGGGCTGGCTGGAATTTGATGCTTATTGGCTCGACTACGCTTCTTGTTAAATGCCATACGGAGGAAGAAAAGGGAAAAGTTCAGGGAGCAAATGATACGATAGCCTATATTATTGCGGCCATTTCCTCGTTTTTCGCCGGTTATTTGCAAATTGAAATCGGTTGGGACGCCGTTATGATCGCGATCGTTCCACAGATAATCATAGTAGCGGTAGCAGTGTGGTGGATGCGGGTCGTGAACGCGCGTGCCGTAGCGGCAGAATAAATAAATTGATATTGCTTTCGTTCAAGACTGCTATTCTGACGTGCGGCCCTCCTTTGCAGCCAACCGCCACGTTCCAAACAAAATTACGCCCGCGCCAACTATTGCCCAAATTCCTGGCACTTCTGAAAACAGGAAGTACGCTAAGCAGGCCGTAATCGGTAGGCGAATAAACTCCAACGTAATAACGATGCTCGCGTCTGCGCACTGCATCGCTCGGGCAAGCCAAATGTGCGCAGTCCATCCCGTTACCCCCATGACCAGAATTAGAGGTATGTCAGACGGCAGAGGCATCTCCCAATATAAAATAGCGGGGACGGCTGAAAAAAGTATGAGCCAGATGTTGAGGTTTAACACGATCATACGTGGGTGTTCCGTGCGCGCAAGTAGCTTTGTGCAAATGTCACCGGCCGCATAACCCAGAGCTGAAAGGAACACCGCAAATACCATAATGTCAAAGACCGCTACACCTGGGCGAAGGATAATTAAAACACCCAGAAACCCAATCACCACCGCGATCCAACGGTGTTGAGTAACTTTTTCACGCAATACTAACGCAGCGAGTATTAGTCCAAATATCGGCAGGGTAAAATGCAGGGACACTGCTTCCGCCAAAGGTAGGGTTGCTATCGCGAAAAACCAGGCTGATACCCCCACAAAAGTACAGAAGCTGCGTAAGGCAAAAATTCCTCCCAACCTATTTGGTTTAAAAGTTCTAATTACCTGCCCAAGAGCACCTTTGAATGTCATGAGGGTGATGGCCAAACCAATCAGGCTGCGCAGAAAAACTTGTTCAAATGGCGGGAGACTGTCCGAGAGGGCCCGAACCACAATGATCATCACAGAAAAACTAGCCGTGCTCGCTGTCATCCAGAGCATGCCCTGAAGCACGGGAGATACACTCATTTTCTAATTTCCGGTAACTTGTGGAGAGAGCCGTTTGATTGATTGATCCCTGCGCCTATATTGGTCTTATGTCAACGCGGATAAAAAATACTGAGACGGTCGTCACTGATAAGCGCATTGACCTTCTCGGCCTTACGCGGGCGCAAATTGCGGAAGAATTTCAGTCAATGGGCCTTCCTAAATTCAGGGTCAAGCAGGTATGGCATTGGATGTATCACCATGGCCTGCGAGATTTTACGAGTATGACAAGCATCGCTCAGGACTTGCAGCAGGAGCTCTCAACGAGGTTCGTGATATCACGCCCCAAAATCGTAAGTGAGGAGACGTCTGTTGACCGGACCCGTAAGTGGCTAATGTCGTTTCATGATAAAATGATGGTTGAAGCGGTGCACATACCAGAGGAAGACCGCGGCGCGGTCTGTGTTTCGTCGCAGGTCGGCTGTACATTGAGTTGCACATTTTGTCACACTGGTACACAGAAAATGGTCCGAAATTTGTCGCCGGGGGAAATTGTTGGCCAGTTTTTGGCAGCCCGCGATTCCTATGGTGAGTGGCCATCTTCGATAGAGCCTCGCCAACTAACCAACATCGTAATGATGGGGATGGGGGAACCTCTTTATAACTACGAAAATGTCGTACAGGCATTGGCCATTATTATGGACCAAGAGGGTATAAATGTTTCTAAGCGCCGCATTACCCTTTCCACGGCGGGTGTTGTGCCTAAAATTACCCAAGTGGGAAAAGACCTTGGCATTCAACTCGCTATCTCATTGCATGCGGTGACTGATGATCTTCGCAACGAACTTGTGCCAATCAATAAAAAATACCCAATTACCGAATTGCTGGATGCGTGTCGCGCATACCCAACAGCAAAAAATTCTCGCCGCATTACCTTTGAATATATTATGCTGAAAGGCGTAAACGATAGCCAAGCAGATGCCCGCGA
>CAYPNT010000009.1:9477-38419 GCA_964412235.1 uncultured Rhodospirillaceae bacterium
GGACCAAAGCCTGGAGAGGTTACAAAAATTGTGCTCGCTTATTCTGGTGGGTTAGATACTTCCGTCATTTTAAAATGGCTACAGGAAACCTATGACTGCGAAGTAGTGACATTTACGGCTGATCTGGGGCAAGGCGAAGAACTGCAACCTGCGCGTGACAAAGCCAAAGCAGCAGGGGTCAGTGAAATCTTTGTGGAAGATCTGCGGGAAGAATTCGTGCGTGATTTTGTATTTCCGATGTTTCGCGCCAATGCCTTGTATGAGGGTATTTATCTTTTGGGTACATCCATCGCCAGACCCTTAATAGCGAAGAGACAAATAGAAATAGCTCACTTGGTTGGGGCTGACGCCGTCAGCCATGGGGCAACGGGCAAGGGGAACGATCAGGTACGTTTCGAGCTCGGCTATTATGCCCTTGATCCAGATATCAAAGTAATAGCACCTTGGCGCGAATGGGATCTTGATTCTCGGACAAAACTTCTCGAGTTCGCAAAACTACATCAAATACCTATTACCAGAGACAGGGCCGACGAGCCTCCCTATTCAACGGATGCAAATCTTCTGCATATTTCTTATGAGGGAAGGGCCCTTGAAGATCCGTGGAAAGAGGCAGATGGAGATATGTATACCCGCTCTGTTTCTCCCGAAAAAGCACCGGACACTCCGACCTATGTGGAAATCGAATTTGCAAGCGGGGACCCGGTCGCGATTGATGGCGATAAACTAGGGCCCTCGGACCTTTTGGCAAAATTAAATGAGTTGGGTGGAACGAATGGGATTGGACGCACGGACATCGTGGAAAATCGCTTCGTAGGGATGAAATCACGCGGTGTGTATGAGACGCCGGGAGGGACAATTCTATTGGCTGCACACAGGGGCATAGAATCGTTGACCCTTGATGGCGGTGCCGCACATTTGAAAGATGAACTGATGCCGCGTTACGCCGAGCTTGTGTACAATGGGTTTTGGTTTTCACCCGAGCGACAAATGATCCAAGCCGCCGTAGACGAAAGTCAAAAATATGTGTCTGGGACCGTGCGGTTGAAGTTATTTAAAGGTTCTGTCGATGTGGTAGGGCGCAAGTCGCCACTAAGCCTTTATTCTGAAAAGCACGTCACTTTTGAGGCCGACACAGTATACGACCAACGCGATGCCGAGGGTTTTATAAGGCTTAATGCATTGCGTCTTCGACTTATGAATAAGCGGAAGGGCTGAGCTCGGACACCATTGTGCCTGCCTCTAAGTTTATTGTCAGCGCTATTTGGGCTGTTCTCGCGGCCCTAGCTTTCGCCGTCATGATGACCAGTATTCGGTCTATGGAAGGAAAGTTTGACGCCTTTGAGATCGTATTTTTTCGTGCACTCATTGGCGTGTTTATGGTTATTCCGTTAATTGCGAGGTCCGGTTTCCAAGCTGTGCGGACTGAGAGGATGCCAATGCACCTAGTGCGAACATTATTTGCACTATTTGCGATGGCGACCCTGTACTACGCTCTTGTTGAAATACCAGTAGCGGAAGCAATTTCACTAACCTTTTTAATCCCTTTATTTACAACTTTTGCTGCAGCAACCGTTTTGAGAGAGCGCGTGGGCGTAGAACGCTGGATTGCAACACTTGTTGGATTTTTAGGTGCCGTTGTGATTATTCGGCCGGGATTAGGGGACATAAGTATTTCCGTGTTACTGGTCGTTTTATCGTCCGCGCTATATGCCGGTGCATGGTCAAGCGTTAAGATTCTTACGCGAACCGATTCTGCTGCCGTTACCGTATTTTGGATGAACGTCTTAATGGTACCCCTGACCACAATTCCGTCTTATTTCCTGTGGGTGACACCTGGTTGGCAAGATGTTCTTCCAATACTCACAATGGCTGTGTCTGGCTGGGCTGCACATTATTGCCAGGCCCGAGCATTCAAGTTTTCTGATACGAGTGCTGTCATGGCTTTTGACTTTCTCCGACTGCCGTTCGGTGTGGTATTCGGATACATTCTTTTTGCCGAATTAATTGATGCGTGGACCTGGGTCGGTGCGATCATAATTTTTGTTTCTGGGTACTATATAACAAGGCGTGAAGCCGCAAAAATGGCACATTCCCAATAGAGCGCGAGGTCAGTTTACGTTCAGGGAGTAATCAGGTCTGAGATTAAATAGACTTAATTTAAAAAATAGATTTACGTCAGATATCTGGCGTCTGGATGTCGTTTTGAATACACGCCGCAATCACGGTATTGCGTAGAAGACAAGCTATGGTCATTGGTCCAACGCCGCCAGGCACCGGAGTAATGCCGCCCACATGATCAATGGCTTCGTTAAATGCTACGTCACCGATAAGCTTTGTTTTGCCTGGCTTCGTTCCAGGTACGCGGTTTATGCCGACATCGAGGACTGTTGCACCGGGTTTTATCCAGTCGCCACGGATCACTTCAGGCTGGCCAACAGCTGCCACCAGAATGTCGGCATTGCGGCATAAACGTTCAATTTCCCGAGTTCGGGAGTGGGCAACCGTTACCGTGCAGTTTTCTCGGAGAAGCAATTGCGCCAATGGTTTCCCGACGATGTTTGATCTTCCGACTATAACAGCATTCAGACCTTCTAAGTTTCCCAGTCGGTCTTTTAACAGCATGAGGCAACCCAGAGGGGTGCAAGGCACTAAACCTTTACGGTTAGTAGACAACAGGCCTACGTTTAAAAGATTAAATCCGTCCACATCTTTGTCTGGAGAGATAGCGTCAATAACAGTGTTCGGGTCAATCGCCGCGGGCAGAGGTAGTTGAATAAGGATGCCGTGCACCGCCTGGTTCTCATTAAGTTGGTCTATCAGTGTGAGAAGTTCTGCTTGGTCTGTTTGGGTTGGTAGCGTTCTACCAAGCGACGCCATACCTACATCCACGGTTTGCTTATTTTTGTTTCGGACATAAATTTCACTCGCGGGATCGTGTCCAACTAAGACCGCGGCAAGACCCGGTATTAATTGATGTTTTTCTTTGAGGTGTTTTGTAGCTACGGCAACCTCAGCTCGCAACTTTGCCGCTAGATTTCTCCCGTCAATTATCGAGCCCGTTTTCATTTTTTACTCCAACCAACTTGTGGACATCGTCTATTTTATATATCGCCTATGAGCTGCGTGTTGCCTCAATCTGTCACAATTTTATAGTTGCAGTAAGAGCATGCTATGAGCGGCCAACCCAATCGTGGAAACCGCATTTTATGCAAAGGCAAACTTTTTCTTCGTATTCCATACACTGTGACGGTATTTTTCGAGTCGTCGCTGTGGCTTGCTCTATTGAACAATTACAAGATAGGTTGGTACGCCTCACTTAAGTCAGGATACTAGCCATATATACACTTGCCGCAGAATACCGTCCTTTATGAAAAGGAGTAGGAGAATTGCTACAAGTGGGGAAAAATCTATGCCCGAAAAATTTGGTAGTAAGTTCCTTATTGGCCTTAAAAGTGGTTCGGTAAGACGGTACAGCCCGTCTCCTATGGAGTAGACAAATCGATTCTGTGTATTGATAACATTAAAAGCGACTAACCAACTGAGTACAGCGGCGATGATAAAGCACCACATATACAGATTTAAAACGACATCAATCAGACTGAATAAGGTCGTAAGAAGTTGCATGCGATATAGCCCGTATTAGATTGGCAGCAGGGTACCTACGCCAAACATGATGCGCAACTGCTTCCACAATGGTTTCTAGCAATTGTGAGGCGCCTCTATCTAGCCCTACGTTGTTTTCTGTCTTTTCCAATTTTTTGCTCATTTTTGGTGATAAATATTTGGAACGAATGGTTGAATTTTTTGAGTGATCCCTATACACCTCGGTTGCTTTTTGGCATTCGAATATCAAGAGGAATAATCCTTTTGATCAGTGATATGGGGCCGTAGCTCAGCTGGGAGAGCGCTGCGTTCGCAATGCAGAGGTCGGGAGTTCGATCCTCCTCGGCTCCACCATTATTTCCAGATTTCTGCGCCTTTTTGCACTTTCTTGAAAAAGAGTGGCATCCTAAAAATGCACAAAATGAGGTTAAAAGCCCGTAAAGTCGGTCCACATTTATTTTGTTTAGTCCCCGTTGCATATCGACAATCGTGTTGTTAGTCGATATTTCATTAATATGGGAAATACATCCTTTATTGATTGCCACGATTTATGGACTCACGATCAAAAGGCCCGTGCAAGGGAGGTCTTGCGGCAGGTTGAAATAGATGAGCTGCATTTGATTCGGCTGGTCTGGGCGGACCCGCATGGGGCCGCTCGCGCTAAATCGATCAGCCCTGATGCTTTTCGGAACGCGATGAGCGATGGATACAACATTAACGTCGCGACCTCCACATTAGACGCTTCTGGCGGCAGAATATTTAGCTCTTTTGTGCCAGGTGGAGGGATGAACCTTGACGAGATGACAGGTTCGCCCAATCTCGTAATTGTACCGGACCCCAACACTTACCGAGATCTTCCATGGGCTCCTGGCGTTGGATGGGTTTTATGTGACGAATACTTCAGGGACGGTAGACCGTTTCATTTTTCGTCCCGTCATTTGCTGCGAAAACAGATTACCCGTCTGAATGAAGCTGGCTTCCAACATGTGGTAGGCCTGGAGGTCGAATGGTACTTGTCAAAGGTAGTTCAACAACAACTCGAACCCGAAAATACAGGAATACCCGGAAAGCGTGGCCGACCAATTGAGACAGCGCCAATTGAACCCGGTTATTCCTACCACTCCGAAACTAATCTCGACATAATGCAGCCAATGATTAGCGACCTTGCTAATGCCTACACCAAACTTGGCTTGCCGTTACGTTCGATCGAAAATGAATATGGCCCCGGCCAAATAGAATGTACATTTGCGGCGGAAGAGGCGATGAGAGCAGCGGATGATTATGTTTTGTTTCGTACTGCGACGCGTCAGGTCTGCCGACGTCTGGGTTATTTTGCGACATTCATGAGTTGCCCTGGCTTGCCCGGTCATTTTCCGAGTGGTTGGCATTTGCACCAATCGTTGTTTGATAAGGACACAAACAACAACTTGTTAACCCCCACGAATGACAGTGAAATTCTCTCTGAAACAGGAAAAAATTTTCTTTCCGGTCTACTCAAACACTCTATTCCCGCCACGATTTTTTCTACACCAACGATTAACGGATTCCGACGTTTCAAACCAAATTCTCTCGCGCCAAACCGGGTAACATGGGGTTACGACCATCGGGGGGTACTCATGCGTGTTATTTCCCAACCGAATGACACAGCGTCGAGGATTGAAAACCGTGCTGGCGAACCATCAGCCAATCCATACTTGTTTATAGCTTCACAGATTGCGGCGGGTCTCGATGGTTTGCTAAATAATTTAACGTTAGATGATGCAGAAGAGGCTCCTTACACATCTGATTGTCAATTGCTACCAACCACATTTTCAGATGGTTTGAACGAACTGGAAAACGATAACTTTTATAGAAATGCGTTTGGTAATCTTTTCCTCGACTATTACTTAGCGCTTAAAAACGCAGAACTGGATCGGTTTCAAGAATATTGCGATGATAAAGTGGTAGGTGAAAATGAAACTACTATCACCGAGTGGGAACAAAACGAATATTACGACTTTTTCTAATGGGCCAAAAGGACTGGAGGGCCGCAGAATATGGATGGATTGGCGTCACGACCAGGCACTCTCGTTGAAGGGTATGATTTCAACCACCTAATACAGGACGACCGAGTCCATCGACACATTTATACTGAGGAAGCAATATTTCGGACAGAGATGAAGCGGATTTTTGGTGCAGTTTGGGTATATCTCGGACACGAAAGTGAAATACCCAAGAACGACGATTTTGTTCAAACCTGGTTAGGTTTGAGGCCTATTATCCTCATAAGAGACTCCGAGGGCAGGATCCGTGCCCTATATAATCGGTGCACGCATCGCGGTTCTACAATATGCCGTCAGTCTTCCGGTTCCGCTAAGGCCTTTCAATGTCCTTATCACGGGTGGACCTTTCGCAATACTGGTGAGATTAGTGGGGTACCGTGGCCCGACGGCTACGCTGAGGATTTTTCAGATGGAAAATTTAACCTAGCGCAGTTACCCAGAGTTGATAACTATAAAGGCTTTATTTTTGGAACCTTGAATATGGATGCACCGTCGCTTCTTGACTATTTGGGTCCCGTTGCGAAGCCATTAGCCGAATGGGTAGATCGGCACCCTGGAAAAAGAGTAGCTGTTTGTAATGCGAACAGGCTTAAGCTTCATGGAAATTGGAAGTTGGTCTACGACAACTCTGCGGATGGCTATCATGTGGTTTTCTCGCACCGGTCATTAATTGCTATGGAGAATAGATTGGTGACCGACGGTGACAAAGGAATGGCCTTTTATAAGGAAAGCCCGGATGCTGCGCCAATGTACGTCTATTATTTTGGTAATGGTCATCACTTTAAGGACAAGCGGGGTAACGTGGATCGTAAAAACCCAGGCGCTCTTTGGGACATTGAAGGAGCTGCGCCAGGGATGGAATTCTTTGAAGGAAAATTGCGTCGGGATCATCCTTCACGGGCGGAGGAATTTCTTGATCTGGCGGCTTCCGAACCAATGAACATTAATGTTTTTCCTAATCTGCACATTCTGGGAAATCATATACAAGTTGTGCGCCCTGTTTCAGTATCCGAAACTGATACCACCTGGTGGGGTACGGCAGTAGTGGATGAAAAAGGGGAACTTGATGGCGCAGTCCACGACATCAATGCAATTCGCATGAGAACCCAAGAGGGCTTCCCAAATTTTGGAGAAGTAGACGACTTGATGAATTTTGAACAAATTCAAGTGGGCCTACAGGCTGAAGAAGACGAATGGGCCTATACCCACCGTGGTCTTGGGTTGCCGGGCCGTTTCACGGTGGATGATCTCGGAACAATTAAGGGGCCGGCAACCGATGAAGTGTTTCTGCGAGAATATTTTAAAGAATATCGCCGGCTTATGACGACTGAACCCAACATTCAAATTACAAGAGATGTTTGATATTTATGTCCCATGATCCGTCTCAAACCTCTCACTACATAAATGACGAATTTTATAAAAATTTGATTATTTGGTTTTCTGACTGGCAGCGGCCGGAAAATGAAATCAGTAAACCTTCTCTTCGGGATGAGATACGAAATTATCTAGAACGTGAAGCGCGCCTTCTAGACGATGGCCTCCATAATAATTGGCTTTCTTTGTACGCCCCCGAATGTCTTTACTGGGTACCCGCTTCCTTAGGTGGTGGCGATCCTCGTTCGGAAGTCGCAACGGCGTTTGACGATCGCCGACGCCTTGAAGACCGTATACACCGGCTTGGAAGTGACTATGCTTGGTCGCAACAACCAGTGTCACGAACGAATCGAGTGGTATCTAACGTGGCTGGGTTTGCAACCCCGGATAAAAATATCGTTATGACAAGAGCTAACTTTCTTATAACTGAGTTTCAGGCCGGTGATTTTCGAACCTGGGCGGGCTGGTACGGTCACCGGTTAAACCGAACTAGCAGTGGTTGGGAAATTGTTGTCAAACAGGTTAACCTAATTAATTACGACCAAAACCTGAGAAATCCAAGCATTACACTTTGAGTGGTGATCAATCCTGAAAAATAAGGGCGACCACGAATGCCGCCCCTATTTTCCGTAGATTCTCGCTTAAGACAATTGATCGATATCGGTGATTACCTGTTCGGGATGATCTGCGGGGGTTACAGCTTCATATGATGCTGCGACTTTCCCATCGGGTCCTATCAAGACCGATTTTCGCGGCGATCGGCTGCTATCCGGATCCGATACGCCATAAGAGATTGAAACAGTGCCATCCTCATCGCTCAGTAAATCATAAGGAAAAGAAAATTTATCTCGAAATGCTCCATTATCCGCAGGATTATCGTAGCTTATGCCTATGATTGAAGTATTTCGATCATTGAAGTCGTGGATTCTATCACGGAACCCTTTGCCTTCTATTGTTCAGCCAGGTGTATCGGCCTTCGGATACCACCAGAGCAAGACGTAACGACCGGTAAAGTCACTCTTTTTTACAGCAGTACCGTCTTGATTTGGAAGGCTGAAGTCCGGCGCTTCGGCGCCAGCGGCGATTAATGCCATTCAGGTTTCTCCCTAGGTTTTAAGTTACAATATCATTTTAGCATTTGTTTGGTGTGTCCGTCATTAGGTACAGCGGCTACTTAAAAAAAAATCCCGGTATAAACCCGGGATTTTTTTCATTGTCTAGTTTTAGACGAAATCAGGTTCGCTACGTTTTCGGCATCGCAGACATAAGCGATTGTGCCATCCCTCACTCGCAAAAGCTTCACCGCACGACATGCAGGCTCGTTCCCTGGGTACATCGCTTGCGGCGCGATGGTCCATTACTACTTCCTCGACTTCCAGCGAGCTGGTATTCGATTCACTCATATATTGGCTCCCTCTCTTCGTCCTGGTTTACAAATAGCACGCCTGCTCACCGCCTCAATCGGCTGCAGAGTAGTTTTACGTTCTCAGCATTTAGCCCCCTATACCGAAAGCAAATTCGTGCTCACACGGCCCAAACAACTTTGTCCCTTAGTTTGTGTCCCGTGTCGGTACTGCTGCATTATATCCTATATAAATCAAAATTCCGTGAAAAAAGTGAGCTCCTTGCAAATTTTTTATGAAAATCCCTAATTATTTATTATTTTTACCCATTTTTTTAAAAAGTAATCATTTATAGCGTACTGCAAGTTAGAACACGCTATTAGTTTATGTGGAATTGACTCGTATAACAGAGGTACGTTTCTTTAAAAACCTTGGCTGTTGGGTATTGCAAGAATCGCTGCGGCAGCAACTTCCTTGTCCTGTTCTCCCGTTCCTGAGCCGACACCAACGCCACCGATACAGTGACCATCAACTATGATGGGCAATCCTCCAGGAAGATTGATACGTTGCCCATCAGTGCCAAGTGCAAGTTTGAGGTCAATTCCCTCAGGGAGGTCACCCGTGGGTTCGCCGTAACAGGCCGCAGTACGCGCTTTTCGTAGCGAAGTTTCATGCGACATGTAAAACGCTCCGTCCATTCTCACGAAGGCGACTAAATGCCCACCATTGTCGACAACAGAGATGCACTGTGGCTGTTTCATCTCACTAGCTTTGGCTACACCGGCCTCAAGTACCGAGAGTGCGCCTGCGTGATTTAGTTTTAGAGATGCCTCAGTTTTGGACATACGAATCTCCTATTAATTTATAAAGGGTTTATCGCTTGTTTCTTGTTTCAAAGTTATGATCAAACTCTGTTGAAAGACAATAGTGTTAAGCTTTCTCCAAGCGCGCTCCGCAATTACCTCCGGTGCCCCTCCTTATATGAAAACTTATTGAGCCGGATCAATGGAGAGTTGTTCGGCGGCGCGATCGTCAATACCCCAGTGAATAAGGGCCGCAAGCCCACTGAGGACAATTGCGAGCCACCATGCGGCTTCGTATGTTCCGTAGATATCGTAGAAGAGCCCACCCAAAAAAACACCTACGAAACTGCCTAGTTGATGGCTGAAAAACACGATAGCAAATAATGTGGCCATATAGCGTGGGCCAAATATTTGCGCAACGATACCACTTGTGAGTGGTACGGTTGAAAGCCATAACAAACCTAGTATCGCGCTGAAACCGAGCACAGTGATCTCGGTAACAGGCAATTGAATAAAAACTAAAAAGAGTAGGCCTCTTAGTAAATATAGTATGCTAAGGAGGTTCTTCTTTCTCCGGTGAGAGCCCATCCAACCCGCTATGATTACGCCAACCAAATTAAATAATCCGATTGTGCCTAAAGCCCAAGCAGCCAACCAGTTGTCTGCTCCAGAGTCCTGAAGAAATCCAGGTAAGTGTGTGCCAATAAACTGCACTTGAAACCCGCAAACAAAAAAACCGACTACCAACAATACATACCCACGATGTTGAAACGCTTTTGCGAGTGCCTGAAACAGACTTTGTTGATCCGGTTTAGCGAGTGTCGCGGCACTGCCGGCTCTCATCGTGAGAGAGAGTGGAATAGCAAAGGCTACAATTATCGACAGCACCACAATGCCTTGGGACCAGCCGAAAAAGTTAATCAACCCCACACTTGTTGGTGCAAAGGTAAATTGTCCAGCCGAACCACCCGCGGTTACAATTCCTAACCAAAAAGTCCGCGATTTTTCTGGCGCGACCCGTCCCACGAGGGCAAGCGGCAACGTGAAACCCACTCCGGAGGCTCCTAGGCCAACGATAAACCCGGCTGTAAGGATCATCGTTTCTGGTGTTGTTGATATCGACATCAGGGCGAGCCCTATAGCATAAAGTGCTCCGGAGAGTGCTATAACGCGTATAGGTCCTAACCGGTCAGCAATCGCTGCTACAAAGGGGGCTGCAGCGCCCATAACAAGGTTTTGTATTGCGATTGAAAGAGCGAACTCACTGCGTCCCCAACCTAAATCATCGCTAAGTGGTACGAGGAAAAGCCCAAAATTTTGCCGCGACCCGTTAGCTATCAAAATAATTGCAGTGGCTGCACACAGGACATAAACGGGTGACCGCCAAAAGGCTTTCATGAATACTTCCTCGTTAAAGCTCGGTCCCGAAATAATAACTTTTTGTGCGGAA
Organism: uncultured Rhodospirillaceae bacterium; assembly: GCA_964412235.1. GTDB lineage: Bacteria > Pseudomonadota > Alphaproteobacteria > MPNO01 > UBA830 > JAYZQT01. The sequence continues at coordinate 20,093 of CAYPNT010000009.1, forward strand.
AGCAAACTCTCGCTGCCACTGCCATTGGGAGCTATCCCAAAAGCGGTTTAAATGCCTAATAGGTATTGCTCTTTTATCTCTGCACAGGCGTCGGAGCGGCAATTTGTTGCGCTTCGTCATTATCGCCAAGCTCGATCTTCTCTATTTTTTCTGCACGGCTTGTAACTTTGTTAGTCGAAGTGCGTATTTTGTCGATATCTTCGGTGGCCTGTCGAAAATGCTTTTCAAGGTTCACAACGCGTTCGTCAATGCGGCTAACATCCGTGAGCATTTTTCGCACCTCTGTTTGGATAACGCCCGCTTGCTCCTGCATCGATGCGTCTTTGAGCACTGCACGCACCGTGTTAAGGGTCGCCATAAGTGTCGTTGGAGATACTATCCAAACTTTTGCGCGATAGGATTTCTCAACCGTATCTGGGTGATTAGCATAAAGCTCAGCATAAACTGCTTCTGACGGTAAGAACATTAGCGCCGATTCTGCGGTTTCTCCGGGAACAATATAACGGTTTGCTATGTCGTGAACGTGTTTTAATACATCGCTCGCGAACGCTCGGGAATACTGCCGTTTTTTTTCTTCGTCCTTAGCTGCGCGAAGAGAATGATAGCTTTCAAGGGGAAATTTTGCATCTATTACTATAGTGCCTGGAGGGTTGGGTAGATTTAAAACACAATCTGCGCGGCGACTATTGCTTAGGGTCTTCTGAAATGCGTAGGCTGCCGGGGGCAGGGCCGTTTGAACTAAATCCTGGAGTTGTATTTCACCGAATGCTCCCCGTGCTTGGCGATTTGTCAGGACGTCTTGGAGTTGGACAACCTGAGCAGAGAGATCAGTAATGTTCTTCTGGGCCGCATCGATAACCGCAAGACGCTCCTGGAGCTTAGTCATCGTCTCTGAAGCTTTGGTGCTCGATTTCTGAAGGTTGTCACCGACTTTTTTTGTTAAATCGCTGAGACGTTCTTCAAGGGCCTTGTTTATGGAAAGCTCTTGGTTTTGCAAGCGCTCAGCTAAAGCTTTTTGGTTTGCGACATCTGTTTCCGCTATTTGGTTTAGGCGTCCTGCTAGCTCCGCTTGCGCTTCAACTATCCGTTCTGTGGTTCTTGTCAATTCTTCGCCAGATCTGCGTTTGGAAAACTTCAAGGCGAGAAGGCCTACAAACGTTGCACCAATCACAGCTATCGTGAGCGTTAAGATGATCGTAGGATCCATTCTCGAAACATATCATGATCGGCTTCGAATCGGGTCTGGCTGCATAGTCGTTCTCAAAAAGTAGTGAGCGCTTGACGGTGTCGACCTAAGAGCATACCAAACGCTCTCGAAAAAACATTACGAGATCTTATGGCTATACTCCCCATTATTACTGCGCCGGACCCACGGTTAAAAAGAGTCGCTCTTCCAGTTGAAACGGTCAATAAAGAGGTCTGCCAGTTGATGGACAATATGTTAGAAACAATGTATGCGGCCCCTGGTGTAGGGTTGGCGGCTCCCCAAGTAGGTATTCTTAAACGAGTAATTGTTGTTGATGTTTCAACTGCTGACGAGAAACGGCAACCACTTTGCATGGTAAACCCAGAAATTATTAAGGCTTCACCTGAGAAATCCGTTTTTGAAGAGGGTTGTTTATCACTCCCAGAACATTTTGCAGAGGTGGAAAGGGCAGAAAGGGTTACTGTCCGTTATTTAACTTATGAAAATAAACAGTGTGACGAGGAACTTAATGGCTTTTCATCAATCTGTGTGCAGCATGAGATAGATCACCTGAATGGTGTTTTATTTGTTGATCATATTTCCGGTCTAAAACGTGCAATGATTCTTCGAAAACTCAAAAAACAACAAAAAGCGAATGCAAAGTCTTAATGGAGAAAAACGGTGAGAATTGCCTTCATGGGGACACCTGATTTTGCAGTTCCCGCTCTGAACGCATTAAAAAACGCGAAACATGATATAGTATGTGTCTACTCACAGCCGCCACGGCGATCAGGTCGCGGCCAAAAGTTAAAAAGATCCTCTGTACAGAAAACAGCGGAGGCCATGGGCCTCGAAGTCCGTTGCCCCGAAAACTTTTCCAACCCAGCTGATGTGGCAGCCTTCGCATCGCTCCACACTGATTGCGCTGTAGTCGCTGCTTACGGTTTAATCTTGCCAAAAGAACTTTTAAAAGCCCCCCGATTAGGTTGTATCAATATTCATGCCTCTCTGCTCCCCCGGTGGCGAGGAGCGGCCCCAATCCAACGAGCCATCCTAGCGGGTGACACGAAGACCGGAGTAACCATCACGCAGATGGATGAGGGTCTGGATACGGGTGCAATATTAACCACCGCCGATGTCGCAATTTCCGAGAGCACGACATCGCCTCGTCTGGAGGATCAACTTGCAACGTTGGGTGGACAATTGATTACCAACCTTCTCGCTAAAGGTATTCCGACACCTAAACCCCAGGGAGAGCAAGGAGTAGTCTACGCACCCAAGGTAGAGCGCAGAGAAGGGCGCGTAGATTGGATGGAAACCTCCGTAACAATATCGCGTCGGGTTCGCGCGCTTAATCCTTGGCCTGGAGTATGGTGCGAGCGAGAAGGGAGAAGGCTCCGTATTTTATCCGCGGCTCCTGTTATAGGTTCTGGAAACCCGGGTTCCATCATAGGGACACCGTTGATTGTTGCGTGTGGAAGCGGTGCTTTGCGCCTCGACCGTGTGCAAAAGGAAGGTAAAAAAGAAGTATCGGCAGCCGAATACGTGAACGGCAATCCAGTTGATCAGAAAACGGTTTTGCAATGAACCGGTGGCGTATAGTGGTTGAATACAATGGTGCGGGGTATGTTGGTTGGCAACGTCAAAAAAATGGTCTTTCCATACAGCAGGCATTAGAGGACGCTATCTTTGGGTTTAGTGGTGAACATGCCAAAGTATATGGTGCTGGACGGACAGATTCTGGCGTTCATGCACTCGGGCAGGTAGCTCATTTTGACCTACAAAGACCAACGGATGAAAACACTATTCGTGATGCCTTAAACGCTCATCTGCGAGAAGAGGTAATCTCGGTTTTGGAGGCGGCTCATGTACCGAAAACGTTTAACGCGCGGACTTCCGCACGTGAGCGCGTTTATGAATACCGGATAGTCAATAGGCGTGCTCCCCCCGCACTTTTTGAGGGACGCGCATGGCATGTTGGTGTGCCATTAGACAACCAAGCCATGCATGAAGCTGCGCAGCGGTTGGTAGGACACCATGATTTTACAAGTTTCAGAGCGACTAATTGTCAGGCTGTATCTCCTATAAAGACATTAGATGTGCTCGATGTACGTCGTGAAGACTTTGAAATACTTATTACCGCACGCGGACGTTCGTTTCTTCACCACCAGGTGCGTAATATGGTTGGTACCCTGGAGAGGGTAGGTGCTGGAAAGTGGATGGCAAATGACGTTTCGCAAGCTCTGGAAGCTAAAGACCGCAGCGCTGCGGGGCCGACCGCTCCAGCGTATGGCCTATACCTTCGTTCGGTCCTCTACTCCGATTCCGAGGTATAATGTGATCATTTGTCATGGTGCTCTTGGGGCCTAGCTAAAATATAGGGATCTCGATATTTGGTTTAGCATTAGGGCAATTACAAAATCCAATAAGACGATCATAATCGCAACAGGCGGTCGCACGTCAAGCATCACACAGGTTATAAAGCCCTGGTAAAAGAGAAAGGCAACGACGGCGCCGAACCCTATAAATGCAGAAATTGACGGGGATAATAAACCGCTAACGGCAATGGAGACTACTACCAGATAAAAGCATATCTGCAGAACGATTGCCCAATTCCAGGCGACGATATATTGAAAATAGTTGTCTGTTTTTCCGATAGCACCGGTGACCGTAATCATTATAAGTGGAAACAGGACCCAACCAATTATATAAGCTGATAACTCGACAATCAGAATTCGGAAGGGTGCACTATCAACAGGCATTTCAGTGAGGTTAAGTAATTGTAATAGACAGTATGCGGGGACCGCAACGATTGCAGCCTGAAAAGACCGCCAAAATGCTTCCGGGGTATTTTCAAAATATCGAGAAGCACTTTTTTGCATTCGTGCAAGCTGAAAAGCACCAAATAGGCCTACGGTGATGTCCCGGAAACTCACTTAGTCGGCGCCGGTAAAATAACCGTCGAGGATGTCAGTATAGATGTTTGTGAGTGTCCGGATGTCAGAAACCGAAATCTGCTCGTCTACCTTATGCATAGTCTGGCCAACCAATCCGAATTCGGCGACGGCACAATGATCTTTGATGAAGCGAGCATCCGATGTGCCTCCTGATGTACTTAACTCCGGCTCAATTCCCGTCGATTCTTTGATTGATTTTGTGATTAGAGCACTAAATTCACCTGGGGCGGTCAAAAACGCTTCCCCTGAAAACTTTACGTCTAGTTCGTATTTTTCCCCCACAGTATCTAACTGACTGTGGAGCCATTTTGTTAAACTAGCTCTCGTGTGTAGGTCGTTAAACCTTATATTGAAGCCAGCCTTTACTTGAGCTGGGATAACGTTGGTTGCAGGATTTCCTGTATCGATTGTTGTAAGTTGGAGATTGGATGGCTGAAAGTGTTCTGTACCGTTGTCTAGTTCTACGGATGAAATGGCATCAAGCATCTTTATTAATCGAGGAATAGGGTTATCTGCTAAGTGGGGATAGGCGGTGTGACCCTGCGTGCCCTTAACAGTCAATGAACCGGTGAGGCTGCCACGGCGGCCAATTTTGACCATTTCCCCCAGCCTTGAGGGGTTGGTGGGTTCGCCAACTAAGCAGACGTCTATCGTTTCTCCATTTTTTTCCATCCAATCCAGGACCTTTTTTGTACCATTTATCGCTGGTCCTTCTTCGTCTCCGGTTATCAAAAGACTGATCGATCCCCTAACTCCCTCTCGGTCAATTAGGCGGCTAACAGCCTCGACAAATGCGGCAATTGCACCCTTCATATCGGTTGCACCGCGGCCATAAAGTACGTCGTCGATTATATTGCCTCCGAATGGGTCCACGGACCAAGACTTTTGATCTCCCACCGGTACCACGTCTGTGTGCCCGGCAAAGCAAAAGTTTGGTGAGTTAACTCCTATTCGTGCATACAAATTTTCCACCGGTGGAGTGTCGGTGTCAGTAAATGACAACCTGTGACAGGTGAAACCCAATTTCTCTAGGGCCTGTTGCAATACTCCAAGTGCTCCCGCATCTTCTGGAGTAATGCTAGGTCGGCGAATCAAGTCGCGAGCGAGCTGTAATGCGTCAATAATTATTTTAGTCTCGTAGCAGTTCGTTAATTGATGTCTTTGAACGGGTTTGTTCATCTACCTGTTTGACGATTACAGCGCAATAAAGGCTGGGTCCGTCTTCTCCGTTCGGCAGTTTCTTGCCAGGCATTGTGCCGGGAACAACAACCGAGTATGCAGGCACACGGCCGCTGTGGGTTTGACCAGTTTCACGGTTTATTATTTTTGTTGACTGTCCTAGAAAAACTCCCATGGACAACACTGCTCCCTCCTCGATGATGACACCCTCTGCCACTTCAGAACGGGCACCTATAAAACAATTATCTTCTATTATAACAGGATCTGCTTGAAGTGGTTCCAGAACTCCACCAATGCCCACGCCTCCCGAAATATGACAATTTTGGCCGACCTGCGCGCAGGAACCGATCGTGGCCCAGGTATCGACCATTGTACCCGCGTCCACGTAAGCGCCGAGATTGACGAAACTTGGCATTAGAACTACCCCAGGACCTATATAAGCTGATCGTCGGACGGTACAGTTCGGAACAGCTCTAAAACCCGCTTCTCTAAAATTATCCTCACCCCAGCCAGAAAATTTTGAAGGTACCTTATCAAACCAAGGGCTATCGCCAATTCCCGGAAATCCCGGACCGCCGGGTAAGGGTGCCATATCAAATATTCTAAAAGAAAGTAACACGGCCTTTTTAAGCCACTGATTTACAACCCATCCCTCCACGTTCTTTTCGGCAACACGTAAATTACCTGCATCAAGACCCGCGAGAGCGGCGTCGATGGCTTCGCGTGCTGCGCCTTTTGACGCAGGAGTGATCTCATCGCGATCTTCCCAAGCATTATTGATTGCTTCTTCTAGCTGTTTGTTGTTCATCTTATTTGTCAAATCCTCGTATAACGGGTGCAATATAAAGCAATATGGTTGATGTTAAAATTATCTCAACCGCGTTTTATTACGTTTTCTAAGAACCCCGTCAAATCGGTAATCACATGGTCTATATGACCGGTTTCTGTGACGGTCTTCGCCCAACTAGTATTTGTTTGAATCCAAACAGTTGTCATTCCGAGCGCCGCAGCGGGTTCAAGATTGCGAGAAATATCTTCGACCATCACCGCGCAAGAAGCTTGAATATCATAGAGGTCACACAACACACGGTAGGGTTCAATAGCGGGCTTCGGTATATAATCTGCGTCGCTGATATCGAAAATCCCATCAAAGTGTTGGGTGATTCCAAGCCGTTCCATTACCTGGTGAGTGTGATAAGTAAAGGCATTTGTATGGATGATTTTTTTGCCCGGAAGCTCTGCAAGGCATGAGGAGAGTTTGGGGTCCGCTTTTATATCCGATAAATCAAGTTGTGAAAGGTGGTCTATATACAACTGCGGATTGAGGCTGTGTTGTAGCATTAATCCTCTCAAAGTCAGCCCGTAGCTCCTGAAATAACTTTTTTGTATCCGGCGGGCTTCGGCCCTATCGACATTCAGGAAATTGCTAATGAATGTACCCATTAATTCATCAGTTTGTTGCAACATTTCCGGCGTCGTTCGATACAGTGTGTTATCTAGATCGAAAATCCAGGTTTTGATTTCTTGGGCTTGAATAAGGGGTGCAGTCATGAGGTGAATGTGCCTAATGGCCCTTGCACGTGCAAGGGATCTTTAATCCAACACGTTTGAGCTCTCTAATTTTTACATTGGCAGAACAGGTACGGGCAGTGTGGCCGAAAATAGATTCCCCTTAATGTGATAGAGATCTTGCGGATATCAATTCTTCGCTTTTTTTCCACTGTTGTCTTTTAGCGGCATTGCTCGGTAATGGGGTTCACTTTTTACTTCGTATCATTGTTCCTGCACCATGTTCAGTGAAAATCTCTAAGAGCAGGGCATGTGGCACCCTGCCATCCATTATCACTGCCGCCTCTACTCCTTGTTTTACGGCATCGAGACAGGTTTCTATCTTTGGGATCATACCACCCGAAATTGTTCCATTTTTAACATATGTTCTGGCCTGGCGAGCACTAAGCTCCGTTATTAATTTCTTTTGTTTGTCTAGAACGCCGACGACATCTGTGAGCATTAACAACCGGGCCGCTCCGATTGCCCCCGCAATAGCCCCGGCAGCGGTGTCAGCGTTTATATTATATGTAGTTCCATTTTCGCCTATACCCAACGGGGCAATTACCGGTATCATATGTGAACCTGCAAGAGTATGCAGGACCTTTGTATTTACGGAATGAGGTTCACCGACAAATCCCAAATCGACTACCTTCTCAATATTTGAGTCGGTTACGCGCTTTTTCTTCAACTTCCGGGCCTGAATTAGGTTTCCATCTTTACCTGATATACCCACGGCTGTTCCGCCGGCGTCATTTATAGCGGTGACCACTTGTTTGTTTATGGAGCCGGCTAAGACCATTTCAACAATCTCAACGGTTCTCTGGTCTGTTATTCTGAGGCCATCAACAAAATTACTTTCTATCTTCATTTGATTGAGCATCTCGCCAATCTGAGGGCCGCCACCGTGCACGATCACAGGGTTAATTCCTACTTGTTTCAGAAGGACAATATCTTTGGCAAACTGTTGTCCAAGTTTGGCATTTCCCATAGCGTGCCCGCCATATTTTATAACGAAAGTTTCACCAGTGAATTGTTGAAGATAGGGTAGGGCCTCAATAAGGGTCTCCGCAGTACGCAATAAAGACTTTATTTCGGAGATGTTTGTAGGCTCTGTTTTGCGGCTTTTGCTCATTATCTAAACCTTAAAAAGGGAAAGACGATCCTGTTCCTGGGACCGCGTTTACCGGATATCTGCGATCATTGCCAGTTCAGCGCGCAGTAGTTCAATACCACGTCCCTTTGATGAGCTTGTTTGGAAAATTGTTGGATGCGCAGCGACATGCTTTGAGAGGGTTTTTTCGGTCCTTTTCACGATCCCAATAAGATGCTCATCTTTTACTTTATCACACTTAGTTAAAACAATTTGGTATGAGACGGCCGCTTCGTCCAGGTCTTTCATGACTTGGTTATCGGCTTCCTTTAGGCCATGGCGGGCGTCAATTAGCAAGCAGACGCGTCGAAGAGAGGGCCGGCCGCGAAGATAATCAAATATGAGCTGTGTCCATCGTTTGATTTCGCTCTTCGACGCTTTCGCAAAGCCGTAGCCGGGAAGATCTGCAAGCATTAATACGCCCGCAAGGGAGAAAAAGTTTATGTGCTGTGTGCGGCCCGGCGTATTAGAAGTACGAGCTAAAGTTTTTCGATTTGTTAGCGCATTAATTAGGCTCGATTTTCCAACGTTTGAACGTCCGACAAAAGCAATTTCTGGTAATGAGGCGTCGGGTAGGGCTGTATAGTCAGGGGCTCCCAATACGAAGACGCACTCCTGGGCGAACAGCCACCGGCCGCGCTCTTTCTCCGTTTTATCAATCTCTCTGTATATCTCCGGCAGATCCGACATAACCGGGTCTCCGTTATCTGTTTAGCGTCGTTTGCGTCGCCGACGCGTTTTGCCTTTATTCTTGGTTTGAGCTTTACCTTTATTTGCGCCTGAGGTTCGAGATGGATTTTCTTCACTGTCTGCCCCTGCTGGGGCCTGTTTAGTTTTGCGGTTTCCCCTCGGGGGCGGCTTCGGCTGCCCGGGGTTTATGGCCGCGCCAGAAGCTGAAACCCCCATTTTTCGCATTATTACCCACTGTTGTGCAATTGATAAAAGGTTATTCCAGGCCCAATAAATGACTAGTCCTGCCGGAAAGCCCCCCAAAAGAAACGTAAACACAATGGGTAACACCATAAAAATTTTCTGCTGCATGGGATCCGCGGGTTGCGGGTTCAGCTTCTGCTGCAGATACATTGTGATCCCCATAATGATAGGCCAAATGCCAATATTTGCGACTGCGAGCATTGGCGGGACATTCCACTCAAACAGTCCAAAACCGATTAATATGCCTAAGGGGTCGGGAGCCGAAAGATCCTGGATCCAGCCAAAAAATGGTGCGTGCCGCATTTCTATTGCGACAAACAGGACTTTATAGAGGGCAAAAAATACCGGTATCTGGATCAATATGGGAAAACATCCCGACATCGGGTTTGCACCCTCTTTCTTATATAATTCCATCATTGCTTGGTTTTGGCGTTGACGGTCATCTTTATACCGCTCACGAATTTCAACCATTTTCGGTTGAAGTTTTTTGAGCCTGCTCATTGATCGATACGATTTATTTGCAAGCGGAAAAAACGCTATCTTGATCAAGACAGTTAGGAGCAAGATTGCGAGACCAAAGTTTCCGAGGATCCGATGAAAATACTCTAGGGCGTAGAAAATGGGTTTTGTCAGGTAATAAAACCACCCAAAATCAACAAGCTTGTCGAATATAGGAAGGTTTAGCTCATCACGGTATGCGTCAAGTACTCTTACTTCCTTTGCACCGGCAAATAATCTCGCGTTAAATTCTGATGATGTGCCCGGATTAATAGATTGAGCCGCGGCAAGATAATCGACTTGATATTTATTTTGCCCATTTGGCGCTGTGTGAACAAAACGGCTGGTGTTCAGGGATTTTTGATCAGGAACTAAGGTCGTGGCAAAATACTTGGCAGTAATCCCGATCCACCCACCCGTTGATTTCTGGGTTTTTATTCCCCGATCTTCATCCTCAATATCATCGTAATCTAATTCCGTTAATTTTCCGTCGAAAGCACCTATCGGTCCCTCGTGTAATATCCAGAAACCCGACGTTTCCGGCGTTCCGGTCATCGAGACCAAGCCGAAGGGGTGAATCTCGGCCAACTGTTGGCTGTTGTTCGTCACGGTTTGTCGAACAGAGAACATAAAATCTTTATCGATAGAGAGCGTTTGTGTGAACTCGATATTTTCAGGACTGGTCCAGCGCAGCGTAACTGGACTGCCTACTGACAAAATTTCTTTGTCACTTTTCCATTTGGTGCTGGTGTCTGGGACAGAAATATTGGGCGTTATGGCTGCCCAACCAAACCAGGTGAAGTAAGGTTCTTTTGTGCCTTGGGGCGAGAGGAGTATAATGTTTTTGCTGTTTTTGTCTAACGATTGGCGGTAATCCAACAACGTTAAATCGTCGATCAGGGCTCCATCAAGTCGAATAGATCCCACTAAACGATTAGTCTGGATTTTTACACGGGGCACCGCGCCAAGGATGTTCTCACGGGAAACCGCTGCCGGTCTGGCAGGTTGTCCGGCAACGGGTGCCACAGCATTAGAAGAATTCCCGCTGGTATTTCGCGGCGGTGCCTGGATTGCAGAGCCGTTTGGTGCGGTGGCAGCGGTCTCTGTACTTTTTCCAGTTTTTTGGGCATCAATTTTAGCGCGTTCTTGTTCCACCCGCGGCGCTTCAATAAGTATTTGCCAGCCCAACAGAATAGAAACTGACATGACGATCGCCATGATTAGATTACGCTGTTCCATCATTAGCGCGGGTCCTTTTCTGGCACCGGGTCATATCCTCCGCTGCCCCATGGGTGACAACGTAGAAACCGCCGCAACGCGAACAGTCCCCCGAGCCCGGCTCCGTGCTTTTTTACCGCCTCGATGGCGTAGGCTGAGCAAGTAGGGTGGTATCGGCAGGTTCGCGGTAATATTGGTGATAAAAACAGCCGGTATGCACGCACCGGTCCAAGTATCAGCATGGTAGAAAATCTAGTTAAGGTCTTCATTGCGTCCAACTATTTTGCGTGTGGCTACCGGTAACCGATCAAAATCTTCATGTCTGAAATAGATCGAGTTTGTGCAGGCTTTTCTCAATATCTTTTTTTAACTCATCAAATTTTCGAGTAGGCGTTTCTTTACGCCCTATTAGAACATAGTCAAACGTCGTTTTAGCGCAACGCGGGAGTATTTCTTCTGCAGCTGCACGAAGTCGGCGGCGGGCCCGATTCCTGATAACCGAGTTTCCAACTTTCTTGCTCACGGTAAGCCCGTAACGAGGCCCCGTTTCATTATACCGATTCTCCCGCGGCCGCGGTGCAGCCTGAAGAACAACGCCAGGCGCGGCGAATTTAAGATTTTCGGCTGCAACTCTCAAGAATTGCGGTCTCGTTCGCAGGCGCTCCAACATCGCGCCGGCGTCCTTAAGCTGAGAGACGCTTGCGACCTTTGGCACGTCGGCGGGAGAGGACCCGGCGACCGCCAACGGTTTGCTTGCGCGAGCGAAAGCCATGGCGTCGTTTGCGCACAAGAACGCTAGGTTGAAAGGTACGTTTCACGATTGACCCCGGCTAAAAACTGGTCTGAAAGCTGCGCCGCTGTATAGTGATTTGTTGTTAGGAAGTCAACGAGTGGCCTTTGAGGCTATAAAGCGCTGCTCAGCTTTAAAGATAGTGTGCCCCAATATTTAAAATTTTCACTATCTCACTGTGTCTTATCTACGGCTATTCTTTTAGTGATCGTAATGTGGTTTGTCCTAAAACTCGAACAATTCGGGAGTCTATAAGTGTTAAGAGCTAATAGAACTACTCTCCAATTAGATACACGCGCACGCACGTACATAATTGCGACAATAATTGGGATTATCTCGGGAACATTTGTGTGGGCCCTGTTGGGGGATAGTGTTGGTGGGATGTTGGGCACGTATGATGTAATAAATCTGAAAATAATCTTCGAGGTATGGTTTCTTGCCCCTATTATAGGGCTCTCTTTTTATAGGGCTCTCTTTCCTTGCGGGCGTCCCCACCCTATACAGGAAACTTATAAAGCGGGGGTGTAAACTAACACACCAATAAATTAATCGAGGTATCCCTGTGTCAAAAGAGATGTGGGTAGATATATGTGTTGTCGGTGCCGGTGCCGGTGGCCTTTCTGTTGCGGTAGGTGCCTCTCAAATGGGAGCTACCGTGGTGCTTCTAGAGCGGGAGAAAATGGGCGGCGACTGTTTGAACTATGGTTGTATTCCCTCGAAATCGCTTATTTACGCTGGCCGGGTATTACAGACCTTGCGTTTCGCACCCAGATTAGGAATAGAAACGGATATTTTGCGCGTAGATTTTAATAAAATACAACAGATGATCGCCCAGGCGATTGGTGAGATCTCCGCCAACGATTCCACAGAACGTTTTGAAGCGCTTGGCGTCAAAGTAATTAGGGGAACAGGAACGTTTGTTGGTAGCGATACCCTAAGAGTGGAAAACACTGTTGTGCATGCAAAACGGATTGTAGTTGCAGTTGGGTCCGCTACGAAAATACCCGTCATCCCGGGTTTAGAACACGTTCCCTACTTAACAACCAAGAATATTTTTGAACAAACCACGGCACCTAAGCATTTGGTTGTCCTTGGCGCAGGGGCAACTGGAAGCGAACTCGCACAGGCATACCGTCGCCTCGGTTGTGAAGTGACGTTGCTTGAAATTGGCACCCTTTTAAAACAGGACGATCCCGAACTGGTGGATATTTTTAGAACTCAATTATTGAAAGAGGGTGTTAATTTAATTGAGGGGGTGGATGTATTGCGCGTTGACGCCACCACCACTTCTATTTCCGTATCAATTAAAAACGGTCAGCGTGGATATAAAGTTATTGGGACCCATCTCCTGCTTGCCACGGGCCGTGTACCTAACCTTCTGGGTCTTAATTTGGAAGTTGCAGGAATAGATTATGATGAAATGGGTATCAAAGTTGATTCACGGTTGAGAACCTCCAACAAAAAGGTGTTTGCAATCGGTGATGCAATCAATGGTCCAAAATTTACTCATGTCGCAAATTATCATGCGGGCGTAGTACTGCGTGCTGCGTTATTCAAATTGCCCGCAAAGGTTAATTACGCTGCGGTACCGAGAGTTACCTACACAGATCCTGAGATAGCTTGTGTAGGTATGACGGAGGTGGGGGCTCGGGAAAAATATACCCATATTCGTATTCTCAGGTATCCCTTTTGCCAGAATGATCGCGCGGTATTACAAGGAACAACGGATGGTCTGGTAAAGGTAATCACAAGTAAAAGAGGGGTCATATTGGGCGTAGCCATATCAGGGCCCGATGCTGGGGAGTTGATTCAAAGCTGGATTTTGCCGGTTAAAAAAAGAATGAAAATCAGTGCAATAGCGGGCTTGGTTGTTCCCTACCCAACTCTTGGTGAAGTTAATCGACGTGCGGCCACAAACTTTTATCTACCTATTATATTTAGCTATAAAATCAAATGGCTTGTACGTTTTCTCCTTAAATTTTGAATAGTATTAATCCTTGGCGTGGATTTTTAGAAGGAGTGGTCGAAAACTCTGTTCGGGACATTGCGCTGTCGACTGGTACGGTTTATTAAACCTATCCAAAGATCGTTATTTGGTGATTTCGAAATGGAAAACGTTTCCAACTGGGTTCTTGGTTTCTGTACTATTTTGATGGGACTGGGTGGTCTCTTCGTCGCCTCTCATGCTGGCCACGGTGTAGGCTATTATGGAGGTTTGGCTATTTTTGTATTTGCTGTTCTTTTTGTGTTTTACATAATCCGCACCTCACTAGACCACGAGGAACTAGAGCACTAGGGAATTCTTTCTGGATAGGCGTGTTAACCAATACGCTATAGTCGCGCCCACCACTGACAAAAATGCCATTGCGTAGAACGCTGAGCCTGAATATGCCTCGTACAGGCTCCCGGACAGTATCATCATAAGGCCCATCACCAAACCACTCGCAAATCCTGAATATAGGCCTTGCGCAGACGCTGACATATGTTCGGGGACGGTGCGTAGGATGTAGTGGATTGCAGCAAGATGTGCGGCCCCAAAGGTTAGCCCGTGTAACCACTGTGTCGCAAACAGAAGGTAAACATCAGTAGTGTTCGCGAGGATTATCCATCGGATAACTCCTCCCCCTGCTGCAAGCCACATTAACTTTATGGGGTTAAAATACCTTATTACGGTGCCAGAAAATGCAAAGAGAATTATCTCGGCAATTACACCCTCCGCCCAAAGTGCCCCTATTATGTGATCTGGAATATTGGCTGTTTGCCAATGAATTGTCCCGAAAACGTATACTACAGCGTGACTAGATTGTAGAAGGCTCGATGCGGCTATAAATACGATAAACTGTTTGTTCCGGAGCAGAGAAAGTACCGGGAAACGGACTGGTGCCCTTGCTCGTTTGGGCCTAACCGGCAGTCCAAATCCAGCAAAAAAAGAAATGATCATTGCGGCAATGATCATCCAAAGGACGGCGTTTGCATCGGTTCTTTGAAGCACCCACCCACCGAGATAAGCAGAGAGAATGAACGTGATTGAACCCCATAAACGCACACGGCCATAATCAAATTTGTGCTCAAGAGATGCGCGTGACGCGAGGTTTTCTCCTAGCGGGATTAGTGACATAAAAAACATGCTGGCAAGGACATTTACCGCGAACAAAGCCCAAAAACCCTCGGCGAAACCGAAGAATGCAAATGTTATTACTCCTCCCGCGGCGGATATCATGATTACCTGTCGATGGTTCCCTGATCGATCGGCAAAATGTGCGATAAACGGATTAGCGAATGCTCGGATCCAAACGCTTACTGATAACAATAAGCTTATCTCCGTCTCATCAAGGCCGCGAAACTTTAACCATGCCGGCCAGAAGGGGAGGTGTATTCCCACCGCGAGAAAAATAGCGGCATAATATAGAGAGAAACGGATTGCCATGATTGTGGTATAGCTTTAATTGATCAACACGAATTTCTCATCAATTAAATGACTTTTTGCGCTATTTGGGGCTTTTTTGTTAAAACAAGTTCCATTTCATGGATCTGTAGCATTAGATAAAGGGTGTAAGCCATGCTATCCGAAAAATTAATTATTCTATAGGAGGGAAGGCCATGACTGCTAAAACTATCAAGGTTGACAGCGCTGCAGAAGCTTACCTTACGGTCCTTAAGGATCGAGAGATCGATTATCTTCTCGGAAACGCTGGAACAGATTTTCCATCTATTATCGAGGGACTTTCAAAATCCCTCGTTGGCGAAGGGGCCGCACCGACCCCAATTACTGTACCTCATGAGAATCTCGGCGTTGCCATGGCGCACGGTTATTACGTGGCCACCGGGCGTTTGGCGGCGGTTATGGTACATGTAAATGTAGGGACGGCGAATGCTAT
Organism: uncultured Rhodospirillaceae bacterium; assembly: GCA_964412235.1. GTDB lineage: Bacteria > Pseudomonadota > Alphaproteobacteria > MPNO01 > UBA830 > JAYZQT01. The sequence continues at coordinate 35,433 of CAYPNT010000009.1, forward strand.
TTGCGGCGTCATGAATGCGGCGCGGGAAAACGTTCCGATACTCATGACATCCGGGCGAACGCCGCTTACCGAAGATGGTTTTGATGGTTCCCGCTCGCTCTTTATTCATTGGGGCCAAGAGATGTTTGATCAGGCAGCGACACTTCGTGAAATGGTGAAATGGGATTATGAACTTCGAAATTCAAAACAAATAGAAACGATTGTTGATCGTGCGATTACTGTTGCCATGTCCGAACCGCGTGGTCCTGTATATTTGTCTTTACCTCGGGAGGTATTAGCAGAATCCCCCGATGATTTTACTTTCCAGTCGCCCACCCGCCGTGTAGCGGCGCGGGGTGCCGCTGCGGACCCTGCGGCGATAGATGAGGCGGCAGAGATCCTCCTTACTGCCGAAAACCCTTTGATAATTACCGCGAGCACTGGCCAAAATTTGGCCGCTGTGCCCATACTCGAATCTCTTGCGGAGAGGTACGCGTTGCCTGTTATCACATACCGTCCGCGCTACGTTAACATGTCGACTGATCATCCCATGCATATGGGTTTTGAACCTGGTGCCTATCTACCCACAGTGGACGCGGTTTTGGTGGTTGATTGTGATGTGCCCTGGATTCCGTCTCTTCATAAAATCAACCCTAGTGCTAGGGTGATACATCTTGGGGCTGATCCTCTTTTCGAAAATTACCCAGTTCGAGGTTTTCCCTGTGATCTCGCTATTAAGGGGAGTTCTGGCATCAGTCTCTCACAATTAGCCGACGCAATGGAAAGCCGTGAAAAGGCGTCAAACGCAAAAATAGATGGCCGCCGTTCGCAGATAGCTGATAAAAAATCTGAACAGACGGATACAAATCGGGCCAGAATAGAAAAGATAGCTTCCGGCGCGGCCGCTATGGATAATGCCTGGGTGGCGCACTGCCTGAACCAAATCAAGCAGGATCAAGATATTTTGGTTTCAGAATCCCAGTTAGCGCTCGCAAATATATCTCTTCGTGAACCCGGTAGTTTCTTCGGCACGAGTCCCTCCGGGGGTCTCGGATGGGGTTTGGGAGCCGCACACGGTGTGAAACTTGGCCAAAAAGATAGGAGGGTGTTTTGTGTGGTCGGCGATGGCTCCTATATGTTTGGTAACCCTACGCCGGCTCATTTTGTATCTGCCGCATATGATCTTCCCGTCCTTACCGTGATTATGAATAACAAAATGTGGGGTTCCGTGCGCAAAGCGACCCTCGGTTTGTATCCAGAAGGCGCGGCCTCTACCGCTAATCAGGCGCCCTTGACCTATCTTGATCCAGCGCCGGATTACCATAAGATTGTTGAGGCATCGGACGGATATGGTGAAGAAGTGAAGGATCCCGGCGATTTGCCAAAAGCTCTTGAGCGTGGCCTAAAAGCTGTGGACGTAGACAAACGCCAGGCAGTCATAAACGTGCACACGACGTACGATGACGCTGCCGCGAAGGCGGATGCTGTTCGTTAATGGATTTTCCTATCGAAGCGCTAAACAATCGGCTGTCAACCCTCTCCAGGCATCCCTTCTATAAGGGTAAATTACCTACTTCTGTCTCGGACGCGGAGAATTTTGCGACAAGCGTTCCTCTGATGAACAGGTCGGATCTTGTGACGGAGATGAAAAAACCAAATTATGGTGCCTTCGGCAACACCCCTTCCGTGCGAATAAATTTAACCCCAATGGGGTCCTCTTTGATTCCTGTTATGCAGACCCCAGTTGATATTGAAAATCTTATCCTCGCGACACGCAGTCACCTTCATGCTTGTGGCCTCGGTCCAGGCGACGTATGTGCGGTTACATTTGGTTATCATATGTTTGTTGCAGGCCTATTCTATCAATCACAAATGGAAGCCCACGGCATTGCGTGTATTCCTCTTGGCCCGGGGGAGGCGGAAAGAACAGTAGAAATTTGCAAAAGGCATAATGTTACGGCATTAGCCGGCAACCCGACATTTTCCTTAAAGCTAATTGACGCTGGCTTAACCCCACCCAAAGTGTTCTTTGCTGGTGGCGAAGCATTTACCGGTAATACCTCGCTCTATCGAGCTGTGCAGTCAGCTATGCCGGATACAATTTTGGTCGACTCGTTCTCGCTTTCCGAATTTCTCCCAGTTGGCCGTACGTTTCCTGGCGGCACAGGCGTGCACGTGTTTGATGAACTTGTATATGCAGAAGTAATCGATCCAATTACGGAAAAGGTAGTGGCGGATGGTGAGCGAGGCGAGTTGGTACTTACGCATCTGAAGAAAGAAGCTCAGCCATTGGTCCGTTACCGAACGGGAGACCTGACGATTAGAAAAACGACAAAGCCCGTGCATGGTCGAACGCTCTCGTTACCCCACGTAGTTTTTGGTCGGACAGATAATATGGTGAAAGTAAAGGGTGTGAAAATTTATCCATCTGAAGTTAAAAGCGTTTTGCTTGGCGTAGAGGGACCGACTGGCGGGTATCGCCTCACCGTATCGTCGAAGAGTGGCGGCGGGGACCACCTCGCACTGACCCTTGAAGGTACTGTTAATTCTGAAGTTGTAACAGAAATAGCTTCAAGGTTCAAAACACAAACGCTGATAAACGCCGACGAAATATTGTCCGTAAATGATCTCGAAGATGGTGCCGTTGTCATCGATAAGAGAAACATTCGGCCGGGTGCTTAATCGACATGGCGGATAAACCTTGGCGGCTCATCGTATCAGAAAACTCGTATGCAGACTTTTCAGTCTCGGTTTCGCCAGCCGTTGAAAAAGCGGTCGTTAATGAAGAGGTGCCGCCCACTATATTTTTAAATCTTTTTGATCGTGATTCTATCACGGTTGGCGTAAACGAAGACCCGGAGCAAGTCCTGAATTTAGACTTTTGTCGTGACAATGACATCAACTTCCGCCGGCGTGTAAATGGGGGGGGCGCAATTTATGCTGGCGCTGGATCAGCCTTCCTGATTTATTTTGTTCCGACGGCTCATCCCGAGGTTCCGAGCACTACC
>CAYPNT010000009.1:38429-57828 GCA_964412235.1 uncultured Rhodospirillaceae bacterium
GCTGAGGCATTCCCTAAAATACTCACGTCTTTTGCGGATACGCTTACCGGCCTTTACGGTTTTCCTGCCGAATATCGACCACTGAACGATGTCCAAGTGGAAGGGCGAAAGCTCGTGCCCACCTCACTTAAAATTGAAAATAATGTCATGACGTTTCGATTTGTCGTTAATGTTAAAGAAATGAATACCGATGTCGCGGCTGCCGCAATGCCCATGCCTCCTGAAAAAGTTAAAGATAAGCCGCTTAAAGATTTACAATCGCGGTTTACATGCTTGGAACGCGAGGCGGGTCGTCCGATTTCGTCTATTGATCTGGAAACGCTAACTCGTGAGGCTGTGGCAAATGCGTTTGACAAACCGGTGTTGGAAATTGGCGAACTAACAGTTCGCGAACAAGCCTATGCTCAAGAATTTCGCGATCAATATGATAACGATGCCTGGCTCTTCGGAAAGAGCGAAGAAAATAGGTTTCGGCACCTGGTTGTCCGCGGTGATACTGTGGGGTACGGGCGAGAAAAGGCCGTCGGAGGTATGTTATGGGCGACACTAGTTGTGCGAAAGGGCCAAATCATTCACGCGATCCTCAATGGCGACTGGCATCCCCGACCAATCGATTCAGTCGGTTGGCTTGAGGACACCTTAATCGGGGCAAAAGCGACTAAAGAGGCGCTATCCGCGCGAGTGTCCAGTTTTATGGCTCGCAAAGACGTCGAGTTTGCGGGCGTTGAAACACACAACCTGATGGCTGCCCTCGCTAAAGCCCTGGCAAATCTAGGAAGTGTAGATTAACCCTTGATAAACTTGCCCAATCTGCCCGTAGAAGGAGGTAGCTATACTCTTTATTTTACGCTCGATGCGCTTGTCCGACTGCCTATAAAAACGTTAAACGAGCCCTCACTGTTTCCGGGTAAATATGTATATGTTGGTAGTGCGTATGGGCCAGGCGGTCTCCGTGCACGGATTTCCCGTCATCTGAAAGCTAAAAAACGAATATGGTGGCATATAGATTATCTTTCGACAGTAGTTTCGTGCAACAAAGTGATGACCTTTCCGGGCGGCCGCGAGTGTGATCTTATAGCGTCATTCCTCAGTCGAGGGTCAACAGTACCGATTAATGGTTTCGGGTCATCCGATTGCGAACGGTGTCCCGCCCATTTGGTTTGCCTTGCCCCGAACTAGCAAAACAGCAATATTGCTGAATATGTAAAAGAGGAAATTTAGATGGCTGCCGTGAATATTGAATGTCGCGCAGACGGAATAGCACGCATTGCGATAAATCGACCTGAAAAAAGAAATTCACTTAACGAGGAAGTTCGTCAAACACTCATCAAGGAGATACCCCGTGTTCTGTCGGATACAGGTGCGCAGGCAATAGTTATTACGGGCGAAGGTGGCCATTTCTGTGCTGGTGGTGACATAGTCAGCATGGAAGGCTTAGATGCTAAAGGAGCACGCGCCCGAATGAAGGATAACCACAAGATTGTGCGGATGATCGCGGAAGCCGAAAAGCCCGTAGTGACAGCAATCGAGGGCTTCGCGGTTGGTGCGGGAGCGGGCCTGGCAATGCTCGGAGACACTGTGATCATTGCCGAGAGTGGAACTATAGGCTTTCCATTTTTTAAGGTTGGATTAATACCCGACTACGGAATACTGCATACGTTGCCCCGGCGTGCGGGCGGCGCAAAAGCGCGCCAGCTGCTACTTTATGCGCGAATGGTTAAGTCTGAAGAAGCTGTGCGGCTCGGTTTGGCAGACGAAATGGTGTCTGAAGGCGAAGCGGAGCACGTTGCAATTGAACGGGCAAAAACGTTGGCGGCGATGCCGCCATTTGCCTTCGGTATAGCTAAGCAGCAGCTGGGGCTCGCGCCAGTCAAACTTGACGAGGCGCTGGAGATGGAGGCCCTAGCCCAAGCAGGTTGTTTCGGCGCAGATGAATTTTTAGAGGGTTTTGCAGCTTTCACGGAAAAGCGGTCTCCTGTATTTCGGAAGTAATAATGACCCCTCAAATTTTTAAGACCCGGATTACCGATCTTTTTGGTATAGATCATCCACTTATTTGCGGTGGGATGATGTGGCTCGCTGATGCGGATTACGTGTCCGCTGTGGCCCGTGCTGGCGGTATTGGATTTTTAACGCCTCGATCATTCCCCACCCCTGAGGATTTTCGCGAGCAAATCAGGAAGGCGCATGACCTTTCCGACGGCAAACCATTTGGGGTCAACCTTTATATTTCGGCTCGCCCCGAAGCAAATGAGCTGCTCCAAACATTTCTCGCAATTTCTATAGATGAAAACGTGGGCTTCGTGGAAACTGCGGGTTTTTCGCCCAAAGCGTTCATGCCGAAAATCAAAGATGCAGGCATTATTGCAATCCACAAATGCACTACCCTACGGCATGCGCTGTCGGCCCAAAAAGCGGGGGTTGATGCCATCATAATTCTCGGAGCTGAGGCCGGCGGGCATCCGGGCATGGACATGATCGGCACAATGGTTCAGGGCGCGATCGTACCCCAAGCACTAGAGGTTCCGGTGGTCCTCGCAGGGGGGATGGGAACAGGCAGACAATTAATCGCAGCATTAGCACTCGGCGCAGATGCGATGTTGCTGGCTACACGAATGGTTGTAGCAGAAGAAATTTGGGCTCACAAAAATTATAAACAACATCTTACTGGGATTGGACCGGACGCGACCCGCATTATTATGTCTATTTTTGGGGACAATTCACGAGTTATCAGTAACGCGTCGGCAGAAGCTGTCCTCGCGCTGGAGGCAAAAGGTGTAACAGACTATGAGGCATACAGACCTCATGTGCAGGGGATACTGCAACGGGAAGCCTATGAGGATGGAGATTGGACTAGAGGTACCAGCTCTGTTGGTCAGTCGGTCGCCTTTGCGGATGATATCCAGCCAGTTGAGGTAATATTTGACAACCTGATAAGCGAAGCACAAGCAGTTCGTAACCATTTAACAGCGTCGTAGAGAGAGGACGAGCTATGACAAATGATGTCAACGCACCCGATATCACATTGGGAATTATTGGTACTGGTACTATGGGGCGTGGAATTATTCAGATCGCTGTTCTAGCCGGCTATGCTGTCAAGATGTTTGATGTTCAAGAGGGGGCTTGTGGAAAAGCTGTAGAGTTCATAACGCGAATGATCAATCGAGCTTCAGAAAAGGGGCAAATTTCCCAAGAGGAAGCAGTATCGGCAACCGGTCGACTTAGAATTGTCAGCAGTCTTTCTGATTTTTCAGACTGTGGCATCGTGATAGAGGCCATTGCCGAGAACATAGAAGCAAAACGCGCTCTTTTCCATGAACTAGAAGAAATTGTCTCGACAGACACAATTTTGGCCTCAAATACGTCGTCACTTTCGGTGACCCAAATAGCGGCGGGATGCCAGGAGCCTGCGCGTGTTGCCGGCTATCACTTCTTCAATCCTGTTCCTTTATTGAAGGTTGTGGAGGTGGTTGAGGGGCAGCTCACGGCTTCTTGGGTGGTAGATAATCTTGAACAGTTGGCGCTTAACTGGGGCCACGAACCTGTGCGAACCCAGGATACACCCGGGTTTCTGGTAAACCATGCGGGTAGAGGACTGTACACTGAAGGCGTTCGTATCTTATCGGAGGGAATTGCTCAGCCACACCAAGTTGATGACGTGCTCCGCGAAGGAGGAGCGGGATTTAGAATGGGCCCATTCGAATTAATGGATACAACTGGTCTGGATGTATCTGGGGTGGTTATGGAATCTATTTATGACCAGTTCTACCAGGAGCCACGGTTCAAGCCTCAATCTTTTATCCGCAACCGGATGGCCGCTGGCCTTTTTGGACGTAAAGTTGGCCAGGGTTTCTACCAATATAGAGAAAATAAAAAGGTGCCAATTTCAGAGTCCCCAACGCCGACAGAGTTACCCGAGACTGTTTGGGTAGGACCACCAGAAAATGAAGGGACGTCCACCTTAGCTGCCTTTCTGGGCCAACATGTTGAAGTCGAGAACGGAACCAAACCTTCGGCTAAAGCTATTTGTATGGTTACACCTCTAGGCAAGGATACAACAACGACAGCTGTTGAACTCGGTGTTGAGGCAGAGCGTACTGTTGGGGTTGATACGTTGTTCGGATTAGGTGGACGTCGGACAATTATGACGACAAGCATCACTGATGAAACGGTTCGAGATCTATCACACGCAGCACTCGCGGCAGATGGTGGCAGTGTGACTGTTATTCACGATAGTCCCGGATTTATTGCCCAGCGTGTGATATCTACAATTGTCAATATTTCGGCCGATATAGCCCAAATGCGGATCGCGACACCCGAGGATATAAATAAGGCAGTAAAATTGGGACTCGCATACCCCCAAGGCCCCCTCGAGTTTGGTGACGCTCTGGGTCCCGCCAGAATTCTCGCAGTTCTTAAAGCAATGTATGAATTTTACGGTGATCCGCGATATCGCCCAAGTCCTTGGCTCACTCGTCGTGCTGCTCTTGGTGTTTCACTATTGACGCCCGAGGCGTGATTTATTTCCAATACGTCTGCCCCTTTCTGCCGCCCTTAAAATGACAAATCTATTATTTTAAGTTTTGAAATTATAAACGCCTTTTTGTCTCCGCGTTACCGAGAGCAAGTTCCTGTTCTCAATGTGTGTCGAACACATCTTGATATTTCACTAATTGTTTCATAATGCGGTCGAGTTCTTCTGTTGTTGGGTTGTCTGGATCTGCGACTGGAGGAAGAGCGCCAAACCTCATAAGACACGCGAGAAGAAGTAGGCGTGCCTTTGTTGACGTAAGGTTGCCGCCACCGATAAAGGTGCCAGCGGGAGCTGCAAAACCCTCATTGTTTCCGCGTCCCACGCGGACTACCGGCATCCCGGACCGGGTGGCCTTGGCCATTAGCGTATTGCGCGCCGAGTTTGTCATGGTTCCGTACGGTGCTTGACCTTCGATGACAAAGCCAGCTAATGGCGCATTTTTGAAATTATCTTCTATTAAGGCGAGGATATCGATTTCCCGTTCTGGGCCGGCATCGATCGATTCCGGGCTGTAGTTTCCTTCTTTAAGAATATTAACTTTAGGAATAGCCTCTTCCAGTATGTTTCCAGTGCTGTCTTTGATTTTAACTGTAACAGATTTGTATTGTTCGTCTTTCTTAAGGTAGCCGGTCACATTTTCCGGTAGGCGGGTCCGATTTACATCAGAAAGATACGTGTGTTTTGCGCCAGGCAAGTATGTAATAATTGGTGGCATTCCGTGTCTGACTGCTCCCAAAAGGCCCCCGTGACCGCCCGTTGCGACGTAGCCGCCTGGTCGCGCTTCACCCTTTTGAACTTCTCTCGCCGCAAAAATCTGTTGTTCCTGAATAACGACCATACCTGCGCGGTTTTTACCATCGGCTCCCCGCCATACTTCGGATGTTATATACTCTACCGAATCCACAATGTTTTTCGGTCCGTCGTTACTAATTTCACCGTGGGTGCGCTGTGCAGCGTTTCCGCAGACTGGCAGTTCTGTGTCCAGTAACAGATTTAACCAGTATAGGGTTTCTTCCACTCGCGGGCTTGCCTGGGTCCAAATTGCGCCAAGGTAGTCACCGCTATCTAGAATGCCCTGTATTTCGTTAACGATGGTTGCCATTACGCCGCGGGGTGGAGAGGTCGCTAGGTGAACGGGGCGATACGCAAAAAAATCTCTCCCTAGTTTCTCTGGTGGAATGTCCCCCTCTCCTCGATCGGTGCGGGCGTTTTCCGGTAGTCCTTTCGTATAACCCCCAGATGGCAGAACGCGAAAAAAATCTACGTCAGCTAATTTTGAAATCAGGTTGCCTGTCCCCTCCGCACTTATGCCGAATCGATCTATCTCTTCGAAAATACGCGATCCATCGGGATAGTATGCTTGTCGTGATTTTTCGGCGGGAGCCATCGGGAAAGCGCAATCATCTTCCCAGGGAGCACCGTCCGCCTGCAAAGCCATGTATGGGAGCGGATAAAGACCGTCTTCGGGGAGTAACTCTATTCGGTAGACCGGTTTATCACTATCCGAAGTAGCTTTTTCGAGGAAATTGCCATTCGAGTCCAAATAGCCGTCTGGTGGACCATAGAGCTCAGCAGCGTCTGCTTCTAAGGGGTGAGCGCTGTACTGGTCTACAAAAACGGTTACGGGCGCCGCAAGTTTTTGTGGACGCAGAATATCAAATTTAGCGGGGCTGCCGTCCGGGTTATTAATTAATGCTAACCCGTGTTTTTCCCGCGCTTTGTTGCTTGTCACTAAAGGAGGGCTATTGCCAATGGTGGCGTTTGCCCCTGACAAATGCGCAATCCGGACTCTCGTTGTTTTAGATGGTTTTTCAGTCATTGTTCACCACATTAGTTGGCCACCATTTGGGTGGATAATTTGGCCGGTCATATAGGACGATCTGTCACTTAGTAAAAAATCTAGTACTGCGGCAACTTCCTCAGGCTTGCCAACCCGGCCGATCGGAAGGTTTTCACCAAAAGACTTAAGTGCGTCGCGCCATTCCTCGGTAGTTCGGCCCGATTTGAGGATCGGTGTGTCGATGGGTCCAGGACCAAGCGCGTTAATTCGTATCCCGTAGGGGGCAAACTCAAGCGCCAGAGTCTTGGTCAAAGAGTAGATGGCAGCCTTCGCGGCGGTGTATGCGGCGGCGGCCGGGACTGCCATTACAGCAAAGTCCGAGGACATATTGACTATTGCACCTCGGCGAGCTTTCTGCATCGCCGGAAGTACGGCTTGGCAGCACAAAAACGTACCTCTTACGTGGACTGCCATCATGTTATCCCAGTCCTCCTCGGAAATTTCGCCAACGACGCCTCGGATAAAGATGCCAGCAGCGAAGAAGGCCTTATGAATTTCACCAAAGTCACGAGTTATCTGCTTACACATCTCTTTGACAGAAACAGGATCACTCACGTCCACGGTTATCGCTGTGGCGGACCCACCTTCAGCCTCGATTTCCTGAACCGTTTGCGTGGCTCCGTCAGCATTTTTGTCGGCCACTAAGACATGCATAGACTGTGCCATACGTTTTGCCGACGCTCGGGCTATGCCGCTTCCACCGCCCGTCACTAGGATATTTTGTTTTCCGTGGTCCATCAGAAAAGCCCCGCCCCGCCATTAACGCGAATGTCCTGGCCCGTTACGAAACTTGCATCTTTGCTGAGGAGAAACATCGCTGCTTCAACCATGTCAATCGGCGTGCCAATGCGCCCAAGAGGAATGTCTTCGCCTCTATCAAACAGGTCTGTCTCCGACATTACTTGACGGGGCATCGGTGTATCTGCAATACCCGGGGATATTGCATTGGCTCGAATGCCCGCGCGTGCGTGATCTAAGGCTAAGGCGCGCATTAGGCCGAGAATTCCGCCTTTAGTCGCCGCATAAGCGGAGCTGTTGAGAGCACCCCGGCGCGCTATCGATGATGAGAACATTACGATGCTTCCCGACCCCTGTTCCAGCAACCTGGGAAGCACGGCCTGACAGGTAAACAGAGTGCCCTTGAGATTGATTGAAAAATGTTCTTCCCAATCTTTCAAAGTGAGTTCGAGAAATGGGGTCGCCCGATATATAGCGGCGCAGGTCGCTACCCCGGCTATATTTTGGGCGCCCGACGCAGCGTCAGCGACCGCATCAACCATTCCATTATAATCTCGCACATCGAGGCTATGAAAAGTCAGCGCGTCATTTTGAATATTTTGTAGGGCGCCTTCTGTAGTATCCCATGCGGAAACGCGAAAATTTTCCGCCAGGAGGCGTTCCGTTAGTGCAAAGCCAATTCCGCTTCCCGCGCCCGTTACAATTATTGTTTCCATGTGTTTGTGCGCTCAAATGATTTTAAATGTATTATTACGAATTTTAGCCACGAACCCACTAATGAGTCTATGAATAGGAGAATAAGAAAATACATATGATTCGCTAGCAAAGGGTTGAATCGTCCGGTGGGACAGATAAATTGCAGTCACTCTACGGTGAAGATCGTTCTGGTAACCCAGCTAACACGAATTGATTGTATTACCGGACTAATTTTTGCTGTTTTGCTTCTGGCTAAACCTGGCCGCGCGGATTTTTGCGGTCCTACAAGAAGACTCCAACGTGTCTATAGATATAACGCTAGATTATAAAAAACTCTCAAACGCTATCCGAGCACTGTCTATGGATGCCGTGCAGGCCGCAAATTCTGGCCATCCGGGCATGCCTATGGGTGCCGCTGACATGGCGACGGTCCTTTTTACCAAATATCTAAAATATGATCCGGCCGACCCTGAATGGCCTGACCGAGATAGGTTTATACTATCCGCCGGACACGGATCTATGTTGCTTTATTCACTGCTTTACTTGACCGGTTACCAAGACATAACAATTGATGAAATAAAGCAATTTAGGCAACTCGGCAGTAAAACCGCGGGACACCCAGAAGTGGGCGAAGCGGGTGGCATAGAAATGACGACGGGTCCATTGGGACAAGGTCTTGCTACAGCTGTTGGATTGGCCATTGCGGAAAGATCAATGAACGCCCGTTACGGCGACGAATTAGTTGATCACCGTACTTGGGTCATCGCATCCGATGGCGACCTTATGGAGGGAATCAGCCACGAGGCGGCGTCGCTCGCCGGGCACCTCCAACTAAAACGTTTAATGGTTTTATACGATGACAATCAAATATCGATAGACGGCAGCACTGATATGTCGCTTTCGGATAATGTTTTGGGGCGATTTGAGGCATATGGGTGGCACGCAAACCGCTGCGATGGACATAATGTTGACGCCATTTCGAAAGCCATTGAGCAAGGTCTGGGTTCAGGTAAACCTTCTATTATCGCATGTCGCACAATTATTGGGTATGGCGCTCCTAACAAAGCGGGTACCGCGGGATCCCACGGTGCACCACTCGGTGAAGAAGAGATTATAGTGACGCGCGCAGCCCTTGATTGGCCACATGGTCCATTTGTGATACCAGAGGAAATACTTACGGCTTGGCGGTTGATTGGCCAAAAAAAATCCACACTGCGAGAAGCATGGGCCGAGCGCCTTCAACGTTCTAATGTTCGCGAAGAGTTTGAGCGCGCCTTCGAGGGACAGTTGCCGAAAGAGTGGGAACGAAAAGCCCAATTGGTGAAAGAGTCTTTTTCAGCTGACGCCCCCAAAATTGCCACACGCGCGTCTTCTGGTAAGACACTTGATGATCTCACGTCCGTAATCCCTGAGATGATTGGCGGTTCGGCGGACTTGACCGGGTCAAACAATACGAGAGCAGCTAATTTTAATCCTCTCAGCGCTGAAGATTACGGTGGGCGTTATTTGTATTACGGCGTCCGAGAACACGGCATGGCGGCGGCAATGAATGGGATGGCGCTGCATGGTGGCGTGATCCCTTACTCGGGCACATTTCTTATTTTTTCAGACTATTTGCGACCTTCCCTCCGTCTCGCGGCGCTTATGCGCCAAAGAGTGATACACGTCTTGACTCACGATTCTATCGGTTTGGGGGAGGACGGGCCGACCCATCAACCAGTCGAACATCTCTCAAGTTTGCGGGCGATGCCTAATTTGAAAGTTTTTCGTCCGGCCGACGCAGTTGAAGTCGTTGAATGTTGGCAGTTGGCGTTGCGGAATGATGATGGCCCTTCGGTGATGGCTCTTACCCGTCAAGGTCTTCCAACGGTGAGGACAAACCACAATCCTGAAAATCTCAGCGGTAAAGGTGCTTATATCCTGGCGGAGGCCGATAGTATTAAACAAGCGACAATTTTGGCTACGGGCTCTGAGGTCGAAGTTGCCCTAGAGGCTCGGGCAATATTAGAAGCAGAAGGAGTGGGTGTTGGCGTAGTCTCAATGCCTTGCTGGGAGCTATTTGAAAAACAGGACGAGGCCTACAAGGCGGATGTACTGGGTGCCGGCATCCGCGTCGCGGTTGAGGCGGCTGTCAAATTAGGCTGGGAACGTTGGATCGGGGATGGCGGCGGGTTTGTGGGCATGGAGAGCTTCGGCGCCTCCGCTCCCGCGACGCAGCTTTACGAAAATTTTGGGATTACCGCCGCGGCTGTTGTGGCTGCGGTTAAGGACAGGCTTTAAAGGCCGACTATCAGCTTTATCTAGAGATCGGAGGGTTTGTGAAATGGCGGTTCGGGTTGCAATAAATGGTTTTGGCCGGATTGGTAGATTGACGCTGAGGGCGGCTTTGGAGTCGAAGCGCAAGGATATCGAGTTTGTAGCAATCAATGACCTTGGGTCTCTCGAGATGAATGCGCTACTTCTTCAAAATGATACGACCCACGGCAGGCTTTCCAATCGGGTCAAAAAGACTGCCACAGGCATAAATGCAGGCAGTGGAACGATTAAGGTATTTTCCGAGCGGAATCCTGAGGCGCTACCCTGGGGTAAGCTCGGTATTGATGTCGTACTCGAATGCACCGGCATATTTACGAAGCGGGAGCAGGCGGCGCAGCATCTTAAGGCCGGCGCAAAGAAAGTCTTAATTTCAGCGCCGGCCAGTGGCGAAGACTTTACCGTCGTATATGGGGTGAATGATCAATGATTGCGCAAGAGTCACAAAATTGTGTCAAACGCCTCGTGTACCACGAATTGTTTAGCTCCTGTCGCTGCCGTTATGCACAAAGCTTTCGAAATCCAGCAAGGATATATGACAACGATCCATGCCTACACGGGCGACCAACGTATCCTTGATACACTGCACAGTGATCCGCGTCGTGCGCGTGCTGCCGGTCAGTCCATGATCCCCACTTCAACGGGAGCTGCAAAAGCAGTGGGACTGGTGCTTCCTGAGTTAAACGGAAAGCTTGACGGGACATCAATCAGGGTTCCCACTCCCAATGTATCAGTAATTGACTTCACTTTTATTCCGAAGAAAAAAACAAACGTAGAAGCCGTTAATTCCGCCGCCATAAGGGCCTCAAAATCTAATCGCCTAAAGGGGATTTTCAACGTTAATGAGCAACCTTTGGTATCAAGCGACTTTAATCATGATCCGGCGTCCTCGACATTTGATCTAACGCAAACCCAGGTCATCGACGGTAAATTGGTTCGCGTCGTTAGTTGGTACGATAACGAGTGGGGCTTCTCAAATCGTATGCTTGATACAGCTGTAAGAATGGGAAAGCTCAAATAAACCCCTTTGGCCAGGCTTGAGTTGTATGCCCAGAACCCTTGATGATATAGACGTTTCTGGCAAGCGTGTATTTTTGCGGGCGGACCTCAATGTGCCTATATGTGACGGGATGGTTACGGACGCAACGCGAGTAGAAAGGCTAGCACCGACAATAGTCGAGCTTGTTAAGAATGGCGCTATCGTTATTGTTGCTTCCCATTTCGGCCGACCGGGTGGCCGGTACAATCCTGATTATTCTCTTCATCAACTGGTTGAACCACTTTCTCGCGAACTGGGCGAGTATAATTTGTCGTTTTGCGGTGATTGCATTGGACCCGAGCCGGAAAATTCTGTCCGTGCCGGCAAACCAGGGGATATAATTTTATTGGAGAACCTTCGTTTTCATCCCGAAGAGGAAGCGAACGAGGCAGAATTTGCTCATAAACTCGCAAAGCTCGCTGACATATACGTAAACGATGCATTCTCTGCAGCTCACCGAGCACACGCGTCAACGGATGCCATAGCGAGGCTCTTGCCGTCTGCGGCAGGGCGTTTAATGCAGGCGGAGCTTGAGGCCCTCGGTTCGGCCCTAGGAGACCCAGAGCGGCCCGTTGGAGCGATTGTAGGGGGCGCTAAAATCTCGACTAAATTGGAACTTCTCGGAAATCTCGCGGACAAGGTCGATATTTTGGCGATCGGCGGTGCGATGGCAAACACATTTCTGCATGCCCTTGGAAGTGACGTTGGAAAATCTTTATGTGAGTACGATATGGCCCACGTAGCTCGCGAAATTCTCGCTCGTGCCGATGAAATTGGCTGCGAGATCATATTGCCAGCAGACGCTGTGGTTGCTCGTGAATTTTGTGAAGGCACGCCGTCTGAGGTGGTCCCGATAACCGCTGTTCCTGCGGAAATGATGATCCTCGACATAGGTCCCGGTAGTGCTAACGGCCTCGCTTCCAAACTCGGAAAGTTGAAAACATTGGTTTGGAACGGCCCATTAGGCGCCTTCGAGATACCACCTTTTGATGCCTCAACAATTATGGTGGCCAAAGTCGCGGCTGACCTTACCCGCTCTGGTGCACTTAATACTGTTGCGGGCGGCGGAGATACGGTCGCCGCTTTGTCAGCGGCCGACGTTCTAGAAGAATTTTCCTATGTATCAACCGCGGGGGGTGCGTTTCTCGAGTGGTTAGAAGGTAAAGTGCTACCGGGTGTTGCTGCACTCGGTTAGATTTTGGTGGTTCTATGATTTTGTGTTTGCACTAATAAATGCTTTTATTTCGCTGTTTGTCATTGCGCGCGGAAACATTTCCGCCCTCATAGCCACGCGTTGCGAGCTAATCGCTTCTATAGTTTCCACCATGCGATCTAGGTCAGCTCTTGATTTTATAAGTTTAACGCAGACCTTGGCTTGTTCAACAAAATGATCTTTCTCGTCGTCATAAATTACCTGCATTGCTTTGGCTGTCATTTTGTTGAGCCGGGTTCCCGATAATTTGGCTCCTTCTCGAAACAGGCGCGCGCCTCCACCTTCAGTGAAGCCCACAGCAGCTCTTGTTAGATCGTCACCATTGTTCACATACTCTCTGCGCAGATTTCCTAACTTAATTTCCTCGGGTAGTTGAATTGTGTCATCCGCGCAAATCTTACGTCCCACGACATATTCGAAAATATCCGCTAATAATACATAGTGATTAAACTCTTCTGTGAGTTGGGTCAGCAGAAAATGGTACTCATGTCTGTCAATACTTTTGTCGACTTCGGGAAACTGAGCCACGAGCTCTTCAAGCTCTTTGTGGAGGCCATTAAAGAACCCGTCTACGGGATGCAATTCTTTCCAGAGTTGAGCTTTAAGGTAAAATCTATGATCTTCATTGTTCGCGATTGCAAAATAGCGTTTGGCTATTTCACCTTCGCATTCCCAGTAGGGCCAGGCCGAATCGACTAAAGCTTTTTCGATATCTATATCCATCTACGGCACCTCTTTTCATTAGTTTTAGCAATCATACGCGGGGGACGCTAGATTGCGTCTACGCTGCAGATTAGAGAGTATGTCAGCGGGAGGTTAATAGGGATGATACATCTAGAAACAGATGTTTTAATTGTCGGCGCGGGTGGCGCCGGGATGTATGCTGCAGTTTCCGCTGCGCGAAATGGGGCTAGTGTGATCTTGGCGGATAAAAGCTTGATCGGACGCGGCGGTGCGACAATCATGGCCCAGATGACGACGGCGGCGGCGCTCGGCGAAGAAGAGCCGGATAATTGGGAGAAGCATCTCGATGACACTCTCGAGGCCGGCCGCGACCTTTGTGACGAAAATTTGTCAGCAGTCTTGTGTGAGGAGGCCATTACGCGAATACGCGAGATGGACAGCTGGAAGGTAGGATGGGCTCGGAAAGATAATAAAATCACCGGGGTAACGGCACCCGGACACAGTGTACCACGATGCGTTTATGTGGATTTTCTCAATACGGGACCAGCCGTTGCTAAGTGCCTTCGTACGCAAGTGGCACGTGCCGATAACGTTGTTCGGATTAGTGGGTTAGCCATTAATGAAGTTATCGTTGCCGACGGAGTTGTAATTGGCGCTGTTGGTTGGAACGTGGAAGATTCAAGCCCTGTGACAATTTCTACTAATGCTGTGGTTCTAGCGGCTGGTGGCCTGACCCGAATATACGCGCGAAACAGCGCCTCAACGAACATGAATGGGGACGCCTATGCGCTTGCCCTTAGGGCAGGTGCGGAACTTATCGATATGGAGTTTCCCCAGTTTTTTCCGATCGGCCATTTGGCGCCACGCTTGGTTGGTATGGATCCAATTATGTGGGACCCCTTCCGTTACAAATTAGGTGGGCGGCTTTTGAACGCAGACGGAGACGAGTTTGTTCATAATTATGGCGGACAAGACGAGGGCAAATATACCACCACCCGGGATATTATTTCGTACGGTATTACCAAAGAAGCGGAGGCAGGACGCACGACCGAAAACGGTGGAGTTCATTTAAGCTTTCAGCATTTGCCAGAGGAAGAGTTGCGCGCGGCCTTTGGCCCAGTCATTGACCGTTTAGCTACTAACGGTATCGACTTAACGGCGCGTACCGTCGAGGTTTCCCCTATCGCGCACTACCACATGGGGGGCATTAGGGTAAACACTCGTATGGAAACCTCTGTGCCTGGACTGTACGCTGCAGGAGAAGCGGTTGGAGGGGCAAACGGGGCGAACCGGCTGTGGGGGAATGCTATACCTGAGGCGTTTGTATTCGGTGAGAGGGCTGGTAAATTTGCCGCGGAGTTCTCGTGCGGCCAGAAACGGCCCGTCATTAGTGCGGGGGCAAATGAACAAGTTACCAATCTCCAATCCCTATTGGAAAAACAAGAAAATGGACAGGATGACAAGTCAGCTTTAGGTAGAATGTGGGCTCAACTGCAGGAATTGATGTGGAAAAACGTGGGCGTTTTGCGGACAGGTGAAAAACTTGCCACCGCGCTTGCAGAAATTACCGATATGCGTCTCTGGTTGGAAGAGACATCGCCGTCTGGTAATCGTGAGTTCAACCTAAACTTGCAAGATTGGTTTGACCTAAGGTCTGCTCTTCTGGTAGCGGAATCGGTAACCTTTTCTGCAATTAACCGAAGAGAAAGTCGCGGCGCCCACCAGCGTGAAGATTATGCGGAAATGGATCCGGAGCTTAACGTGAACCAGAGACTTCGCCTCAACTCTGATGGGAAATTACTCAGTAATTTTGCTGAGCAGGTTGTTCAATGATCCTTCCCCCCAAAACTGTTCCCATTACAATAAAACGCGGCGTCTCTGGGGGTGCATCTTACGAGGAGACTTTTAATGTTCCCTTTAGAGAGGGGATGTCTGTTCTGGATGCTGTTGTTTGGATCCGGGGTCACGTCGATTCAACAATTGCATTCCGGTATAGCTGCGTAAACGCTAACGCCTGCAAGGAGTGCATGGTCTTGGTGAACGGTAAAACAGTATACGCTTGCACTGCTCGCCTCTCCCCTGAAGGAACTATAGTTGGTCCGTTAAAAAACAAAACGTTAATTAGAGACCTGGTAACCGATATTGTACCCCCGAAAGAAAATCTACGGGTAATTCTGTCCGGAAGCGGTCGTTAACAAGCTTGCTCTTTTGTTTATCTACGAAATTCACTTCAACCAATTTTCTCCTCAGCAAGCATTCGTTCTACGATGCGACGTGCCTGGAGTACCCCCTGATCGGCGTTAATATCGACCCCCTCCCAGTTTGGTGGCGCGATATTGAGACTTTGTTGCTGGGCCGCAAGAATATCGACATCTTCGCTAAAAGCATTGCGTGCCGCGTCGGCCAGGAAAGTGGTTAAATTCTTGTCTTCTAGTTTGTAATTTCGAGCGTGATGCCAGAAATAGTGACATGAGTGCTCGGTTTCTGGCGTGATCGTGTGGTTTGAGTAGACGGTTATGCCCTGGCTGCGGTCTCCGTGTTTTGCACCTGTACCGGCGACCGCGCATCCAGCGTCAATCACCACGTGGGTTGGTGCCGTCCACGTAATCAGCTGCCATCGGTCAACGTTGCCTATAAAATCCCCGGCACCCGCAAACATCGGGGGGGGAGGCATATCCATTATCCATCTATCTACGTGGATTCTATTTCTATCGTGCCGTGTTTTGATTGGCGCTTCCGTGATACCCGCCGCGCCGAGAGTTGTCGCATGCACAAACTGGACATGGGACAGGTCAAGCAGGTTGTCCACTAACAGCTGATGATTTCCTTGTACGTGAAAATAACCCGTATTTGATACCCAAGCGGGATCGTCATTCCATTGGTAATTTGGAATCGACTTTTTATCTGCCAACTCAGGGTTTCCCAGCCATATCCAGATATAGCGATATTTTTCTACAACGGGGAATGCACGAACAGCTGCGCCCGGGGGTACTAAGGCCTGTCCGGGAACAGAAATACACTTCCCGGAACTGTCAAACTCTAGTCCATGATAACCACACTGGACCGTATTTCCATTGTGTGTCCCTAGCGATAAAGGTAAGTGGCGATGACAACAGCGATCTTCTAACGCTGCCGGTCGTCCTGAATCCATTCGGAATAGAACGATAGTCTCCCCACAAATTCGGCGGCTAAGGAGGTCGTGCGAGAGTTCACGACTTTGTGCCGCGACGTACCAGGCATTTCTTATAAATTTCATAAAGTATTTTCTCGTATCATCTCGACTATTCGGGCCGGTTCAATCGGAAGATCTTGAATAATGATGCCAAAAGGAGATAGAGCGTCCTCCACTGCTGACGCGATAGCTGAAGTTACAGGAATTGTGCCGCCCTCACCCGCACCTTTTACACCAAGCGGATTTAGCGGAGTGGGGCTCTCCATGTGCACTACATCAAAGAATGGCACTTCTGGCGCCGTGGGTAATAAGTAGTCGGCAAAGTTTGTAGTTTGGGGCTGTCCTCGCTCATCATAAATCATACGTTCAAAAAGCGCACAACCAAGCCCGTGAGCTGCCCCCCCTGTTATTTGTCCTTCAACGATAGTGGGATTAATTAACTTGCCACTGTCGTGCACGATTACATAGTTTAGCACTTGTATACTGCCTGTGCCGGGGTCTACCTCGACCTCCGCCACATGAACACCGTTACAATAGGTTTGTGTTGAAGGTGTGAAGGTCGCACTCGCTTCCATTCCCGGTTCCACTTCTCCTGGCAACGAAAACCCGGGCATGCCCTGTACAGCCCGCGCCACCTCACCCAGCGTCACGGAAATCTTTGTTACACCGCGAACTGACACCACTCCGCCGCTGATATCTAGGTCTTCTTCCGCGGTTTCTAAGAGGTGCGCTGCGACCTTTAATATTTTATTTCGGACCGCAATAGACGCTACGTGCACGGAAGACCCAGCGGTCACCGCTTGTCGACTTGCAAACGCACCCAGGCCTAGCGAAACATGCCGGGTATCTCCGCTTAAAACTTCAATATCGCCTATTGATACCCCAATCTGACTGGCACAGACTTGTGCTAGCGTGGTTTTTAGCCCTTGTCCCTGGTCTGTAGCACCCGTGTAGATGATAATTTTTCCCGAAGGCTTAACGCGAACGACGGCAGACTCAAAGGGGCCTCGTCCGGTACCCTCGACATAATTTGCAATTCCTATCCCCAAGTAGTGTCCCTTGGCACGTGCCGTGTCTTGCTTAACCTGGAAGTTTCTATAGCCCGCGTGTTCAATTGCCGCTTCAAGACAGCCGGTATAGTCACCGGAGTCGTATGTCATAATAGCGCCGTCGCGGGTACGTATATTTGTGCTGTAGGGCATAGAAGTATTTGGAATAATGTTCCTCTGGCGAATTTCGGATCGATCAATACGTAACTCTCTCGATATCCGGTCCATTAGCCGTTCCATGGCAAAGGTGCCTTGCGGTCGCCCAGCACCCCGTACCGGAGAAACCGGCGTCATGTTTGTGAGTGCGAGCTTGACGTCCAATGAGAGAGTTGGCAGCTCATAGGGACCCAAGAAATTGGTTGCGGCGTTATAAGGTAGGTTAACCCCATAGGGTGTATACGCACCGTGGTCGTGTGTAATTTCTCCGCGCACCCCCAGAAGGTGTCCATTTTGATCAATTGCTACTTCTAGATTCCACAGCTGGTCTCGTTCCATAGTGGTTGCAGTAAAATGTTCTCGCCTATCTTCGACCCATTTTATTGGTTGGCCTAAAATAATAGCTGCTGCGGGGACGACGACTTCTTCCTGGTAGAATACAAACTTAGGGCCGAAACCACCTCCGACATCTGGTGTTAGTACGCGAATTTGATCCTCAGACCGTCCAAGTAATTCGACAAGAATAGAGTGGGCACGATGCGCCATTTGTGTCGAAGACCATATGGTTAATAAACCATCTCGGATGTTGTTACGTGCAACGACCCCTCGACACTCTATTGCGTGTCCCAGACCCTTATGCTGTTGAAAAGTTTCTTTGAAAACGTGGGATGCGCCCAAAAATGCTTCCTCAACATCTCCGTATTCGAGGGTGAAATCAGCAACCAGGTTATTTTGGAATTCTGAGTGAGCTTTATTTGAGTTTTGCTCGAGGGCATTTCTGTAATTTGCAGAAATCGGCAAAGAATTATACGCAACTTCTACAATAGTCGCCGCATCTTCGGCAACGTAAGGTGAATCTGCGATAACGCAGGCGACCGGCTCTCCCACATAACGGACTTCTCTATCCGCCAGTACGGATGGGCTCGCCGATAATTTTAGTGCGCCCGAGGGCTGTTCAACTGGCATTACCGTGTTGGTTAGATAAGGCCGCAAGTCGTCAAGCGTGTATATAGCTACAACACCCGGTATCGTCATTGCACGCGAGATACCAATTTCAGAAATCTCAGCATGGGCAACCGAGCTTCGTACGAACGCGGCATGCAACATACCTGGAAGATGGATGTCGTCGAGGTAACGACCTTTACCGCGTAGAAGTGCGGGATCTTCTAAACGAGCAACTTTTTGGCCAAACACTTTTATTCTCCAACTTCCCACAACAATACCGATAGTACGCACGGACGTCATCAATACGCAGTTATGAAAAATTCCTTTATTTATATCGACCGAAAACCAGGTGGAGGACTTATAGTTTTCGAGTTTATGATTTGGGTATCAATAGATAGAAATTTTCTTGCCCGACTGTGACGTAGAGCTCATCATGGTAGTATGCCAGATGAAGAAAAGCTGGGTGGTCCATCCGTAGTTATGATTCCCGATGGGGATAATCTTGAGCGTTTGGTGTGTCCCGACTGTGGTTTTATTAATTACGAGAATCCAAAGATTGTCGTGGGTTCCGTTTGCAGCTGGCAAAACAAAATTCTTTTGTGCCGTCGGGCTATTGATCCCCGCAGGGGATATTGGACGATTCCAGCGGGATATTTAGAGCTCAACGAAATGGCGGAAGTTGGCGCGATGCGAGAGGCCCTGGAGGAAGCATGTGCGACAATTGATATTGAGGGGCTTATCTCCGTATACACTATTCCTAGAATAAGCCAGGTACAGTTAATATATCGCGCGACCGTCTGCGACGGGGTCTTTGCGGCAGGTGAGGAAACCCTGGAGCTTCAATTATTTGAGTGGGGCGATATACCCTGGGCGGACCTGGCATTCCCGTCCGTTAAGTGGGCCCTTGAAC
Source organism: uncultured Rhodospirillaceae bacterium (assembly GCA_964412235.1). GTDB lineage: Bacteria > Pseudomonadota > Alphaproteobacteria > MPNO01 > UBA830 > JAYZQT01. Next base: position 57,719 of record CAYPNT010000009.1, read on the forward strand.
ATTGGAAATTAATAAAAGATCTTGAGTGTTGGTCGCCTTTTACAAATCCGAGCGGGGAAGACGGGAGCTACTTGTAAAAACTACACTCTAATTTCCGTGGGTGGAAATAT
>CAYPNT010000010.1:0-57764 GCA_964412235.1 uncultured Rhodospirillaceae bacterium
CTTAGGACGACTGGCCAATTTTATAAATGGTGAGCTTTATGGTCGTGTCACAGAATCACCTCTTGGGATGATATTTCCGGATGGTGGCCCATTGCCGCGCCATCCAAGCCAACTGTATGAGGCTCTGTTAGAAGGAGTACTTTTGTTTGGCCTACTACTTTGGTTTGCACGTAAAAAAAATTCTTTCATGCGCACTGGCTTACTGACAGGCGTCTTTCTTACAGGGTACGCTATCTCTCGAGCCTTTGTCGAGATGTTCCGCGAACCCGATCCGCATCTTGGATACCTTTTCATGGAAACAACTATGGGCCAATGGCTATCGTTACCGCTGTTATTAATTGGAATCTGGCTGATTATTCGCTCAAGAAAATATGTCTAAACTTGAAGAGATAATCCGAGAGACAATAAATAAAACGGGACCTATCACGGTCGCTAATTTCATGGAACTTTCATTAGGACACCCAGAATTTGGCTACTATAACACCCGCGATCCAATAGGTTTTGAAGGCGATTTTGTTACTTCGCCGGAGATTAGCCAGGTCTTCGGCGAATTAATCGCGCTTTGGTCAGCAACTTGTTGGGAACAGATGAATTTCCCCAAAAAGGTGGAAGTTATAGAATGTGGTCCGGGTCGGGGAACTCTGATGATGGACTTTTTACGAACCAGTAAAGCCATACCTGAATTTGATAAGGCAATAAATATACATTTTCTTGAAACGAGCCCAGTACTGAAAGACCGACAGAACAAAACGCTTAATGGCGCAAGTATAAGATGGCACACTTCATTAGATACAGTGCCCATTGGGCCTACAGTTTTGATTGCTAACGAATTCCTCGACGCTCTCCCGGTCCATCAACTTGTCAAAACACCAGGTGGATGGGCAGAACGGCGTATCAAACGAGCAGACAAAGGTTTTATGTTTATAACGGATAAACCTTCGTCCAGGACAAAGGCAAAAATTCCAGAAAGTTTGCGCGGTGCCGCTACAGGTTCCATTTATGAATATTCATCAGCAGCATTGGAGATCGCGGACAAAATAGTTGAGCGGTTTAAAACGGCCCCTGGATACGCTCTATTTATTGACTATGGGTACGACAAATATGAAACGGGGGAAACGCTCCAAGCGGTCAAATCTCAAAGCTATGCTGATATACTCTCTAATCCTGGAGAGGTTGATCTTACAGCCCACGTTAACTTCGCAGCACTCAGCGAACGTATGAGCCACCTTGGAATGAGGACATTAGGTCCTATAAGCCAAGCGTCTTTTCTAATTAGCTTAGGTATTTTCCGCCGTACCAGGGACTTGGTCAAAGACGCCAAGTCAGATCAGGCTAGAATGTTAACTTCCGGCACCGGGCGGCTAATAAATCTTCACCAAATGGGCGTTTTATATAAAGTTTTCGTGGCGATGGGTGCTGACCTACCAATTCCGGCGGGATTTGAACAATGACACAAAATTTTCTGAGGTCCACATATTTTAACGAACAACCTAACCTGAAACACGGGTTTTTCACGCGGCAAGGGGGCGTAAGTAAAGGAATTTACGCTTCTTTAAATTGTGGGCCAGGTTCACTAGACAGCCTTGAAGCTGTCACAGAAAATCAACGTCGAGCTTGCGAAAGTCTTGAATTGTCTCACACAAACTTAGTGACCCTCCAACAAGTACATAGTGCAAAATCCATTATCATTACGGAGGCACTTCCGAATAGAAAAAACCCGCCACAGGCGGACGCGATGGTCACTCGAACACCGGGGTTAATCCTCGGAATTTTGACCGCCGATTGTGCGCCGATCTTATTCTGTGATGTCACACATGGTGTAATTGGTGCGGCGCATGCGGGATGGAAGGGAGCACTCAATGGTGTCGTTGAAGGAACTGTCTCTGCAATGCTAAAAATAGGCGCTAATACAAACGATATAGTCGCAAGTATCGGCCCTTGTATTGCAAAGACCTCTTATCAAGTTGGTGTGGAGTTTTATACCCTATTTGTTGGCCCTGACTCGAAAGCATCACGCTTCTTCCAGCGGGAACCTCATAGCGACAAGTATATGTTTGATCTTAGTGGTTACATCCGAGCACGTCTTATAAAAGTTGGAATAGCCCGTGTTGAAACTTTTCAAAACGACACCTATGAACAAGTCAAATTATTTTTTAGCTGCCGACGCAATACCCATCACAAGCTCACCGACTACGGTCGTATGATATCCGCGATTGCAATAGCAGAATCAAATTAATATGCCCTATATGATCATGTTTATTGTCTTTCTTGTTCTCGGCTTGATTGCTAGTTGTGTACTGTAACCGACGTCATTTGCTTCTGTGTCTGTTTTTTATTGCCATCGGCTCTTGTCAGCCATTACCTCAACCATTCCATCCAACTTTGGAAAAAAAGGTAGCAAACCCTACACTAAAACTACCGAAGAGCGGAGATGTCAGCGTTATACGCATTTTAGGTATAGAAAAAGACCTAGCTGAACGATTGTCTCTCGAAATTGTGCACGCGTTACGAAAACAAAACTTCCTATCAACTTCGGGGGTCGGTAACAAGCGGAGCATAACCTTAGAAGGGAGGGTGACGGTTTTCGATGGGACAAATCAGGATATCAAAGTTCAAATAGTATGGGAGCTATTCAATTCGCAAGGATTTTCATTGGGACAACAAAAAAGCAACCTACAAGTCGATAAATTCGGATGGGCAAACAGAAAAAATAAAACTATCCAGAAACTCGCTACTCACGCGGCCAACAACGTAATCCTCATGCTAAAGCCGCCAACGCCAATAACCAAAACAATTAAAAAAGAAGCAAGAAGTGTATACCTCTGGCCTATTTACGGTGCCCCATCCGACGCCGCCGCATTCCTCCGCGAACAGCTTATTTTTTATCTAAAACAAAAATCCATTCGCATTATTTCCAAACTCCAAGAAAAAACGCTTGTATTAATGGGCGAGGTGTCACTCCTCGCATCCAGAACAGACAAAAAAACACTGGTAATTCGATGGACGTTATTCAGACCAGACGGAGGAGAGATTGGCAATCTTTACCAAGAGAAAGAGGTACCAAACCACGTTCTTGAGTTAGACTGGCCAGATATAGCAAAGACTATAGCAAACACTGCAGCACAAGGCATTGTAGAACTTCTTTCGAAGACACTGGACAGACAAATTTATTAAAATGGCCAGCGACTCCTTCCAGAATCGCAAATTGTTTACACGTAATAAGCCCGCTGTTATTTTGCAATCGGCTCCTATGAGGGGCACTGATTTGATAAACGAGAATTTAGCCAAACCAAGACATAACGGGAAGATGCCGCACATGAAGATTATTGCGTGCAATAGCAATCGGCCGATGTCTGAAGCCATTGCCGCGTATTTAGATTTAACACTCACTAAGGCGAGTGTACGACGATTTTCTGATATGGAGTGCTTTGTAGAAATCCAGGAAAATATACGCGGCGAAGATGTTTTTATAGTCCAATCAACCTCTTACCCAGCTAACGATCATCTTATGGAATTGCTAGTAGCACTAGATGCTGTTAGACGCGGTTCCGCCAGTCGCATTACTGCCGTGATTCCCTACTTTGGATATGCCCGTCAGGACCGTAAATCTGGTCCTCGAACCCCAATTTCAGCAAAATTAGTGGCTAATCTGATTACTATTGCAGGCGCCGATCGTGTACTAACACTGGATTTACACGCTGGACAAATTCAAGGTTTCTTTGACATTCCATTAGATAATTTATTTGCCGCACCGGTATTTGTCCCCCATATCGAAGAAACTTTCGAGAAAGACAGCCTCGTTATGGTTTCACCGGATGTTGGGGGAGTAGTCCGTGCTCGGGCATTTGCAAAGCGTCTTAACGCAGACCTTGCTATCATTGATAAACGAAGGGAACAGGCGGGTGTTTCCGAGGTCATGCATATAATCGGTGATGTAAGGGACCGTACCTGTATTCTTGTAGACGATATAGTCGATTCTGGTGGCACATTGTGTAATGCGGCAAAAGCGTTAATGGAAGCGGGTGCCAGCGGCGTTCACGCATATATAACTCACGGTGTGTTATCGGGTGAGGCCGTAAAACGAGTTTCGTCATCACCACTTAAATCAATGTTCATCACGGATTCGATACAGGGTACCGAAGCCGTTAAAGAGGCAAAAAATATCGAGCAAATAACTATCGCACCGTTGATGGCGGAGGCGATAGGCCGGATAAGTGATTCAAGATCTGTATCCAGTCTGTTTGACTAAAGGGTTTTTTAAGGCTAAATACCCGCGCCTCGCTGGAGAATAATGGGGTATTTTGTAGCCGGCCCCCCTTTAGGCCGGTTTGTCTGTTTGGAGGAAATAATATGGCGGAGGTCGATACTGTACCAGCGTCGCCGCGGGAAAGTGCCGGTAAGGGGTCCGCACGCCTAGCCCGCCGCAACGGAATGGTACCTGCTGTAATATATGGCAACAAAAAAGAGCCAGTTTTACTGACTCTCGAACGTAGAATCCTAGATCGTGAACTTGATAATCCCCGATTTTTCATACGCCTGATTGATGTGGAATTAGATGGCAATAAACACCGAGTATTGCCAAGGGATGTCCAGTTCCATCCCGTGTCGGACACCCCACTGCACGTCGATTTTTTGCGGTTTGATCCTAAACGAAAAATCACTGTCGCAGTTCCGGTTAGCTTCGATGGAGAGAATGACTCACCGGGTCTAAAACGCGGCGGGGTGCTAAACGTTGTGCGTTATGAAGTTGAGGTTTTGTGCACCGCGGACAATATTCCGCAGGAACTTTTACTTCATGTAGCAGGACTAGACATTGGTGATTCAATACATGCAAGTAGCGTCACTCTAGGGGAAGGTGTGGAATTCGCAATTTCCGATCGTGATTTTACAATCGCAACAATTTCTGCTCCAACCATTATCGTGGAGCCAGTTGCGGACGAAGCTGAAGAAGGAGAAGAAACAGAAGAGGCCGAGGGTGATGCGGAGGCTTCAGAGGATAGTGATGAAAGCCCAACCGAAGAAGGAGGAGAGAGCAACGACAGCTAAGCGATCGTCTCCACCCACCGTAACCAGTGACCATTGATGCTTATTTTAGCTGGACTTGGAAACCCTGGTGCTAAACATAACCACCAGCGTCATAATATTGGTTTTATTGCCGCCGATGAAATAATACGACGTCATAGCCTCGTTCTTCGTCGAACACGCCATCATGCATATGTTGCGGAAGGAAAAATCGCTGGTGAGAAGGTCCTCCTGCTAAAACCTAAAACTTTTATGAACGAATCAGGCCGTGCACTTGGATCTGCTGTTAGGTACCTCAAGATCCGACCGCGCCAAGTGACAGTTTTATGCGATGAACTTGATCTTGCTCCGGGAAAAGTACGGGTAAAGGTAGGGGGCGGCCACGCCGGCCATAACGGCATTCGCAGTATATCCTCACACATTGGTCAAGACTTTCGTCGTATAAGAATTGGAATTGGCCACCCCGGCAATCAAAAGAAAGTAAATAGATATGTTTTATCGGACTTTTATAAAAGTGAACGCGATTGGGTAAAGAAAACTGTGGACGCCATATCGGAAGCGTTGCCTATACTAATTGCGGGAGATAATACCGGGTTTATGACAAAAGTAGCTTTCCTCGCGCCCCCACCCAACCAAAGAAAAAGTCAAACGGATTAAATATAATGGGTTTTCAGTGCGGTATTGTAGGCCTCCCCAACGTGGGAAAATCAACGCTTTTCAATGCATTAACAGCAACCAGTGCGGCAGACGCTAAAAACTATCCCTTTTGTACGGTTGACCCTAATGCGGGTCAGGTAACAGTTCCGGATGATCGGTTAGGTGTGATTGCGCAACTAGCAAATTCAAGGAATAACGTTCCAACGACTGTTGAGTTTGTAGATATTGCCGGCCTAGTGAAAGGTGCTAGCCGAGGAGAAGGCCTTGGGAATAAGTTTCTTGCCCACATAAGGGAGGTGTCAGCAATCGTACATGTCTTACGTTGTTTTAATGGCACAGATGTTACTCATATTTTAGGTAAAGTGGACCCGTTAGCAGACGCTGAAATCGTTGATACGGAATTAATGCTGGCTGATTTACAAAGTCTTGAGCGCCGCACTGAGTTACTCATTAAGAAAACTCGGGGAGGAGATCAAGAAGCGAAGGCGACACTCTCGCTCGTCCAGCGGACTTGTAAAATATTAGAACAAGGAAAACCCGCAAGATCTTTGGAGATATCCAAAGAAGAAAAGGGTCTGTTTGACAGCATGCAATTACTGACCGCAAAGCCCGTAATGTACGTTTGTAATGTAGATGATGAATGCGCTGCCACCGGAAATAACCTTTCTGAAATGGTTGCCAACCGGGCGAAAGCCGAAGGCTCCGCTTGCGTTGTTATATCTGCCGGTATTGAGGCAGAAATTGCTCAACTGGAAAATACAGTTGAAAAAAAAGAGTTTCTCAAAAGTCTTGAATTAGAACGAACGGGACTCGAACAGGTTATAAAGGCTGGATACAGTCTGCTTGGACTAATTACATATTTTACGGCAGGTCCGAACGAAGCCCGCGCACGGACTATTCCCAGAAATACGACGGCTGTAGAAGCCGCCGGAATCATACACACAGATTTCGCCCGGGGTTTTATCTGCGCCGAAACAATCTCGTACGCCGACTACGTATCAAGTGCAGGAGAGGTCGGAGCAAAAGAAGCAGGGCGAATGAGACAGGAAGGCCGAGACTATATTGTTAAAGACGGGGAAGTAGTGCTTTTCCGTTTTAACGTATGACTGGACCGGTTAAACTATGCGAAGATACCGTTATAATGACTACCAAATAGCAATCAAAACTTCTTATATTTTCAATCGGTGAATTTTATAAATAATCTATGGAGGGGAGAATTATGGGACAAACCATTTCGCTAACGACAACTGACGGACACAATCTCGACGCATATAAAGCGGAACCCAAAGGTACGCCTAAAGGCGCACTGGTAGTAATCCAAGAAATATTCGGTGTTAATGGCCAAATTCGGCGGACTGTGGATTATTTTGCTGACCAAGGTTACGTTGCGATTGCGCCTGCTCTTTTTGATCGTATAGAAAAGGGAATCGAACTTACCTACAACGAAGATGACTTCGCGACGGGTCGTGAAACACGTCAAAAAATTACCGACGATTGGATTACTTCTGACATTACCGCGGCTGTCCAAGACGTTTCTTCGGCGGGTAATGTAAGCGTGATTGGATTTTGCTTTGGCGGCTATGCGACCTATATAGCAGCCTGTACGGTTGACGGTCTTTCTGCGGCTATGCCGTTTTATGGCGGTGGAATAGCTGCAAAGGTGGCAGAAATGCAACCAAAATGTCCAACCCAATTTCATATGGGTGATAACGACGCAGCAATCCCTCTCGATGATTTACAAAAAATCAAGGATGCTCTTCAAGACAGTCCACTCTACGTCTACGATGACTCCGGGCACGGCTTTACATGTGACGACCGTGATTCCTATAACGCGGGCGCAACCCAGAGAGCGTATGCTCGCGCACTAGAATGGGTCAGCCAACACACAGCTTAAAAAATAGATAAACAGTTAAACCCTCGTCTTATTGGGCGGGGGTTTTATTCTCTCGAGTGTTACAGACTCGAGAAACCCAGTCGAGGTACACTCCAAAACAGCCAACACCAGAGTACTTTGCCAACCCGAAACCACTGTTTTAGCTCATCCGGCAAGACAGACTAATATGTTCATGAACGAATGAGGCAGCACCAGAACTAACCAAATAAAACCCTTTATTCCGGTTTGTGGCAAACAGCCTGCAATTTATTTCCGTCAGGATCCCGAACATATGCACCGTAGTAATGATCATGATAATGTTTTCGCAGTCCTGGCAACCCTTCGTCAGTGCCTCCGGAGGCTAGAGCCATTGAGTGAAAATCGTCAACAACCATCCGACTGACTGCATGAAATGCTACGTGAGTTCCATTTCCGACCGACGCGACCTTCCTATCGAAAGGCAACATCACAAAAAATCGTGATCCTGATCGATCACCATAACAAATCAAAGTTTCGCGTTCAAAAGCACGCGTATGTCCCAGAACTTCTAAAACGGCGTCATGAAATAAACCCGCTCGGGTTAGGTCCCGGGTACCTATTGTTACATGTCCAAACATACATAGCCCAAGGACCAACGACATTTAATCACTCGCCTCAGAGGAACTGCCGCAGAGGTTAATGAACTTTAGACCAAATCCGCCTTTTTACCACGTACAAGAGGCCAGTAAAAAACAAAAGGAAAAGGACGACCTTGACGCCCATTCGTTTGCGCTCTTCAAGCTCGGGTTCGGCGGTCCAGGCTAGGAAAGTGACAACATCTTCTGCCTGCTGCTTCACGGTTGCTTTAGTACCATCTGTGTATTCAACACCATCTTCTTGCAATGGAGCCGCCATAGCTATCAACTTTCCCGCAAAATATTTGTTATAATTCATCCCTTCTGGGACTTTCACACTCGCGGGAGCGTCCTTATAACCTGTCAAAAGAGCGTGAATATAATCAGCACCTCCAATACGTGCCTTTACTATCAGAGACAAATCAGGAGGTAACGCTCCGTTATTAGAGGCACGGGCCGCATTGTCATTAGGAAACGGTGATTTAAAACGATCAGATGGCAAGCCCGAACGGCTTTCAATTTCTCCATCTGCATTTGGTTCCGTAGGGAATTCTCTCTCAGCAGCTATCTTTTTTACTTCAGCTTCTGAAAAACCAATATCCCTGAGATTGCGATAAGCCACAAGTCTCAGGCTGTGGCAACCCGAACAAACCTCATTATACACCTTGAAACCTCTACGTAAGGCTTCCCGATCAAATGTGCCAAAAAGCCCCGAGTGCTTCCATTGATGTTCAGGGGCATGTTTAGAATCACCCGCCGCTTGTGAAGACGACGTTACGAAGGCGAAGATTCCAGCGACAATTAGCGTTTTTATTATTTTCATCATGCCTTCTCCATCGCCTTATTCACGGCGACAGTTGGCTCCCCACCGCCGAGCACGGGCTCAGAGATACTGTTTGGCAAATCCTTGGGTGTTTCAAATTTTGATAGCAGGGGAATAACAACGAGAAAATGAATAAAATACCATGCTGTTGCTAAGCGACCGATTATTATAAAAACCCCCTCCGCTGGCTTCGCTCCCACATACCCCAGCACTAAACAATCAATCAGAAAAATCCAAAAAAACCATTTATACATAGGCCTGAAACGCGATGAGCGAACGGTTGACCTATCAAGCCAAGGCAAAATAAACAATACGGCGATTGCGCCAAACATTGCCAAAACCCCAGCAAGTTTCGCTTCAAATATAATGAATCCAAGCCATTCCGTCGTCCAGCCCCCGATGAAATTATCGGGGACGGCTCTTAGAATGGCGTAGAATGGCAAGAAATACCATTCAGGAACAATGTGGGCTGGCGTCGCGAGTGAGTTTGCCGGGATGTAATTATCCGGTTCTCCAAAGAAGTTGGGCGCGAAAAAAATAAAGAGCGCGAAGAACGTGAGAAAAACCCCCAAACCAAACATGTCCTTAATAGTATAGTAGGGATGGAATGGGATTACGTCTTGCTCGCCCTTCGTATCTATTCCGATAGGATTGTTAGAACCATGCACATGCAACGCCCAAATATGAAGGACGACAACTCCAACTATCAAAAACGGGAGTAAATAATGGAGACTGTAGAATCTATTTAAGGTCGGATTATCCACCGCAAAACCACCCCACAAGAGTGTTACAATCCAATCTCCAATACCCCAAGGTATTGCAGAGAATAGGTTGGTGATGACCGTGGCACCCCAGAAACTCATTTGTCCCCAAGGTAAAACATAACCCATAAATGCAGTCGCCATCATCAACAAAAGGATTACAACACCCAAAATCCACAGGATTTCACGAGGTGCCTTGTAAGACCCATAATACATACCGCGAAAAATATGAATGTAGACAACGATGAAAAACATCGATCCCCCATTCATATGTATATACCGTATCAACCACCCATAATTTACATCACGCATAATTCGTTCGACGGAATCAAAAGCATGGTCGGTGTGGGGCGTATAGTGCATTGCTAACGTAATGCCGGTAACAATCATTACCACAAGCACAATCCCAGCAAGGGAACCAAAATTCCACCAATAATTTAGATTTCGCGGCGTTGGGTATTCGTACAATTCATGGCTCATGAACGAAAAAACGGGTAGTCGGTGATCAACCCAACGGACGAGGCTGTTATCTAGCCACGCAGGTTTTTGAAATTTTGCCATTCTTGTCTACCTCAGCCGATTTTAACGACTGTATCATTTAGGAAAGTGTATTCCGGTACTTCTAGGTTACGGGGTGCTGGGCCTTTCCGGATACGCCCAGAGGTGTCGTAATGGGAACCGTGGCAGGGACAGAACCAGCCATTAAATTCACCTTTCGTTTCCCCCTGAGACGTTCCTAGGGGAATACAGCCGAGATGAGTACAAACCCCAACCAAAATAAGCCACTGGGCCTTTCCCGCTTTTACTCTATTTTGATCTTCCTCGGGATCAACCAAATCGTCGCGCGCAGTCTTTGTTGCTGCAGATATTTCGGCAGGCGTTCGATGACGAATAAAGACCGGCTTGCCGCGCCATTTAACCTTTATTGCTTGGCCAACCTCAATTCCAGAAATGTCAACCTCGATTGATGCAAGGGCGAGCGTGTCCGCGGCGGGGTTCATCTGGTGGACTAAGGGCCAAGCAACGGCAGCGCCTCCAACGACAGCAAAGGCTCCTGTCGCTAATTGCAGAAAATCACGGCGGGTTTCCCCGACGTGACCATCTTCGGTCGCTCCCGAGTCCTCCGTTTCAGCCATGTTTTTCACCCTGCTTCCGTTGATCCACCGTTACTATAATGTCCGTCGGATATCCAGCGAGACGCCTAAATAAAAACTTTTATTAGCATGCCAATTATCAGACGGCATATTACTACCACATACACAGATTCATGGAATGTGGCGCGTCGCCGCATACTTTCACGTCTGTTGTCGGCCCTAACCTTGTTTAAACCGGGTATAATCCAATTTTCCGGCGCTGAAAACCCTCCCCAAAAGCGCGTTATTAGATTTTTGAGGGGCAAAAAATGTGGAACGTGAATTGTTGCCTGAAATTTCATACCTAGGTATCCCTGTTGTATGAACATCACGCTTTATCAGCCGGATATACCTCAAAACGCAGGTGCCATTTTTCGCCTTGCGGCGTGCCTTGGGGCATCTGTCGACATTATAGAACCCTGTGGGTTCGTTCTGACCGACGCTCGGCTACGCCGTGTCGTGATGGATTACACACCAAAAGCCAGAATCAAAAAACACGATTGTTGGGATTCTTGGATTGCAAACAAGCTCCCAGGTCGCATTTTATTACTAACGACTTCGGGAGACACACCCTATTCATCTTTTAGTTTTCATAAAACAGACGCATTGCTTCTTGGTCGGGAAAGTGCGGGCGTGCCCGCAGAGATACACCGCGCTGCGGATGCCCGACTTTTTATTCCTATGGTAGAAGAGGCCCGGTCTTTAAACGTGGTCACAGCAGCTGCGATGGTCATAGGGGAAGCACTACGTCAGACCAGTGAACTCAATACCAGGAGAATAAACGATCAATGAAAACAGACTCCTTAGAAGCACGAAAGAAAGCTGCCGCCGACTGGTTTACGCAGTTGAGAGATCAGCTTTGCTCACAATTTGAAAAACTAGAAGACACTGTTGCTACGCCCCATCCATCTATAGGTATTGAACACCCGGGTCGTTTTGTACGTACGGAATGGGAAAGGCCGGGCGGCGGTGGAGGAGAAATTTCTTTGATGAAAGGCCGTGTTTTTGAAAAAGTTGGGGTGAATATATCAACTGTACATGGAGAATTTTCAGAAGAATTTCGCAACGATATACCGGGTGCCAACGAGGACCCGCGGTTTTGGGCGTCGGGAATTTCCGTTGTTGCCCACTTACAATCGCCTCGTGTACCGGCAGCACATATGAACACGCGTTTTATAGTTACCACTAAATCTTGGTTCGGTGGTGGAAGCGATCTAACCCCAATGTTGCCGAACGACGCGGATACCTCGATGTTTCATGAAGCGTTAGAGGAAACCTGCGATAAACACGATGCTACCTATTATTCCAAGTTTAAAAAATGGTGTGACGATTATTTTCACATCATCCACAGAGACGAACCGCGAGGGGTAGGCGGAATATTTTATGATTATCTTGATTCGGGCAACTGGTTCAAGGATTTTACTTTTACCAAAGACGTTGGGCAGACATTTTTAGATATCTATCCCAAAATTGTCACTAACCACATGAATGAAACGTGGACAGTTGATGAAAGAGAACATCAGCTATTCCGACGAGGCCGCTATGTTGAATTTAACCTCCTCTATGACCGAGGTACAATCTTCGGATTAAAGACTGGCGGCAATGTAGATGCAATCTTGATGTCACTTCCACCCGAAGTGAAATGGCCTTAACACAGACTAGTTCAACCGCTGAAAACTAGCCTTTTCATTAGCCCGCGCATCCTCCGCGGCATCTCTAAGCAAGCGTCTCAAGATCTTGTTAGCGGCGTTACGCGGTAGTTCGTTGACAAAAAAATAGGCTTTAGGGCGTTTGAAGTCCGGCAGCGAGGACGCTTTGCAATGTTCATCGAGTTCGCATGCAGCAATCGCTGGATCACCAGAAACCTGTTTTATGCATGCCGTTACTATTTGACCCCATTGGGGGTCTACAAGACCAATTACACTGACTTCTGTGGCGAAGGCGTGAGAACCAAGAACCGCTTCGACCTCCTCCGGGTGGATACTTTCACCTCCTGACCGAATCATGTCATCAACTCGTCCAACGATTGTTATGTCCCCATTCTCCTCTTGCAGAAAAATATCGCCCGTATAGTACCAGCCACCCCGAATTTTCTTTTCTGTCTCATCGGGGCGGCCCAGGTATTCGGTAAAAATAGTATCGACACTGGCGTCGACAATCAGTTCACCCTCTTCACCCACGCTTACAATGTCATCTGGCCCATCTCCATCAACACGCACAACCCGGGTTCGACAATAGTACCCCGGACGCAACGTCGCATGTTGCCCTGCTGGTTCAGGGTGATAGAGCGAACACATGGTCTCTGTGGTGCCATAAATATGTCGAATAGCACCACCCCACTCTTCGTGTATATGGTCAAGCAAACCTGAGTCTATGGATAACCCGCCATAAAGAGCAAGTTCGAAAGAAGAAAATTTTTCGGGTGAATAGTTAGGCGCTGAAACCATCGCTTGATACATTGTGGGTATGCAGAAGGCATACGTGAGTTTTTCGCTGTTAACTAACTCTACAATTTTGATTGGATTAAATTCGCTAACTACATAAAAGGTCCCGTTGAACGCAAGTGTTACTAGGAACACTCCAAAAAACCCGATTGCATGGCTAAATGGCATACACCCAAGGGCTCGATTATGCACCCCATGACGGAGGCCTCCTTGCGTTGAAAGCCAAAGTATTCGCGGCTCAATACTCCGATGACTGAGCACTACCGCCTTAGGCAGGCCCGTAGTGCCGGACGTATAATAAAGGAATGCAACATCCTCTGGTGGAGGTTTTTCATACACAGGAAGAGTAGAGGGGTCCGCCCGGCAATCCACGAGGTTCTTGGCAACACCTTTGACGTCATTGAGACACCAGATAGGCCCGCTATTGGGTATATTTTCTTTTAATTTGTCCACCAATGTGATTTCCGGAAGAACAGCAACCGCTTGTACGCCACTCGCCTCACATAGAGACACTATTTCGTCAGGTTTTAGGCGAAAATTGAGTAAGGCTGGCACGGCGTCAAGTCGCATCAAAGCGAGAATGAAAATTGCATGCTCCCACGTCGCGGGTAGAGCCGTCGCAACCGTAGACCCTCGCTCAATCCCCTCGGCATGTAATCCAGCAGCAACTTCTTCGACCTCACGGACCAATTGGGCGTAAGTCAGCTTTCGATCCGTGACATCATCGACCAAAGCAACGTGATTTGGTGTACGTTCTGCTGCCAACCAGAGAAGTTCATACCCGGAATGCATTTTTAACCCTTATTATTTGTTTGTACGACACCCCGGAAAATCCTATTAGATAATTGTCAATTTTACATATATTCTTAACGGTAAACCTCATAATACTTTAACAATCCAACAAGGCGTGAACCCTCTCCAAACAAGATTTTCGGTCTGGCCTAAATTCTTGATTTACCCACCACTGTTCAACCGCGCTTAATATCTCTCCGATTCTCGGGCCTTGTTCCAGACCACACTCCAATATGTCTTTACCTTTGAGTAAGAACTGAGGTCGCACCCAAACAGCGGCACAATCCCAGGTTCTCTGCCAACTCTCCTGTAGATGATTAGTTTCTTTAGGCGCTCGAACTTTCCAATCAGCCCAGTCTAATAAAATAGTGTCACGGCATGTCTTTTCACCCAAACGATACATCGTAGGTGACAACACCCGATTATCCATATTAGGTTGCGAGGTTCCCCGCAAAGAACAAAGTTTTTTGATCCGTCTCGCTTTAGCATTTGACATTTTCAGCCGATGAGTAAGATCGGCCACCTCCCGCGTTTCAATTCGGGCAAGAGCAACTAACCGGCGAATAGCGTCGGCAGGAACCGAGAGTGTGGCCTCGGTCCGGGCAAGCGCAAACAAATGGTCAATAGAACAGTCGGCCGGCAATAAACTTTTCAACAGACCTATGTCGGACATTAGCCTAAATGTAGGGTCAAGCTTATGCGCTTTGAGGATAAGTTCAAGTTCGTGCCAAATGCGTTCGCCAGAGAGCTCTGAAACTTTGGAAACAGACGCACGACATGCATCCAGAGTGGTACGATCAACAACCGTTTTCCCGTATAGTGCGTAAAATCTAAAAAAACGAAGAATTCTCAAGTAGTCTTCTTTAACGCGCTTCGTTGGTGTTCCAACAAATTTGATACGACCTTCCCTTAAGTCGGATAGGCCCCCGACATAGTCATACAAAGTTCCCTCTCGATTAACGGACAAGGCATTAATAGTAAAATCACGGCGCTGCGCGTCTTTAGCCCAGTCCTCGGTAAATCGGACTGTCGCGTGACGGCCGTTTGTAAGAATATCTTCCCTTAATGTTGTGATATGAAATGATTTCGTGTGGCACACCGCTGTAATAGTGCCGTGCTCAAACCCGATTGGCACTACCTTTCGGACTTTCCCTTCTAAAAGTTCTATTACGCGATTTGGCGGTACATCCGTTGCCAAATCATAATCAGTAATGTCCGCGATAGCCCTACCGAGGAGCAAGTCTCGAATACACCCCCCCACAAAACGAACCGTACCGCCACCAGCCTCAAGCCTGTCAAAGATTTGATGGACTTCAGGACCCATCATTGCCGCCGGCAATACAACTTTTTTGGTTTGGGTCATTTAGGTCACTTCATCAAAACACCAAATTACTCGCGTTTTTGATTTTCTTCAAACTTATCGAGGTCTATAGCCTTGTAGGGTGTTCTCGTGAATTCATCATGGACAAATAAGAAAATACCAAGGGTTAAGATCATTAGTAGAACACCGCCGATCAGTAATTTTCCGAAAGGGGCCGCGCCTAAGTTCGGAGCCTCTTGATCCCCCGTACTGGGATCAACCCGAGGTCTTCCTGAGAAGACCTGCCAAAGGTACCAAACCACAAATGGCACGATGAGGGGAATTAGGGTAAGCAGAAAAAACCGAATCATTTTTTTACCAATATTGTACTGAGTGCCACAAGCAATCGAGCTGTCAAACCCCATATGTAGTATCTTTTATAGGGTATTACATAGAACTCACGCTCAAGACCCTCTATTACCCGCGTTTCTCTCTTGTGATTGTTTGTATTTAATACAAAAGAAAGCGGAACTTCAAAAATTTCAGCAACTTCTCGAGGGTTTGGTGTTAATCGACTATTTGGATCTATAATACCTACAACGGGCATAACCTCGAAACCACTCCCCGTAACACGACGCCCAAGTCGCCCCACAACTTCTACCTTTTCACTAAGTAAACCAATTTCCTCCTCAGCTTCCCGCAATGCTGTTTCTTCGGGGCTTGTATCTTCTGGCTCTGATTTGCCTCCCGGAAATGAAATCTGCCCAGCGTGGCTTTTAAGGTTTTTAGTCCTTTTTGTCAGCAAGATTGTCATCCCCCCGTCTCTGTCAACTAAGGGGACGAGGACGGCCGCCGACGTAATTTGATCAGGGAGGGCGTCTTTGTCCTGTGAAAGCCACCCATACCCGTTCGCTTCCTCACTATCGCCAGTAGCTTCAGGGTCTGGCCCAGGACTGGAAAACGCATTAATTACATCCTCTTTTATGAGAATATGTACAACCTCATCCATTGTCGGAAGATCCTATAGGAAAAAAGGCCTCCTTGCTCCAAACGCCCAAAACTTTATTGCCGTTTATCTCGTATGGTTCCGCGAGTTCCGCTAGCTCGTAAAAGACCGAACGTACAATAAGTGCCTCTAACTCCTCATTTACCTTCACGTAGGGTCTCGGCTCTCCAGTCAGTTCGTTAATAGGCACCCTGATTGGACGTTCAGGCCCCGCAATAACATAGTTATCAAGATTTGTACGAAATTTTAGCTCCTGTTGGCGGCCGTTCCCTTGAAGTTTCAGCTCAACAGCTGTGAATGGAGCATCATCAACCTTAATACGGCACATTTCTGCGGGAGTCACTAACCAGTAGTCCCCAGCTTCATCCCTCCTTAAAACACTCGCAAACAACTTAACAAGGCGCTGCCTCGTGAAAGGGGACCCCATATAAAACCACGTACCGTCGGAGGCTATCCTAATATCTATGTCGCCACACAATTTAGAAGGATCCCCCTTAATACTCGACAGTGGTGTCTTAGGGTCACACTTTGATAATGCACTCTCCAAATTCCCAATAGAGATGTTAGACATGGTCTAAGCAGACCCCTTTTGCGACCTGAATTTATAATGAAGCATAGAGTACCCCTACTTTTCTGGAAAACCTACTGGCGACATACACGCTGACATTTAATTAAGCTATCAAGACCTAATAGATGGAGCACCTAACCCGCCCTGGACTATTTATATAATTCATTATTTAAGGGTTTTACGCACTTGATTTCTTTGACGCCTCTGTGTTGGTCTCTTAAGATGGTTATCTCAAACTATATAAAGTGCATAAAAGCTACTAACTAATAATATTTATGGGAGAAACGTATGAGTGCACCTATGGTGGAAACTGCCAAAGATCCCGCACTAAAATTAAATTTTTTATCTCACGGGACCCTCGAATCGAAAGATTTAGAAAAGGCCCGGGACTTCTATACGGAGTTTCTAGGTCTTGAAGTAGTCCGTACAAGTCCCATTTCACTGCTCCTTCGCCTTGGTGGCGCAAATACAATTGCAGTTGTAGAGCAGAAAAACCGTGACGAAGAACGAATGCCACTCCTCAACCATAACGGACTAGACGTAGAAACGCAGGAAGAAGTAGATACTGCCTACGAAACGGTTATCGAACAAAAAGATGAATGGGGATTGCACAAAATTACAAAGCCCATCCTCCAACACGGCACGTATAGTTTCTTTTTTTGGGACATGGATAACAACTGTTGGGAAATACTAACAAACCCGACAGGTGGATACAGCTGGTTGTTTGAAAAAGGCGATCTAGCGGGAAAAGGACACCTGGATAAAGCTTTTGAGCGGCCAGGTTGAAAGTAGCAATAGACTTTATAGTGCGGACTTTATTATATGTAACAAAAGCACTCAGTCATAGTTACGACTAAATTTCAACAACCTAAAACACGAGGCCTTTAACTGATCCAATGAGGTTTGTGGACAAACATTATGGCGTAGCTCGGACTATGTAGAACGCATAGAAATTTTTCAGTAGTCTATATCCAACGATTTTTATTGAATTCCCAGGCCCGTGCAAATAGACAAAACGAAGGACTGAATCAAATATACATCTTTAACCGCTGGCACTGCTAACGCCCCGATCAGCAGAAGAACACCAACGAGAACATACTCGGGTTTTGCAAGCCGTTGCCGTTTCTTCTTAAGGTCTTTTAGACTTTGGTCCATCGCCTCACCCTACCGCAGAACAACCTGTTTTCAAATTAAACTCTCCATCCTATCGTGAAATAGTAAGATAAACGCCAGACAAGGGCTCTACAAACACAATCTTTCTAAACACGATTGAAAAAATTATCAAAATGAGATACTATCCGATCAGTATGTCACTAGGCAGTATAATGGATGCTCAAGCGGAAGATATTGTAGCGAACGATGACCGAGCGCGTCCGGCAACAAAACGCGAGCAGCGCGCCGCAAGCATCGAATCCCTTCTCACCGAAGCATTAACCCTTTTCATTACACAGGGATATCACGCCACAACTGTTGAAGAGATTGCTCAAGCCGCAGGACTTACAAAAGGAGCCGTATATTTTTACTTCAAAAGCAAAGCAAATGTACTTAAAGCGCTCCTCGCCAGAACAGAGGAGTTAACAGTAGAACCCACCCTAGCAGCGATGTCTACCGCAGGATCCGACCCAAAGGCCCGACTTAATGCTTTTGTTCGTTCCCAATCAGTAATTGGGGCTGAGAAAACAGAATATATGCTGCTAGCCATCCTAATGAGCGCCGAATTTAACGGCTCTGGCCAAGAAATTGAGCGTCGCCTAACAGAGTTAATGGCGCGAATGGAAACTTCGTTACGCGATACAATCGCCACCGGGCAGAATATGGGTATATTTCGCACAGAAATAGGCGCTAATGAGCTAGCAAGTGTTATCATGGCAACAAACAAGGGCTGTTATGTAGAATGGTATATGCGCGGAAGAGATTTGAAAGGGCATGACTTTGCCCGCGCATTCCGCGATTTTGTCTTTGACGGCGTAGCAAAAAAATTATGAGAACCCCTCACTTCATTTTCGACAGCATTTAATAGAGAACTTTTAATTCGGAGAAAGGCAACTATCCAATGGCAACGGCAATTAAAGACGTACAAGAAGACCCACGCGAACGCGCATTACAGCAGCGTGTTGCTGCCGGCCATCAGTTGGAAGACATAGAAGAAATGACGCCGCGTTACAAAGATGTCCTAGTAAATACTATCCACATCGCGGCTGACCTAGAGGTTGTGACCCTGCCAACATACTCACCGGCCATTAAAACGTCGCCAACACTCGAAGATAAAATTGCGATAGCTGCTGCTTGCCAGGACGAACTCGGACACGCCCAAATGATGTATCGCATATTAGAAGATTTTGGTTACGACACTCATCGATTTTTATTCGAGCGTGACCCGGAGGAGTGGCGTACATTTCAGATGTTAGAATTTCCACATGAGGATTATATCGAATCTGTTGTTTCTATGTGCTACGGTGACCGGGCTGGCTACATAACGACAGTAGATCTCGAAGAAAACTGCTCTTACGCGCCATTTGCACGCTCGTTAAGAAAGGTGAATTACGAAGAAACTTTCCACGTCAGCCATGGAGAGCGTTGGACGAGATTTTTTTGGAATCAATCAGACAAGAGCCGGCGTCGAGTTCAAGAAACAGTAGACTTTTATTTTCCACTGTGTGCGGCCTGGTTCGGAATGCCCGACAATTTAAAAACGCGTACCGACCAGCTATCCTACCACATCCGGGGCGCTTCAAATGACGAAATGCGGCAGAAATGGCTCTCTCGGGTTGTTCCATTTTCGGAGAGTGTTGGCATCAAAGTTCCCGCCCACTACGACAACGACCAGGGTAAATACGTACTAGACTATGAGCCACCAATATACCTGGACGAAGAGAAACGTGAATGGGATTATGATCGTAACATTACCTGGAAAGAACAACTTAAGATCTGGAAAAAGGGATCAAAACACAAGGTTCCATCGATTGCCCGTGTAATTTCAGAACAATGGGGTAAGGACCTTTGGTAGACATTGAACCCAAAGATGTGGAAGCATCTATGACGATCCGACAACTACTTACAAATGCCGAATAAAAAGGCGCCCCCATCCCGCGACACTCTTCTAGAGGCATTGGAACGAGTTAACGACCCACATGTGCCAGTAAGCCTGCGCCGAATGGGTATGCTGCGTGACGTCGAAATAACGGAAAATGGGATCGTTAAAATACAGATATGCATTCCGTGTTTAGGTTGCCCTGGTGTCGGGATGCTTCGAGAAAACGTCCGCGCGGCAGCACTCTCAGTACCGGGTGTCGTAGAGGTCGTAATAGAAGAAGGATGGCACCTCCCCTGGTCACGCGACATGATAGAACCTGAGGTGCAGGACATGATGCGTGCCAATGGTATTCAAGTATAAATAGGATAGTCCACTATGACGACAAAAATTAAATCTAGAAAAAAAATTGACCAGAAAAGGGAACGCGGCGGCAAAGAGCCTAAATATTACGAAGTATTTGCTCGCAAAGACTCAAACTCCGACCTTTCCCATGTGGGATCTGTAGAGGCGCCAAACGACGAGCTCGCCCAGGTTCGTGCCTGGTACATATATGATCAACATCAATGGCGAGAAATGTGTGTCGTACCATTAGAGGCAATCATCACGGTTACCGAAGAAGGCAAATCCGCCAAGATTAAGATGGGCTAATTTACAAGAGAAAAGGGATTTAAGATGGTCTACACTCCTGGAGCGCCGGGTACAGCGTTAGACGAACAGTTCAAAAACGACCTTTTAGCCGTGGCCGATACAAAACTGGTTTTAGGAAACTGGTATGCCGAGTGCGTTATGAATGGCCGCTCACTGCCTGATTTTGCAGCAATCCTTGGTATGTGTACCGCAAATTATGGGCATACCCGAGCTATATACCAATATTTAGCGGCACACGGGCACGATTATGCATATTTAGAGCGGGGCCGTGGACCAGAGGATATACATTCTTCCAATCTTCTTGATGAAGCTCCTTCCGGGTGGGAAGATTTCATAGTTTCAACGTGGTTAGCTGAATTAGCCACCTGGATGTTAATTTCTGGATATCTCAATCATGAAGATAGAGCGGTCGGAGGTCTTACAAAGAAGATTGGCGAAGAAACATACTTCCACCTAAAGTATGCAAATGGTTGGCTCCAAATAATTGGTGAAGGAAAGAAACAAACGCAACTTTTTCAACTATCCTATGCCAAACGCTTTCCATTAGCGCTTCAGTGGTTTGGCCCAGTGCGCAGTAAAGATCAAGTGTACGAACTTGGTATCCGTGATGTACCCCTCAAAAAGCTTAGAGATGCTTTTAAAAAAGAAGTTGCAGATGCAAAAAAACCTTTGGGTGTCACTCTCAGCCAACCAAAACCCATAAAGTTCGCAAATGATTGGCGTTCAGATGCCCGACGGTTGGGACCAATACCTGCTGGTTTATTTGAGGTGGTTCGTTTCAAGGATGCTGAACTTGCCCACTGACTCGCCTATACCACGTATAGGTCGCGATTCGGGTGGGTATGCTTCCCGTCACCGGGATCTTCATACTGCTGACCCAGACTTTAAAGGGGTAATATGTCCGGAATGTGATAGCGATACGTTAGAAGTGATTTCGCTTTTCGGTGGGGCAACTTCAGAAATAATGTTCCGCTGTAATGAATGTGATACCAGCTTCAACTGGATCAAATGGCGTGGAAAACTGCCCCCGACGCCTTCGATTAAAGAATAAACGGGCGCATTTAATGACTAAACACCCTGTCTCGCCCCTTGAACCCGCGGCGGTAACCTCGGAACGCAAACGTTCGGAGATGACAGACCCTGGGATTCCCCGGCCGAACCTACACGCGGAGGACGCCTTGCTTTCACGGCGTTCGATAAGAGCATTTAAGAAAAAAGCCGTTCCAAAAGATTTAATTCGGCGCATTCTAGAATGTGCTCGATGGGCTCCGTCTGGCTCCAATATCCAACCTTGGAAAGTGCACGTACTGAATGGTGACGCCCAACGACGATATACCGAAGCATTGTTAGCAGCAGAACAAAACAACGAACCAAGCGCTATGGAATTTCACTACTACGCACCCGAGTGGAGAGAGCCTTTTTTGACGCGCCGCCGTTCCTGTGGGTTTGGACTGTATAAGGCGATGAATATAAAAAGAGAAGACACCGCACGACGCCACGACGCGTATATAAACAATTATAAATTTTTCGGGGCTCCGACTGGATTCCTTTTTTGGATACCTGCCGATTTAGAGCACGGGTCTTGGCTAGACTATGGAACATTCATCCAATCAATATCTATTGCGGCACGCGGTTGGGGTCTATGGACAATCGCTCAGGGAGCTCTCGGTGAATATCCCCATGTGGCCCATAAAATGTTCAGCATCGACGGTGATTATAAGTTAGTCGGCGGGATGAGCATTGGATGGCCAGATGAAAATGCCGCCGTAAATAATTTTCAACCTGAACGACTGAGCGTAGATGAATTCACCACATGGCTAGATTGAAGAAATAATGGATTACAGCAAATACAAGAGCCTTCTATTTGAGAAAAATAACAAAATACTTACGGTTACGTTAAACCGTCCAGAAAAGTTAAATGCCATCGATGGAACGATGCACGAAGAACTTTCCCGTGTCTTTGAAGATATAAACAGAGATCGGTCTGTAGATATCGTCGTACTAACGGGTGCCGGGCGGGCGTTTTGCGCGGGCGGCGATGCCGATTGGTTGCAGGATTTAATAGATAATCCATGGGGTTGGGAAACATTGTCTGAAGAGGGCAAAAGGTCAATGCTTAGTATCCTGGATTGCCGACAACCTATTATTGCTAAGATCAACGGAGCCGCGGCAGGTCTAGGAGCAACCCTTGCACTATACTGTGACATCATAATGGCCGCAGATACCGCACGAATTGGAGATCCCCATGTAAAAGTGGGTCTGACCGCAGGCGATGGAGGTTCGGGTATATGGCCCTATCTAATAGGCTTCGCTCGAGCTAGAGAGTTTTTATACACCGGCGAAATGTTGACCGCAGATCGCGCCGCAGACATGGGTCTAATAAATAGATGTGTACCAGCCGATGATCTCGATAATATCGTAGACGAATTTGCAAAAAATCTTGCAGATGGGGCTATTCGGGCGATTCAATGGACAAAACAAGCGGTTAACGCGCCTTTAAAACAACTTGTCTCCACAAATCTGGATTATTCTCTGTCACTAGAAGCCAAATCAAATATTACTGCTGACCACCAGGAGGGCATTAATGCACTTCGCGAAAAGCGTCGACCAGTCTTCAGAGGTGAGTAGAGGCAACACGCTCGAGACTGGTAAACAAAATATTTTGCAATACTCACAATGAAAAAATTCGATAGGACCACTTTATCGGAAGCGGAAATGGAATGGCATTTCAACCCGCGCGTAACTTTTCCCAACCACACGGAATACATGAGAACTCGAGCAGAAACGAATGCGCGTGTCTTGGAAAAATTGGAGCGATTACCCGACTTTCGATACGGGCCAAACCCTAACGAAACCCTTGATATCTACCCAAGCAAGGGTGGATTGTCGCCCGTTCTTGTATACATCCACGGCGGATATTGGCGTGCGGGATACAAAGAGGATTGGGCATTTGTCGCGGAACCCCTGGTAGAATTTGGGGCTACTGTGGTCGTATTAAACTACGACCTCTGTCCAGCGGTAAGCCTAGACGAACTCGTATCGGAAATACGAAGGGCAATCATTTGGATTTATCAAAATATTAAGCAATACGGGGGCGACCCGGATAAAATGTACATTTCTGGAAGCTCAGCAGGAGGCCACCTGTGCGCGATGATGGTCGCACAAAACTGGTCCAAACACGGAGCGCCGCTCGACCTGCTTAAAGGAGCAACCCTTATCACCGGAATTTACGATATTCACCCAGTGATGGATATTAGTGTTAACGCTGATATCAAACTGGATAAATATTCAGCGCAAAGAAATAGCCCGATGTTTCTACCTCCCCTAATTACGGGCCCCATCCTCGCGGTCGTAGGCGGAAAGGAATCGGAGGGGTGGAAACAACAAACCCACGATTACGTATCTATGTGCCGACAAAATGAGATCACATGCAATTTCTTAGAATTGCCCAATGAAGATCATTTCTCGTTAGGTTCTATTTTAGGGGATCGTGATAGTCCCCTCGTCCAAACAACGCTTCGACAGATGGGCCTAATATAGTTGATGGTGTTCTAAACGATACGTGCTTCAAAACGGAGAAAACAAGCAGCCCGGTCATCTGCTGCACCATCGATAACCGTGTGAAAGCTACCCAAGGCGACCAGTTGAGCTTCGTTCCGGTACAGAGCACATCGCAACTCATAATGCTCCCCGACGAGACCCGGGCGCCGGAATATTACGCGAGAGCCAGTCGCCACTATTCGTTCGAGAGGCAAACCAGCATCTCCAGCTAACGCGCCCATCCTATTTTCCATCGCATATAAATATTCACGTGCATGCACGTGAAGAAAAACATCCGAGTTTGCCATCGACCAAACACCCCGCACATGCTTTGGACCTTGCGCGTCAACAGAATTGTAATTTTCGGACAAATGGCTGAGCGTCTTTATGGTGGGAAATTCTCCTTCAAAGGACTTTAAGGTTAAAAACTTAAGATTGTCTGGAACCTTAGTTACCAATCTATCGCCCCGAGGTTGCTTGGGGCGTGTCAACATGTGGATAACCCTACTCCTGCCAGCGATTGCTAAATTCCCAAGAGGTGGTTCAAACCCAACAGCAGAAGCGGGCCCCGTCACGACACGACTCCGAAGCGTACCACGAGTTTCAACCACTATACGCTCGTTTGCACCACCCGCACCCTTTACGCCAACGTTTCGCAAAGCCACCCGCAATTCTGTTTTTAACGCCTCATCGTATCCATACTCACGTGGGTAAGCGTTAAACTCCTGATAGTACTGGCCGGGAGCAATTCCGTCCTTAATACCCATATCCTGGTAGCAGAGCCAGTCTTGCATATCCTCAAAAACGGGGCGCAGGCCCGGCCCAATGAACATTCTAATCTTGAGATTTCGACTTTGGTCAATATCACCAACGTCTACCCGGTGATGTCCCCGCCGCACCAACTCACCCTGTTCAACAGTTATTTTTGCTGGTTTGTTCATGTCTAACTTTATAGGTAACTTATGAATCTAAACGGTTGGTCTCGGCCATTTCTCGTAAAGCACTGCGATCTACCTTTTTCGCAGGAGTGAGCGGCAACTCATCCATAATCGAAATGATCCGTGGATGCATGTATGGAGCACCGTTTTCAAAGAAATACGACTTGAGCTGTTCTGGCGTAGTATTTCCTGCAAGACGCTCTACGACAAACGCAACCGGAACCTCCCCCTTAACTGGATCAGAACGAGGCACCACGGCAGCATCAGCGATATTTTCATGCTCCATTAATATATTTTCAACTTCCTTTGGATAAAAAACTTCTCCGGCACAAGCAATACGATCGTCTTCACGTCCAATTATTTCGATATACCCTTGCTCATCCGCCGTTGCGACATCATTTGTCCGTAACCACCCACCCGGCAACAACCGCTGCGCCGTAATTTCAGGAAGGTTATGATAACCAATTAGATTTCCAGGGCTACGAACCAATAACTCTCCTTTTTCGCCCTGAGAAACATCTACCATCGGGCTTTTCGGATCTACTATTCTAAGTTCGACATCGGGATAGGGTAATCCTGTAGTGCCCTGCTTAATAATTCCCCATCTCGGAGTATTGCATACAAACCCGCACTCGGTGAGACCATACGCCTCTAACATCGGTGCCATTCGGGTAGAAAACTCGGAGAGCAACTCCTCCGGAACCTCTGAGGACCCGCATATGACGAAACTCAAGGAAGAACAGTCATTCGTTTCAAGGGCATCGTCCTCCATTAACATCAGCTTATACATCGCCGGCACGCCAGTGGTATAGGTACAGCGTTCCTTTGCGATAGTTTCGATCATCTGCACCGGATCGACATCATGAAGGATTACTGTCGAACCTCCACACTCAAGCATAGAAAACAAACCCGCAAACATCCCATTTGCATGAAACATTGGGACGGCTAGAAGACAACGTTCCTCGGGCCCAAAAAGAAGTGCTCTCCGTAGATTTCGCGTGGACCAATCCATTGCGGCGTGCGACAAGAGGACGCCTTTTGGCATTCCCGTTGAACCAGATGTGTAGGATATTGCTGCTATTGCCTCAGACGATACATTCGCGGCAACACGGGCATCTGACTGCTCAGCAAGCCATTCATCGTATGCGGCAACTCCGTCAGCGACTGCGTCCATCAGAAAGACGTGCTCTATATTCGGTAAGTTTTTACCGAGCGATGGAACCTCATCTGTAAAATCTGCCGATGCGAATAAAACCTTCGCGTTACAATCCGACAAAATGTGGCTCAACGTATTGTAATGAGCCCGCGTGGTTGCGGGAGTAACTGACGCGCCAGCCCGCAAGGCGCCTAACATAGTTTCGACGAACCGGTGGTCGTTCTTTACAAGTACGGCAACATGGTCACCAACGCCGACACCGAGTTGTCTTAAACCATTGGCTACTCGATTAACTCGAGACTCCAAAACAGCATAGGTGATACGATTTGGGCCATAGATTAGAGCCTCTTTGTCGGGCCAAACCTTGACAGCATTATCGATGATACAGCCGAAATTCAACGACTAAACTCCTGTTTACGGTTTTATTTCCTTTACGTTACCACAGAATTCAAAGCATTCCATAAGTAGGCCGTTTAACGAGCCCGGCTTAATCCAATTTGCTTTCAATTTTTCCACGTGATAACGGGCCGCGGCGGTGCCGGGTGGAAATTCGTAAGGTTTGTCCAAAACCCATTCGATACCGTAGGCCGGCCATTCAGACATTGCTTCCAAAAGGTTATCAACACGCACAGCCAAAGAAAAAATTCCCTCGCCGCGGCGGTTTAAAAACTTTTGTACAGTTGAAGACGTGTCAGTTGGAGCCACTAGTGAAATTGCTCCCTGGCTTCCCATCGGGAAGGTAATATCCGTTATCTGTGCAGGAGGTTCCAGCATTACATTTGGGACGAGCGCTGTAAGACCAAGCGCTGTAAACTTAGCAGCGGCTTCACTCTGGTCAAATACGGCGTAATTCACAGTAATGTATTCGAGTACCCGAGCCATGGTGCTATTTTTCTGTCAAAGCACTCGGATCGTTATAAACGCCTGCTTGCTTCGCTTCTTCCCGCATTTCTCGAATGTCGGTCATGACGTCCTCGGGAGGACGCATAAAATTATCTGGAGACTTGAAATGCGGGATTACATAACGACCGAACATCTCAATCGACTTAATAATTTTTTCATGGGGAACACTATCAATGCGGAGAGCAAGTGTATTAACACCACAATCACGGAGCCGTTCGATAGAGCGTATACAACTTTCCGGACTACCAAAAACCGCGGAACCAGATTCTTCCTGAAAGTAATCAAGGTTCGTAGCTTTCTGGGATACTTCTTGGACCTTGGCCATATAAGCATAACTTTCTGCAACCTTGGCGAGCCTCGGATAGCCATCT
Source organism: uncultured Rhodospirillaceae bacterium (assembly GCA_964412235.1). Classification (GTDB taxonomy): domain Bacteria; phylum Pseudomonadota; class Alphaproteobacteria; order MPNO01; family UBA830; genus JAYZQT01. Next base: position 27,584 of record CAYPNT010000010.1, read on the forward strand.
AACGCTATCTGGAGCCACTTGATATTGCCCTCGCCCGCTTCTTGCCGCGCGATTTTATCGGTTTCGGCACAATATGCCTGTAACAACGCACCGACACGCCTTCGGTCCACCGAATTACCCGCCGCCTCTTCAGCATCGGCCGCCTTGTTGTACTCAAGGATTGATTCGGCGAGTGGGTCGTAGCCCATATAGTTTGACCAACTGAAAACCCCTATTCCGAGCTCAGCCGCCATAACGTGGGACTCGGCACTTGTCGCAGCCATGTACATAGGCGGATGAGGTTTTTGTATTGGCTTGGGAACCAATGATCTCGGAGGGATCTGGTAGTGTTCTCCATAAAACATAAAGGGGTCTTCGGTAAATGCTCTCTTTAATACGTTTATGCCTTCATGCACCTCTGACCGGCTTTGTTCAAGATCAACGCCAAACGCTCTTAATGCTAGGGTGGTGTTACCCCTTCCGATCCCCAGCTCAATCCGCCCGTCGGACAACACATCTTGCACGCTGGTACGGGAAGCAATTCGGAGCGCGTGATTAACGTTTTTAGGTAGAAGAGTTATCGCATGAGCAAAACGCAACGTTTTGGTTAAGGAGAACAAGTAAGCAAATAGGACTTCGGGACATGAAGTAGAAATGCCTCCAATGGCGAACTGCTGTTCGGACACACCAAACGAATCGAAGCCCCATTTTTCGGCATGTATAACTTGCTCTACAAGTTCTTTGTATCGTATTTGATACGATTCACCGTCGAGCGTCTCACCTTCTGAAAAATACATAAATCGCATAGCATCGTTCCCTAACTGCAACGACGCCCAAAGTCAAAACCTACATCGACGACTTCATCTTTAATTGTCACACAAAATTCAAGCTTAAGAAATTTGGTGACGAACCGAACAACAACCCAGGCAATCCTATTGTGGTTGACAATACCGGATCAAACCATCTTCGTGACACACACGTACAAGGTTCCCAGCGTTAACGAGATAGTTCAGATGCGCTAACGTTTCTCCGATCGCAAAACTAAATTCATAGACGCCGATTTCTCGAGAGAATAGAGCGGGAATTACATCTGTCGCTGTCTGTGGCTGGGCACATTTCTCGACAGCGGCATCGAGGCGGGTTTGGTGGTGAGCAATCAGGTCGTCCATCCGCTCATGCAAGCCGCGAAAGGGATAGTCATGGGACGGCAACACCAGAACATCTTCAGGAAGATGTCTAAATTTATCAAAACTCTTTAAATAATTACCTAACGGGTTTCCGTCTGGCTCGGTGTACCACACGCTAATATTTGAACTTATTCGAGGTAATACCTGATCGCCAGAAATTAATAAATTTAGATCTGGACACCACAATGCTGCATGCTCATGCGTATGACCTCCCCCCGTTATCACCTGCCACGGACGGCCATCTATCTCAATTTCCTCCTTATCCTGAATTCTTCGAACTGTCTCTGGCAACCGATACCATGGTTCTTTGAACGACCTTATTACATCCCTAAAACCAGTCGTCATTTCGGGCGGCGCTCCATTATCGCTGTGGAATTGAGCCCATCGATCAAAGTTGTGTGTTAGAGTTTCCGATACAGCCACATGAGCCTGCAACCATTCGGTGTATGTCATCCAAAGGCGAGCATTAAAACGTTCAAAAAACCAACCTGCGAGGCCAAGGTGGTCTGGATGAAAGTGCGAACATATTGTTCGTTTGATGGTACCACCATCCGTAATACTCGAAAGTGATGTCTCCCAGATGACCTTTGACCTATTAACGTTATATCCGGTATCTATAACGGTCCACGCGTCGCCATCACGTAATAACCATAAGTTGATGTGGTTCAGCGCAAAGGGTAGAGGCATTCGGACCCAGTGGATCCCCGGTGCTACTTCCTTCGTCTCGCCATGTTCTAATTTAGGGAACGGGTAGTCGGGAGTAAACGTCATTGTTTAGTTTATAGGGCGCCGATATGTCACCGGCAATACAACCCAAGAAATTTGCTAATACGGGTTACGACTTTTTCGGGGTCCTCGAGCTGTGGAAAATGACCTAAGCCCTTAAACACCTCTATTTGAGCAGTTGGCACCGCGCCTTTGATACCGTCCAACTGACCGGGGAGACCGTAGGCGTCATCAGACCCCTGGATGGCTAGAAGGGGAACGTGTATTCCCCTTATTTCTTCACAAATGTCCCATGAGTCGTACAGTGTTTTCTGCCATACTTCGCTCCAACACCGCAGGAGGTGGGCAGCTCTATCACCGTGGAACCGAACCATCCAATCCGGAATAGTGCCTTCTCGGTACATTTGGTGATGGCGCAACACCTGTCCATAGGTAAGTTCATCCCGACACACGTGAGCAGCTATTGTGACTATCGCACGAACCCTGCCCCGGTACCTTGCCCCATGCAAAAGCGCTACGGTACCCCCGTCAGAATGACCAATTAAACAACAATCCTCGATTCCCGCTGTTTCGAGAACATCTTCCAGAAAGTTCGCTGCTTCTCCCATAAAATCGTCGGGAAATTCTTCTTCAACATCGGACCGTCCATATCCGAGTCGATCAAAGGTAAAAGCTGATAATCCCATTTTTTGAGAGACCTGTTGCGGAAACTTGCGCATTGTACCAACACTCCCAAGCCCGTCATGAAGAAAAACCAACGACGGCCCCAATCGCTGTTCTTGGTGCAGCCAAATCCCGAAGACAGGCCGCCCACGAACCTCTAACCAACTGGCTCCTGACACATTCTCAGGTGGGTCACTAATACCAAAATTGGAGGGTTTCGGATCAAGCATGATGGATCAAGCTACTAAACGCACTAGTACTAACATATCAAAGAGTTAACTATCCTTCTCAGAAGATAGCGAATCTAGTTGGCGCTGGATTTCTTGGACCTTTACTTGAAGACCTGCGATGTCCGGGTCGAGTGCTGACGCAGCTGACTCTTGAGAAACGTCGATTTCAGAAGGTGCCGAATTTAATGACGCTATCATACTCATTGCTTTGTCGAAAACGGCCATATTCTTCTGCCCGACCTCTTCCGCCGAGGAGAAGGGGGACAGGCCGCCAAACGTTTTCTCAATATATTTTCGCATTTGTCCTTGATTACTAACAAATGCTTGCATCGTCCTTTCCAAATACTGGGGCACAAATCCTTTCAGGCTATCACCATAGAGAGCGATAAGTTGTCGTAGAAATGTAATAGGTAAAAGATTATTGCCCTTTGATTCTTGTTCAACAATGATCTGGATCAATACAGAACGTGTAATATCTTCGCCCATCTTGGCATCTATTACTATAAAATCTGTACCATCATGAACCATATACGCCAAATCTTCGAGTGTGACATAGGTGCTTTTCGCTGTGTTATATAGGCGACGGTTCGCATATTTTTTAATTGTTACAATATCGGCCGCATCCTTTTCTGCAAATTCACTATTGTCTTGCATGCGTCACCTCTCAGAAATATGCATTCCACATCAGAGTCTTACATTTTTGTTGCGCCGCATCAATCGTTTGATGCGGTGCCAAATAACAAGGCCTTTTGATAAAACATATAGTTGGGGCTGGGTTCAAGCAGACCGCACATTTGGTTTATTGTTGAATGAAAGAGACATTCACTACTGTATAGCAACGCTTGAACATGAAAAAATATAACCTGCCACACAAAATGCAACTCATAATGAACCCTCCTGTGTTACAAAGGCTTTTTTACAGAAATTCAAAATTTAATTGTAGCTAGCGTTACTCCTAATGGTGAAAGTATGTCTCCCCCTGGCCACCTTCCAACGCATGTTTCCGTCGATCAACTCGTTTATTTGGTGAAAAATTTATAGAAGGTCAGGCGAACCGAATAAAGAATCTAAGGGTCTACGAATTTATGCCCTAGAAGAATTTCTGGAGGTAGCAGTGTCACCTGGAAACGAAAATTGTTGAATACTGTGGCTAATTGATTATCAAAGTTTTAGGTTGTACTAGCTATTGTAAAATTTTAAGAGAAGGACCATTCCCGTAAACCATTAATTGGATAACACGCTTTGTGCAACGCACAAGGTAATGATTGAACAACTATCATTACCAGACATATTTCACCAAGACCTTGTCAAACTATAAACTTTAAACGGTATATAAATGAAGGAGCACCCATGACAAATGTTGTAATAGCCAGCGCCGCGAGAACCCCCGTTGGGTCTTTCAACGGCGCATTGAGCTCGCTCACCGCATCTGACCTGGGCAAAGCCGCAATTCAGGGTGCGTTGGAACGCGCAGGTGTTCCACCGAACGATGTGTCGGAAGTTATCATGGGACAAATATTGACAGCAGCACAAGGTCAAAACCCTGCTAGGCAAGCATCAATTGGCGCAGGATTACCAGTGGAAGTGCCAGCTTATGGAGTAAATCAGCTCTGCGGATCAGGTCTAAAATCCGTCGCACTAGGATTACAAGCAATACAAAACGGAGATTCGGAGATTGTCGTTGCAGGAGGTCAAGAATCCATGAGTGCAGCACCACATGCGGGCAACCTACGAAATGGCACTAAAATGGGAAATACAGAGTTTATTGACACGATGATCAAAGATGGACTTTGGGATGCTTTCAACGGCTATCATATGGGAAATACAGCCGAAAACGTTGCTGAAAAATGGCAAATCACACGAGATCAACAGGACGAATTCGCGGTACATTCTCAGCGTAAAGCAGAGGACGCGCAAAAGGCCGGAAAATTTAAAGATGAAATTGTGCCAGTGATAATTGAAACGCGAAAAGGTAACGTCACAGTGGCCGAAGACGAATATCCAAAACACGGTACAAAAATCGAGAATTTAACTAAACTTCGGCCAGCTTTCGAAAAAGACGGAACAGTAACAGCTGGCAACGCCTCGGGCATAAATGATGGCGCTGCAGCCCTTGTTCTTATGTCAGAAGAAGAAGCAAATAAACGTGACATCAAACCGCTGGCCCGCATTGTGTCTTGGGCACAAGTAGGCGTAGACCCTGCAATTATGGGTTCCGGGCCAATACCCGCCAGCCGATCTGCGCTTAAGAAAGCAGGTTGGGAACCCGATGATGTAGACCTGGTTGAAGCCAATGAAGCATTTGCCGCTCAAGCGTGTGCGGTAAACAAGGATATTGGTTGGGAACCCAATAAAGTGAACGTGAACGGTGGCGCAATAGCAATTGGGCACCCAATTGGTGCGTCAGGAGCTAGGATCCTTACCACATTGCTATATGAAATGCAGAAACAGGATGCAAAAAAGGGTCTCGCCACATTATGTATTGGTGGGGGTATGGGTATAGCTATGTGTGTTGCACGGGATTAGTATTAAAGGCTGTATCCCCATTTATATTTAATTCGTACAGACACATAACGACAGAGCAGCATGGTCGGCTGATTGAATTTTCTGCTTAGCCAAAATGCTGTGTATCAATGGTTTAAGAACCTGTAAGAACAGTTTCTCTCATGGAAGGGCGCTTAGAGAAATCGTCAAACCAATCCGCGAGATTAGCATTTTCAGTTCGCCAATCTTCGTCAAATAGTTGTTCAGCAAACGCTACTGCGACCGCGACCGCGATGGTACTTACGTTTATTTGCTCCGAAAATAATAATAATTCCTCGTTAAGAGCGCCGATCCCTCGCAGGACGGTTCCCTTGTGATGGGATAGAACGCCACGAGATTGACGTTCAGATTTCTTTAGAGTTTCCAAGTAATATATAACCATGCTGGACATCATCCCGTCAGCCAACGCATGACGGGTTAGCACCGCCCACCGTGAACTCCCTGACTTGGGTAACATCTCAGGACCGTCACACACGATATCAAGGTATTCCATGATCACAGGTGAATCATATATTGATTGCCCGTCCTCTAGAATTAAACAGGGTATCTGCCCAAGAGGATTTGGCGACGCCTCGCGATCTTCTCGACTAAAGGGATCGGACAGTTGTTTTTCGAAAAGATCCTCTATTCCCTTCTCTTTAATCATTACCAAAACTTTCCGGACAAACGGAGAAGTGGGTGACCAGAGGAGTTTCATGTTTTTACCTAAAAATTATCTTTTCTGGCACGGACTTCCGCGAAGATATCGACAGGGGAACTTGTCTCCATGCCCAAAACTGTGGCAAATTCAGGTTGGTCGGCCCGCAGAAACGGATTGGTCTTACGCTCAACACCCATCAGGGAGGGAACTGTCGAAACTCCAGCATTTCTTCGGCTCTCGATTTGTCGTGCATAAGCTTGAAGATCCGTGTTCTCAGGATCCACATGGAGGGCAAATTTTGCATTAGCCATAGTATATTCATGGGCACAATAAACCCATGTCTCGTCAGGCACCTCATTGAATTTAGAAATTGAATGATACATTTGCTCAAAGGTTCCTTCAAATACTCTACCACACCCTAGCGCGAACAAAGTGTCGCCGCAGAACAACGCACGACTTTCCGAAAACCAATATGCGATATGACCGGTTGTATGACCTGGAACGTCCCAGACCTTTGCCGAAGCTTCAAAAAGTTTGTACGTGTCGCCATCCGCCACCTCAACATCGATCATTGGTATTCGATCACGATCTGCTTTAGGGCCGACAACCGTACACCCTGTCGCAGCTTTAATTTCAGGAACGCCACCAATGTGATCATCATGATGATGTGTCGCCAATACGTGGGTTAAGTTCCATCCAAACATTTCCAAGGTGTCGAGCACCGGGGTCGCATCCGAAGGATCCACCACCGCAGCGTTTCCCGAGGAGCTTTCGCGTAAAAGATAAACATAGTTATCTGACCGCGTAGGAATTTGATGTATTTCAAGTGTAGACATTCTTGGGCACCTTCCAACAGATAGCTTTACTGGTGGCAAAACCTATCAAAACCACTGAATACCGCCAAGGCTCACGTTGGATTTTCTTTCTCTTCCAGCAATTGAAGCCCATAATAGGGTATGTACAACGATGTTATCGACTTACGTGATTTCTATGACACCCCAATAGGGCATACCGCTCAGCGTATAACCCGCCGCCATATTCGTAATCTTTGGCCAAGCGCTAAGGGTTTGACCCTCGCAGGACTAGGATACGCTACCCCCTACCTGCGGCCTTTTCTGGATGAAGCGGAAAGCGTTTTTGCGTTGATGCCGGCGCAGCAAGGCGTCATTCGTTGGCCCCCGGGCAACCACCACCAAATGCCAAATGTCGTTTCCCTCGTACTTGAAGACAGCCTGCCTCTACCCGACCTATCCATCGACCGGGTGATGTTAGTACATTCCCTAGAATGCTCTGAACAATCACATAAATTGTTACGTGAGGTATGGAGAGTGTTGACCGAAGGCGGAAGACTTTTAATTATTGTTCCCAACCGACGTGGCATATGGGCACGTATTGATCACACGCCCTTTGGGCATGGGCGTCCGTACACGATTGGCCAAATATCGAAATTATTGCGAGATACTATGTTTCAACCGATGGGCTCCATTGCCGGTCTTTTTGTCCCCCCAACCCGTTCAAGAGTGGCTTTAGCCTCTGCCCAAGCGATCGAAAAAATTGGGGGTCAATGGTTTAAAACAGTAGGTGGGCTTCTTTTTGTCGAAGCGCAAAAAGAAATTTATGCAGGATCTTCTGCCTCGACGACAACCGTCAGACAAAAATCATACGTGCATCTCGCCGATGGTACCAAATGATTAGCTGTAACTATCACTTAATAAACCTTAATCACGGGTAAGCAGAAAAATTGCTTCTTCGCCAAATACATTGGCAATTACCCCTGTAGATTTCAACTCCCGAATGGACCCGGAACGAGACAATGAAAGCGCTTTTTGCACCTTTAGACCAAGCTGATCGCACATCGTTGCAAAATCTCTAATCGTACACAATCGAATGTTTGAAGTGTCATACCATGTGTGACCGTCATCTCCGACAACCGGCATACGTCCGGTAAGGAGCATTTTAAGTCTAAGGCGCCAATGGCCAAAATTTTCGAAAGAAACTACAGCATGACGGCCAATCCGAACCAAGCTTTTAACCACTTCACGCGGATTTTTGGTTGCTTGGAGGGTACGCGTTAAAACCACATAATCAAAAGCATCCCGCGAATAGTGTTCTAAATCTGTATCCGCATCGCCCTGTATAACTGAAAGTCCATTAGCAACGCAGGCATTGACACCGGATTGGCTTAACTCAATTCCACGCCCGTCAACACCTTTATTCCGGCCAAGATAATCCAGGAGGGCACCATTACCGCACCCTATGTCTAGCACACGGCTCCCCACAACGACCATATCTGAAATTATCTGCAAATCCCGCCGCGCAAACTCATAGGTAGGAATAATATTCTTATCCCTTTCCAATTCAACACCCATTTTAAATTAAACCTCGGTGCTCAGCCGCCCCATTTAAGAACCCCGTAACGGTACGTTTAAATTCAGGTTCGTCTAGTAGAAACGCATCGTGCCCTTTATCAGTATCAATTTCCACAAAGCTTACGTTTGCGGTTACGGCATTCAACGCGCGAACAATATCTCGGCTTTCTTCTGTTGGAAATAACCAGTCACTCGTAAAAGAAATCAAACAGAATCGTACAGGGGTACCATCAAAGGCGTGTGCCAATATGCCGTTATGCTCTGCCGCAATATCGAAATAGTCCATTGCGCGGGTGATATAAAGATAAGAATTCGCGTCAAACCTCTCTACGAACGTACTGCCTTGATGCCGCAGATAACTCTCAACTTCGTAGATATCTTCCCAAGTAAAACTCACTGCATCGCGTGCTTGAAGGCGACGACCAAATTTTCTATGCAGGGCCGTTTCGGACATATAGGTAATATGTGCGGCCATCCGAGCCACAGACAATCCTCCCTTTGGCGTGGTATTTTTCTGAATATAATTGCCTTGATGCCACTCGGGATCTTCCATTATTGCCTGCCGACCAACCTCATGAAATGCAATATTTTGAGCGGAGTGGCGAGCGGAGCCCGCAATCGGGATCGCGGAAAAGACCCGATCAGGAAACTTTGTGGCCCATTCTAAGACCTGCATTGCGCCCATTGACCCTCCGATCACGGAAAAAAGGTTTGTTATTCCCAAGCTATCCAGTAGCAAGGCCTGCGCTCGGACCATATCGCCAATAGTGATAAGCGGAAATTTGAGCCCCCAGCGCTGGTTTGTAGAGGGGTTTAGATCACGTGGCCCAGTTGAACCCATGCAGCCGCCGAGGACATTGATACAAATGATAAAGTAGCGATCTGTGTCGAGCGCTTTACCGGGACCAACCATCTCCTTCCACCAACCGGGTTTACCCGTCCGTGGGTTTTCTTCAGAAACATACTGATCACCCGTCAACGCATGGCAGACAAGGATAGCGTTTGACTTAGCCGTGTTTAATTCCCCGCACGTCGTATAAGCTGCGGTAAATGGACCAATAGTGCCCCCAGAATCCAGTTTCATCGGCACTTCGCAGGCTAATTCCACGCGAGATCCCGGAAATTCTTCTGTGCTCAACCCTGTCACTCTGTTGATATCCTGGTTTGCAGTCATCTGATAATTCTTACTGCTTGAATAAAAGGTGGGCATAGCTAGGGTTGCCCTGCCGCTATGTCAACGTTTTCTTTTGCATTTATTCTGCTTGCCGACTACATATTGGCGCCCTTAGGTGACACATTGATAGCTATCTTTGCTATCAAATAAATTGTCCAAATTCTTTTGTTAGATCTGGCGGACAAATGTCTTTAAAAAATACAACCCTTGCTAGTTTGCGCGAAGAAATCAACCGGATTGACGACGCGGTGCAGGATTTGTTGATCAAACGCGCTGCTATTGCGGAAAACGTGCGTGTTAGCAAAAGCGGGGCAGCAGCTTGGCGCCCAGCCCGCGAAGCACAAATCCTCCGTCGTTTGGTGAAGCGCCACCATGGCTCGTTTCCACGTATGACAATTGTCCAAATTTGGAGGGAAATAATATCGTCGATGGTACGATTGCAGGGAGAATTTTCCGTTGCGATCTATAATCCAGAAGAAAACCAAGCTTGTCGCGAACTGGCACGAGATCACTTCGGCCGCGATACTCCGATGGCATTGTACACTTCAGCCCGCGCTGTTCTCACAGCTGTTCAAGACGGGTCCGCAACAGTCGGTGTTCTGCCTATTCCAGAGGATAGTGAAGAGTCACCTTGGTGGCCAATTTTGGCTGGAATGAAGGGTGAGCAAGAAACAATATGTGCTAGGCTCCCTTTCGGAGAGCCTGTCCCAGGAAACGGGGAACATGCACTGTGCGTTTCTGCAGGACCGGCCGAAGAAAGTGGCAAGGACATAAGTGTATATGCCTTAAGAACTAGCGCTGATATAAGTCGCGGAAAACTAAGTGAACAAATAGCTGCTGCCGATATAAAGCTCATACGAATGCTTACTGGTGCTATATCGTCAGCTAATTCCTTCAAGTTTTTTATAGAATTAGACGGATTTATAACGCGAGACGACCCCCGAATAGCCCGCTTTCTAGATCCGTTGGTGGCCGGCCCAGAGGATGCTATTTTCCTCGGAACCTACGCGGCTCCATTCAAAACAATAGAGCTTAAAAATACGAGTGGCATATAATGACTAGCCTTCAACCGAGAGCAGGAATATTGGATATCGCGCCCTATGTCCCGGGAGCATCTACGGTTGCCGGGCGCAAAAATACTATAAAGCTATCGTCAAATGAAGGCGCCCTTGGGCCAAGTCCACATGCGATCGCAGCATACCGACGAGTATCTGATACGCTGCACCGGTATCCTGATAGTGATTGTGTGGAGCTGCGTAGAACAATCGGGGAGCGCCACAACCTTAACCCAGACCGTATTGTTTGTGGGAGGGGCTCAGATGAATTACTAAGCTTACTGGCACAGGCGTACGCTGGTCCTGGTGACGAAATATTGTTTGGCGAACATGCCTTTGTAATGTACCCGCTTTTCGCTCAAGCGGTAGGTGCAACGCCGATAACAGCTCGGGAAATAAACTATACTATTTCAGTGGATGCGTTGCTTGAAAAGGTAACGGCGCACACGCGCATAGTTTATATCGCTAATCCTAATAACCCCACCGGAACAATGATTACAAATAACGAAATGGTGAGGCTACGGTCAGAATTGCGAGAAGATATTTTGTTAGTCATTGATTCAGCGTATGCGGAATACGTTACTCGCAATGACTATGCGCCAGGGGTTGAAATAGTAAACAACCATGAAAACGTCGTAATGACGCGTACCTTCTCCAAGATATATGCTTTGGGCGGGGTACGGTTGGGTTGGGCATATTGCCCAACCTCTATTTCGGATGTCCTCAACAGGATACGACCCCCTTTTAATGTAACCAGTGGGGCTCAAGCCGCGGGTATTGCCGCTGTCAATGACATCGAATTTCTAACTCGTTCGAGAGACCACAATACAGCCTGGCAACCTTGGCTTACGGAACAACTAGTGGCCTTAGGATTAAATGTCGTGCCGGGGGTCGGAAATTTTATTCTGGTGCTTTTTCCTGAGGACGGGGTCCATGCCGCTAATTCAGCAATGAAATATTTACAGTCTCAGGGGATCATTCCAAGAAGCACAAAAAGCGCAGGAATACCCGATGGGGTCCGTATAACTGTTGGTCTTGAAGCAGAAATGCGAGCTACAGTAGAAGCTATCCAAAACTTTATGAGCCGTTAATGACAAAAATACTTTTTAACCGTGTTGCCTTTATTGGCATGGGATTAATCGGTTCGTCAATTGCTAGGGTCATGCGACGGGACAAGCTAGCCAATTCAATAATCGCTTGCGCAAGGACAGACGAAACATTGGAGGCTGTTGTTCGCCTTAATATTGCTGATGAGACCACTAAAGATGTCGCTACCGCCGTACTGGATGCCGACCTCGTGATGATATGCACACCATTATCAAGTTATAGTTCAATAGCTCGAGCGATGAGTCCGGCGCTGAAGGCCGGCGCGATAATCAGTGATGTAGGATCAGTGAAAGTGTCAGCAATCAAGGCTATTACGCCACATTTGCCTGAGGGTGTGCACTTTGTACCCGGCCACCCCATCGCCGGCACTGAAAATTCCGGACCAGATGCCGGGTTTGAGAGCCTTTTCGAAGGACGTTGGTTGCTCCTAACCCCTCCGGAAGGCACGGACCAGAAAGCAATCGACCTGATATGTCAGTTATGGGAAGCAGCGGGAAGTAAAATCGACTGTATTGATCCTGAGCATCACGACCAAGTCCTCGCAATAACTTCCCATTTACCCCACCTAATTGCCTTTACAATCGTTGGGACCGCTACAGACCTTGAAGATGACATCAAGTCCGAGGTGATCAAATACTCAGCTTCCGGTTTTCGAGATTTTACACGCATTGCAGCGTCCGATCCCGTAATGTGGCGCGATATTTTTATTTCTAACCGAGGAGCAGTACTCGAAATGCTGGGGCGTTTATCCGAAGATTTATCAAGCCTACAACGTGCAATTAGAATTGGTGACGGCGACAAACTGGAATCCCTATTCCGACGCACCAGAGAAATTCGTCGGAGTGTCGTTGAGGCGGGCCAACACATACCACCGAGCCCACGAAAAAACTAAGGTCGACTTGCCCTGTATTCAGGTATTGTTACTTCCACCTTATTGGTCGAAATCGTTGCACGGGAACGGGGCCTATATACAACCGTTGTTTTTGGACACTAAGCGGCAGTCTCACTTTTGATTTACCGATAGAAAAGGTGCGATTAGCAAACTTGGCCGCAAAAGCAGTTCTAGCGTCGATCACCCCTGCATTGATAAGAGCATGCAAGGTCGGCTCTAAGCCCTCGATTTCGACACTCATCGCTCCTTGGGGTTGAAGTGTTTTGTCTAACGCGAGGGTTCCATTGGCGCGGAGAGACAAAGCCTCCCAGTCTAATCCAAGAGTATGTATATCGATGGAACCACCCCTCTCACGCCATGCATTCAGGGTACCTGTCAGCGTGTTGGAAAACGGAACATCGCCAATTACAAGAGCATTAATAAAAAACCGTGAGATGTTATTCTTGAGATCCTGACCCCCCACTTTGGGTATACTTAGATCCCGAACATCGAGCGTAAGAGCCGTATTGTTTTGTAATATATTATTCTTGGTTTGAACTTTTGCGCCCATTTTAACTTTAATCACCACAGACTGAGCTGTCATTTTGGCACTGACAGGTGAGGTTACCTTAATTCCAGACAGTCTTATCGCACCAGTTCCTAACTTTCCTGGCAAAAGATTAAAATGTGCGACAGCCTCTTTTAATTGGAAAATTCTAGTGTCTTTCAAAACTTTCACTGTGTGGACACCCGGTGCCTTGATCAATATCACGTGTGGGTCCCACGGCCGCACCCGCGCTATTATCGGTGGCGCAATCCATCGCCAGCTATTTTCCGGTCCAGCCATATCTACTTTTTCGAAATTGATATGGACTTGGAAAGGAAACCCCGAAAGTATCGGGTGTCCGAGCGATAGTCGAAAACCCTTCTGTCGATGATCACTCGCCCAACGTTCCAATCCTTTTTGGATGCCGCTAACGGAGACATACCAAAACACGGTATAGGCCCCTAGAAGCACAACCAAAAGACTTCCAGCAGCAATCAATATCTGAATGGGCCGAAAAGACATTTTACCGATATACCGACGACGTTATCGAAAGTCGATCTTATTAACCTGAAGAAATTACAATTCTTATATTTTTTGTATAGAACAAGATTTTGTGTGTAACCTTTGAAAACCCATATTAGATACTCCAATGAGTGCGAAAACTACAAAATCGTCAATCCAAAACTCTGTGTTGGTCGCTGTCCTTGCCGCGTCTTTCATTTTCTTGTGGGCCAGCGGCTTCGTTGCAGCCAAATTCGGATTGCCCTACGCGGAGCCATTTACTTTGCTGGCCAGTCGTTTCGTAGTTGGGTCTGTCATCCTAGTACCTGCTTGTTTATTACTCCGCGCAGAATGGCCAAAAACCTGGCATTCGGCATTACACATCCTGATTGCCGGGTTCGGTATTCAGACGCTATACCTAATTGGTGTCTACTATGGGATCTGGGTTGGTATTTCCACCGGAGTAGCCGCGCTCGTCGTAGGGTTGCAACCGTTACTGACAGGCGTGCTCGCAGGCGTTGTATTAGGAGAAAAGGTAACCCGAAAAAACTGGATTGGTCTCTTACTTGGTTTCTTTGGTTTAGCGTTAGTTGTCTGGGACAGAACAGCCTCCCCGGTGGATACCCTCGGGGGTTTGGTGATTTTGTTTGTTGGTTTGTTGGGAATCACCGCTGGTACGCTCTACCAAAAACGGTACTGTGGTCAGTTCGACGTAAGAACCGGCGTGGCGCTGCAGAATGTTCTGTCCTGTATCGTAATGCTGGTGCTCGCATATACATTTGAAAAGATGACAATAATTTGGACAAATGAATTTATTTTTGCAGTTTTATGGTCAGCGATCGGACTTTCGGTTTTTGGAATTTGTTTCTACTACTGGCTCGTACAACGGGGCGCTGCTGCGCGCGTTACCAGCCTAATCTATCTGAGCCCACCAACTACTGCCATTATGGGTTGGGCAATGTTTGGTGAAATTTTGTCTTGGCTTGCAATCATTGGTTTGGTGGTCTCAATGGCCGGCGTAGCCCTTGCCGTGAGAAAATATGAATCCTAAAAATGCGGTAATCGCTTGGGGAGGACCTTTCCTTTTTATACTTTTTTGGTCCTCAGGGTTCCCAATCACGCGCTGGGGCCTCGAATTTGCGGAACCGTTCACTATTCTATGGATCCGCTCCGCCGTTGTCGTCTTTATAATGTGTATTTATTCACTCTTTGTCCGAATTCCTTGGCCAGGCCTCACAGAACTCATCCACATCGCCATCGTAGGGATTACTCTTCAGTGTTTTTATCTAGGCTCAATGTTCTCAGCGCTTGATGGAAACGTAAGCCAAGGGCTCGCTGCGCTTATAGCTGGCATGCAGCCCCTTTTAACTGCAGCGATCGTAGGAATAGCATTACGCGAAAAGGTCAGCCGTCTTCAGTGGGTTGGGTTTATTTTCGGATTTTTTGGGCTTTTTGTAGTGCTTTTAGAACGACTCGGGATCGGATTAGCCACCACTACTGGCATTGTTTTCTCTACCTTAACACCTATTTTTATAACTGTTGCCTCCCTCTACCAAAAAAAATACTGTGCACATTCGGATTTGCGCGTAGTGATGATTGTCCAACAAACAGCGGCGGGGATATGTAATTTCTTTATCGCGTTGGTTATAGAAAGTGGCAATATCAATTGGGGCTTTGAGATTATTTTGGTGTGGGGTTGGCTCGTCTTCGTTCTAACAATTGGGGCCACAAACATATATTACCTGATGTTGCGATACGGTAATGCCGCTCGGGTATCTAGTCTGTTTTATCTCACACCACCAACGACTATGTTTCTAGGTTGGATAACATATGGTGAAACAATGGGAATGATTGCTTTTATTGGGTTTATCATATCGATCGTCGGAGTGTACCTCGTAACACGCCCACCAAAAGAAAATAATGGTATCCACTAGTAACTTAAAGGGGCAAGAGCCAAGGAATTAAGGAGATTGTACTAATAGTTCACCAACCAGCCGCATACTTGCGCTATCTAGGAATTCCCGGAAAAACTGTTGTCTAGCCGACTTTGGTGCAAACTAATATATGCGATCAGATATAGGAATATACGCTCTTTTTCGCCAGACTAAAGAGACCTCTGAAACCGCAGAAATACATTGTGGCCCGCAGTAGCGCGTAATAATTTTTGATGGAGGTAGGAATTTGA
Organism: uncultured Rhodospirillaceae bacterium; assembly: GCA_964412235.1. Lineage (GTDB taxonomy): Bacteria > Pseudomonadota > Alphaproteobacteria > MPNO01 > UBA830 > JAYZQT01. The sequence continues at coordinate 43,362 of CAYPNT010000010.1, forward strand.
AACTCATCAGTTACCGACACAAAGGACGAGAGTCATATGGCGTAGTAAAAAACGATGGCATCGTCGATATGAAACAACGACATGATCATCAAGATCTAAAATCAGCAATTTCGGGCTTATCAATTAGCAAACTAGAGAAATTGGCTTCTCGTACTAGCTCGGACTTTGCGCTCGACGATATAGAATATATGTTTCCTATAACCAACCCCGAGAAGATTTTTTGTATAGGTCGCAATTATCGTGCATACCACGAAGTACTTGAGGATGGTGGACCTGAGTGGCCAAGTATCTTCCCAAGGTTTACTGGAAGTTTCTCAGCACACAATGAGCCTATAATTTGCCCTAAGGTATCCGATCAACTCGATTATGAGGGTGAACTCGGTGTAGTCATTGGCAAGCCGGGACGACATGTGCCAGAAGTTAATGCGCTCGATTATGTGGCGGGCTATACGATTATAAATGAAGGCAGCGTGAGAGACTGGCAATCAAAAGGGACACAGAATTGTCCCGGGAAAAACTTCCACCGTTCAGGCGCCATAGGACCGTGGATGGTCACGCGAGACGAAATTATGGACCCCGATGCCTTGCATATCAAAACGTATGTTGACGCAGAGACCAGGCAAGATGGCCCCACTGAAATGATGAAATTCAAGATACCCTACCTTATCTCACATATATCAAAATTTACGTGGCTTGAACCTGGCGATATCATTGCCACGGGGTCACCAGGAGGCAGCGCAATTGAAAATAACCCGCCGAATTGGTTGCGACCCGGACAAAAAATTAGCGTAGCTATTGAGCCAATCGGGGTTCTAGAAAACAAAATTGTCGCCGAATAAAACAGGAAGACTAATGAAACTCGCAAGCTTTAGAATTGGTAAACATCGAGGTTTTGGTGTTGTTACCGATCACGGTGTGATTGAATTGACGGGGCTCCTCAGCGGCAAACAAAACACTCTTCACGCAGTTCTCACTGCGGACGCAATCGACGAAGCTAAGGCAGTCGCAGAACATGCCGCACCAGATCATCGTTTTGACCAGATAGACTTTGAACTGCCTATATTAAACCCAGAAAAGATATACTGCGTAGGTCAGAATTATCGGGAACACATAATCGAAATGGGTTTTGACATCCCGAGCTCGCCCAGTATTTTTTCGCGATATATGAGGACCTTTGTCCCTCATAATGGTCAATTGGCGATGCCGTCACACTCTAGTCATTTCGATTACGAAGGTGAAATGACTGTGGTGATTGGACGCCCAGCTCGCCACGTATCAGAGGCCGACGCACTTCAATATATTGGAGGTTACACAATCTGTAATGACGGTAGTGTACGAGACTGGCAAAAAGCCGGCCCTCAAGTCGCACCTGGTAAAAATTGGGAACACTCCGGAATGTTAGGCCCTTGGATAGTAACCCCGGATGAGGCGGGCGATCCTGAGAACATGTCACTGACAACTCGAGTAAACGGAGAAATACGCCAGAAAGGGAATACCAGCGACCTGGTATTCTCAGCGGCTTATCTTGTGAGCTACATTTCCACGTTTATTACCCTTATGCCTGGAGATTTGATTACAACAGGCTCGCCTGCCGGCGTCGCGGCTGGGTTTACGCCCCCCAAATGGCTTCAACCTGGTGACAGAATTGAAATTGAAATTGATAGTATTGGTACCCTTGCCGCAGACGTAGCAACCACTACTAAAGGCCATTAAGTGTATTCTCTTCGAATAAGTCGTCGTGTACAGGAAATACCTAATCTGGCCAGCCGCAGTACAACAAAGTATTAATAGCGCTACAAACTTGGTAGTGTATGTAGCGAAAACATTGTAATCCTATTACAATGGGCGGATCGGTCGTTTAAGATGAATTTATCGACCCTGTGAACTACGGTAAAATGCCCCCACAATTTTCTATTGAAAACTTTCCGAGCAAGACCCAAATAAGGGTGGGCCATTGGCGATCAAACAGTCAAACGGAGGGATTGATTGTAATCTTGCATGGCCGCACGGACTTTATAGAGAAATACACAGAAACTGCAGAAGAATTTTTAACACGCGGGTATGACGTTTGGACTATGGACTGGAGGGGCCAGGGTTTGTCGGTTCGAGAAGTTGAGGATAGACAAAAGGGACATATTGATAGCTTTGACACATATCTCAGTGATCTAATATGGTTTCTCACGCACGTTATACCCCGACATGGAGTAAAGCCTGTGGTGCTGGCCCACTCGATGGGTGCTCATGTCGCAGCGCGGGCAATACTCGAAAAAGAAAATATTTTTAGGGGCGTAGTATTAACCTCTCCAATGTTTGACATATCCATGAGCGGTGTCGCCACACTATTTGCAAAACCATTGGCTTACCTGGGACAACTAACAGGTTTCGATAAGAAGTATATCCCTGCCATGCAAAATTATGCCACAAAGTCGAAAGCATTTGAGAAAAATTCGTTAACGAGTAACAAAGAGCGTTTTTATCAAAACCAAAAGGAGATTGAAGAACGACCAAACTTAGAAATCCATCGCCCTACAATTGGATGGCTACACGCTGCATTTCAAAGCATAAACACTTTGTCCCGCCTCCCACCGATTGCCAATAATTGCTGTCCGGTCCTCGTCTGCACTGCGCTGGCGGACCAAGTTGTTTCAATTAGTGCCCAAGCTGAGTTATGTCAAAAGCATGGCTGGAAACAAATGTTTTTCCACGGCTCCAAACACGAAATTTTACAAGAGATCGATACTATTCGCGCCCAGTTTTGGAAGGCATTCGACGAATTCCAATCTCAATTATTGAAATTTGAGGCCGCACAAAGTAAACGCCTGTTACCCGAGTTTATGCTATCCGTCAAAAGTTCAGAAAATATTGAAATATCTTGACCAGGTTCGATTGGCGGGTGGAACTCGGCAATTATAACCCCAGATTTTTTCAGAAAGCTTCGCCTCCCCCAAAAAACACCCGAATTGAGAGAAACCGGCACCACAGGAACTTCACATTGGCGGTATACCGAATTAATACCTGATTTCAGTGGTACCACTTCACCTGGTGCAGAGCGCGTTCCCCCAGGAAAAATGACGATAGAGCGCCGCCTCTCAATATTAGCCCGCACCTCCCGGATCATTTTTCGAATCTCTCCAGCGTTACCCAAACGATTAATCGAAATCATGCCGAGCCGCCGCATATATGCGCTCAATAGGGGCACTTTAGTTAATTCGCTTTTTATAATGTAACCAGGGTCTTTCACGACGGCATAGAACGCTATTGTATCCCAAGCAGACTGGTGGGCGGACGCGATTATAAATGGTGTTTCTGGCAGAAGGTGTAGGCCTCGAAACTCAAATTTAAGATTTAATACTGTATGTTGTAGAAAGAAAATCCCTGAGACCCAGAATCTCACAGCCCCCACCAGCCACCCCCGGGGTGCAACAAGCAGTGGCAAATAAAGTAACAAAAGAATAAATGTCCAAGAAAATGACATTACATTGAATATGAGGGAGCGCACAAAAATCACTTAGATCCCCTTTTCAAAGAAACTTTATCTCGAAAGTAGCGAATAGGTATTTATGATACTCTGAAATGGCGAGAAGGGCCGAGCCTGGCCAACGCCACCAATTATCCCGATGAAAACCGACAGGGAAAACCGGATGTGGCACGATACGAACACCGGTTGGGAGAGTATGTCGAAATTCTAACAAACTCCGGGGCATATGATAGCTTGCTGTTACAATCCGAACAGATGAAATGTTTTCTCTCTCAATCCAATTGGAAGTTTCCACAGCATTCCCCCTAGTGCTGTCGGCTAAATAGCCTAACGCTATACAGCATTCAAACTCCCCCGGTGTCCGCCGGGCAACTTTAAGAAGAGCCTGCACATCTACGCCCCTATACACGCCAGACACAAAAAGTCGCTTTCCGAGACCCCTTTCGAGAAGTGACAACCCCTCACCCACTCGCCTGGCGCCACCGGTGAGGACCACGATAGCATCTGATTGTTCGGCAGAAATCGGGCCAGGGTCTGGGATCATTCCTGCGAAATGGTATAAACCGGCTATCCAAATAAAAACAAATACTAACAGTATGGTCAGGGCTATCTTAATGCCCTTATTTTGCCGTCTTTTTGTTCGGCGGTTCACATCATTTTTCCCAGTCTATAGCGGACGGTAACACCGATTGTTACTATTAGTAATAATGTCATGAAGAAAGGTAGTGCCGCGAGGCTAGCCCATTGTGTCAGACTTAAAGTAAAGTCTGGAGACAACCCATCACCAACTTTAGCTCCGTATATTTGGGTAATGCCTACCGTTCCCGCAGCAGCCATAAACCCTGTAATCACACTTGGTCCCAATGATAACAATGTTTGGATTTGAAATTTTTGGACAACATAAAAATCTGGTGCACCAAATAAATGCAGGACTTCAACAATATCATTATTAATTGCCAATCCGATATGGGTGGTGAGAATAACAATACCGACCGTGAACAAAATTATAACGGCGATAACAGTAAAATATATTCTTTTTACAAAATTAAAATTTTCCCAGTCATCGAGAAACCAATTAGAATGGTCATCTAAAATTAACCCGGGGGCTATTTTTTTCAACTTAGAGGACAGCCCTTCTATATTGACGCTCTTGCCAGGAAAAACCCTAACGTCGACTAGGACAGGTAAAGGAAGATCTAGTTCAGAGATAGATGAACCAAGCCAGGGCTCTACAAGTTTATCTACTTTCCTTTTCGAAACGATCGCAGCCGAGACAATATTAGGACTGTTTATTAATATTGCTATAATGCGGTCTACCACATTACCTTTTGCAACTTTTTCTGGCACTTCCACCGTTAAAGTTTCAGACATATTCTTTCGCCAAGTATCCCCAGCACTATAAAGAAACATGCTCGCTGCTAGTGCCAGCGTACATACGAAAACAAGTAATCCGACAATGATTGAAAAACGGCGACTAATTGGGTCACCCCGAAATGGAAGGAATCTATTTAGAGTGGTCATGAAGGGACCCGGTGGGCAAAACACTTAACCCTCCGTTATCAATCCGAAGTTCTGGATGCGGAAAACTTCGAACCAACTCATCATTATGAGTAGCCACCACTATCGTGGTGCCATTCTTGTTGAGTTCTTGCAGTAAGTACATCAATCGGATAGCAATTTCACTATCCACACTACTAGTAGGTTCATCTGCCAGGAGTAACTGCGGACGAGCAATTACGGCTCTTGCAATGGCAACCTGTTGCTGTTCCCCACGCGAAAGTGTTGTTGGCATCGAATTTAGTTGTTCGTCAAGGCCTACCCACCTCAATAATTCAGGAACATATTCACGTATTTCAACCTCACCTACACCGGCAATGCGTAGCGGTAACGCTACGTTATCAAAAGCTGACATGTGGTTGATCAACTTAAACTCTTGAAAAACTACTCCTATCTTTCGTCGCAATGCAGCCTGTCCATCCCTAGTTAAAGTCAGGGTATCTTGACCAAATATCGATATTCTTCCTTGCGCCGGTCGACATGCGAGATACATCGATCGCATCAAGGACGATTTTCCGGAGCCGCTTGGTCCGGTTATAAAATTAAATGACCCAACCGCTAGCTTAAAGCTAATCTCCTGCAAAACCTCAGCACTCAGCGAATAACGAATGCTAACGTTCTCAAAACACACAATATCTTCAAGCTCATGTGCCAAAGCAGCTATTTCCTCTTTCAGTCCACACCAAAAATCCACTAGGTTTTAATATAACTCCTAGAAGCGAGTTCGGGTATTTTACATACCCAGAATCAGATGCTCTTAAAAGGTTTGATGGCATAGGGTATTAAGATTGTATGATAATTAGTTGCTCCTCATGCACCACCCGATATGTCGTTCAGCCAATCAATATCGGGGAAAATGGCCGGACCGTAAAATGTGTAAAATGTAATTATTGCTGGATTATTCCTGGTAATTCAGAAAAGCAGTTTAAGGTAGATGATAAAAATAATGGGACGCATCCATCATCTACGTCCCCGATATACGACCTTGTCAAAAACACTGAGGACACTAGAAATCTTGGTTCCACCCAAGGTATTCTAAAAATAGAACGCCCGCGAAATCTAGTCAGCCACTGTGGTGCACATGGTCCGGCCAATTTAAAAAAGGCGGCGCAAACTGATGGTATTTCGACACCCAAAATCCAAAATTTAACTACACAATCAAAACCAACAATTTTGGATAAGAAATCAAACCGCTGGACAAGTGTGACTGTATATTTAGTTCTGTGTCTCTTGTTAATAGGTACGATAGGTGGTGCCGTAAAATATAGAGAATGGGTAACCACGACCTGGCCCCCCACTGCTGAGATGTATCGTGTTCTGGGGATTAACGTGCTTCCCCAGAAAGCCAAATTAACAATCAGAAACGTAAATTATAAATATCTTACTTCTAATACTCTGAAAATACACGGTGAACTGGTAAGCGTCTCAAAAACACCTCACGATACACCTGTTCTTAAGGTAGTATTTTTAGATGGAAATGGGATAGTGGTTCTGAATAGAAAATTGTTGCTGTCGAAAAAGGTTGTTGAAGCCAAAGAAACGTTGAAATTTTCTACTGAAATTCGCAACCCGCCAACCAAAGCCAAACGCATAGAAGTTGATGTAGTGAAATGACGGAATGCTCTGACAAACACATAGCACACAATCTTCCACAAATTGACGTGATTTATGACGCCGAAACGATTGCCGGTCGAATTGAGGTTCTTTCACATAAAATTGCTTCTGATCTTCCGGAAGACGTTTTAATAATTGTTATATTAAAAGGAAGTTTTATTTTCGCTGCCGATCTACTAAGAGCGCTAGATTCCTCAGGAATGAGGCCGACGGTCGACTTCATAACCATATGGAGTTACGGGGCTAGCACAGAAAGTACTGGAACCGTCAATTTGACTCGGGACATAACCGAAAATGTACGTGACCGTGCCGTATTAGTAGTTGACGACATCTTAGACACGGGCCGTACCCTTGCGTACGCAAAAAACTTAATGACCAGTCGCGGTGCAAAAACCGTCCATACGTGCGTATTATTAGACAAGGAAGCAAGACGGGAAGAACCAATTGAAGCTAACTATGTGGGATTTCCCGTCGAGGACGTTTTCGTTGTGGGATACGGGATTGATATGGCTCATCGGTTTCGAAGCCTACCCTTCATCGGGGTGGTGAGAACCAGTTAGAAAACTGGGTAACTACTTATGCCTTTATCGACGATGATTAAATGCTCAACTAATACGCGTGGTGCCACGGCCTATAGACGCCTAGACTACCACTCTGGAACATAGTCTAGGTCAATTAATTCCTTATAATCGGGGCGCGGCCTAATTACGGCATATTCATCGCCGCATACCATTATCTCGGGAACAAGTAACCGACTATTATAGGTAGAAGACATTACGGCACCGTATGCTCCAACCGACCTTAGAGCTATTAGTTCATCAGGCATAATAGGGGGCAGCTCTCGCTGAACTGCAAAAATATCTCCCGTTTCACAAATGGGGCCGACAATATCTATCGGTACCATTGGAGTATCTGGCGTAGGCTCTATTATTGGATCAATATTATGCCAAGCATCGTAAAGCGTAGGCCGCATTAGGTCATTCATCGCAGCATCGACTACCAGAAATCTTCGCCCGCCACCTTCTTTGATATAAATTACAGTTGAAACAAGTATTCCCGCATCACCCGCAAGCCGCCGCCCAGGTTCAAATATCAGTTCCAACTCAAATTGCCCAAAAACTTTGCGCACTAACTGGGCATACTCCGCGGGCGTCGGTAGCCGTTCATCACGATAAACAATACCAAGACCACCACCAAGATCTAGCCTATCGACGGAGAAACCTGCCGTCCTAACATCCGTTATAAGATTTGCAATTTTATCAAAGGCTGCCTTGAACGGAGCCAACGCTGTAAGCTGGGACCCAATATGTATGGCCAAACCGGCCACACTCACGTGAGGATTGTTTTTAGCTTCTCGATAAACCGGAAGTATCCGATCATAATCAATGCCAAATTTATCGCCTGCGCGGCCTGTAGCAATTTTATCATGAGTATCAGCATCAATATCAGGATTAACACGCAAGACAGCAGTGACAATCTGACCTTTATGCGCTGCGATACTGGCTAAAATTTCTAACTCTGGTTCGGATTCGACATTAAATTGGCCACAACCCAAAGATAACGCGCTAGCAATTTCCGATTGCGTCTTACCAACTCCGGAAAACACGATCTTGTCCGCCGGCACACCGGCGGCTATAGCGCGACGCAGTTCCCCTTCCGAAACCACATCGGCCCCTGCGCCAAGGTTTGAAAACAAGGAGATGACAGCCTGATTGCTGTTTGCTTTAACCGCATAACAGATTTGAGCGTTCAGCCCACTAAAAGCATCGCGAAATTCCACATAATTTTGGCTGAATGTCTCTGTTGAATAACAGTAGAATGGGGTGCCCACCGAATCTGCTATATCAAGAACTGAAACATTCTCCGCATGCAGAGTTCCATTACGATATGCGAAGCTATTCATTACGTTTGGGCCCTTATTTAGGCTTAGGATACTGTGTTGGAAACTTCGGCGCACCTTCAGGTGCTGAGACGTCTCCAGGCTTTTTTCCGCATCCGTGCAAAGATCCGAAGAACACAGTGACTATTAGAATGGAGATAAAACCATGAAACTTCATAGTCCGAAGCGTTTCTTCACGCTGGCAACTTGTTTCCTGACATTCGTTGGCGAAGTTCCCCCATAACTCGTCCTACTGCGTACAGAGTTTTCCATACCTAATACCTTATACACTCCATCACTGATCCGATTATCAATATCTTGCAGATCTTCTAGGGAAAGGTCCTCTAGGCCACACCCGTGTTCTATTGCCACCTTTACAGCTTTACTAGTGATTTGGTGGGCCTCGCGAAAAGCCACGCCGCCTTCCCGCACCAACCAATCGGCGAAATCCGTGGCACAGGTATAGCCCTCACCAGCAGCGTCCGCGAGATTATCGCGTTCAAAAGAAAGATCGCGGATCATGCCCGCGGCTGTCGACAAGCATATCAATAAACTATCCACGGCATCAAAAACAGGTTCCTTGTCCTCCTGCATATCTTTGGAATATGCGAGTGGTAGCCCTTTCATCACCGTAGCCAGTGCAACAAACGCACCAATCACGCGTCCGGTTTTCCCCCTTATCAATTCCGCTGCATCAGGGTTTCGCTTCTGAGGCATCATGGACGAGCCTGTCGAAAAAGAATCTGAGAGTTTTACGAATTTAAACTGCGCCGACGACCAAATCACGAGTTCTTCACCAAGACGCGATAAGTGCCCCGCACAAATTGAGACAGCACCTAAAAATTCGAGGACAAAATCTCTATCTGAGACAGCATCTATGGAATTGGCCATCGGTCTATCAAAACCAAGTGCTTCACTAGTCATTTCTCGGTCAATCGCAAACGAAGTCCCGGCAAGAGCCCCCGCCCCCAGCGGAGACTCGTTTAATCGCACACGGGCGTCACTTAGGCGCCCACGATCACGTCCAAACATTTCGATATAAGCCAAAAGATAGTGTCCGACGGTTACAGGTTGCGCGGCTTGTAGATGCGTGAAGCCCGGCATTACCCAATCTGAGTGCATTTCTGCTTTTGCGACCAAAGCGGATTGTATATCTGCCAAGCATATGTCCGTTTGGTCAATGGCATCTCTAAGCCATAGGCGCAGATCTGTCGCTACCTGGTCATTTCGGGAACGGGAAGTATGAAGACGTCCAGCAGGTTCACCAATCAACTCAGCGAGCCTTGCTTCAATATTCATATGTATATCTTCTAGCTCCGTTTTGAACTCAAACCGACCCTCTTCAATTTCTATACGAACAGCTTCCAAACCATCGCAGATTTTTTCTACATCGGTCTTTTGTATAATACCGACCTCACCGAGCATATTTACGTGGGCAATGGACCCGCTGATGTCATATGAATATAACGCCTTATCAAAATTGATAGAGGCATTAATTTTTTCCATAAGAACATCTGGTCCTCCCCTAAACCCTCCGCCCCACATTGGGTTGGGTTCACCTTGAGAATCTTTTGTGCCATCAAGAGAGTTTTTGTCGCCCATGTTTTGTTTCAAACCCATGTTTACAGTAAAGAAAAAAAAGGCCTTAAATACCTACGCTGCTATCAACTTGGCGATAATGGCGATTATTGCGGCCGTTTCAAGCACATACGCAATAGCGGGAACAAAAAACAAAGCACCCCCCAAAGGTGTATTATCCCATTTTAAGCCCGCGTTAAGCATTATTAATGCACCTGAAACTCCATTTACAGACAGATATGGACAAAAGTTGACCTTAAAAAACTACCGAGGAAAGACGATTCTCGTAAATTTTTGGGCAACCTGGTGCGTACCTTGTATAGAAGAAATGCCCTCGTTGGAACGACTGCAAAATAAATTTAGAGGTTCTCGCGTAAAGGTTTTAGCCATTTCTGTAGACCATAGGGGTTGGGCAAAAATCAACCCTTTCATAAAAAGAATGAACCTAACTAACGTCTCAATTTTCCACGACGTTGGCTCAAAACTTATGTTAAAACTAAAAGTAAAAGGCTTGCCCACAACAATCCTGTTTGATCACAAGGGAATAGAAGTTGGCAGGTTGACGGGGGCCGCTAAATGGGATGCAGACGAAGTAATTGCGCTGATACAACGGTATCTTCCTAAACAAACGATTGAACGTTGAAAACAGTTATTCAACTATCCGGACATTCGTCCCCACGGCGTCATTAACCGACTTAAAACCGTCTTTAGCAAGCAAAGCAGCAAGATCGTGTTTTATTTGCGGGATCAAAGACAGCCCCCCGAAAACTAGCGCGGTATAAAGCTGAACCAGGGACGCTCCGGCTCGTATCATCGCATAAGCATCTTCGCCGGAGGCAATACCTCCGGACCCTATAATTGGCACCTTTCCTCCCGTCCGCTTATACATATCTTCTACTATCTTTATCGCCATTGGAAAAAGCGGCGCTCCGCTGAGCCCACCCTCTTCCTTGGCCTTAGCCTCCTGCAACCCTTTAGGCCTAGCGACGGTGGTGTTGGCTACAGTTAATCCATCTATCTCATGTTTAGTAATTACTGATGCGACGTCTGCTCTTTCCTCTTCTGAAAGGTCGGGTGCAATCTTAACGATAAGTGGCGGGCAATGGTTTCCATCACTGCTTGCCCTTGCTCTAGCACCTTTCGCTCTCTGAATTAGCTGTATGAGATTTTCTCGCTTCTGCATCGCCCGAAGTCCCGGTGTATTTGGAGAAGAAATATTAATAACCAGGTAGTCCACATATTTTGCTACTGCTTCGATTCCAATTTCGTAATCACCAGCCCCATCAATTGTTGCCTTGTTTTTACCAACGTTTGCGCCCAACACGCCGGCCCCTTTGTAACGGCGAGAAATACGGTGAACATAGGGCGTTAACCCCGTGCTATTAAATCCGAGCCGGTTAATGGCTGCGAGGTCTTTATTGAGTCGAAACATCCGCGGTTTTGGGTTTCCCTTCTGCGGTAGCGGTGTAACGGTTCCCGCCTCAACAAAACCAAATCCCGCTGCTAGCATTCTGTTTGGTACTTCAGCGCCTTTATCAAAACCAGCGGACAGTCCAACCGGGTTAGGAAAATTTAGCCCCCACAACGATGTTGCAAGGGACGGGTCGTCTGGCGTTCGGTCCTTAGGGCCCAAACCCAACGATAATGCCTTTATCGCTATTTTGTGGGCGGATTCAGGAGGCAAGAATCGCAGGGCGGGTAAAATAAAAGTATAGGCGTTCACAAACTCATTCCTCTTTTAAAGCGATTTGGCATAAGGACTTTACACATTAGCTCATAATTAACTCTCGCCGGATTGATTGCAGTCGTAAACCCCACTATATCGTCAGGATGGTAGAAAGTTCTGACATATACGAAACGACGCAAGACATTATTGAAGAATTTTCTTTTTTCGATGATTGGATTCAACGCTACGAGTACATCATTGAAATGGGTAAAGCCCTAAAAGGGCTTCCGGATGATAAGAAAGACGAAGCACACAGGGTGCCGGGATGCCAGTCACAAGTCTGGTTTTACGCCACTCAAGAAAGCAATAAAATAAAATTTGATGCTGACTCTGATGCGATGATAGTGCGAGGCCTCATCGCGCTGTTATTACGGGTTTATTCAAATCGTACACCCAGAGAAATTATAGATACTCCCCCCGAATTTTTTGAAGTACTAGATTTAGGCTCTCACCTTAGTGGAAGCCGCGCAAACGGCTTACACGCGATGGTAAAACGAATTCATTCTTACGCAAAAGCTTTTGAACACGAGCAAACCAATGGATTAATCTCTCCGGAGAAATTATCTTGATCGACCGCCGATCTATCACTTGGAGCAATGGTAATTGGATAGAGGGCAATCAACCTATCCTGGGGCCTATGGACCACGCATGGTGGATGGCGTCGTCGGTTTTTGATGGCGCACGAGCATTCAGGGGTTTAGCTCCAGATTTAGACAGACACTGCGCTCGACTTATAGAATCCGCAGAGACGTTTAATATGACATCACCGCTCACTGCCGAAGAGATCACTGCACTTGCTTGGGAAGGGATTAAACAATTCCCGACAGACGCCGAGCTTTATATCCGCCCTTTGATGTATTTTAAAGATGGTTTTGTGACACCCGATATTGGTTCTACATGTTTCATTCTGACCATATTCGAGGCCCCCTTACCGGAATGGCGCGGGATCACGGCAACAATCTCCAATTTTCGTCGACCCACTCCAGAGGCAGCGCCAACAAACGCAAAAGCTTCATGCCTTTATCCAAATGTTGGTCGGGCCTTAGCGGAGGCTAGAGCTGAGGGATATGATACAGCCGTCGTACTAGATGCTTCAGGAAACATAGCGGAATTTGCTACCAATAATCTCTTTATGGTTCTTGATGGTATAATACAAACCCCGGTTGAAAATGGTTCGTTTCTCGCCGGCCTGACGCGGAAACGTATAATGGAGCTATTGTCGTCAGCCGGATATAGAATTGAAGAACGCACTTTGACGATAAGCGACCTGTCACGCGCTGACGAAGTATTTTTAACAGGAAATTTTTCAAAAATTCAACCCGTCATCCAAGTAGTGAATAACAACTATCCTGTCGGACCCGTAGCAACTCACTGTCGCAAGCTTTATTTTGATTTTGCTAAACGAGAAGGTCGCAGAATCTGTATATGAGTGTTCTGACCCAAACCAACCAACACCATTGGAATAGGCGCAGTTCTGCGTGGATAGAAACGACCGTTAAGGGATTACCTAATGACAATACGCTTGATCAATTCCTCGTCGATAATGCTCAAATAAAGCCTGGAGACGACATTCTCGATATTGCAGCGGGAACCGGTGACCCCGCGATAAGCGTGGGTGTGGCATTAAAGGGACAGGGTACAATAGTCGCCTGTGACCTTACATCGGTTATGCTTGAGGTGGCGCTGTCCCGCGCACAATATCTCGGCATAGAAAAGTTTAGCTGCGCATCGACAGATATGATGTCGTTAAGTTTTCGGGATGCCAGCTTTGACTGCGTGACATGCCGGTTCGGCTTAATGTTTGCGCCAAACAAAGTGGAAGCAGCTAGAGAAGCCCTTCGCGTTATAAAGTTCGGGGGCCGTGTAGCCTACATGGTGTGGGGGCCGTATAGTGATAACCCCGCGTTTTTTATCATCCGTCAGGCAATTGCTAACGCTTTAAACCAAGTAGAAGGCCCGCCTCCACAGCGGCACTGCCTAGGTGAGGAAGGTCAGCTTGTAAACATTCTCAAAACAGCCGGATTTAAACACACAGAAGAAGTTGAATTCCAGTACCGTCGGCCGGTGGAAAACATAGACAAATATATTGATCGGGCCCTTGTCCGCGGATATTCAGCATCAGTGGAACAGCTTAACAAGTCAGAAATCGAAAATGTAAAAAAAAATATAAGGAAAAGGTTCAAAGTTTATGAAGCAAATCACATTTTTTTTATACCAAACAGCACGCGTATCGGCATAGGATGGAAACGGTAATAGTGGTCGAATGCTAATGCATATAATGGATACCGGCCCTCTGGTGCAGGCCCCAATTCAAGTAAAATAAATATATTACACGTGACTACCAGAACCTAGGCCCTTCAGATCATTACAGTGAGGGCCTTTCTCCTTTTAACACACTCTGGATTAATGCAACCGTCTCGTCCCTGCCATAAAGAGCAACAAAGGATCCAAAACGGGGACCTTGGGTCTGTCCCAGCAGCACCTCGTATAAGGTTTTGAACCACTCGCGAAGATTTTCGTAATTGTTACGTTTTCCGACTTCGTAGATCAGCGTTTGTATGGTCTCTGGGT
>CAYPNT010000011.1:0-54284 GCA_964412235.1 uncultured Rhodospirillaceae bacterium
TAATACCTCGGCCTTGACAAACCGCTACACTGCAAGTCGAATGACCAGCTAGCACTAAAAGCGGGAATTGCGGCAGACATATGCAGCATCGCGCCTCAAGTCAACGTAGATGGCGTTTATAATATAAATAATTCTTACGCGTTCTACTTCTAAGGAGCTAAATGTTTCGGCATTGCAACCTAATTTAAAAAGTACAAACCCATTCCTAAAACAAGGAAAATTATATGAAATTCTTGTGTTACGTTATAGCATTTTTAGTCATTAATATGTTCACACAGCCAATCTCCGCACGGGATGTGTCAAAACTAGGTGACCCAGTCATTGCCAGTGTGAATGGCGTAAGTATTTATCGTTCCGATCTTGAAATAGCCCGGGTTCGATTACCAGAGCAGTACCGAAATTTGCCAATGAAAGAACTGTTTCAGCCCCTACTAACCCAGTTAATACGTTCAACACTTTTGGCAATTTCAGCAAAGGCACAAAAGTTGGATAAGACCCTAAAACACAAAAGAGCCATAGTGTTTGCTGAGGCTCGTTTACTTGAACAAGCCCTTTTGGAGCGAGAAATTTCAAAGAATGTAACAAAAGATGCAGTCCGAGAACGATACAAGAACACTATTGGACAATTTTCTTCTAAAGAAGAAATTCGAGCTCGGCACATTTTGGTAAAAACAAAGCAAGAGGCCCTAAAAATTGTTAAAGAACTTATTTCTGGGGCGAATTTTGCTCAACTCGCTAAGGAAAGGTCCACCGGCCCATCTAAAAACCGGGGTGGAGACCTTAATTATTTTGGGCGTGGGCAAATGGTACCCCAATTTGAAGTTGCGGCATTTGGATTAGGTAAAGGGGAATTTACGAAGAAACCAGTTCAAACACAGTTTGGTTGGCATATCATAAAATTGGAGGATAAACGGTTTTCCAAACCACCAAGTTTTGAGGAAGTTAGTGCAAAAATTCAACGCGACATGGCGGGGGAGGTAGTATCTAAATTTGTAACAGCTATCATCAAAAAAGCGGATATAAAACGTTTTGAAATGGATGGTTCTAAACCCAGGTTGCGCAGATTACAGAATTCATCACCCCAGTAATTTTATATATGTTTCCATTGTACAATTGAATCTCTGACCTCGGGCGGTTTTATTTGCTCTGTCATTGTTAACTTGGAAGTATAGCACCTAAGGTGTTGATTTGAGTTCAAGCGACTAATGGGAACCTGATAAAAGGACGCAAAACTTTCATGGAATATGGATCCAAAATTTTTGACTATGTAATTCTGGGAGGTGGGTCGGCCGGGTGCGTCATGGCGAACCGGCTGTCGGCTAGCGGGCGTTCTGAAGTATTGTTGGTAGAAGCAGGCAAAGATTTTTCCCCTGGTGCAGAGCCTGCGGATATACTCGATTCGTATCCCATGGGTGCCTCCTTTAATCCGACTTATCATTGGAAAAATTTAAGAGTACGTCTTGGCGCAACAGCGTCAAACTCGGGGCCTCCCAGACCACCAGTTTTTTTAGAGCAGGCACGGGTAATCGGTGGTGGGTCGTCCATCAATGCACAAATGGCTAATCGCGGTGGGCCACAGGACTATAATGAATGGGAAACCCTCGGCGCCCATGGGTGGAATTGGGAAAAGGTTTTACCCTATTTTCGAAAACTGGAGAATGATCAAGACATCCAGGACGACTTTCACGGTCAAGATGGTCCGGTTAGGATTCGGCGGGTCCCGCAGGAAAATTGGCCCGGTTTTGCGAGACGAGTTGCCGAAGTGCTAACGGATCAAGGTCTTAAACCCCTGTCAGACCAAAACGGTTATTTCGAGGATGGTTGGTTTGCCTGTACGATCTCAAACCAAAACGAAACCCGTGTCTCTGCATCAATGGGTTATCTAGATTCTGGGGTTCGAGCGCGGCCAAACCTACACATACTTTCGGAAACGATCGCGGAAAAACTTGTGTTTGAGGGGCGCAAAGTATCAGGCGCATTGGTCAGGGGAAAAGGGGGTCCCCTAACGCTGTTAGGAAAACATTTTATTGTTTCTGCCGGCGCTCTGCACACACCTGCCCTTTTGTTGCGTTCGGGCATAGGTCGGGCCGGCCACCTAAAAGAAATGGGGATAAAGGTTGTTTCAGATCGCCCCGGAGTCGGAGAAAATTTAAACGAACACCCAACAATTTCAGTTTCTGCATACCTTCGATCAGGTGCGCGGTTATCAGACGATCTCGGTACGCGCCGCCATGCCCAAATAGCGTTTAGGTATTCGTCTGGGATAGACGAATGCCCCCAAAATGACATGTACGTATCCGTGACAGCAAAATCGGCATGGCATGCCGTAGGTTTGCGATTGGGATCATTTCTTATGTGGTGCAATAAACCTTATTCTCGTGGTCGGGTGACACTAAAGAGCGTCAATCCCAACGTAGAGCCGGATGTCGACTTTAGACTTTTGGAAGACCGTCGTGACTATGACCGACTGGCTCAAGGGATTGTTCGCATGTCAGGGTACTTTAACCATCCGCTTATGGCGGAAATTGCACGTGATGCCTTTCCAAGTTGTTATTCAGAGCGTGTAAGAAAGATTGGAGCTGTAAATACTAAGAACCGTATTCTTACAAATGTATTGGCAACTATAATGGATGGGCCAGCTATCTTTAGGCGTGCCGCTATAAAAAAATTTATAACCGAGGGCCGCAGTCTTGCCGAACTTCTTAAAGATAAGGACGCAATGGAAGAATTTATTCGACAAGGTGTAACAGGTTGTTGGCACCCGTCAGGGACTGCGCGAATGGGTACAGAGGACGATGTGATGGCTGTGACGAACAATACCGGTGACGTTTTTGGCGTCGACGGTTTGACAGTTTGTGACGCTTCACTGTTTCCATGCGTGCCCCGTGCCAATACTAATATTCCGACTATAATGTGCGCAGAAAAAATAGCTGATGAATTGGTTTCTGTGGCATGACAGACTCTATTTGAACGTTTAGTGGCTAGCCAAAAATGTTTGCGAGGGACTTTGTGCCATTTTCCGAAGGAGGATAAAATAAGTGAGGATGCGAAAAAAATCGCCACTAGCTCCTGTCGGGTTTCCGGAAATTCCTGAAATACCCGGAGTAAAGATCGCGGCCGAAGCCTGCGGAATAAAGTATGCAGGTCATAAAGATGTAATGCTGGCTGAATTTGAAAAAGGTACGCGGGTTGTTGGTGTTTTTACCAAATCTAAAACGGCGGCGGCGCCTGTGAATTGGTGTCGAGGACGGTCCGAGGTTGGTCTTGCACGAGCATTGATTGTTAATTCAGGAAATGCCAATGCATTCACAGGAATTGCCGGGGAACGGTCTCTCCATCGGACCTTGGAAAAGGTATCGTCTACTCTATGTGTTCCTAAAAGCCAGGTATTTATGGCATCAACTGGTGTTATTGGGGAAACACTCCCCGAACAAAAAATTATAAAAAATCTTGGTAGCCTCAAAAAAAAGCTAGCGCCAAGAAATTGGAAAACAGCCGCAGCCGCGATAAGGACGACCGATACATTTTCAAAAGGTGCTTGGCGACGAACTTTAATAGGCAATACCCCAGTAACTATCGGAGGAATCGCTAAAGGCTCCGGCATGATTGCGCCAGATATGGCGACAATGCTCTCTTTTATTTTTACCGACGCAAAAATCCCTCCTGCTGTTTTGCAGACGATAATACGTAGAGCAACAGAAAAATCGTTTAATGCTATAACGGTTGATGGTGATACCTCCACCAGTGATATGGTTTTATTGTTTTCGACGGGTATGGCAAATCATCCACGTATCGAAAGTCCGGCTACTTCGACTCTTAGAAATTTCCGTAACGCGTTGGAAATGGTAATGATTGACCTTGCTCATCAAGTGGTCCGTGATGGAGAAGGGGCGAGTAAGTTTGTTACTATTGGAATCATTGGAGCGGAATCTGCAAAAGCTGCAAAACGCGTGGGATTTGCAATAGCAAATTCTCCACTGGTCAAGACGGCTGTTGCCGGGGAAGATCCAAACTGGGGGCGCATTGTGATGGCTATTGGTAAGTCCGGGGAGAATGTAAATCGAGATCGATTGCAAATCAGAATAGGGGGTACCCCCGTTGCTATGGACGGTGCTGCTATCCGTGGTTATGACGAAGGCCCAGTAGCTGAATACATGAAGAGCCAAGAAATTGAAATACAGGTTGACCTGTGTATTGGCAAAGGCGCGGCCACGGTATGGACGTGTGATCTGACACATGACTACATTTCAATTAATACCGATTATCGGTCCTAATTATACGTTAACGTTCTTTAATTTTGATGACGGACCCATTACCTCTACTTTTAGTATCCGCTGTAGCGCTGATTGACAATGATGGGCGTGTTTTGATTTCAAAACGGCCGATAGGAAAGGCTATGGCCGGGATGTGGGAATTCCCAGGAGGAAAGGTAGAGAAAAATGAGACACCCGAGGGGGCTTTAATCAGAGAACTTTACGAGGAACTATCCGTTGACACTGTTGAAAGTTGTTTGGCCCCCTTTACATTTGCGTCCTACTCTTATGAGCATTTTCACCTTGTCATGCCCTTATATGTTTGTCGAAAATGGAAAGGTGATGTTAGGCCAACAGAGGGACAAAAAATTCGATGGGTTTATCCAAGGAGCCTCAAAGAATACGAAATGCTTCCTGCAGATAAACCTTTGGTCGCAATGATACGGGATTATCTTTGACGTGCGTTTTGTTTTAACGACTTGGACTTGTTTTTCTTATATTTTTTTGGAAATGTTTCGGACAATTCCTGCCGGGGTGATCAGGGGCGATATTCACAATAGTAATTTACGGCGGGAGAACTCGCGTGAAATCTATTAACCATGATTAACGTTGATAGGAAAAATGCCCAATATGGTTGGGTAATTGTCGCAATTTGTTTTGTTGCCTTGGCATTTACCTTTGGCGCTCGTTCTTCGGTCAGCATGGTTTTGCCATTCTGGCAGGAAGAACTTGGTTGGAGCGGTTCACATGTTGCTCGCGGTGCCTCGGTGGTATTTTGCATGATGGCGATTGGTTCTCCGATAGCGGGAAACTTGATGGACCAATACGGTGCAAGGCTCGTGGTCTCTTGTGGTTTGTTAGCGCTGGCTCTTGGTGTGGGTGGAACGTCTTATGTTATTGATCCAATCCATTATTATATATTATTTGGCGTTGTCGGGGGTGCTGGTTGGGCTTCCGTGTCGATACCTATCGTAACCGCTGCTGTGTCTCGATATTTCAAGATGTACAGGGGGCTAGCTATTGGGATAGCGATTGCCGGAGCTTCGGGAGGTCAGTTGCCCATTCTATCGGGCCTCGGGGTTATGATCTCGGAAATAGGTTGGCGAAGTTCGTATCAGGTCCTCAGTGTCGTTATGGCCGGGCTCGCAATTCTCGTTTTACTTCGATTCAAAGCGCCTCAAAACGCAATACAATTTAAGGGGACAGAGGGAGAGGAAAAAACAGCCGACACTGTGTTGCAACGCGTAAAATTTCTTCTTTCTAACCGTACTTTTATACTCCTCCTTGCAGCTTTTTCGCTCTGCGGTTTCACGACTGCCGGGGTGATAGACATATTTTTTATACCCTATGCTATATCGTGTGGTTTCACTCTCGTAGAAGGATCAGCTGCATATGGTGTTCACGGCCTTGGAAACCTATGTGGCGTAATATTATTTTCCTGGATGGCCGATCACGTTCACCGGTCGCGATTATTGGCAAGCATGTTTTTTTTGAGGGCGTTTACCTTTGTGCTCCTGCTTTTTATTTCAATCGACATAAGTGTGTTGTTTGTTTTTGCTGCAGTATTTGGGATTTTAAATTTTGCAACGTTTCCCGTAATAGCCAATATCGTTGCGACTCACATAGGTGTTCGAATTATGGGCTTAACGCTGGGTCTGCTCTTCGGTGGGCATTCATTAGGCGCCGCAATTGGCGTTTTGGCTGGCGGTTGGATGTTTGACCTTTCAGCGAAATACGACTGGGTTTGGTGGGTTTCCGTTTTTCTAGCGGCATTAGCCGGGGTTTTTTCAATTATGATAAAGGAGAATCGTGCCAAACCATTCGAACCTTTGCCTGTTGCCGTGAGGTCCTAACAAAGTCAGGTTAGCTTTTAACCTGTCGTGTACTGCTTTGTGCTAATGTTTTTGCCAGGCTTCTTTCAGCACTACCTCTGGGGATTGCTTTTTTCTGGCTCCGATGGGGTGCCCATCCTGTAAGCCAAATGATCTGGAAAGTAGCTGGTATTTTACCGTCATTAGTCCCGAATAGGGCCCTGTAGTGTTTTTCTGCAGCGAATATAGTTTCCCGGCGTAGAAAGTGACGATTCCTTGTAACAATAGAGTTAGTTTCCCCCATACCGCGAAGGTCATGCATAAGCGCAAAAATGTTGTCGTACGTCACCGTCAAGGTGTCTGTATCTACGACCGGGATCGCAAATCCAGCACGCTGGAGAAGCGCGGCAGCGTCCCTGGTTTCGACCATGGGGGAAGTATGAGGACTTGTGTAACCCAATATTTCGATTTCAGCCTCTATGAATGCCCGACGTAATTCGATTAATGTATCACCACCGAAAATAGCAGCGACAAATAGTCCGTCGGGAAAAAGGGCCTTTTGCATTTGCCTTAAAGCGCCCGGCAGGTCATTAGCCCAGTGCAAGCTAAGTGTTGACGTTATAAGGTTAAAGCTGGGGTTAGAAAATGGCAGAAATTCCTCGTCCATAATGACGGGATAGCTGCCGCCTTTCATCCGGATCCGGGTTAAGGAGGTATCGGCCGTCACAATGCGTGATGCCGCAGATTTGCCCTTTTCTCCCCCAAGGGCTCCCCCAACGTCAAGTGCCATATCAAATGTTCTTCTTACATCTTGTAGCCGGTCAATTAGCCTGGTGGATATTTCGTCGCTAAGAAAATCGTTAACCCCGTTAATAAGCGCCGCACGCCTACGGTGTTGCCGCACAGCTCGCCGGTCGAAGAGAATTATGTCGTCGGCCATTTAGAGGTCTTCTAGTCCGATCAGTGTACAAAAAAATCAAACATCCTCCTTAGTAGTAATTTGGTAAAGATATTCTGTCTAGAATTAGAGTTTTGATTTCGCAGACGGATTTATTTGCGAATTCTACCTTCTTTTATGGGATGGGTTGGGATATACATCCACATCGTCTCTAGAGGACAAATGGCACAGTCGTCTGCATATTGTCCCATAATGAGTATTGTTCGTAGAGGACCGTGTTCTTGGCTAAAGTTGAAATATACTCCAGCATGTTCTGTCCTTTTTGTGTAAGGGCAAAGAACCTTTTGGCCCTAAAAGATGTCGAGTATACAGAATTTGATGTAGACACCGACCCTACTCGTCGTAAGGAAATGATTGTTCGTGCAAATGGGCAATATACTGTCCCTCAAATTTTTATAGACGATAAGCATGTTGGTGGTTCAGATGATTTAGCCGGACTGGAACGTGAAGGTAGGCTTGATGCGATGCTAGGGTTGCATTAATGAATTCAACATTTCGGCTAGCGTGTGTTCAGTTAAACGCCGGCACCGAAATAGAACCCAATCTCGAGGCGGCCTCTATTCTTGTAAAAAGCGCTGTAGTGGAAGATGCTCAGCTGATCTCACTTCCGGAGTGTGTTTCTTTGATTGAACCGGACCGTGAAATTCTTCAGAAAAAATGTGAGGTTGAGAATGACAGTGTAGCACTTCAATTTTTTAAATACCTTGCGGCAGAGTATCGTGTCTGGTTACACGTTGGCTCTATCGCCGTGTTAAATGACGCCGGTCAAATATCGAATTGTACTTTTCTTCTTGGTCCCGACGGAAAAACCGAAGCCAGGTATAACAAAATCCACATGTTTGATGTTGATCTCGGAGCCGCAGAGGTCTATCGGGAATCTGATACCTATACCCCTGGAAGCACAGCAACAATTGCGGACCTTCCGTGGGGTCAGTTAGGGCTGACAATCTGCTACGATCTCCGTTTCCCGTTGCTTTATAATCTTCTGGCGCAGTCAGGAGCAGATTTGATTGCCGTTCCATCCGCCTTTACACAGAAAACTGGCCGAGCACATTGGCACGTTTTGCTCCGCGCTCGTTCGATCGAAACTGGCTGTTGGATATTTGCTGCTGCTCAATGCGGAAGCCATGCTAATGGTCGAAAAACCTATGGCCATTCACTTATAGTGAACCCTTGGGGTGAGATCGTTGCTGACGCTGGAGAGGAACCCGGGTTTATTATCGCAGACATTGATGTGTCCGAGGTAGAGAGTGCGAGGCAGTCAATTCCAGTACTAACAAATTCCCGCACTCTAACTACCATTCCGGTAAAATCACGGGGAGGCCCAGGCTAACCGAACTTATTTTACGCACCGCGACGATTCGCTCAATCACGGCTGGTCTTGGGATTTCCACAATGCCATGTTCATATGCAACAATTTCTAGGAGTTTTCCAAACGCGTCTATCAGTTCGCCTGGCTGAAGTAAAAAATCTTGTTGTTGTGGGCTACCAAATTGTTCATTTCCAGAAGCAAATGTTTCATAAATGAGTACACTATTATCGGACAGACTATTTATTAATGTGGGGAATAAGGGTCTGTACAAATAGTTACACACTACTATGCCATTAAATTGGCGATCTTTAAGTGGCCAGGGGTTGCCATCTTCTAAGTCTGCCTCGACGCCTGTTACATTTTGGCTGTTTGGTAAACCTGAAATATCGAGATCAAGCGCTACAACCTGGTGACCACGGGATGCGAGGTATACAGTATTGCGACCATTACCACAGGCTAGATCGAGGACCTGACCGTCTCGAGGAATTAGTGGTTCAAAACGCTGAACCCATCGTGATACCTGTGAGTTGACGAGTTGTTTGAACATATTGCTTATACTCTACCCAAAAAATAATTAAAAATAAGACTTGGAAAATAAAAATTCTTCCTTACTTTCTGTCACATGATTGTCATAGACGTAAAATGCTGCAGAGAGCACGTTTTCGAAGGCTGGTTTAAAGATAATGCTTCTTTTGACGAGCAAGTCGAAGCGGGTGCCATCTCGTGTCCAGAATGCGGAGATACAAAAGTTGAGCGCGCGCTTATGGCGCCGCGTCTTGGGGGTATGAGGAAGGCTAAAGAAATTGCCGCACCTAATGCAGCCATGTCCCCGAAAGATGCCAAACTAAACCAATATATCGAAGCCCTTCACGAGCTTAAGAAGCACGTCGAAGAAAATAGCGACTACGTTGGAGACAAATTCCCCGAAGAGGCCCGAAAAATTCATTATGGTGAAGCGGAGGCTCGCTCTATACATGGGGAGGCGACCAGCGAAGAAGCAGAGGAGCTTAACGAAGAAGGCGTTGATTTTCAGCGAATTCCGTGGCCAGGTAAATCCGACGCGTAACGGGTCTGGTGGAAACTTATTTTACACCTAAAATAACATAGTTTACCGACGTACTTTTTCGCAGGCTCCACGTATCTGTGAGAATGTTGTAATTGAATCCGCTTATGTCTTTGACAGTTATATTGTTCCGCCGCAGTGCGTGAAAAATCTCCGAGGGCCGCACAAACTTGCGCCAATCATGAGTACCTCTAGGCAGCCATTGCATTACATATTCAGCTCCCACTATAGCCAGCGCAAATGATTTTGCTGTCCTATTTAGGGTTGCCAAAATTGTCACTCCATCTTTGGATGTTAGTGAGGCACAGGAATCAATAAAAAGGTTGATATCGTTTACATGTTCTACAACTTCTAAAGCGAGTACGACATCAAATGTTTTTTTAGAGGCAATTAATTCTTCAGGGGTGGTAGATATATAATCGATTTTTAGATCACCTGTTCTCGCGTGGTGAGCGGCCACTTCTATATTTTTAGATGATGCATCTATCCCTGTGACCAAAGCGCCCATTCTACAAAGTGGTTCTGTGATTAAACCGCCACCACAGCCTACATCCAGGATTTTGAGCCCATCTAAAGCTTTTAGCGATTGGTGGTCACGATCAAAATGTTTGCACAATTGGTCACGAATGTAAGTTAAGCGGATGGGATTAAATGTATGTAGTGGCTTAAATTTACCTTTTGGATTCCACCACTCGTTAGATAAATTTGAAAATTGTTGAACCTGATCTGGGTCGATGGTTGTTTGGTTATTGGTGTTCATACAGGTGACGTTACACTTGCTTGAGAAGATACATCCGAGTATGTATTCGCGCGCGCCGCTTGGGGTAAGTCAAGTCTTTTTGTATTTATCCATCGTTACTCATATTTCGGGCTTGCCCCCTCGTATGCGGTAGGACGTCTGTTTTGCTGATTGAAGGATCTCAATGGCACGTATTGTGCAGAAGTTTGGTGGAACATCTGTAGCTGACCTTGCTCAAATCCAAAATGCAGCTGCGCGCGTTAAACGCATGGTAGATACTGGAAATGAGGTCGCTGTTGTCGTTTCTGCTATGGCTGGTACTACTAATCAATTAGCTACCTGGACGCGGGAGATGGCCGCAATCCATGATGCACGAGAATACGATGTTGTAGTATCGGCCGGAGAACAAATTACAGTAGGGCTCATGGCCCTAGCCCTTCAAAATATTGGTGTTGATGCACGGTCCTGGTTGGGCTGGCAAATACCGCTATCCACTGACGACGTACACGGGCGAGCCCGAATCACAGAAGTTCAGACAGAGGAACTTGTTCGCCGGTTCAAATTGGGTCAGGTGCCTGTGGTGGCCGGTTTTCAGGGAGTCGGAACCGAAAACAGGATAACAACTTTGGGTCGCGGTGGGTCTGATACCTCTGCAGTAGCGCTTGCTGCCGCGCTTAAGGCCGACAGATGTGATATATTTACCGATGTTGAAGGAATTTTTACAAGTGATCCACGCATCGTTAATCGGGCTCAAAAACTAGATAAAGTTACATACGAAGAAATGTTAGAAATGGCGTCATTAGGCGCGAAGGTATTGCAAACCCGATCCGTTGAACTAGCTATGAACCACCGGGTTAGATTACAGGTAGTGTCATCTTTTATAGACACCCCTGGGACTCTCGTGGTTGATGAGGAAGAAATTGTGGAAAAGGAAATTGTAAGTGGCATAACGTACAGCCAAAATGAAGCTAAAATCACTCTTGTTAGGGTACCCGATAATCCTGGAGTCGCAGCGGCAATCTTTGGATCTTTAGCTGATGCGAGTATTAACGTGGACATGATTGTGCAGAATGTTTCAGAGGACGGTCAGGCGACCGACTTAACTTTCACGGTCCCGACGGATGATTTTGAAAGAACTCTCGGTGTATTGGAGAATGTTAAAAAGAAGCTTGGTTTTGAGCGTGTGATAGGTGATCAAGAAGTGGTAAAGATATCGGTAGTAGGCGTGGGCATGCGTAGCCACGCTGGGGTAGCCGTGCGGATGTTTCAAGCCCTCGCGGATAAGGGGATTAACATACTGGTTATCTCTACATCGGAAATTAAAATTAGTGTGTTAGTCTCAGAAACTTATACAGAGCTTGCATTGCGGTCATTACATACAGCGTACGGTTTGGATGCGGCATAAAATAGTATTGGATGACGGCGATGGCCCTTCATGAACTTTGGGAACGGGGCTGCCAATTTCTAGGCACACAATATGCTATACTTGGGGGTGCCATGACCTGGGTATCGGAGCGAAATCTAGTGTCTTCGTTATCCAATGCTGGCGCGTTCGGTGTTCTAGCTTGTGGGTCAATGGATCCCAAGTTATTGGATGCAGAAATTTCCGCTACTGGACGAATGACTGATAAGCCCTTTGGTGTAAACCTGATAACAATGCACCCAGAATTGAAGCAACTCATAGATGTATGTATTGCTCGCAGGGTACAGCACATCATTTTAGCGGGCGGACTTCCGGGTTCTTCCGAAATCAAACAATCAAAAAGTGGGGGAGCAAAGGTGCTCTGTTTTGCGCCGACGCTTGGTGTGGCCAAACGTCTAATTAGGCAGGGAGTGGACGCTATTGTGATAGAGGGTGCAGAAGCAGGTGGGCACATAGGCCCAGTGTCAACTAGTGTTCTTGCCCAAGAGGTCTTGCCGCATATAGATGAAGTGCCCGTTTTTGTTGCGGGAGGGATTGGTAGGGGTGAAGCTATTGTCAGTTATCTCGAGATGGGTGCCTCTGGGTGCCAGCTTGGTACCCTCTTTGTATGTTCAAAAGAATCAGTTGCGCATGAAAAGTTTAAGAAAGCGTTTATCCAAGCATCGGCGCGTGATGCGCTTCCCTCGGTACAGTTGGACCCTCAATTTCCGGTTATACCAGTTCGAGCTCTACAAAATAACGCTACGAAGGAATTTCTTTCTGTCCAACGTGATGTGATAGCGTCCGTGCGTTGTGGAGAAATGGACCATGATGCGGCACAGCTGAAAATTGAGCATCATTGGGCGGGTGCACTGCGAAGGGCTGTAATCGATGGTGATGTGGAGGGTGGTTCATTAATGGCGGGCCAGAGTGTTGGAATGGTGAAGGACATAAAACCGATAGCTGATATAATAGCGCACTTGGTTGAAGAAGCGGCCAAAACACATTCGGAACGACAATACAACCGGATATCAAAATAATACTATCCGTCAGTCACATTTCACCAAAATGACGAATTCTTATGTACTTTAGTATAGGAGTCCTAATAGCGGATTTAATCTATTGTAGTTAATGTTTTATACCAAGATTTTAGATTTCTTGCCGCGACCCTAGATATAACGCAATAAAAAATTGTTGTTCTAACGCAGTTTATTATTGATATGTCATTGTTTTATTTGGTATTTTTTTAAAAATAAGTCCAGGGAGACAACCAGGCGAGTTGGCCGGTAATAATGTGAACTTGTCTTGGAGATTGCGAACAGGTCAATTGTTTGCTGATACATAACACTTTGTTTTTGTAGGCGCTTTTATTGTGTAACTGTACGCGGGATTTATAGCGTTTTGGGAAAAACTGGGACATGAACTCAAATTTGCCTGATGAAGACAACCATCCTAGCTTAGCTGAACTTGGTGCCATATTGCGTGCTAAGAGAGAACACCTTGGTTTCACGCTTGAGGCAGTTGCTGCTGATCTTAAAATTCGAAATTTTTACCTAAACGCTCTTGAAGAAGGACAGCTTTCACGCTTACCAGGTAGTACGTATGTCGCTGGATTTCTTAGAGTATATTCGGATTATCTTGGCTTTGACAGCGAGGAAATTGTCGGACGGTTTAAACTCGCTGGTGTTGCTATAAATGATAAAACTGATTTGCAATTACCCTCACCCGTGGAAGACGGCCTTTTACCTTCAGTGACTGTCTTTTTGGTTGGTGCGCTAATTTTGGTAGGTGCATACGGAGGCTGGTATCTGATTTCAGTGGATCGAAATAAAGTTGTGCAATTAGTTGTAGAACCACCTAATCAAACGTCCTCTGTTATTAATTCTCCTAAAGTTAAACAAGGCGGAAATGCCACCTTTATGGGGCCAGCTAAACCTCGACCAACGTTATCCGAAGAAGGTCGGGTTCTACCAAAAAGAACGGAAAATACAGTGTCCGAAAATTTAGGGAAAAATCAGATGGCCCCTAGCTCGGTTTTGTCCACAGGAGCCTCGACTAGGTTGCGGACGCATGAAAGTTTAGCCACAAAGAAAAAAACCGTTTTGGTGCCATTAGAAAATAATAAAGAGGTATCTGTTAGTAATTTATCTGAAGAACCGAGGTCTTTACGAAACAAAACACAAACACCGCGGAACTTGGTTGAAAAACAGAAAACAACTAACCCAATTCTATCCGCACCGGCTTCCGTGGAAGCGGACACCTCCCAGACCCGCCACAACCAGAATTTGGGATCTGGGCGAGAAATTGACAAGTCAAATCCACAAACTGAAGATAATATTTCAACTGCTTCGGCCCGTATTGTGGTTCGGGCGACAGCCGACAGCTTTATTTCTGTGCGCACAGCGGAAAATAAGCCTTTGTTTTCTCAGTTGCTGCGCTCTGGTGACCTTTATGAGGTGCCGTCTGGTGCTGATTTTATTTTGGATACTGGAAATGCGGGAGGATTAGCAATTAGTATCGGGGATAAAAGTGTACCAACACTAGGTTTTCCAGGGCAAATACGGCGTAATATTCCGTTAAACGCGAGGAAGTTATTGCGCGGTTCTAATTAGAGAAAAGATGGTTCCTTTAGTGATCGTCTAAAATAGGGTATAAACCGCCCAATTACTGTCATTTTTATGTTGGTACTCAGAAACCTATTTTAAAGAAATTCATCTATGGCATCTCTTCAACCTGTTCGTGGTACTCATGATGTGCTTCCGGAGGAAGCACGAAATGCCCGTTACATCTATGAGATGGGTCGAAAGATTGCTGAGGATTACGGATACGATGAAGTAGCAACACCTATTCTTGAATTTACAGAGGTTTTTTCTCGGACTCTAGGTGAAACGTCCGACATTGTTACCAAGGAGATGTATACCTTTGTCGATAAAGGTGGGGACAGTATTACTTTGCGTCCAGAAGGCACTGCTGGTATTGCCCGCTTGCTTATTTCTTCGGGTCTGAGCCAGAAACTACCCCTCAAATACTTTTATTCTGGACCAATGTTTCGGTACGAACGGCCTCAAAAAGGAAGACTAAGACAATTTCATCAAGTGGGGGTAGAGCTACTGGGTGTTATGGAACCAATCGGGGATATTGAAGTCATATCACTTGGGGCGGCCTTTCTCGATAAGCTCGGTGTGAAAAAGAGTACACGCCTAGAAATAAACACCCTCGGCAACATTTCTAGTAGGATGGCGTACCGTGAAATTTTGCTGGAATACTTTCGGGATCATCAAACTTTACTTTCCGTTGATAGTAAGGAGCGTTTAGAGAAAAATCCGTTAAGAATACTTGATTCAAAAAGTATGGAAGATCAAGAAATAATAGAAAAGGCACCGAAATTTGATGCATCTTTAGATGCTGAGTCGCAAGACTTTTTTTCGAGGGTTTGCTCCGGGTTGGACACATTAAAAATAGATTGGCACCGAAACAATAGGCTCGTGCGGGGTTTGGATTATTATTGTCATACGGCTTTTGAGTTCACGACCGATTTGTTAGGTGCTCAAAGCGCTGTGCTTGCGGGTGGACGTTATGACGGGCTCATTGAACAAATGGGAGGTCCTGTGACCCCCGGGGTTGGGTGGGCGTCTGGTGTAGAGAGACTTTCTATGCTTGTACAAGGAGTTCCCGAAAAACGCCGACCAATTTCAGTGGTTCCGTTGGGTGACAGGGCAGAAGAAAAATCCCTTGTACTTATAGAAAAGTTGCGGAGGGACGGATTTAGTATCGATATTGGCTACCGTGGCAAAGTTAAACAGCGCATGAAGCGGGCAAATAATATTAATGCATGTGCTGCTATCATTATTGGTGAAGAGGAATTGGAGCGGGGCGCTGTAACTGTGAGAGACTTGGATTCGGGAAAACAGCAATTGGTTTCATTTGAAAACCTTCAACAATATATACAAGACTTCTACTTTAGGTGATTTTATGGATAAGTGGTTGACTGGCTATTTTCATATCCAATCAACCCCGTATGTCGGTGGAGCGAACATCCCGGAGAGTGTTAGATAATGTTGACGCCGAGGAGTTGATCGATTGACGCTAGATGAAAAATTGAACCAGATTGTTTTGCGTTATCAAGAGCTCTCGGACTTAATGGCAAGCGGTGAAACTGTGGAGCCAGAAGAACGTGTTCGGATGTCTAAAGAGTTTGCGGAACTCGGGCCGGTTGTTTCCTCGATCGAAGACCTGCGGAAGACGCAAGCGGAGGCTCAAGACCTTGCCGAGCTTATCGCAGATCCTGGGGAAGATCCCGAAGTAAAATCTCTCGCTCAGGAGGAATTCGAAAATTTAACAAAAACGATCCCAACGCTCGAAAGAAATGTACAGATATTACTTTTGCCGAAGGATGTTGCGGATAACAAAAATGCTATTCTTGAAATTCGCGCTGGCACGGGTGGAGAAGAAGCCGCACTTTTCGCATCCGATCTCCTACGTATGTATCAACGATATGCAGACAAGCATGGATGGAAATTTCAAATTATAAATGCCTCTGATACCGGCATAGGGGGTATTAAAGAAGCCGCAGTTGAAATCACGGGGAAAGGTGCGTTTTCTAAACTAAAATACGAATCGGGTGTACATCGTGTTCAACGTGTTCCGGAGACTGAATCGGGTGGTCGAATACACACATCTGCGGCTACAGTTGCGGTATTGCCGGAGGCTGAAGAAGTCGATGTCAATATTGTAGATAAGGATCTCCGGATTGATACATATCGAGCCCAAGGCGCCGGAGGACAGCATGTTAATACAACGGACAGTGCTGTTCGGATAACCCATTTACCTACCGGCATTGTTGTGCAGCAGCAGGATGAAAAATCTCAACACAAGAACCGTGCCAAAGCCCTAAAGATATTGCGGGCGCGAATTTACGACGCTGAGCGGGAAGCCCAGGCATCTGCGCGTGCCGAGGACCGTCGCAGCCAAGTTGGTTCCGGTGATAGGTCTGAGAGGATTAGAACATATAACTTCCCTCAAGGCCGTGTATCCGATCACCGAATCAACCTTACAGTGCATAAACTGGATCGTGTTTTAGAAGGAGAGGCTTTGGATGAATTAGTCGATGCGTTGACCGCGGAAGACGAAGCGCAAAAATTAGCGGAGGTTTCGCTATGAGGGGGATGATGCTTTTATCTGATCTAGTCCGCGATGCAGTAACTAAGTTAGAAGCCGCGGGGGTCCCAAATGCAAACCTTGATGCACGACTGATAGCTGCTCGAGCGTTGGGTGCGAACAGAGAGGATTTGCTGCGTCAACCTGAATTTTTGTTCAGTCCCAGTGCAGTTCAGGTGTTTAATAAAAATATTCGCCGCCGGGCTGATCGAGAGCCCGTATCCCGTATTTTTGGCCAGCGCGAATTTAGAAGTCTTGAATTTATCATTGATCCAAGCGTTCTAGACCCACGCCCAGACAGCGAGGTTGTTGTTGAAACCGCTGTCGATTTTGCTCAGCGTAGCAACGGCTCTGCCAGAATTTTAGATATTGGGACCGGGTCTGGCTGTCTTCTTTTGTCAATACTTAATGTTTTACCCGACGCTTATGGTGTTGGAGTGGATCACGACAACGGTTCAGTAGCAAACGCCGCATCCAATGCGCGACGTTTAGGTTTTTCGGAGCGTTCCAAATTTATACAATCGGTGTGGACTGAAGGGGTAAATGAAAAATTTGATATTATTGTTTCGAACCCCCCTTACATTCGCACTCAAGATATAGAAAACCTTGCTCCTGAAGTCACTTTTTATGACCCCCCGTCTGCTCTTGACGGGGGCCCAGATGGATTGAATGCTTACCGAGAGATTGCGAGGCGAATTTCAACACTTATGTTTAACGGAAGTTTTGTTGTTGTTGAAATTGGTGTTAGTCAGAAAGAAAGTGTCGCAGGTATTTTTAACAATGCGTCATTTCAATTGCGTGAGGTTAGGAAGGATTTGGGCGGGCTCGATAGGTGTTTAGTGTTTTCAAAGCACTAAAACTTTCCAAAAACAGAGTAATAAAAAAAGCTTGGAAAGGGAATGAATCGCGATTAGGGTGTCAACGAGCTAAAGTGACACTGACTGTCTACTTTAGCTCGTTGACACCCTGCAGTTTTACAGCAACCCTCTAATGTTGATGAGTGATGGGTCGTATTTGTTAGATTTTTTGTCGCCGGGTAGAACATTATAAAGTTGAAGTGGAAAATGAGGCACAATGAGGCAGGGCTCAAATAATAAACGCATGAGAGGTCGGGGTAACGGCCGAAAGGGTGGAAACTCGCGTAATCAGTCATTTGAAAGTAATGGGCCTGAGGTAAAGGTGCGGGGCAACGCGCAACAAGTTGTTGAGAAGTACCTTGCATTAGCGCGTGATGCCTCGTCCACGGGTGATCATATAAATGCCGAGAGTTATTTTCAGTTTGCTGAGCATTATTATCGCGTAATGAACGCAAATGCCCCGAATGAACAACAGCGGCTTTCGCAGGGACCGGTCCCGGAACAAGAGAACGAGACCGCGGCAACTGTGGTTGTTTCTAATCCGGAAGAAAATTCCGATATGACGGACAGTGGGTCGGGTGAAAATGGTGGGAATGGTCGGTCTCGTCGTCGAAATAGCACCTATAATAAAAGAGAGAATGGCAGGGCGCAAAAAGTCGCTGATGCTTCGACAATTGATAAAGTCTCTGAAACGGTTTCTAGTGAAGAAACTGGAAAAGACGATAATAGTGATCCCGCGAGTGCTTGATTTTTAGCCGAAACCCTAGCACGCGTTTATCCGCGAAACGACGATATCCCCATTGATTTGAGCGCCTGCAGTATGCTGATTGCAGACCCTAGTTATTGGAGGCTGACTAGGGTTTTTCCTTGGAGGTTAGAAACAACCGCATCTATGTTTATGCGGGCCGCTTGAAATTTAGAAAGCATAGTATTGGTCAGTTTTATACCAGAGGGCATCTTCACTGTGAGTGGGTTTACCTGTTTTGCTTTTGTGAGAATTTCATAGTGGAGATGGGGTCCCGTTGATCGCCCTGTGCTCCCCACGTAACCAATAATTTGTCCTTGGGTAACGCGTGTTCCACGTGTAACACCTTTTTTAAAACCACTCATATGACCATATGCAGTGGTGTATTTTCCTGCGTGGCGAATGCGAATGTATTTTCCATACGCCCCTTTGCGGCCACGATATACAATCACACCATCCCCTGCCGCAAAAATAGGCGTTCCTCGCGGTGCGGCAAAATCAACACCTCGATGAAACTTTGTAAAACCTAGTACAGGGTGTCGGCGTTTTCCAAAACGAGAAGAAAGCCGCGCACCGTCTATGGGGGTGCGTAAAAGCGGTCTTTTTGCACTACGCCCGTTTTGATCAAAATACTCAGTCCTACCCGGTCTTATTTTAAATCTGTACAGAGCCTTTGGTTGGCCTGAAAGCACAAGTTTAGCAAATAGTATACCACCGTTCCGTGCTATCTGGCCTTCATCATCTATAAAGCGTTCGTAAGCCACTTCAAAGGCATCTTCCCTTTGAATTTCCCGCTGAAAATCAACGTCCCAACTATAAATTCGGATGAGTTCACTTAAAACGGCCGGCGGTACGTTTTTGTTCATTGCAGCCTTATATAAACTCGATTGGATGCTGCCTTTTGCAAACACCGTGTGGCGTGTAAGAAGCCGTTTGGTGTCAAAAACCCTGAATGTTGAATCCGCATCCTTGTGTATCGATATTTTCCGAACTGCCGTCGGGTCAAGCTGCAACTCCTTTAGCCTATTATCATGCGAAAAGACGAGGTTGATTTCGTTACCGATCTTCAGGTCGCGTGGATTATATACCGTGCGCAACGAATTTATGGCGCCAAGAACTTCTACCTTTGGAACGCCCGCGGCGAGCAAAATAGATGTAAGTGTATCTCCCTTGCGAACTTTAAGGTGTTGTTTCCTGTCTGAATCAGCTTTGCTAGTATTAGGGTTTGGTGAAGCAGATGCTAATGTAACCGTGAGTTCACTTTTGTGTGCGCTCAATATATTCTGTGTTTCCTCAGAAACATTTGACCCTTTTATCGAAGCTTTTAAGTCTTTTTTTGCAGGGGGATTATAAAGGGCATTTATAAATAGCCCCGTAACAAGAATTCCGAGCGCTAGATATACCGGACCGCATCTTTCGCGTCCGATGTATGTACATCCTTCAAGGTCAGTGTTTAGTTTTGTTTCTTGTGACACTCTAATCTTCCAAAAAAGACTAATTCAGCGCAATTGTTACATTTAGCCGAACAGAACGGTTACGTCCACAAACACCTTGCTTCCCCATATATCACGGTGACAGAAGATAGCCTCGGGATTTTTTATCAGTGAGGTGTACTGCTATTCACCTACAAACCTGTCTTGATCGGTCCAATCGTTATATAAATAGGTTCTTTTACGGTATAAAATAACTTCTACGGTGGGAGACATAGGTGTTTAGGTCGGTTGAGACCTTTTTAAAACCAAAAGCGATCGCGATCGTTGGTGCTTCTGAGACAAGTGGCGGTGGGTGGGCAAAAGGCTTGTTTGAAAACTTTGCTCATGAAGGGTTTCCTGCACAGGTTTATTTGATTAACCCCAGGCGCTCCGAACTATGGGGTCAAAAGGTTTACGCAAACTTTTCTTCGATACCAGAAACAGTCGATTTGGGTATATTTATAATTCCAGCAGAAGCCGTGGCTGATGTCTTGACCGAAGCCGCTGATGCCGGGTTGAAAAACGCATTAATTTTTGCCTCGCGCTTTGGTGAGGGTGGAGACGAGGCAGGATTAGCGAGAGCACAAATACTGAAAGACATTTGCATCCGTACTGGTCTACGTATTTCGGGGCCGAATTGTATGGGTGCTATTTCCCTACCCGAACGTCTCTTATTCTATCCTACGCCACGTGTCCGAGGTTTGCCAAAAGGTCCCGTGGGTGTTGTTTTTCAATCAGGTGGCACTTTTCAATTTTGGCTAGAACAAGGGGCCGCTCGAGGTCTGGGATACTCTTACGCGATATCTAGTGGGAACGAACTTGATTTGGATATGGCCGATTATTTAAATTTTTTGGTCGAAGATGAAGATACCAAAGTAATTGTTTGTATGGCTGAGGGAGTGCGACGGCCTTACGCCCTTATGCAAGCCGCAAAGCGAGCGTTTGATGCAGGCAAGCCAGTGCTCATGCTAAAAGTAGGAAGAACTCCTGCCGGACAAGAGGCCGCTCGCAGCCATACGGGCGCGCTTGCGACCGAAGAACACATTTTTACGGCGATGTGCCATAAATATGCCATTACGCTCGTTAACACACTTGATGATTTAATTGAGGTCTCACTGGTCTTAACAACCGGGCGACTTTCCAAAGGAAACCGTACTGCTTTTTTAGGGTACTCAGGTGGGGCTAAAGGGCTGTTTATGGACATCGCGCAGACGCACGGTTTGGACTTACCGGATTTTAGCCCTTCTACGAAAAGTAAACTCGGTGACTTGATTGATCAAGGTATGCATCCCAGCAACCCTCTCGACACAGGAGCAGGCCTCGCTAGACGTTTTGATCTGTTTTCCGAGATTTGTAAAATCGCTGCCGCCGATCCAAATATCGACATGGTGTCGGTCCAAGGTCAACTCCCATTATCCGCGGGAGATTCAGGGGATCCCAAACTGTTTCGCAACATAATGGAGGGTACCGAGAAGCCCGTCATAGCTCACAACCGCATGTCACAAAACGTCAATGCAACTGGTAGAGCGTTTCAGAAACAGGCGGGGGTACCTTTTCTACAACGACTGCCCCAGGTTGCTTATGCTTTATCAGCATTAGCGCGTTATAGTGGGCTTCGCAATCGCGGGATAGTGACCGAGGGTTCTTCCAGCTGCTTATACGAGCCGGGTGCCACAATAAATAAAGTACTCTCTGATAACGGAATTTCGAGTCCCACTCAGGCAGTTGTCAAGGATGTGAGTGAAGTGGGTAACGTGGCTGTGAAAGTCGGGTTCCCGGTTGCAGTTAAGGTTATTTTACCCCCGGCCCTGCATAAAACCGAGCTCGGAGGCGTAGAGCTAAATATTCAGTCTGCTGAGGCTGCTATTCAATCCGCAAATAGAATTAAGAAGAAAATTGGTACAGCAGCCCCTGATTTGATCATCTCGGGTTTTCAGATACAGAGAATGGTGTCGGGTTTGGAAGTAATTGTTGGGGTGAGGGACGACCCAAGATTTGGTCCGTTTTTTGTGTTGGGGTTAGGGGGTGTTCTTGTCGAAGCCGTTCGTGATGTGGCATTCCGATTATTACCTCTTACAATAGAAGATGTGAGGGACATGATAAACGAATTACGCGGCAATGTGCTTCTTGGGCAGTATAGAGGATCGCCGCCCCGTGACGTAGAGGCCCTAATCCAAGCAGCGATAAATTTATCGAATGTCTATCAAAGAATGCGTGGTGACATAACGGATATCGAAATCAATCCACTCATGGTTGGCGCTTCAGGTGAAGGGGTATGCGCAATAGATATTCGAACCATTGCTCGCCAAAAGTAATAAGAAAGAATGTTATGGATTATCAGTTGCCGGAAGAACTCCGAATTTTAAAGGAAACGGTGCGGCGGTTTGTAGACCGAGAGTTAATACCGATCGAACGGGATACAATGGACGGTGCGAAGTTGAAGCCGGAAATACAACAAAATCTAGAGGAAAAGGCGAAAGAGGTCGGGCTCTGGTTTTATGATGTTCCAAAAGAATATGGGGGACAAGGACTAGGTTTGTTGGCTCGTTCTGTGGTCTGGGCAGAACTCGCGCGCACTATCGCTTTGCCATCACGCAATGTAAATATTTTTGGCCCTATTGTGAGTCCCATACTCTATTACTTGAATGAAGAGCAGAAGGATCAATATTTGTACCCAGTTTTAAAAGGCAAATTGCGGCACTGTTTTGCGCAAACGGAACCAGATGCAGGTGGCGACCCTGGAGGAATGAGGACCACGGCAGTGCGCTGTGGGGAGGAGTATGTCATCAACGGAATTAAGCGGTTTATTACCGGAGCCGGAGAAGCGGATTTCGTACAAGTGATAGCGGCTACCGACAAGGGAAAGGGCTCCCGAGGGGGCATATCGGCTTTTCTGGTCGACATGAAGGCAGCTGGTGTTAAGCTCTTGCGCCAGCAAGAAACGATGATGCATGATCGACCTTGGGAGATCGGGTTTGAGGACGTCCGCGTTCCCATCCAAAACAGGATTGGAGAAGAGGGTGATGGGTTTAAGTTTGCTCAAAATTGGATTAGTTCGGGTCGTATTCGCCACGGTGCACGTGGAATTGGTGTTATCGAGAGGTGTTTGGAACTTGGTGCTACCTATGCGCAACAACGTGAAACGTTTGGACACAAACTTTCGGAGAGGCAATCTATCCAATGGATGTTGGTTGACTCCTATGCTGACCTGAACATGCTCCGGTTAATGGTTCAGACAGCTGCTGCGAAACATGACGCGGGAAAGGATATTCGTTACGACGCATACATGATAAAATACCTTGGTGATACTAAGTCGTTTGCCGCCACAGATAATTGTATGCAAATACACGGTGGATTGGGATTGACAACTGACCTCCCCATAGAACGTATGTGGCGAGATCAGAGAAGTTTCATAATTACTGAGGGGCCTACAGAGATCCTTAAGATGGCCCTCGCTCGACATGTTTTACGCCAGTATGGAAATTGAATGTCTTTCAACTTAAAGGGCCCCGCCTTTTATTTCTTAATTTCACCTGCAATTTACGACTGATCATTTTTTCCGTAGGGTATCTTTCTCGATAGCCATAGTACAGTATAGGGGGAACAAATGTTTGATCATTTTGAATGTGTCAAAGTAGAAATGATGGACGGACTAGCTTGGGTTCAAATGAATCGGCCAGAAAAACGTAACGCGATGAACCCACAACTTCATGATGAGATGGAAGAGGCCTTGACACACCTAGAAGTTGATCCTGACTGCAAAGTTGTGGTTATTCGAGGCGCTGGGGGGAATTTTTCTGCCGGCCAGGATTTGAAGATGTTTTTTCGCGAAAATGAGAATAACCCACTCGGCCGTAAGACGTCGCAAAGGGCTGCTAATCGTTGGAGGTGGGAGCTACTCTACAATTATGACAAGCCGACTATTGCAATGGTCGAAGGTTACTGCGTTGGTGGCGCTTTTATGCAGTTACTCGCAACGGATTTTGCACTTGCTGCGGTCGATGCGACGTTTTCTTTGTCTGAAGTTAACTGGGGGATTCTCCCTGGGGCGCTAGTCAGCAAGGTGGTCGCCGATTCCGTCTTGCCACGCCACGCCCTCTACTATTGTTGTCTTGGTGAACCCTTTGATGGAAACGAGGCTGCGAGAATCGGAATGATTAATTTTGCGGTGCCGAGCGATCAACTTGAAGCTGAGGTGGAAAAACTAGCGGAAAAGCTGATGTCCAAAAGCCCTCGGGTGCTGCGTGCGACTAAACAAGCTGTGCGTAACGTTAAGACAATGGATTTCTGGCAGTCCTATGACTACCTCGCCGAAAAGGGAGCTGCTATCAAGGTGGGGGATCAAGAAGACTCGTACAATACGGGGCTTCGGCAATTCTTGGATGAAAAAAGTTATAAACCCACCTTCCAGGCTTTTAAGTTGGGCACGCTCATCGAAAAAAAATGAGGCGAAAGTATAGAATTAGGGACCTGAAGGTTCTCAGAATAACTGTGGTTAAATTTATCTACTGAACTCTTCCGCGTGCCTCTATGGGCCAGACATCTATCACGGTCTCGTCGCGTACTACCATGTATTGGTCGTAAAGGTTGACAGTTGTATCGCAGTGGCTAGGAATTAGACGAAGTTTATCTTCGACTTCCCAAGGAACGCCTCCGCCGCCTGTCATTGTAAGTATACCATGTTCATCGCCTCCAAACGCATAGTTTTGGCCCACGCCGTTTTCTATGATTGGGGGTCCGTGATCGCTACTAGCAGCCTTTAGACCTGCATCAAGTACGACCCGGTCTGGAGCCGGTTTTGATACTACAGTGGTCAATATATAAAGTGCTTGTTCAAAGGGTGGAGTATCTACGCCCGGCCAGTTGATCCCTCTGTATTGGGAGTCCATAAATACGTACGATCCTGCTTGGATTTCAGTTAATAGCCCGTGATCCGCGTCGAAAGGCAAGGTACCCGTGCCACCGCCAGTTCGTATATTTACGGTCAGTCCTTTTTTTTCAACCTCGCAAATTGCCTGACTCAATTTGTTCAGTCCTTCAATTGTCTCGATTTGGCGCTCATCGACATCTACGAGCATCTGGATTTTTCCTTGATATCCCTGCAATCCAGAAAAATTTAGCCACGGGTGGTTATCAATCATTGATGCAAGAATTGCGGCTTCTGGCCCCGGAGGAACCCCACAACGTCCCTGCCCCACGTCAACTTCAACGAAAACGTCTAATTTTAAACCGGAAAGTTGTGCAATTCTTCCTAGCATTTCTATGTTATTTTTATTATCAGCGACCACGGAGATCGCGGCTTGGTTGCGCGCCGTCATTAGGCGTCCAATCTTACTTTCTCCTACGACGGGTGTGGTAATCAAGATATTATCTATTTCATTAGCTGCCATAACTTCTGCTTCACCCAACTTTGCGCAGCAGACCCCAATCGCTCCGGCCTCTATCTGCATACGCGCTATGGTTGTCGATTTATGAGTTTTGGTGTGGGGGCGGTAGTGAATACCTGTCGCTTCCGTCATTTTGGCAAGGGTTCGAAGATTGCGTTCAAGAGCGTCTGAATCGATTAAAAGTACTGGGGTGTCTAGTTCATCAACCCTCATAATGCTTTCTCCTCTTGGTATACTATGTTACCATCAACGACCGTTATAACGGCCACTATGTCCTTGATGCTTTCTTCCGAGCAAGTGAGTGGGTCGTCGGATAAAACGACTATGTCCGCGAGCTTTCCTTCCTCAATCGAACCCTTTTTATCTTCTTCAAAAGTCAGGTATGCGCCCCCTAACGTAGCACAGCGCAACGCCTCTTCGCGGGTAATGGCTTGATTGGGCGCAATTCGATCCTCCGAAAACATGTTCCACCGAGATACTACATGCCATATCGGATAAAACAGTGTTGTAGGGACGTTGTCGGTCGCCAACCCGATGTTTACGCCAGCATCCAGAAGTCGACGAAGCGGTACGATGTCGTCTAATCGGTCAGCTGGCATGTTAGCACGAGAAATATGTCCGTGTTTGTAGATATAACGATTGGTATGGGTGGTCATTACGACCCCCAGGTCCGCTGCTTTCTTAATCTGATTTTCATCAAGTATATCGAGGTGGCCGATTATCCAGCGCATATCCGCGATTGGTACTGTACGGTTAACGGTTTCGAAAAGGTCTAAAAACCCGGCTCCAATTACTGCTATACGGATATTATTTCGGGCCGCTTCTGTCATAAATTCGACCATACGGTCTTTCGGTACCCCCGTGTCGTAATTAAATCCCGACCAACCTGTATATGGTGCACTGGTCGCACGAAAAATTGCATCCACGTCTGGTCCAAAATCCGTAAACATACCGCCCACACGGACCCAATCATCTCCTAAACCACCGTGTCCCAACCAAGTTGTCCAATTTTTGAGAATCCCGGGGTAATCTATATCAGGAGCGGCTCCCCAGGGTGGACTATATATTAGGTGGGTCCTCACTGTTGCTAGGTTGTCTGCATGGACAGCCTGGTAGGCGTTGATTAGTTCCTGAGCGGCGCCATGCTCTTCTAGTACACTCGTTGTACCAGAGGCATTATATGTTCGCATTGCATTTTTCAGACCTAATATGCGGTCCTGATGAGTAAAGCGGGTCGCCATGTGAAAATAACCTAGTTCCGCTATGGGCATGTAGTGCTGCTCACGGATTAGACCAGTTAGTTCGCCAGCACTATCTTTTTCGAATTCGATCGTCGGAGTTTGGGGTATTGTATCTCTGTTTATGTTGGCGAGCATTAATGCTTGAGAATTTACTACGGATTCCAATGGGAGTGTGTGGCGCCAAAATCCCCATATTGGGCGAATGTAGACTGGGTTTTCTGGTGCGACTTCGTCAAGCTCGTATCGAGTTGGAAAACGGTTTTCAGAGAGGCATCCAGGTACGTTCCAGTAATAAGGTGGATCGCCAATTGGCATAGTGACAATCCATTCTCCTGGCGACGCGCCAAGAGCTATTTTTTCAATTTTATCCAGCACGCCTTGCACGGATTTGCATCCCTCCAGCGACGGAAATACATTTTTCAGCCCCTCCCTGTCCATGTGAGCATGTCCGTCGAACAATCCGGGGATGACTGTTCGGCCGCCAACATTTATTTTTTGTGTATTGGGGGCCTGAAGGTTTGATATATCAGCCGTTGAACCCACAGCTATAATTCTTTTCCCCTTGATTGCGAGAGCCTCCACAACACTATTTTTGGGATCTATCGTTAGAACTTTTCCATTGACGATGATGAGGTCTGGGTGGAGGTCCGCCATCGGTGCTTCCCCTTATTTCTGTCTTTACTTTATCGGCCGGCTGCAAATGCTTCGCGTCTGGTATCTGCCCCGCCTGTTAAAACACCGTTATCGAGAATTTCTATGGTTTTTGCGGATCCAAAGTATGATGCCCCAGAACCATGTTGGACTGTGTGACCGCGTCGTTCGAGTTCTATCGCCGTTTCTTCGCTATACCCCTCCTCAAGCAGAAACTTACCGTCGAGGCTCACCGACCACCGTGGATATTCAATTGCTGTTGTAAGTTCCATTTTTCGGTCAACCAGGTTAGTCAGTACTTGTACCATCGACAGTGTTTGACCTGGTCCGCCCGGGGTAGTCATTAAGTACTTTGGCTTACCGTCCTTCAGCACGATCACGGGATTAAGTGTATGGGAGGGTCGTTTGCGCGGGGCAACATTTCTGGGGTCGGTAGGGTCGACACGGAAACCGGTCATGCGATTGTTCATTAGGACGCCGGTGGTTGGGTCCAAGAAAGCGCTTCCGAAAACATGAAACACAGACTGGACTACTGAGAGCGCATTTCCCTTGCCATCTGCTAGAACTATACATGAAGTTCCGCCCTTATTCTCAAAGCTAACCGGGTTACTACCATTTATAACACAATCCTGAAGATTTTTGGTCATATCTGCACCAAGCAGTTGGGTAACGGGAATGTCGACTACGCGTGGGTCTGAAATATAGGGCTGCCCAAGTGTGAAGGCACCCTGCATGGCGCGGATGAGATAATTCAATCGATCAGTATCATTATCTATCAATTTTTCCGGATTAAGGCCTGACAATCCATTCAACTGCATTAACATCAACAGTCCGTATGAATTCGGCGGCATTACTTGGACGGTGTGTCCCCGATAGTCTGTTGCGAGTGGGTCAACCCATTCCGGTTCGTAGCCTGCAAATTGTTCGGGTCCAATCAGACCGCCATTAGTACGCGCAGATGTACCTATAGACTGCGCTATTTCTCCTTCATAAAAAACAGCGCTCTTCCCTTTTGCAATTTTATTAAGCGTTTCCGCTAAAGCGGGCTGACGTAGGATCTCGCCCGCTTTTATTCTTTCATCGCCCTTAAAATATAGCGCACGGCAACCCGGGTCGGCCATGACCTCGCGTCTAAATAGGTCCAAGCCAGCTGTCATTACGCGAGATGCGGGATGTGCCTCAGCAATGTCAATTGCGTCTTCAAATAAGTCTGGCCAATCCATTCGGCCGAATTTTTCGTGCAACCGCTCCCAACCACGCACCATTCCTGGTATACTGATAGCATTGGGTCCCCTGTTTGGTATTCCCGTCTTGTAGTAGTCCTCTGTGGCTCCATCAGGGGCGTGGCCGGTGGCGTTGAGACCAATTGTCTTGCCTTCCGCAGCATCATGGTAAAGAAAAAACGCGTCGCCACCTAATGAGGTGGCTTGTTGCAGTACGACTGATAGTACGGCGGACGTCGAGATCATTGCATCGACTAATGAGCCCCCCTTGTCCAGTGTCCGGAGGCCAGCATTTGATGCAAGCGAATGGCCAGACACGACCATTCCTTTAGTTCCGTATACGGGTGATCGCGCAAGTCGCACGCCGGCAAAGACATCCGTTGTCATCTAGTTTCTCCTTTTAGGCTATCTTAATGTCGAGGAGGGTAGGAAGACTGTCAAATATTTATGTTCTGGTATAGTGGAAAGTTAAATTATACACGTCTCAATTTACGTCGCCATTTGCATGCAACGTTTGATCAGTCATAAACTGCCAGCGTGGTCCACACAGAAGCGTGAGAGTCTAAGAAAACTGGTCTATTGTGTCCTCCCCCACAGTAATCGGTCGGGCTTTGAAGTGACTGGATGTCTCTCCGGGGTCGCGCTATTCGTCCAAGAACTATGGGGATAGTCGTGTTTCGGCTAATTTGGCCCAATAGCTGGCTCCTAGAGCAAGAATATCGTCGTTAAAGTCGTAACGCGGGTTGTGGAGCATACAACCACCGTCCCCATGTCCGTTTCCAATCCACATATAGGCGCCAGGCTTCTCGTTCAACATAAAAGCAAAATCTTCCGCGCCCATCATGGGGTCTTTGTCGAGCGATACCATGTCTTTTCCAGCAATTTCGCGCGCGACGTCTGCGGTTAGGGTAGTTTCCAAAGGTTCGT
The DNA here is from genome assembly GCA_964412235.1 of uncultured Rhodospirillaceae bacterium. Lineage (GTDB taxonomy): Bacteria > Pseudomonadota > Alphaproteobacteria > MPNO01 > UBA830 > JAYZQT01. Next base: position 29,199 of record CAYPNT010000011.1, read on the forward strand.
TAATCGTAGGCGGGTAACGTCGCTCATAGTTAACCCGAGCTTCAACACCAAAGGCCTCGGCAATGCCGTTCGTAACCCGGGAAAGCTCTGCTTCCAAATGGTCCTGGACTTCGGGCTTAAAAGCACGTGTGGTCCCCCGGATAACCGCTTCTTCCGGGATTACATTCCAAGTGTCACCCATGTGCATTTGTGTGACTGACACAACGGCGGCGTCTAACGGGCTCACTGTGCGACTGGTGATGGCTTGCAAAGCGCTAACAAGGTGTGATGCCGCGATAATCGGATCTCTTCCCACTTGTGGCAAAGCGGCGTGGGTACCCACTCCCGTAAGCGATATATCAAAAATATCTGATGATGCCATTATAGGTCCGGGCCGGATCGCGAATTCACCCACTGGAATGCCCGGCATATTGTGCATTCCATAGACAGATTCCACGGGAAATTTATCAAAGAGGCCTTCTTCTACCATAACCCGCCCCCCCGCTTCGTTTTCTTCGGCTGGCTGAAAGATAAAGTGCACTGTCCCGGCAAAATTTTGTGTCTCGGCAAGATATTTTGCGGCACCAAGTAACATGGCGGAGTGCCCATCATGTCCACACGCGTGCATTTTTCCCGGATTTTCCGATTTATAATCAATTTCATTTTTTTCTTGGATGTCTAATGCATCCATATCTGCGCGTAATCCAATCGCGGGGCCATCGCCTCTATTTCCTTTCAAAGTACCAACAACGCCCGTTCCTGCGAGGCCTCGGTGAACGTCGATTCCGAACTCATGAAGCCTCATCGCCACGTAATCAGAGGTATTGTGTTCCTCAAAAGCAGTTTCAGGATGTCGATGTATATGTTGCCGCCATTCAGTCATCTCAGGGGTAAATTCGGCTATTCGATTGTTGATCGCCATACGTTAATTCCCTCTACCTATTTTATGTTTATAGCATGGTGTGTCTTGCCACTTAACAAGGGTTCTTTTACCTATGTGTAAAATCACACGCTTATTCTATCAAGGCGATAATGATGAATGACGAATATATAGAAATCCGAGAGCAGGTTAAAAAACTATGTTCTCAATTCCCTGGTGAATACTGGCGCGAATTAGATACTAAACGCGCTTATCCAACAGATTTTGTGAGAGCCCTTACAGAAGCTGGTTACCTGTCCGTGTTAATACCGGAGCAGTATGGCGGATCCGGGCTCGGGATCACGGCAGCCTCCGTAATTATGGAAGAAATCCAAAAGTCAGGGTGCAACGGTGGAGCATGTCATGCGCAGATGTATACGATGGGTACGGTGCTGCGTCACGGCTCCGATGAGCAAAAACAAAAGTATCTCCCCGCGATCGCATCAGGGGACCTACGCATGCAGGCATTTGGTGTTACGGAACCTTCTAGTGGAACCGATACATTGAGTTTACGTACCACAGCTGTCCGGGATGGGAACGCTGGCTATGTGGTGAACGGCCAGAAAATCTGGACTTCGCGGGCCGAACATTCTGATCTGATGCTTCTTCTAGCCCGCACAAAACCAAAGGAAGAAGTGAAAAAACGTACCGAGGGCTTATCCGTCTTTATTGTTGATATGCGAGAGGCTGTTGGCAAAGGTTTGGAAATTAAACCAATCCGAACAATGATCAATCACGCAACTACAGAGATATTTTTTGATGATCTCAAAATACCTGCAGATGCGCTGGTCGGAGAGGAGGGTAAAGGATTTAGGTATATTCTTGATGGAATGAATGCCGAGCGTATTTTAATAGCTGCTGAATGTATTGGCGACGCCCGGTGGTTTATACAAAAGGCGACCGACTATGCCAACGAACGGCAGGTTTTCGGCAGAGAAATCGGTAAAAATCAAGGCATACAATTCCCGATCGCGGACGCTTATATGCAAACAGAAGCTGCTGATTTGATGGTCCAGGAGGCAGCCAGAAAATACGAAGCAGGAGAAAATGTCGGGGCAGAGGCAAACATGGCAAAATATCTTGCTTCCGAAGCATCTTGGAAGGCGGCGGACATGTGTATGCAAACATTCGGAGGTTTTGCGTTTGCAGAAGAGTACGATGTCGAACGTAAGTTTAGAGAAACTCGTCTCTATCGAATTGCGCCGGTCTCCAACAACCTCGTTCTCTCATTCGTAGGTGAGCACGTATTAGGGATGCCGAAAAGTTATTAGAGGAGAAAGTTAGATGGGCCGTGATGCCTTGAAACCACTTGACGGCATCCTTGTGGTGTCTCTGGAACAGGCTGTGGCCGCTCCATTTTGCTCCTCTCGTCTCGCGGACGCCGGTGCTCGGGTGATTAAAGTCGAGCGGGCCGAGGGAGATTTTGCACGAAATTATGATTCTGTGGTACATGGTGAAAGTGCCTATTTTGTTTGGCTCAACAGAGGCAAAGAATCTCTCACAGCAAATATAAAAGACGAAGAAGACCTGGCGTTGCTGTATCGGATCATCGACCAAGCGGACGTTTTCATACAAAATCTTGCGCCCGGTGCGGCTCTTCGTGCAGGCCTTGCATCTGAAGAACTGCGGACCCGGAACCCACGGTTAATAACCGTTGATATTTCGGGTTACGGAGAGGAAGGGCCGCACGCCAATATGAAGGCGTACGATTTGCTGGTACAGGCAGAATCCGGCCTTTGTTCCATAACCGGTCTCGCAGAAGCGCCGGGCCGGGTTGGTGTGTCTGCATGTGACGTGTCTTGCGGAATGTACTCATATATGGCGGTTTTAGAGGCATTAATTGCACGGGATGTATCCGGAGAAGGCACATCGATCAAGATGTCATTATTTTCCGGTATGGCAGATTGGATGACAGTACCATTGCTGCATTATGACTACGGCGACACAATTATGCCGCGGGTTGGTCTGAATCATGCCTCTATACATCCATATGGTGCATACACCACGTTAGACGGCAGTCAGATCTTAATAGCTATCCAGAATGAGCGTGAGTTCGGTCGCCTTTGCGAAACAGTTTTGTTGGACCCGAGTCTCCCACTGGATGCTCGCTTTGAAAGTAATGAAGCGCGATGTTCCCACAGAATAGAATTCGATGCCGTAATAAACGGTATCTTCAATTTCGCCACACGAGTTGAACTTATTCAACGGCTGCGTGATGCGGAACTTGCATTCGGCGAAGTCAACGATGTGGCCGGGCTGTCAGTTCATCCCGCCTTGCGTCGTATGGAGATAGAGACTCCGACGGGTCCGGCAAATATTGTAGTGCCTCCGGCCTTGATAGACGGGCAAGTTCGCAACATTGGGCGGGTTCCTGAGGCAGGCTTAAATACTGAGGCAATAAAAGAGGAATTCAAGGAATGAATTCAGATATGGATTTCAGTGGATGGATCGGAAAATCGGAAACAGAGGAAGGTGTTGTTTCAGCATATCCTGCCAATTGTTTTTCTGTAACTTTGGATCGTGATGACCCACCTTTCGTGGAGGGGAGTACGTTACCGCCCGGGTGGCACTATTTTTATTTTCATGAGTTGGTTGCATTGGCCGATACAGGTGACGATGGGCACAAAAAGAAGGGCGATTTTATGCCGCCAATTCCCTTTCCACGAAGGATGTGGGCAGGCTCTAAAATGGAATTTTCGTCGCCTATTTTAATTGGAGAAAAAGTAAACAAGGTTGTTACTATCGCCGATATCGAGATTAAAGATGGCAAAACCGGACCGTTATGTTTTGTGACTACGGTCGAGGAAGTATTTGGCGAGGACGGCCGGCTAACGACCCTTGAGGAGCGTAAACAGGTGTATCGCGAAAACCCTAGCTCCAGTGATCAAAAGCCAAAACCCAAACCAGAACCCGCTACGCCGGTGTGGAGCCGAACTATACACCCTGACCCGGTTTTGCTGTTTCGTTATTCCGCTTTAACGATGAATAGCCATCGAATTCATTACGATAAGGATTATGCTAGAGATATAGAGGGGTACCCGGGCTTGTTGGTTCATGGCCCACTGACAATGACCCTCATGTTAGACCTTTTTCGTCGTGAATTGCCCAATGCCACCATCACGTCGTTTAATCTTAGAGCCGTATCACCGATTTATGACACAACGGCTTTCTCGGTACATGGCAACCCCGGAGAGGAAGATCAAATTTGTAGGCTCTGGGCGATGACGGGTGAAGGGGGATTAGCGATGACGGCAGATATCTTATATGATTTATAAAAACTAATACAGAGCCCTCGGTTGTTGGCACACAATAGGTCAAAACCTATTAAAAATCGCCGAATTTAGATTGTGCATTGCATATACAAAGGTAATTCATATTAATATATCGATAAAACGTTATATTTTTAAATAAAATAGTTGATTGGTGATCAATCATCTATATATTGCGTTGCAACACAATTTTGTTGTCCAAGCAATCTGTGTTTTTCATTTTCTTGGACGTTTCCTCCCTATTAAACTTTGACCGCCCTTCATGGGCGGTCTTTTTTTGGGGTTATATTTTTTATATATAAGGTTATGAGGTCAATCGGGCATATACGTTTGCCCCTGTGAAAGCTAGTCCTAAAAAGACCGGAAAGTAGATAGTGGATCGGGACAAAGGTTTGTTCTTTTCTTGACCCAATAACAGCCAGAAAATTCACAGTTTTCGAATTTATAACCCCATAATAATGAACAGAAAAAATTTGAGTAGAGCAGTGACCCATTTGGCAAGGTTGAGGAATTTTCCTACTCGGCTGCAAGGTCTTGTTTCGTGGCGTTTGCAAGTGATGTTATAAATTCTGTCAGTTCGGCGTATAATTTTTCAAACTCTGTACGTTTTTGGATACTGATCTCGTCCATATAGAGTCCTCTATTTATTTCTATTTGTACGACATGTACGCCACTGTGAGGCTTCCCATAATGCTGTGTAGTATAGCCCCCGGCGAATGGTTTATTTCGAGCCACTCTATAGCCGAACTTAGAAATGGTGGTATCGATAATATTAGTGATATAGGCTGCACAACTGCTTCCAAAACAATCGCCAATGACAAAATCGGCACGGCCATTGCCTTTGTCAGGGTCCAAAGGCCCCCCAATTGAGGGCATAGAATGGCAGTCAACAACAATACAATAGCCAAATTTTTTCTGCGTGTCCGCAATCAGTTTGCTGAGAGCAGCGTGATATGGTTGATAAAAATTATTAATTCTTTTTACAGCTTCTTCAAAATCCAGTTTTTTTGGGTAAATTTCCTGTCCATTGCATACAACGCGTGCAATAGTGCCGAGTCCCGCGATCACTCGCGGTGAATCAGTGTTTACATAATGCGGTAATTTTTCCGAAAACATCGCTGGATCCAGCTCGAAGGGTTCTCGATTGACGTCAACGAAGGCGCGTGGAAATAATGCACATAATAACGGCGCGCCATGTTCAGGCGCGTTTATAAAAAGTTCATCAATAAAGCTGTCTTCCGATCTACGGAGCGAAACAGGGTCTAGGCGAGCGCCTTTGACAAACGCATCTGGGTAGTCTCGGCCGCTGTGCGGTGATGCAAATACGAGTGGGACGCTTTGACGTTCTGGTCTGTGGACTATAAATGGTGGGGATTTGGCAGTTGACGCGGTACCCGAATTCTTTTGAAGCATCCATAAGATGTATCCCAATGCGAGGGATTTGTCATCTGTGGGGAGTACAAATTGTGTATGCACAGGAAAACACTGATGAACTTGCCATACTCAATAGGAAAGGATAAAACGCTCGACCCAAGACCTCCGGGCGCGTAGCTCAGCGGGAGAGCACTACGTTGACATCGTAGGGGTCACTGGTTCAATCCCAGTCGTGCCCACCATTTCTTTTCAGTGGAAGATCAGGTGCTTAACGGTGCCTTTTTTCCTGTTAATGCTTCCCAAATTATTGATACCGCACAATGCGGCTCCAATTTGGCTCCACTCGGAGGTCATCATGGCGGCAATTGGTCTGCACAGGGGAAGCTACCAGGCAAGAATAAGACGAACAGGATATCCAACAATTACAAAAACATTTGTTCGTAAAAAAGATGCCGTAGCCTGGGCTGTACTTACAGAAAGAAAAATAGAACAAGACGAGTATGTAGCAGACGGTCTAATAAAAGTTATGACATTGGCTGATTTATTGGATCGTTATCAAGAGGAGATCACACCAACTAAGCGGTCAGCAGAATATGTCCACAAGAGAATTTGCAAAGATCGCCGAAAACCAGACCGTGATGGTGACATGTCATCGCTGAATGTGTCCGTAAAAATACAAAGGATGTTAAGTTGTAGACAACCAAGAACAAACAATCCAGTTTGACCCAAACGATGTATATCACTGACCTAACCAACCTAGAGAGAGCCCATGCCAACCACGGCCTATCCTATAGATTTAGAACCTAACCCTTTTGATCAATACTGTATAAGTGCGGGGTTTAGGGTCGATAACCTGATCTTTCTTTCGGGACATGTTGCGATTGATCAGTCAGGCCTACAAAATGAAGGGGACTTTAATGAACAGGCAAACCTCACATTCGAAAATCTCCAGCGGAGTCTGGAAAAGGCGGGATCTTCTTTGGACAACATAATCAAGGTGACAATTTATGTGACCAACATGAAGCTACATCGACCCCAAATCATAGAGTTAAGAAAAAAATGGTTTGACCCTCCGTATCCGGCCGATACTTTAATCGAAGTGAGTGCATTAGGTAATCCTTCACGGCTAATAGAGATAGAGGCTATAGCGCTATCGGATGGTCAAATAATTGGTAAACCCTAGGTACTTGTGAGCTGGGGAGGTTCTTTCAGTGTCGACTGAAAATGATAAAAATGGCAGTTATTATAGGGCATAAAGAACCTAAAATGCGGCAGATGCATACTCACTAGCGGGCAAAAGACTTAGCGACGGAACTGCGACAGGTGGTGCAATCGTGAAAAGCCCATCTAGACAGCTGTTTTTATGGCATCTCGTAACATGTCTAGTGGTGCTTCAGCACCAGTCGCAGGGGAATAGAAGGATTGCGAATGGTCGGGAAAAAGCGGCAAACAAACTCCTTAAGCAGTGGTGGGGTTCGGAGTGTACTTAATAAACCGGCACACGGCGGGTATGACCCCGATCCCCGACCATTCTATTTGATGGTTTTAACTAAATTCACCGGCTTCAGCCCGTGGTGCCAAAACCCCACCAATCGTTTCATCATCTACGATTGCGGTAATTTTAATTTCAATCAAACCATTCCAGTCCAACGCCCAACCAGCTAGTGCGCTTCCATCATCGGTCTCGCAGATGGCAAAGCCGCCGGATCCGTCGACGTTGTGATATCTAGAGAGCATTTGGACGCCTTCGGGAGGCATGCCACCCGTTGCCATAAATTGAGTAATTGTTTCGTTTCGTGCATGGGGTGTGTGGGTCCAAGCCAAAGTAAAAAGCATATTTTGTCTTCCTGGTAATATATTAATAAACCTATGATAGGGCGATGCCACCAAACGACAACCACTTTCCGATGAATGAGACCTTTACTTGGGTTGGAGGTAATAAATGTACACCCATATCCATATCATTACTGATGACTTTTTTTATGGACTAACAGTAGGCCTATAAGGACTATGGGGAACCATCTCTGAGAAGTATGAGAACAGGGGAGTTAGATACACCCATGAAACTCAGACGGACTCATCTTATCGCATCACAGATATGCTTTAGAATCTGGCCTAATAGGCAGTTCACAGGTACCTTTAGGTATGTCATGATTCGGTTAGGAATTAACTGTCGGAGTTTAATATGACTAATAAGCAAACAGCTCTTTCTATTATTCTGGCCTGTATTTTGGGCGTTGCTGTGAGTTTTAACCACGCCCTTGCAGTAAGTTATCAAGAGTATGCAGAAGTCCTGAAGAGCAGCCAAAAGGTATCGATACAAGGCATATCTCGAGGTGATGGAAAAGAGCTTGATGCCTATTTATATAAACCTAAAGGCGATGGACCCTATCCAGCAGTAATAGCCTTACACGGGGCTGGGGGTATTTTTCCGTATCAACTCTGGTGGGCAAAGGAAATTTCAAAAAAAGGGTACACGGTTTTATTTGTCGATCATTATTGCACAAGGGGTCATCTTTGTGAGGTTGAATCCGATGACGATGATCAGGCTCGTGGCGAAATTATGAGAAATTGGCAGTATGTTAGTCCTAGACAAAGAGTAATGGATGCTGTAGCGGCATACCGTTGGTTGTCGAGCAAACCCTACGTGCAAAATGATAAAATTGGTCTGATTGGCTGGTCGTGGGGTGGGTCTTCGGCTTTGTTTGCTTTAAAAATAGCCCGAAGGACGTCACTCCCAAATGGAGGTTTCAAGGCGACAATTGCATTCTATCCGAATCTCAAATATGTGGTAGACAAGCCGATGTGGGGCCGTACTGGTCCAATAGAGCAACCTACACTTATACTGTACGGAAAAAAGGATACACTAGAATCCGAAGAGGCGTACGAAACGCTTTTATCCGAAGGGCATTCTGGAGACATTAGAGTAGTAGGCTTCGAAGGAGCGTACAGAAAATTCGATGAATTAGGGAGCTATAGAGAAAAATACCATCCGACCGTAGGTAATTTTCCCAAAGCCTTCCAACAAAAGGCCTTCGATCTTTCTGTGCAAGAGATAGGAAAATTCTTATCCCAAAATCTTCGGTAAAAACGCGCAAACCCGGAGTTCATTGGTGAGCTGCGGGTACTTTCTGACGGTTGTATTCGTTTGTCTGCTTTCCCACCACATACGGAACATTTGAACTCAGCGTTTATAAAGGAGGTATCTCCTCTTCCTGTCTCATGCAGTTCATCAAGATTAGCTTCACCCCATCGTTTGCATGGCAAGCAGAATAGATTGAGGTGATAGCCCACGACACGCAGGTCGTTGAATGTTTCAAGGGAGATGACGGATTGCGTGATGAGATTATCCCTTATATTTAGATAACTAAATCTGACAACGAATATTTACCTATTCAACTGGGGCGGTTCTTTTGGTGAAAAGTGATTTTCTTGAACACTCTGTAGTTATTCATCAGGCGGTAATTCCTGTGCGGGTCCAGTCTACCTCCATACGGGTTCAGGTTGCCCATGAACAAAAATTTCCTGTTGAATTATTTTTGCCAGGATTCCGAGGCAGTTTGCAGCAGACCTAAGAGCTGCCACTTCTTGGAAAGCGGGAGGGCGTTACGTTGGAACCACCGGGGACACTGGCAGTACCTATACTGCATTTACCATAATTGAAAAAGATGTATGAAAACTTCAACTAAATAATATTTTTTCCGCGCATCCGCATAAGATATGTCCAACAGCTAAATGCCCTTCTTGTATGCGTGGGGTCGACTCACTGGGAATTTGAATTGCAATATCAGATAACGTTACCATTGTTTCAGATTGTTTTCGTGTACTGGTCAGTCCAATGACGGCAATCTGTTTGTCTCGGGCTATTTTCATGCCTTTGATAATATTCTCTGAACTTCCGGAGGTAGAGTAGGCGATAAAGACATCTCCTTTTTTTCCTACGGCCTCGATCTGGCGGGCAAAGAGCATATCGAATCCGTAATCATTTCCGATTGCTGTTAATGCCGAAGTATCGGTCGTTAAGGCTATTGAGGATAAACCTGGTCGATCAAAATTAAAGCGGGAAACAAATTCTGCTGACATGTGTTGAGCATCGGCGGCACTACCTCCATTCCCCGCAAACATAAGCTTGTTACCGTTCTGCAAACAACTACAAATGAGGTTAATGGCTGCGCTAACACCGTCTATCAGATCGGTATCGTTCGCCATTAGATGTAGTAGTTTTTCTGTTGTGGACAGGCTGTCTGTTATATAGTCTTTAATCATAACCAATTAAATGCATCGTCTATTAACATGTTAGCCGCAATGACTAACATAAATAAAGTCCAACAACTATTCGAATTAAAAGCTGTTCCAACGTGCTTCGGGCTTATTGCCCCAGTGGCAGTATTGCAGAGCAAGGCCTTGGTTATTGTTTTTGCGTTGTTGTTTATATTTTTATCTATAAGCATTTATACAAATTTTAAAAATAGCTTTAAATTTTATTGTGAAGCTAAATATACAATATTTTTATTTGTTCTTCTTGTTTGTTGGATTTTTTGTACCTTACTTTGGACAATTGATTTTAGTTCATCTTCGACCAAGTTATTGAAATTATTTACAATTTCGTTGATGGGCTTTGGTGTGTTTATTGGGCTAGCCTCTATTACTGTCGACGCTCGTAAAAGAATCATAAATTCGCTGGTTTATGGCGCCTGTGGCGGCGTTGGTTTGGTTGTATTGCGCTATATTTTATTTGTTATTCAAGGTGATATTGATGGGGGGTACTCAAGTTTTTTTTCCCCTTCCGTTCTTAATCCTGGATTAACGGTAATTACTATCATGCTTTGGCCAGCGTGTATGCGATTGTTCGTGCACTCACGGTGGAAAATTTTAGCTATATTTATTTTTTCCTATGTCGTTGTTCTCGCATTATCGGCGAGCGGTGCCTCGGTGCTTGCACTTGTGGCCAGTGGTATAATGGTTTTGGCCACAATGTGGCAGAGGAAACTTGTAGCGTATCTTCTGGCGGCTGTTACCGCAGGATTTATGATAACGGCACCTTTTTTGACCCCCCAGCCTACGTCGAACACAGTTTTTGCGGAGGAAATGGGCTTCCTGCCCGGGTCAGCACAGCATCGTCTATATATTTGGGAGTTTACGGCAAAGAAAGCGCTAGAAAGACCCTTTCGGGGATGGGGCTTAGACAGTTCGCGGTCTATCCCAGGCGGGCACGAAAAACCCCCTGTCGGGCATAATTATATACCTCTGCATCCACATAATGGTGCACTTCAGATTTGGCTAGAGCTCGGTGTTCCCGGGGCCATTATGGGTGCGATATTCTGTGCTTTATTAATTTTAAAATTACTCAACAGACCGAATGTAAATAACAACTATATATATGGGGCGCTTGTTGGGTCCGTTGTGTCGTTCACCGTTGTTGCATTAACGGCGTATAGTTTATGGCAATCATGGTGGTTTGCGACAGGATGGATGGTTGCGGGCGCATTGCTAGTTTTTTCTAACCAAAAGGAAGCTTCAGACAAAATTAAGGAAGAAATATGAGGGAAAAGCGTATTTTAGCTAAAAACTCCCGTCAGGCTATTTGCCCCGCAAACGGTAGCCTTCCGACGCACCTATCTTATTTGCAGATTTTTGACCTTAAGTGTTATATCAGAAGTAGCAGTTATTAATAACATTGACGTGGGGGTAACGGTGTCTGACGCTAATATAACAACTGGAGTGCCTCCAAAACTCGGTATAATTGGTGGTAGTGGGCTCTACGAAATAGACGGCTTAGAAGACGTTCAGACAAGACAAATAGAATCTTCTTTTGGCGTTCCAAGCGCGCCATTAATTGTTGGTCGCTTAAACGACCTAGAAATAGTTTTTTTGCCAAGGCACGGGCGCGGTCACACGATACCGCCGTCGGGCCTTAACTTTCGGGCTAATATAGAGGTTCTGAAACGCGTTGGATGCACAGAAATTGTTTCTTTGTCGGCTGTGGGGTCGTTAAAGGCTGAGCTTCCACCCGGCACTTTTGTGATAATAGACCAGTTTATAGATCGAACTTTTGCACGTGATAAAAGTTTCTTTGGAGAAGGGCTTGTCGCTCACGTGTCGATGGCAGATCCAGTGTGCTCACGTCTTGGTGATCTCATCGAGAAAGCAGCGTCTGGTCTCTCGGTACCGATGGTGCGTGGAGGAACATACTTGGTGATGGAAGGTCCACAATTCTCAACCCGCGCGGAAAGTGAACTCTACCGTAGTTGGGGTTGTGATGTAATCGGAATGACCAACATGCCTGAAGCTAAACTCGCCCGCGAGGCTGAGATGTGCTACGCGACGGTTGCTATGGTGACCGACTATGATTGCTGGCACGAGGACCACGATGACGTGACCGTGGATACAGTCTTAGAGGTGCTACTTGGAAATGCGGCCGAAGCAAAAACCCTAGTAAAGTCAATTGCCCCGCTCATCGGTGATCGTCAGGTTGCTTGTCACGCGGGGTGTCATACTGCCTTAGATGCGGCGATCATCACTGCTCCAGAAGCATGTGATGCAAATTTGGCGAAAAAATTGTCGTCAGTTGCCGGCCGTATTCTGAAGGGATGATCGGTGCAAGTTAACGGTGTCGCCTATCGAACTATTTGGTTTGAACACGCCAGCGAGACGGTCGGAATAATAGATCAAACCAAGCTGCCCCATGAATTTGTCACGGTTTCCCTTAGAACGCTGGACGATGCAGCAAATGCCATTAGTGCAATGCTTGTGCGAGGTGCTCCGCTAATCGGGGCTGCTGCTGCCTGGGGCGTTTATCTTGCCATGAAGGAAGACGCTTCGGATAAGGCTCTGGAAAATGCGCTTGTTGTGCTGCTGGCAACTCGACCGACGGCCGTTAATTTACAGTGGGCTCTTGAACAAGTGCGAGGGGCTTTATTTACGCAATCACCTGACACTCGTGTAGAAACAGCGAAGGAGCTCGCGGAAAAGATTTGTAATGATGATGTTAAAATGTGCCAGGCAATTGGCAAAAGCGGTGTCGGTTTAATACGTGATAAGTGGAAAGAAACTGGAAAAACGCGCGCCATAAATATTATGACTCACTGCAATGCGGGCTGGCTGGCAACGGTAGACTGGGGAACCGCAACCGCTCCGATATATACCGCGCATGAAGAGGGCATTCCTGTACATGTATGGGTAGATGAAACTCGGCCACGCAACCAAGGTGCTAGCCTCACAGCATGGGAACTCTGCGGGCATGGTATCAATCACACCCTTATCGCGGATAATGCTGGCGGCCATCTAATGAATACAGGTCAGGTGGACATTCTAATTACGGGAACAGACCGAACGGCTGCCAATGGTGACGTTGCAAATAAAATAGGAACTTATCTCAAGGCACTAGCGGCATTTGACAATAATATTCCTTTTTACGTCGGGCTGCCGGGGTCTACTATCGATTGGTCGTGCGATGACGGGACCAAAATTCCTATTGAAGAGAGAGGTGCCGAAGAGGTTCTACAATTAAGGGGTAGGACCCCCGCCGGAAATATTGAGACCATATCGATCGCACCAGAGGGTTCGACAGCAGCAAATCCCGCTTTTGATGTGACCCCGGCGCGACTTGTCACTGGCCTTATAACTGAACGCGGAATTTGTGAAGCATCGAACGATGGATTAACAAGCCTTTATCCGGAAAAAAAATAGAATACGAAACGGCATGAAAAATCGTTGGTCTGATAGTGAGCTTTCTAAAATTGAGAAACGATACGCGCAAGATAAAACAAACTTGGATATTGCCCGCCGGGTGTATACGTCCCGCCTTTTAGGTAGTGACGAGAACCTTGTTAGACATGGAGGGGGAAACACCTCCGTAAAAACGGTACTACCTGGCGTGCTTGGCGGCCAAACCGAGGTGTTATGTATTAAAGGAAGTGGATTTGATCTCGGGAGTATAGATCCAACCGGATTTCCAGCAGTTAAACTGGGGCCCCTTCAGAAGCTAATACCTTTAGAGGTGTTAACTGATGAAGAAATGTTAAATTTTCTACGCACAAACCTTGTCGATGCGGCTTCTAGTAATCCTTCTGTTGAGACGCTTCTGCACGCGTTCTTGCCACATAAATTTGTAGATCATACGCACGCAAATGCAATTCTTACGCTCACGGATCAGGTGGGCGGCGAAGAGTTGTGCCGAGAGGTGTTCGGTGAGCGGTTAGGTTTTGTCCCCTATATTATGCCTGGCTTTGGGCTCGCGAAAAAAGCTAAAGAGATATATGACGCGGCACCGGAAGTTGAAGGCCTAATTCTGTTTCGACACGGCATAGTAAGCTTCGGAGACACAGCCCGCGAAGCCTATGATCGAATGATAGAGATCACGACACATGCTGAAGAGGCTATAGCCGCGCGGAAACAACACGTTATACCCACGGCAGAAATATCAAGGGTAACGGCGACGGCATCTGAAATAGCACCAATTATTCGCGGATTGTGTGCGGTTAACGAAGAAAATTCTTGGGTATTAGAGTTTCGTACAAATGATAAGATCCTTAATTTTGTAAACGGTAAAGAATTAGAGCGTTATAGCCAGCAGGGAACGATTACACCGGATCACGTGATCCGCACCAAGCCAACTCCACTAATCATGCAACCTCCGATGGGTGGTGATCTTTCGGCATTTAGGAGGGATGCCGAGCGGGGCATTAAAAACTTTTCCACAAATTATACCTCTTACTTTCAGAAAAATAATAAGAGGCGGAATGATTCTAAAGTGGCTTTAGATTCTATGCCGCGCATAATTTTGGTCCCTGGGTTGGGTCTATTCTCCCTTGGTGAGACTAAAGGAGCGGCTACGATCGCGGGAGATCTCGCGGTGACTAATATTGATGTAATTACGGATATAGAGCAGATGGGGACATACGAAGGTATTCGGGAAGAGGATATCTTCGATGTAGAGTACTGGGCGCTTGAACAGGCAAAACGTGGTATTCCGCCGAAGCAGGCACTGCACCGGAAAATAGTCATTATAACCGGGGGTGGTTCAGGTATTGGGGCGGCTATTGCAAAACTATTTTCTGAAGAGGGTGCAAACGTTGCTGTATTAGATCTTGTTAAAGAAAATGCCGGCCGCAACCGCCGGCCAAGGGCGCCGCAGCGGCTTATGCTGGGACGTCACGGACCCAAATGCTGTTCGCACTGCCTTTGATGCGGTAGCGCAAGAATTTGGTGGCTTGGATATACTCGTCTCAAATGCGGGGGCAGCATGGCAGGGAAAAATAGGGGAGATAGATTTTCCTACGCTTCGCAAAAGTTTCGAGCTTAATTTCTTTGCTCATCAATCGGTTGCCCAGGCGGCCGTATCCATTTTTTTGGCGCAAGGTATCGGGGGCTGTTTATTATTTAACACTTCAAAGCAGGCTGTGAACCCCGGTAAGAATTTTGGTCCCTACGGTTTGCCTAAAGCCGCAACCCTCTCATTAATGAAACAGTACGCTCTTGATTATGGTGAGTATGGAATTCGTTCGAATGCCGTAAATGCGGATCGTATCCGTTCGGGATTATTGACTGAAGATATGATTGTTTCGCGTTCTCGTGCGCGCAGTTTGAGCGAAGAAGATTATATGGCGGGAAATTTGCTAGGCAGAGAGGTAACCGCTCGTGACGTTGCAAAAGCGTTTTTAAATCTTGCATTGGCCCAGAAGACGACCGCGGCAACTCTGACAGTTGATGGGGGTAATATTGAAGCATCGCTTAGATAGCCTCTGTTTTAGCTCTAAATAAGCGTAATTTAGGAAAACTGGAGTAAGAAATGTGGTTTTAAATAATCTATTACGCTTTGAACCCACTTTGTGGTCGAGAGTAGGAACAAAACTTGGCATCTATAACAAACTCTTTTGATGTCGTTGTTGCCGGGGGGGGTAGTAGTGGTGTTGCGGCGGCCGTTGCCGCTGCACGCGTTGGTGCTAAGACGCTTCTGATTGAGCGTTTTAGCTGCCTAGGTGGCGCATCGACGATGCGGTCGGTAGTGACTTATTGCGGCTTATATACCCTTGCTTCAAAACCAAAACTCGCTGTCCGTGGTATTGCTGAGGAGGTTGTCCGTTTGTTGGAAATACGCGGCGCGGTAACCCGGCCAATTCGGCACCGCGGTGTTTTTGTAGTTTTTGAGCCGGAAGCGGTAAAGATCGTTTTAGATGAAATTGCTTCCGAAGCCGGGGTCACGGTTCTTTATGGCGCACTAGTTGTCGGAGCTGAAAAAAATGAAAAAGGCATAAATCGTATTACAATTGCGAGTCACTCCGGATTAGAAGAAATTAAGGGTCGGGTATTCGTTGATTGCACCGGTGAAGGTGATTTAGCTGCGCGAGCGGGCGCTTCCACGCGTTATGGGAATGGCGACCATGTAAACCTAGGAACCCTTGCTACGAGATTTGGCGGCATTTCTCACGATACTTTGATCACGGCGGAAGATATTACCTGCGCCGTTCGCTCAATGGGCGATAAGGAAACTGGACTGAGTAAAGACCGCAGTGTCGTAGCCAGGCTTCCTATCTCCGGGGATCTAGTCTGTTATCTCGCGTCTGAAGACTATGACCCTCTGCAGGTCACATCCATGTCTGATGCCGAAAAGCGGGGAAGAGAGCAGGCATGGAAGTACCAAGAAGCGATTAGGAGCATACCAGGCTGTGAAAACGCCTATCTCGTAGTAACCGGACCCGAGTTTGGTAGCCGCGAATCTCGCCATTTGGAATGTAAAACTAAATTGACCTGGCAAGATATAGAAAATCGTAGGGAGTTTGAGGATTGTATTGCCCTCGGCGCGTGGGGTGCCGAATGGCATGATCGACAAACATTTGAGAGTACCTTTGAATATCCGCCCGATCGATCCACCTACGAGATTCCGCTGTCTTGTCTTCAAAGTACTGATGTACCGAACCTGCTGTGTGGTGGACGGCTCGCGGATGGTGATCGTAAAGCCGGTGCAGCGATCAGGGTGATGGGTACGGCATTTGCAACCGGCCAAGCTGCGGGGGTTGCGGCGGCACTCAAATCAACTGGCATCACTGATGTTAGTCAACTCCAAGCGGTGTTACGGGATCAACGCGCAATTATAAATCACTCTGAAATAGGATAAAATTCCGGCAAAATACCATAAGCAAAATTTATTAGAGGATACCGTTAGCGAATGGCATATCGTTACGCCGTTTATTTTGTGCCCTCCGATGATAGTGACCTCTATGAGTTTGGCGCACGGTGGTTAGGTCGAAATTCATTGGGGCAGAAACGGCCCCCCTTTGATATACAAAATCTAACTCTTCATGAATGGGAGAAAGTCATTTCGGGTCCGCGTAAATATGGATTTCACGCCACCCTCAACCCACCCTTTCCGCTTAAAAAACGCTTTTCGGAGCGCCAGTTCTATGAGGCAGTTCAGCAATTCTCGGCTTCCCATAAACATGTAGTCATTGGGAAACTTAGACTAATACAACTTGGAGGATTTCTGGCATTGTGTCCTCTAAAACTTAACGCGGGTAGGGAGCTAGCCGCGGATTGTCTCCATGAGTTTGAGTGTTTTAGGGCTCCGATAACAGACAAAGAAATTCTAAATCGTAATCCCGTAACTCTGACGCAAAACCAAAGGAATTTGTTACGCCGTTGGGGGTATCCTTACGTGTTGAACGAATTTCGTTTTCATATGACCTTGAGTGGTAACGTTTCGGCAGCAATGATTATCCTCGTCTCGGAGGGGCTGCAGAAATTATTAATCGCCATAACACAAAGTGAAGTCACAATCAGAGATCTTTGCGTTTTTGTCCAAACTTCCCCCAGCGCTAACTTCCAATTGGCGGAGCGATTTCCGATGGGATTATCGTAACGTTTATTTCGGTCAAACTATTTATGGTGAAAGCAGTTTTCACCGGTATTCGGTCGTTTTAGATCTCTTAATGAGTTGTGCGAAAAAAGGGCGCGGCAAGATTACATCTCACGACCGGGGAAACGGATACCCGTAAATTTTGTATATGATAATTCCTCCATAGCGTATTTGACGCCCTCCCGGCCATAGCCGCTATCGGCCACGCCGCCGAATGGTGTGGTATCCATCCGAAAGCGGCTACCTTCATTAATCCAAACTGATCCTACATGAAGTTCTTCAGACATTTTAAAGGCGGTCTCTAAACTTGACGTAAAGCAAGAGGATTGAAGGCCGAAGTTTGAATCATTTGCTATTGAAATTGCCTCCTCTACGTCATCGGCTCCTAATACAACGGCCACGGGGCCAAAAATTTCCTCTGTGACGACGCTAGTATTGCGAGGTGGGTCAACAAGGATAGTAGGATATATTATGTTATCTTTTCTTTTCACCGGTAACGCATCCTTAGCGCCCGCTAAAACCGCGTTAGCAACCATTTTTTCGACACGATCAGCGTTTGCAGCGTTAACCATCGGGCCCACGTCAGTTTCAATTAGCGTAGGGTCACCAACTTTTAGGGCCTTGGCGGCCTTAATGAAGTGCGTCAGAAACTCATCTAATGCAGATTTTTCCACAATTACCCTTTGAGCGGAAATACATTGTTGTCCGCTTGCTTCAAAAGCTGAAGGGACAATTCGTTTAGCGGCATCTTCTAGGTTAGCGTCGGCGCAGACAATATTGGCAGAGTTTCCGCCTAGTTCACCCACAAATGGTTTTGCGCCGGCGGCGCTCGCCAGCGCATTTCCTGCGGCAGTGCCGCCCGTCAGTGTGACCAATGCTATGTTTCGATGGCTCACTAAATAACCAGTTACGTCACGTCGACAGGGAACGACATTAACCAGCCCATCTGGCACTCCTGCGCGCGAAAAACATTTCGCTATCAAGATTGCCTCTCCGACACCCTCGAACGCCGGCTTGATAAGTACGGAGTTACCCATGGCTAGGGCTGGCGCGAGTTTTTGCATAAGCAAGTTGGATGGAGCGTTGAACGGTGTAAAAGCAGCGACAACGCCGTGAGGGTGATGGCGCGTAAACCCGAAGCGTCCGGCACCCATTGGTAATGCGTCGAGCGGCAGAACTTCTCCCTCCATCCGCAATAGTTCTTCGGCACAAAGCCGCGGGAAAGCTACCGACCGGCCAACCTCTACTCCGCACGCGCGTCTTGGTTTACCAAGCGCACGCATCGTGATTTCCGCTATCGCATCTTTCTCTTTTTCTAGTTCGTTTGCGGCATCTCGCAACCAAACCGCACGCTCCGCGGCCGAGGCTCCAATATTTTTTTGGAATGCGTTATGGCTACTACTAACAGCCGTCTCTATTGTCGCATTATCTGCCATGGCTACGTTGGCTACGAGCTCGCCGTTCCAAGGAGCATACAAAGCCTCGACGCGCGTACCGGATATTTTGTGGTCTTTCCCATCTATCCAGGGGTATGTGGTGTCAACGTTTTCTGTCATTAAGGATTATTCCTCCTGGCTACACAGTTTAGCCAGAGCGTTCATATTTTCCACTGCCGTTTTTATGTTTGGTCGTGAGTGCTACTTTTTGTTCACACAAGGGAGTAAATATCGATGGTAGACGAAGTTACAGTAACAGCGCGGTATGAAAGTTTAAAAGACCGAGTGGTAATCATTACTGGGGGTGGTCAAGGAATTGGACGTGGATATGCCCACCATTTTGCGGCCCAAGGTGCCATACCCGTCATAGCTGAGCTTGACGGCAAAAACGGAGATAGTGTCAGGAGAGAAATTGAACATTTGGGCGGTATTGCCTATGCCTTTGAGACTGATGTCGGATCTATGCCCGATGTTTCCGACATGATTGACGCAACCCTCAAGGCGGCTGGTCGTATTGATGTATTAATAAACAACGCTGCCGTGTTTTCCAAAATCACAATGGCTCCATTCTGGGAGTTGCCGCTAGAAGAATGGGATAGGGCCATGCAAGTTAACGTTACAGGTTCGTTTTATTGTGCACGCGCGGTGGTGCCGGTAATGCAAGAGGCCAAATGGGGAAGAATAGTGAACGTTACGTCCGGTACAGTCGCATTAGGATCAGCTAACTATCTACATTATATAACCTCAAAATCCGCGATGATTGGTATGACCAGATCAATGGCTAGGGAACTAGGCCCGTGGGATGTCACGGTAAATACTTTTTGGCCGGGGATTATTAAGACAGAGGTGCCGCGCCCATCGGCACCCGATGCAGTGTTCGAAATGTTTCGCGACCAGCAGTGTCTGCCGCGACTAACAACCATCGAAGATCTTGCTAAACCCATGTTATTTTTATGTTCGGAAGAGGCAAAATACATAACAGGACAAATTTTTGAGCCTGACGGGGGACTGAGTTTCAATTAGAGAAGGAGTTTTATTTGCCACTTTATAAGGAGATATGTAGGCCAGTATCCATAAAACTCCGTGATCGGATTCTTCGAACCGAAACTTTTATCCCGAACTGATATGTCGGCTGGGTATCTGCTATTTTAAGTGCGCGTCGCGATTGCGATATAATTTCTCCTCTGCGTAGCCCATTAGGTCTGGTTTTTGACCCGTTCCGAGCATGACCTGCATATAAACTGACTCAACACTTTCATTTTGATAACCGTGTATAACCCCTGCGGGGCAAGATACGCAGTCCCAAGGACCGAGATGCCGCTCGACCCGACGCCCATCCTCTTCCTCGAAAAATACCATTAGGTTTCCCTTCAGAACGAAGAATATTTCTTCTACCTCGTGAGTATGCGGGGCGTTACCTTCACCCGGAGGGACATACATAATGCTCAATGTGAAAGCACCAACGGGAATTACGTTAGTGTCTGTTTTCCCGCTGGTGTTTCCTATAAATCGGTGCTGTGCGCGCCGGTAGCCATCTATGAGGGCATCGGCAAAAGCCTCCAAGTCGGGCGTACGATCTTTAAAGTGAGCGATTTGCCTGTCTGCGATATCTTCAATGCCCATGCCCTGCCGTCAAACCGAATTTTCAAAGAAGGCGGCAACGTCCCCCCAACGGACTGGGGTGGAATTCAGTTCAGCCTTAAATGGGCGCAGGGCATCGCAAACTGCGTTAGCGATTACGACCGGTGGAGCAATCGCGCCCCCCTCTCCCAGCCCTTTTACGCCAAAGGCATTCAGGGGGGACGGAGTTTCATGGTGTATTACCGTAATCGGCGGAACATCCGAAGCGGACGGTAATAGATAGTCCATCAAGCTTCCTGTTATTAGTTGGCCCTGATCGTCGTAAGCTAGTTCCTCAAGAAGTCCGCCGCCAATGCCCTGCACCAAACCACCTTTAACTTGGCCGTCTGCTAGTGCGGGGTTCACGAGCACTCCTGCGTCGTGAACTTCAACATACCTCTCAATTCCAATCTGTCCTGTTTCCGAGTCAATATGAACGATGGCGGCATTTGCAGCGTAGGCCCAAGTCACGGTCGGAGGTTCATAATAGGAAGTTGATTCTAGGCCCGGACTTACCCCGACCGGCCTCTGGTTATCCCAGCCCGGCTTTGCTGCGCGGGCGATATCCAAGTAGCTAACGTGCATGTCGGGTACGCCTTTTACCCCAATACCGCTCTCCCTCACCTCAAGATCGGCTTCGCCGGCTTCCAACATATTAGCGGCAATCGCAAAAACCTTTTCGTGCACTTCGTCTGTCGCAATCTTGATTGCTCCCGATGCGGTCACCGTACTTCGACTTGCGATGGTGCCGTAACCTTGGCTTACATGACCCGTATCCGCGACGGTCACGAAGACGTCTTCAATTGGAACTTGCCATAAATCTGCAGCAAATTGTGCAAATATCGTCTCGTGTCCCTGTCCTTGTGGGCAGGCTCCGGTGGCCACTATTATTTTACCGGTTGGATCGATTTTAACGGTAGCTCCTTCGAAGGGTCCCACACCAGTGCCCTCCACATAGCAACCCAGACCTAGCCCAAGAAAGCGGCCTTCCGTCAACGCATCTTTCTGGCGCTGCCGGATTGTATCCAAACCGCCTAATTCATCAATTGCCCTCTGCAACGCTTTCGGATAATCGCCACTGTCATATACCATCGGAACACCGTCCCGATATGTGAGACCAACGTCGTAGGGCATATTTTCTGGTTGGATCATATTGCGGAAGCGCACTTCTGCCGGGTCTAGCTCAAGCTCATTTGCTACTAGGTCCACGGCCCGTTCCATCGCAAAGCCAACTTCCGGTCGACCCGCACCACGATACGGCGCGTTGGGTGTTCGGTTGGTGAGTACGATTTTGCAGTCTGTTTCGTAATTAGGAATATCGTAAGGCCCAAGCATATGAGCAATAGAGTTTCCGGCTATACCTGCGCCGACAGGCGTGTACGCGCCCGAGTCGACCAAAAAAGAGCTCGTAACTGCCAGGATCCGACCATTACCGTCAAAACCAATCTCTACATCGTACACATTATCCCGCGAGTGTGCCGCGTTCAGAATATGTTCGTGCCGATCTTCTATCCATTTAACTGGGCGACCGAGTTTTTTTGACAACCACGCTATTAGAATGTCTTCCGGGTAGACATGTCCTTTGCCGCCGAAACCTCCACCTACATCGGGGGCTATACATCGGACGCGCTCCTCGGGCATCCCCAGTGCGGTAGATACTTCACGGCGAACCCAATGAACAATCTGGGTTGAGGACCATATCGTCAGCGTATCCGTTCTCGCGTCATAATCGGCGACGACACCGCGGCATTCCATGGGCATGGCCGCGTAGCGATGGTGGACAAAACGGCGACGAAGGCGATGCGGCGCATCGTCCATAGCGTCTGCTCCGCCGCCTTTTTTCGTATGAAGAAAAGCGGCCACATTGCGACCAAGATGATCATGGACGAGGGCAGCGCCATCAATCAGCGCGGTTTCAGCATCCGGTAACGGTTGAAGGGATTCGAAGTTAGCTTCAAGAAGTTCAAGTGCATCTTCGGCGATATACCGACTGTCGGCAACGACAAGACCGTACGCTTCGCCAACATATCGAACCTTGTCATCGGGTATAAGGGGTTGGTCCGGTATCAGGATATCTGTATCAACGCGGCTTCGCCAACCTTCGGGTGTTACTACTTGCATTCCATTTATAGGCGGCAGTTCCGCAGAGACCTCTTTGCCGGTGGCAACAAACAGCACACCGTTAAGCCCGTTTGCACTGTCGGTATCCACCGATTTTATTTTGGCATGAGGTAGCGAGCTGCGAGCAAATGCGACGTGGGCCATTCGGGGCAATTGTATATCCGCCACGAACGTGGCATTGCCCAGCAAAAGGTTATTGTCTTCTCGCCTTGGTACGGACTGACCAATATAGCCGCCGGATTGCCGCGAACCCCCATCAGCCATTGATAGACCCCTCGCTAGAGATTTGTTCTGCGTATTCGCTTACGGCGTTGATAATGCCCTCGTAACCAGTACAACGGCAGAGCGCTGCTGACATGCCCTCCCTGATGTCCTCCTCTGATAGGTTTGTGCGGCTATGGACCAGGTCGAGTGCCGTCATCAACATACCCGGTGTACAGAACCCGCATTGAAGAGCGTGGTGTTTGGAGAATAACTTTTGCAAAGGGTGCATTTTGCCCCCTTTTGCTAGTCCCTCTATCGTTTGTATCGTGGCGTCGTTTGCTTGCACCGCAAACATAAGACAAGAGCGCGCGGCAGTGCCATTCAAGATTATTGTGCAAGCCCCACAAACGCCGTGTTCACAACCGACATGCGTGCCTGTAAGTCTCAGGTGATCTCTAAGGAAGTCAACGAGTAGTGTTCTGTCCTCAGCTTCGCCGCTGTACTTTTCATCATTGACAGTCACGTTAATGGATTTGTGATTATTCATTCCGGTCCCTTAGCGCATTCGATCGCTTTCAATATTGCACGTCGCGTCATTATGCCCGCGAGTTTACGACGATAATCAGCCGTAGCATGTACGTCGCCTTCCGGCTCCACTTCAGCACTTGCCGCATGTCCGGCCGCAGCAATAAGCTCGTCCGTTATACTTTGTTCCCGCACTATTTCTTCGGCATTACGCAGCCGGATTGGGCCGGCCCCTACACCACAAGCGGCTACTCGAACACCTTTTACGATGCCTTTCTTCAGGGTTACCTGTGCAGCAACTCCGGCTAGTGCAAAATCTCCTTTGCGGCGGGCAATTTCCTCGAATGCAGCGCCGCTGTCCTCTGGCGCCTTGGGAATACGAATTTCCGTGAGTATTTCGTCAGCATCTAACGCCGTACTAAGAGCACCCTCAAAGAACTCTGCGGCCGGAATCTCCCTTGCTCCTCGCACTGAAAGTGCTTTTAAACTGGCGTCTAGGGCGAGAATTACCGCCGGATATTCGGCCGCTGGGTCCGCATTTGCGATGCTTCCGCCAATTGTTCCTCGACTGCGGATCGGCAGGTGACCAATATTTAACGTAGCCCTGTGTAGGAGGGGAGAATGTTCGTGTACGAGTTTATCGTTTTCAATATCCCGCTCCCGGGTCATCGCCCCAATCACTAGATGGTTTTTATCTTCACGAATGAAGGCAAGCTCAGGAATTAAATTTAGGTCTATGAGGACCTTGGGTCTAGCCAATCGAAAATTCATCATTGGCACAAGGCTTTGCCCACCGGCTAGCAGGTTAGCGTCCGGTGCATTTTCACTCAGGTATTCTATGGCTCCCTGCAAATTGTCTGGTGCCAGGTATTGGAAGGTTGCCGGTTTCAAAAATATTTTTCCTGCCGTTAGCTTACTAACGAAGTTTTTCCACGTAATGTATCAAAGGTCAAATTGGTTGCTGCGCAAATGAAAAGTGACCACTATTCTTAAGGCGTAATGTTGGAGATTTTTCGATGAGTATAGCAAGACATGCGAGACCTCCCGAACTCCGGGGTGTTTCGAAAGAAGAAATAGTAGATCAATATGTCGCACGTTTTTCGGAGCGTGAGCCAGACTGGGAAGCGTTTGAGGATGCCAAGATAGAGGGATACAAAAGGGCCCAACATCGGTTCATAGGGGCGGGAGGTTCCGGAAAATATGAAGATGTTACAGTAATTCCACCCAGAGCTCATACGCTTAGTATAATGTATGTTGAGCCTGGCCAGGGTAACGCGCCCCACACTCACGAAGTTGAAGAGACCTTTTTCGTTCTAAAAGGCCACCTTGACGCCTTTATAGAGGACGATGACGGGTCTCGGGTTACTACACGGTTGGGGCCTTGGGACTGTATCACCTGCCCCCCTGGAGTGATACATGGGTACGATAACAAAAGCCTCGAACCCGTTTGGTTTCAAGTAATGCTGGGCCGTGGTCGGCCCGATACCATGGGTTATTCGGATGAGGAGCTCTATAAAAAACGCGACGCTCATTTAAACAATGGAGAAAACAACTGAGATGCTCTGTGCTTTACTAAATTTTAAAATTTTCTGGTTTTCGCCAGGGCCCAAAAGGATAACCGAATGTCCGTAATCGTCGCGGTGGATACCGGGGGTACCTTTACTGATATTGCTGCGTACGATCTTGAGGCCCAAACGGTTTCATATGCTAAAGCGTTAACGACTTATGATGACCTTGTTGATGGGGTAATGTCTTGTGTTGGTGAAGCGAACGTCGATCTGGGTG
>CAYPNT010000012.1:0-54100 GCA_964412235.1 uncultured Rhodospirillaceae bacterium
AGGAATTTTAATCCCCCAGCAGCAACGTGTGGAAAAATTTGCATTGCGGAAGTTGAAGAAATTGTGCCCACGGGTGCTCTCGATCCCGACATGATCCATACGCCGGGCATATATGTTAACCGGCTAGTGCAGGGTCTACATGAGAAGCGAATTGAACAACGCACTGTCCGTGCAGCCTAGAAAGGAATTAGAATTATGTGGGACCGAAACCAGATGGCCAAGCGCGCCGCCGAGGAACTCCGCGATGGATGGTATGTTAATCTTGGTATTGGCATTCCAACATTAGTCAGCAACTACATTCCGGAGGGCATTGATGTTACGTTACAATCAGAAAACGGCATGCTCGGTATTGGTCCTTTCCCCACAGAGGAAAAAATTGACGCCGATCTCATTAATGCTGGAAAACAGACTGTAACTGCTCTGGACCGAACATCTTATTTCGGTAGCGACCTGTCCTTTGCAATGATCCGTGGCGGTAAAATAGACATGGCTATTCTGGGGGCCATGGAAGTCTCGGAACGTGGAGATCTTGCAAACTGGATGATTCCCGGAAAATTAGTCAAAGGCATGGGAGGCGCGATGGATCTCGTAGCAGGCGTCCGCCGAGTAATTATTGTTATGGACCACACCAGCAAATCAGGGGATTCAAAACTCCTCAAAGAGTGCACACTCCCACTAACTGGAAAAAGTGTTGTAGACCGAATTATTACCAACCTGGGAGTTTTTGATGTTGTGGAAAAAGGTCTTAGAATTATTGAGTTAGCCGACGGAATCAGCCCAGAAGACGTGCATCAAGCGACCGAGGCAACGTTAATTTAATCTCAGTTTTTGTTAAAAATAACCAACCCTAGCCGTGCGGGAAAAATGGTTCTTCTTACATAAAAAGGTTCTCACCTCTCATAGCAGTATATAGATGGGCCACTTGTTCACCGTAACCATTGTAAATTTGAGTGGGTACACGTCTACCAGTTCCTAAAAGCCGCTCCGTAGACTGGCTCCAACGTGGGTGTGGCACATCAGGGTTGACGTTGGCCCAAAACCCATATTCATGAGGTTGAATGCGTTCCCAAAAACTTTTTGGACGTTTTTCGGCAAAAGTAAAACGGACAATGGATTTTATCTGCTTAAATCCATACTTCCACGGCACAATAAGCCGAAGCGGTGCCCCGTTTTGCTTCGGCATCGGTTTGCCGTAAGCACCCGTCCCTATCATCGAAAGCTCGTTTTGTGCTTCTTTGATTGTGACAGCCTCACGATACGGCCAAGGATACCAATATTGACGCTGACCGTAAGCGGTTTCTTTATCAACAAAACTTTCCATTACCATGAATTTCGCGCTCGTAAGGGGTCTTGCATAATGCAATAATTCCCTGATCGGAAAGCCCGTCCATGGGACGGCGATCGCCCACGCCTCCACGCAACGATGACGATAAAGCCGTTCTTCAAGTGGCATTTGTTTCAAAAGCATTTCAAAGTCGATTACCTTTTCTTTCTCCACCAGACCGTCAATCACAACTTTCCAGGGCTGGGTACGTAGTTTTTGGGCTGCCTGCCAAATATTTTTGTGTGAACCAAACTCATAAAAATTGTTGTAGGTAGTGGCTATTTTTTCGGGCGTAATGCCCCGATCTAGTTTGTATTTGGTGTTTCTTTCTGCGGGGTAGCGGGATAGCGGGGAATCAATTTCTCTCCGCAAATCCGCGTACGCGGTGGAGTTAAACGGAAAACCACAAGAGAGAATAGAGCCGGCAGCAATAGATTGACATAATTGTCGGCGTCGCAAGAAATATGACTCGTCTGTTGCACTGGAACTACGTAATTCCCACAGTGGTTTAGCTTTAGTAAACACCTTTAAAATCCTTTGGTGCTGCTACACCCGTAATTGCCGACTAACCTTGGAATATTGGCGAACACAGCTATCTAGGTAGAGCAGAAATCGTTTTGCCGCCACTAATTAGCCCGATCTGCCTCTTTTGCTTCAGCCCGCTGCGCTACTATCTGATCTGCCACACGCCCGGAAAGTTCTTGAAGATGGTCAAATTCAGCACAATAGGTACCCACACCCTGGCTTAAAGACCGAAGTTCAATAATAAGGTCATGGATTTCGGACTCAGGCATGTTAGCAAACAGAGTATCCCATCCAGTCCAACCACCCTTTGCCTCAAAACCTAGAATCTGACCACGTCGACCACTGACTAAACCATGTACTTTGTTCGTATAGTCCGAGGGGACATCTATACTTACCTTGACAATGGGCTCGAGAAGCACCGGTGCGCATTTTGGCATTCCCTCGCTCATTGCAAGCCGCGCAGCGAGTTTAAAGGACATTTCATTACTGTCCACCGCGTGAAATTGTCCATCAGTCAATGTCACCGCAAAATCCACTACTGGAAAACCGAGAGGCCCTTCTGCCGCATATTCCTTGACACCAGCTTCAACAGCCGGAATGTATTGTCTAGGAACTGCCCCTCCCACAATTTTATTGGTAAATTGGATACCCGCCCCTCTTGGTTGAGGCTCAATATCAACATGAACATCACCAAACATTCCATGCCCCCCAGTCTGACGCTTAAAACGTCCATGTTGGGATACAGTTTTCTTTATAGTTTCCTTATAGGGGACGTTTGGGACCGATGACACCGTCGCGACGTTATATTTATTCTTCAATTTTTCGAGCGAAACCTGGAGATGAATATCTCCCTGCCCATGCAGAACAAGCTCGTGCGTATCCTCATTTTGTCGAAAGTTAAGAGATGGATCCTCCTCTTGTAGCCGTTGCAACCCTGTCGACAATTTTACTTCGTCACTGCGGTTTTCTGGGGTTATAGCCATTGAATAGACCGAACTTAAAATTTCTGGCCAATGTGAATTATCCGGTTCTGTTCCTGAATCCGTCAACAGGTCTCCGGTACGGACCGCATCCATACGGCCAAGCCCCACCACGTCGCCTGCCGCCGCAGACGATAGTTTTTGGATCTCTGCCCCTATGAGTTTTTGCATACCTCCAATTCGGACCCCTCCCAAAGTTTGGCCATCCTTTATGTTGCCTGACCAAATACGCGCGAGGGATACCTTTCCACTATGTTGAGCGTGATAGGTTTTAAACACCTGAGCTGATGCCTCTCCCCCAGGGTCAAAGCCTAAGTTTTCAGCTCGCAAGGAAGGTTGGGGGGCTTCATGACGCAGGGCTTTTAACACTCTCCGAATTCCGTGATTTTTTTCTGCAGAACCAAAATATACTGGGACGAGTTGCCCCCTTCTCATAGCCTCTGCAGCTTTTTCGTATATTTCATCCACATCAGGGATTTCATCCTCTAACAGCTTTTCCAAAATTGAATCGTCAAAATCCGCAACAGTTTCAAGCATTTCACCACGTGCTGTTTCAATTTCTTCTGTTAAATCGGATGGAAATTCTATCTCGTTTGACTCGGCACCATTAACGTAGCTGTATGCACGCCTACTAATCAGGTCCACATAGCCCGTTACAGATTCATTTTCGGTAATTGGGTATTCTCGGAGCAATAACGGCTTGTTAGATACTGCGCGAATAGCAGCAACCACATCAGGTATTTGGGCTGTTAGGGTATCCACTTTATTGATAAAAATCATGTGAGGGGTATCTCTGTTTTCAAGCGCTTTAAAAATTGGCGACAGCGTTGTAGCGCGCTCGAGGACAGGTTCAACTACAAGAACAGCTGTATCAGCAACATTCAGCGCATTAAGATATTCCTGCATTAGTTCGATAGAACCGGGGCAGTCTAGAAGTGTCCAGTCGTCCCCGAGATAATTCATACCACTGTAGGATATTTCCGTGCTCATTTGCCGTCCTCGGGCCTCTGGGGAGGCATCTCCGACGGTATTTCCCTCTTTAATTGTTCCCTTGCGGTGGATAACCCCCGCAGTGAATAAGAGACTTTCTAAAACTGTGGTTTTGCCACAGAGATATGGCCCAACAATTGCCGCGCAGCGAGAACCGCCCATATTTTCCTCCCAAAAGCCAATTGCCTAGTGGTGAATTTTACAATGCCGACTAAGGCACCTTTTGTTTCTCAATCAGCCGTATAATATTATCTAAGTTTCTATTTTGGACAATCTACCCCTATCTACGCAAGGGATAAGAAAAGGAATACCAGAAACTAAATCAGAGCGGTACACGCGCGCTTTATGCGATTACAAGCATCTTTCAACAGATCAGCCGAAGTAGCATATGAAATGCGAAAAAAAGGCTCCAAGCCAAACGCGGCGCCGGGCACAACCGCCACACCTTCTGCCTCTAGTAGATAAGTACAAAACTCCGCATCGTTATGAATTATGTCACCTGTGGGCATTTTTTTGCCGATTACACCAGCACAAGACGGATATACATAAAACGCACCGTCGGGCGAACTGCACTTAATTCCGGGCGTCATATTCAACATTGAAACAACTAAATCGCGGCGTTCCCGAAAACTTTGGTTATGTCGATCTATGAATTCTTGTGGTCCGTTCAACGCCTCGACAGCCGCAGCCTGACTAATCGAAGAGGTGTGAGTTGAGGACTGAGACTGTACCACCGTCATCGCACTTATGAGTTCACGCGGTCCAGCACCGTAGCCTAGCCTCCAACCCGTCATAGCATAAGTTTTGGATACACCGTTTAAGGTAAGTGTGCGATCGATAAGAGTGGGGTCTACCTGCGCAGGTGTAAAGAAACTAAAATTATCATAAATAATATGTTCATACATATCGTCAGTCAGCAACCAAACATTTTCATGGCGCTTTAATATTTTGGTAAGTGCCAAAAGTTCATTCCTCGTATAAGCCGCCCCTGTTGGATTGCTTGGCGAGTTTAATAATACCCATTTAGTTTTTTGAGAAATTGACGCGTCGAGATCCGCCGGCGTTATTTTAAAATCATTCTCCTCCAACCCTTTTACGAATACCGGCGTTCCCTCTGCAAGCCGCACCATATCTGGGTAGGAAACCCAATATGGAGCAGGCACGACAACTTCGTCTCCTGGGTCCAAAGTTGCCATAAAAGCGTTATAAATTACCTGTTTCCCGCCACAACTAACAATCACCTGATCTGGCGCATAAATAAGTTCATTATCTCGCTCGAATTTATCGCAAATGGCTTTGCGTAACTCGAGTGTACCCGGGATTGGGGTATATTTAGTATGCCCGTTGTCCAGTGCTTTTTTCGCGGCGGCAACAATATTGTTTGGTGTATCGAAATCAGGCTCACCAGCACCCAAGCCTATTATATTACGTCCCGAGCTTTTCAACTCAGCTACCTTTCCAGTCAAAACATTCGTCGGAGAGGGTTTAATTCGTGATAGGCGCTTAGCTAGTATCGTCATTGTGCGGAAACCTTTTCATCGCGAAATTACGCTTGCTAAGCATATCAGGCAACTAGAATTCGGTGTAAAGCTACGCCATATTGACAATTATGAACAAATTGCAACCCAACTACTTGCGTTTCCCTAAACCCGATAACAGTACTTCATTTGAAATTACTTCAGAATTTGTACCGGCAGGCGATCAACCGCAGGCTATAGAAGAATTAATACAGGGCATTGATAATCAGGAAAAGGACCAAGTTTTGTTGGGGGTCACAGGGTCTGGAAAAACTTTCACCATAGCCCACGTAGTTCAAAATGTTGGACGGCCCACTATTGTGCTCGCGCCCAACAAAACACTGGCGGCCCAACTTTATGGAGAGATGAAAACTTTTTTCCCCAACAATGCCGTCGAATATTTTGTGTCCTATTACGATTACTATCAACCGGAAGCCTATGTTCCACGATCTGACACATATATTGAAAAGGACGCATCAATCAACGAACAAATAGACCGTATGCGACATTCTGCGACTAGAGCACTTCTTGAGCGGCGAGACGTTCTGATAGTAGCAAGCGTTTCCTGTATTTACGGGATAGGGTCGCTCGAATCATACCAATCAATGACCATACCGTTGAGAATTGGTGATTCGATAGAAATTTCCGAACTACTGAAAAATTTAGTGGGATTACAATATCGACGAAATGATCAAAATTTTTATCGAGGCACCTTTCGCGCGCGTGGAGATACAATTGATATCTTTCCCGCTCACTATGAAGATCGGGCTTGGAAACTATCGTTCTTCGGCGAAGAAATAGAACGGATTAACGAGTTTGACCCACTAACTGGCGAAAACACTGGAAATCTAGACAGTGTAACCATATACGCCAACAGTCACTACGTAACACCAAGGCCAACAATTCGGCAAGCTATACAGGAAATCAAGGGAGAACTAAAAGAACGTCTTCAGTCGTTGGAAAGGGACAACAAACTACTGGAAAAACAAAGACTTGAACAGCGAACAAACTTCGATCTCGAAATGTTAGAAACAACCGGGCATTGTGCAGGGATAGAAAATTATTCCCGATATCTCACCGGTCGGGCACCGGGCGAACCCCCTCCTACCTTATTTGAATACATTCCGGATGACGCCTTGCTAATTGTGGACGAATGTCATGTCACTGTGCCCCAGATCGGTGGAATGTTCCGTGGTGACTTTAATCGCAAGTCCACTCTAGCAGAGTTTGGCTTTAGACTTCCCTCCTGCGTAGATAATAGACCATTAAAGTTTGAAGAATGGGATGTAATGAGGCCACAAACGATATACGTCTCAGCCACACCCGGCCCATGGGAACTAGATCAAACCGGCGGGATATTTGTTGAGCAGGTTATACGACCGACAGGATTAATAGACCCAGTCTGTATAGTTCGACCCGTTTCTAACCAAGTTGACGATTTGTTGTTTGAGTGCCGAGCAACTGCAAACAAGAATCAACGGACACTGGTTACTACCCTTACCAAGAGAATGGCCGAGGATTTGACGGAATATATGCACGATGCTGGCATGAAAGTACGGTATCTGCATTCGGATATAGACACACTCGAACGGATTGAAATTATACGTGATTTAAGACTTGGCGCGTTTGATGTACTTGTCGGTATCAACCTTCTTCGAGAGGGTCTAGACATACCGGAATGCGCGTTAGTTGCTATTCTTGACGCCGACAAGGAAGGGTTTTTAAGGTCTCGAACATCACTTATTCAGACCATTGGCCGGGCGGCTCGGAACATAGAAGGACGAGTTATCCTATATGCAGACAAAATAACTCATTCGATGGATTATGCCATAAATGAGACAAATCGCCGCCGCGAAAAACAGAAACTTTACAACGCACATGCCGGAATTACGCCCGAAAGCATCAAAAAGGACATCACAGATATTTTGGAGAGCGTCTATTCAAATGATTCGGTCACTGTGGATAGGGGCGTCGACGCCGATCAAAATCTAACTGGTCATAATTTAAAGGCCTACTTAGACGATCTCAATGAACGCATGCGAAATGCCGCAGCAAATCTTGAATTTGAGGAAGCAGCGGGTTTGCGCGATGAAATTAGGCGTTTAGAACATTTGGAAATAGGCATTCCTGCAGGACCGCGCCGATTACAAGCTCGCATCAACTCTGCGAAGCGGAGCGGGCGCTATCGTAAACCCACGCGAAAAAAGACATAAAAGCAATAACCACAATCTAACAGTTTTGGTACAATAGGCTTTTGAGGCCTGTGGCTCGTTTTTTTTTTTGGCTTAACCAATATCCGAATTCATTATGATCAAAAGATAAAGAATAACCTGAAAGACATCTTCTAACGAAAACAAATGACCGGGACGAAAGAGAGTAAAATTATTTCTACCTATGAGTATAGATATTTCCAATTAGATAGATGACAACATATTTTCTTATTTTAGCCGGGTTCTGTCTCCTGTTAGCTGGGGGTGAGGGGACTGTACGGGGGTCAGTATTGCTGGCAAAAACAGTCGGTATATCACCGATGATTATAGGTCTTATAGTGGTGGGGTTTGGCACCTCGTTGCCGGAGTTATTAGTCGGTATTAAGGCAGCAGTAATCAGCGCTCCTGGGCTGGTCGTTGGTAACGTTCTCGGCAGCAACGTTGCGAATCTTCTACTCATCTTAGGTGCGGCGATAGTAGTAACGCCATTTTCCCTTAAACCCAGCATTATATGGTTCGATGCATTAGCTATAATGTTAGCGACTTTGTTGTTTTTCTTCTTTGCCTTTACTGGGCAATTGGCCCCATGGAAAGGGTTAGTATTACTGATTTTTATGTTGGTCTTCGTTGCCCTTACGCTACGCCGCAATTTAAAGAACAAAAACAACAGGCCAGACAAGCCTAATGAGATAAATGTAGAAACCACGTTATTTTCTAAGGAATATCGCAGCACAACATTAAGCCTTTGGGTATCAAATAGGCCCATCATGAGTTCCGCAACATTTATCGTCACGGGTATTATAATCATGGTTAGCGGGGCGGAATTATTAGTGGATAGTGCAACAGCATTGGCTGTGGAATTTGGGGTTCCGAACGAAATAATTGGACTTACGGTAATAGCAATCGGAACGTCTTTGCCAGAACTCGCGACAGCAATAGTCGCCGCTTATAAAAAACACCCAGATCTATGTGTGGGTAATGTCGTGGGTAGTAATATATTTAATTTGTGCGGTATAGCGGGTATCATCGCGTTGGTAACACCTTTGCCGATCTCGGAGGCTATCAAAAATTTCGACCTTTTGGTGCTTTTGACTGCAACAGGGTGTATCTTTTTCTTTTTAGTCAGCGGGCTTAGATTACCGAGATTATTTGGTATGACCCTTATAGGATTTTACGTTGTATATATTGTTGCCCAATACGTTGGGATCAATGCTGCTATAACCTAACGAACAATCTATCCCTTAATTAGATCGTAGATATAAGGTTCTGAGCGCCATGAAAACAATCAAGCATGCTTTAGTGACAGGAGGCGCAAAACGCATTGGCGCAGCAATCACAAAGGGGCTCGCACTCGACGGATGGACCGTGGGGATCCATTGCCACACCTCTGTTGACGAGGCGCACGCTTTATCCAAAGACCTGGTAAAACAAGGGGCCAGAACTTATACACTGGAAGCAGACCTCACGGATCAAACCAGACTAGACAATCTCATCTCGGAGGCTATTAAAGTCGCGGGCCCTTTAACTTGTCTGATCAACAATGCGTCTGTATTTGAACCTGATGATGTCAATTCATTCTCGAGGCGCAGTTGGAACTTACATTTAGATATAAATTTGTGGGCGCCTACCCGTCTTTCTCAAAGTTTTGCAACAAATTTTCCTAGTGAACAGCTAGGAAATATAATCAATATTGCCGACCAACGTGTAATGGGCGTACCTCCGGACTTTCTTTCATATACAATTAGCAAATCCGCATTGTGGACGATGACCCAAAGTCTCGCAATCACGTTGGCACCATCAATTCGCGTAAACGCAATTGGCCCTGGACCAACATTACCCAGTCCCAGACAAAATATTGAAGATTTTCGGCAACAAGCATCTCACATGCCACTGGGAACGGGCGCTAGTCCAGAAGAGATCGGTCTAGGAGTCCGTTACATACTCTCGACCCCATCACTAACCGGGCAATTGATTACACTTGACGGCGGGCAACACCTAGGATGGGATTTTCCAGACGAGGGTAGCCCGGTATTAGAGTAATGGGTCACCAATACAACATTACAGGAATAAAATGACCGTGGAATCCCTACACCTATTAAGCCCGAAATCATTAGAGGCCTCAACGAGGCGAGTATTCATTAAGGACCTTGTTCTCGACTGCCTAATAGGCGTTCATCGGCACGAAAAGAATGGTTCTCAGAGGATTAGAATTAACATTGAGCTAACAGTGCTCGAAAACATCGCACCAATAGAAGATAAACTCTCCAACGTTCTTTGTTACGAAAACCTGATCGGAAAGGTGCGGAAATTGGTGGGTGCCGGCCACGTAAATCTTGTCGAAACTTTAGCCCAACGCCTTGCTGATTTATGTCTTTCCGCACCTCAGGTAAATAAGGCGCGAATACAAATAGAAAAACTAGATGTTTTTGCCGATGCCGTCAGTGTCGGTGTTGAGATTATACGAACTAACCAAAGCTCGTAAAACCCAGATATAATCTAGTACCTCTAACTATTTGAATGTTTTCCAATAAGAATGAAATTTAAATAATACCCATTGCCCAAACTTTATTTCGGCCTTTTCGGTTGATTTTAAAGAGAACCATATCAGAAATTTGAGAATTTTTATTAGAGTAGTTTAAGAATGACATCTGAATAAAAACCTTTGACAAGTTTTCTTGAGACCGGTCTTTTCTATTTATATACTAGCTTATCCACAAATTCCGTGGATAAACTTGCCACAGAAATTTGTAATTTTTCTATCATTTAAGAATTAATTTATTTTTGAATTCCGAACCGATAATCCTGTTATGTTGCAATAATGAAAGTGTCAAAAGACTATTGTTCACCACTGCGAGGCGCAAAGCTCATTGAATCCCTACTGAGCAATCTACCGCGCGGTCCTGGTGTGTACCGCATGGCAGATACCCATGGAAAACCCTTGTATGTTGGGAAAGCGAAAAACCTATACAAAAGAGTAGCAACATATGCCCGGCCAAAAAGGCTACCGGGCCGTATCCAGCTTATGATCTCGAAAACAGCTGAAGTTGAAATTGTCAGCACCAAGAGTGAGGTAGAAGCACTCCTTTTGGAAAGTAACTTAATTAAGACGATGAAACCGCGCTACAACATCATACTTCGGGACGACAAGTCGTTTCCATATATTCTCCTCCGGAACGACACACCCTGGGCTCAATTAGTCAAACATAGGGGAAATCCGGGCGACGACGGCGAATATTTTGGACCATTCGCGTCAGCAGGCGCGGTTAATCGTACACTTAATACCTTACAAAAAGTTTTTCCACTCAGAAGCTGTTCAGATAATATTTTCGCCAATCGGACCCGGCCGTGCCTCCAACATCAAATTAAACGCTGCACAGCCCCCTGTGTGGGATACATTTCTCCCAACGCATACAATGAGATTGTTGAGCAAACACAAAATTTTTTGAACGGTCACAGCATTAAAGTGCAAAAAACACTTGCCAAAAAGATGGAATTCGCGAGTGATTCTTTGGATTTCGAAGCAGCTGCCGAATATCGAGATAGAATTCGCGCACTAACGCTAATTCAAGCAAAACAAGATATAAACGTGGGCACAATATTAGATGCGGATATTGTTGCCGCGCATCAAGATGGCGGCATTACTTGTATACAAGTTTTTTTTTATAGGGCGGGACAAAATTATGGCAATCGAACATATTTTCCTAGCCACGCTAAATCCATATTGGTCGAAGAGGTGTTAGAAGCCTTTTTAGGGCAGTTCTACTCGGATAAAACGCCACCAAGATTGGTGTTGCTAAGCCACCAGTTACCGGATCTAGAACTAGTTCAAAAAGCTTTATCACAAAGTGCTAATCGCAAGGTGCAAATTGTTAAACCTATGCGAGGAATAAGGCTTAAGCTTCTTGAAAATACTATACAGAATGTCATTGAGGCCCATGCCCTTCGCTTATCAGAAAGTTCCACACAAGAAAAATTACTTGAAGAGACAAAAGAACTTTTTGATTTAGATAAAACACCAAAACGAATAGAAGTGTACGATAATAGCCATATTTCTGGAACCAACGCTGTTGGAGTAATGGTCGTTTCTGGCACAAACGGCTTCGAGAAAAATGCTTACCGCAAGTATAACATTAAAAGTTCTAGCATTAATCCGGGGGACGATTACGCTATGGTACGAGAGGTGCTCAATAGGAGATTATCCCGTGCCCTGAAGGATAATCCGGACCAAAACGCCCACACATGGCCTGATCTAATTTTAATTGATGGCGGCCCCGGACAACTTGCGGCGGCTGTGGAAACCATGGAAGAGTTGGGTATAACCAATCTCCCAATCGCTGCAATCGCAAAAGGCAAGGAACGGGCGGCGGGCCGCGAGCGCTTTTATGTCCCAGACCGAAAAGCATTTACTCTGCCTGTTCAAAGTCGTGTGCTTTATTTTTTGCAACGACTACGTGACGAAGCCCACAGGTTTGCGATTGGTAGTCACCGTAGTCGTCGTAGAAAAGCGGTTGGTCAATCACTGATTGATGAAATTCCCGGGATTGGCGTTAAGCGAAAACGTGCTCTACTAAACCACTTTGGCTCTGCGAATAGCATTTCCGGTGCGGGGCTGGCAGATTTGGAAGCAGTACATGGAATCAGTAAAACTGTGGCATGTAAAATCTATAATCATTTTAATTAAGATCGGTAGCCGTTCAGCCCCTGGCTTTTTATGATAAATCTGGATCCTAATGATATTAAACGGCCCCAATATATTTACTGTTACCCGAATAGCGATTATTCCCCTTATAGTCGGCGTGTTTTTTATGGAAAACCCAACGGGACAGTGGATTGCCTGCGCATTATTCACACTAGCAAGTATTACCGATTATATTGATGGGTATCTCGCGCGTGCAAACAATCAGACATCGTCCTTTGGGGCTTTTCTAGATCCCGTCGCGGATAAGCTGCTAATAGTTTCCACCTTGTTCATGATAACAGGTTTTGGACAAATATCAGGTGACACTATCATTCCAGCAATGCTTATTGTTCTCCGTGAACTCCTAGTGTCCGGATTAAGGGAATTTCTTGCAGGCTTATCCCGAAAGATCCCAGTGAGTAGATTAGCCAAGTGGAAAACAGTGGTACAAATGGTTGCAATCTGCTTGTTAATTATTGGGGACGCAGCACACCCATTTATACCCGAGGTTTTTCCGGTGCGGTTAATTGGAGAAATCGGCTTATGGATTGCAGCAATAATAACCTTAATAACGGGCTATCATTACCTTCGCACAAGTTTACGTTACATTATCTCTAGCGACGAGGCATGAACATTATGCATCACCCTCAGCAGATAGTAGGAATTACCGGGGTAAGTGGCAGTGGTAAGACCAAACTTATGGTAAGGCTAATTCCAATATTTAGGGAACGAGGTTATCGTGTTGCAACAGTTAAACACGCACACCACGATTTTGAAATTGATAAGCCCGGGAAGGATTCGTATGAACATCGTGTAGCGGGCGCTACGGAGGCCATAGTTTCCTCTACCCGAAGATGGGCCATCATTCACGAAAACGAATCGGGCAAGGAAGCGACCCTTTCAGAACTTATAGACCGAATTTCTCCTACCGATATTATCCTTGTTGAGGGTTTTAAAGCAGCAGGACATCCTAAGATCGAAGTTTACCGTCAAACATTAGGAATTGAACCTCTATATAAAGAAAATAACACAATAGTAGCAATCGCGAGCGATGTAGATCTGCCCGCGGCAGACATACCAGTAATTAATCTTAATGACACTTTGGCTATAACGGACTTTATCGTGTCTAATTTTAAGCTACCGACCATTCCTATGGGGATGGTGTGAAGTGGCGCAGCTATCAGACGATTGCTTTGCGTTCGGCGGGGAACTTTTACCAACAAAAGAGGCGTTACTGCAATTAGATCAAAGATTGCATCGAGTTACCGGGACAGAAACGATTCCTCTTAATGCATCCGTAGGGCGGATCCTAGCTAATAATATAATTTCCCCCATGGCTGTACCTCCACACGACAACGCTGCTGTGGATGGTTATGCGCTACGTCACAGCGATCTCTCCAACAACACCGTTACCAAACTCAAGTTAATTGGCCGAATTGCTGCCGGAGACACGTGTTCAATGCTGGTAAGTGCAGGTGAAGTTGTACGGATTTTTACTGGAGCGGCCGTGCCCAAGGGGGTGGACACCATTCTTATGCAAGAAGATTGCCAAGAAAATAAAGGGATAGTGATCATTCCTCCTGGTATAAAAAAGGGTGCGAACTTTCGTTTTTCCGGCGAGGACATTAAAGTTGGGGACCGTATTCTAGAAGCAGGTACCCTGTTACGACCCCAAGAAATAGGGTTACTAGCCTCCACTGGTCAAACAACGGTGACCGTGTATAAAAAATTACGGGTGGCCCTTTTTTCGACGGGCAATGAGGTGGGAGATATAGGTCAGAACTTGCCGCCGGGGCATGTATATGACGCGAATAGATATTCGATTGGTGCCGCTTTGAATGGCTTGGGCTGTGTCTCAGACGATCTCGGCATACTACCGGATTCTCACAAGGCAATTCGGGAAAGCTTGTTAGAAGTTTCAAAAACGCATGATTTGATCATGACTTCCGGAGGCGTTTCAACAGGAAAAGAAGATCATATACGCTCTGCAGTGGCAAAAATTGGGCAAATACATTTCTGGCGACTCGCTATCCGTCCTGGTCGACCCATAGCACTAGGGCAAGTTGGGCAGGTTCCATTCGTAGGCCTGCCAGGAAACCCGGTAGCCGTTTTGGTCACGTTTATGATTTTTGCCCGACCCGCTATCCTCAAACTTAGCGGTTGTCGAAACACAGCACCAACATATTACAAAGTACGCTCCGGTTTTGACCTCCAAAAGAAACTTGGACGTCGGGAGTGGTTGAGGGTTAGTATTACGACGGCGAAGGATGGTTTTCCGGTTGCCCATAAATTTCCAAAGGACGGTGCCGGAATATTAACAAGCATGGTGAAATCGGAGGGTTTGGTGGAATTACCCGAGGATTTGACCGAGTTGGTTGCTGGTTCAATGGTGGAATATTTACCTTTTACTGAGGTGGGATGATGCAACTTCTTTACTTTGGATGGGTTCGCTCACGTATTGGTATTTCGAAGGAAGAAATTTCTTTACCGACCCATATCGATACCGTTGCGCTCTTGATTGATTTTCTTAAAACGCGGGGCGACGGATATCTACAAGCTTTCGCAGAAGTTGAAAATATTCGTGCTGCGGTAAATCAGGAGATAGCCCCTCACGAAACCAAGATCTTCGAGGGAGATGAAGTCGCGCTCTTTCCACCAATGACCGGGGGTTAGCGTAAGTGATCCGAGTACAAAAAGAAGATTTTGATATTGGTAGTGAAATTTCAAAAATTTTGAAATCCAGCACGGAGATAGGTGGACTTGCGAGCTTTGTCGGAACCGTACGGGAATATTCTAGGGGTGACAAACTCAAGACTATGACGTTAGAGCACTATCCTGGAATGACGGAAAAAAAACTTCATGAGCTCGAAATTAAGGCGCGAGAACGCTGGGATATAAAGAACGTATTAATTGTCCATCGCTACGGAACACTTGATCCAGGTGATCAAATAGTCCTCGTTATCACGGCATCGTCCCATAGGCGAGATGCTCTCGAAAGTTGTCAATTCCTAATAGACTGGCTTAAAACCGATGCACCCTTTTGGAAGTTAGAAGACAGAGAATCCGGCGCCCATTGGGTTACCACCCGCGCAGCTGATACCGCCTCAACTTCAAGGTGGATTAATAATACAGATGAATAAGCAGTACCATGATTTCTTTCATTTGATTATGTCAGCTTTCTACAGAAATCAAATTTTCGCCAAAACCCTGTGAAGAGCAACTGACTCGTTACCCAGTGCTAGCAACCGATACAGACCCAGCACTCCGCACAAGGTCATCGTAATCTGTTAGCAAACCACGAGTAATATCACCCACCTCAAAACTAAATTCATCTATTTGCCCGACAGGTGTTACCTCTGCAGCAGTTCCTGTTACAAACACCTCCTGGGTTTCGGCTAATTCAGCCGGTAAGATTGCGCGTTCTATCACTTCGAGACCACGTTGTTTTGCAAGGTCGATTACTGTACGCCGCGTTATTCCGTCGAGAAAACAATCTGGTGTCGGAGTATGTATCTTGCCGTTTTGAATTAGAAATATGTTCGCTCCTGTGCTTTCGGCAATTTGCCCACGCCAGTCGAGCATCAAAGCATCATCATACCCGTCCGCCTCGGCTTCATGTTTTGATAGTGTGCAGATCATATACAGACCCGCTGCTTTTGCATGTACAGGGGCTGTTCTGGGGTCTGGCCGACGCCATTTTACTGTTTTTAACCTTATACCTCGAAGGCGAGCCTCCGGAGAAAAATATGACGGCCACTCCCAAACAGCAATGGCTACATTGATTTTGGTCGTTTGCGCAGAAACTCCCATCATTTCACTGCCACGCCATGCGACAGGTCTAACATAAGCGTCGAGGTAGCCTTGTGCAGTAACTGTCTGACGGGTTGCGGTTTCTAGTTCCGCTAACGTATAGGGTAGTTCAAACCCTAATTCACTGGCGGAGTCGATCAGGCGCTGTGTGTGTTCTCGTAGCTTAAATACCTTGCCGTTATACACTCTCTCCCCTTCAAAAACACAACTCGCGTAATGCAGCCCGTGTGATAAGACATGCAACGTCGTATCCTTCCAGGGTAACAATGAGCCATTATACCAAACGTGTCCTTCTTGATCATCAAAGCTGACCATTACCTTTCGCTCCCTGGACGCCTCTGGATAAATTAGTACTAAATTTAGGGTTGCGGTAAGTAGCATTCGCGTGCATATATGTCAACATGACTGACATAAAATCAGGTATTAATCCACTCTTTCTACGCGAAGAGGATATCCGGCAGGGTATGGAATTACTTTATTATGCATATCGAGATTTTACCGCTGAACCAGATACAATCCTCGTAGAATACGGATTTGGGCGCGCACATCATAGGGTGATTTATTTCGTAGGTCGAAATCCGTTAATTAACGTGTCAGAATTGCTAGGAATTTTGAAAATAACCAAGCAGAGCCTTTCGCGCGTCCTGGGACAACTTGTGCGCGAAGAATTTGTAAATCAACGAGAGGGGATAGAAGACCGCCGTCAACGTCTCTTAGAATTAACAGCTAAGGGCTTGGAATTAGAACAACGACTATCAGAAAGCCAAAGCAAACGCATTGCAAAAGCTTATCGTGAGGCGGGTGCGGAAGCAGTGCAAGGCTATAGAGACGTTTTGACAGGCATGATTTCATCAGAAGATCGGAAAAGGGTCTTTAGTCGCAGACATCCCAGTACAGATAACCATTAAACCATCATAACATTGTTAGATCTCAATTATACCTCGCAAAAACAATACAGCATTACCGCCAACCTCGACCCTATTCCCACGCATCTCACAGACCAAGTCTCCGCCACGTGTAGATAACTGTCGCCCTCTTAAGTTTTCTTTGTCTAATTTTTTAGACCAAAAAGGCACCAGCATACAATGAGCGGATCCTGTCACCGGATCTTCCGGAACACCAAAAGAAGGACCGAAAAATCGTGACACAAAGTCATATCGAATTCCTGGTGCGGTAACAATTACACCCCTTGGATGCAACCGAGAAAGTCTTTCAAAATTCGGTTCACTTTCTAGCACGTCTTTTTCTGTATCAAAAACCGCAATATAATTTGGACCCTCTATTACCTCTGTTGGCATAGTACCAAGACCGAGAAACAAGTCGTTGGGGCATTGAACCTGTGGTCCTGTATATGCAGGTAGGTTTAAAAAAAACAACTCACGCCGGCGCTCGACTTTGACCAACCCAGAGCGAGTTTCAAAACGAATACATTCTTGATTAGGAGCCAGAAATTCAAAAATCACATAGGCACTAGCCAAGGTAGCATGGCCGCAAAGATCAACTTCCATTAGGGGAGTAAACCAACGCAGTTCATATGTCCCCGGATCACCTATTTTAGGCACAAAAAAAGCCGTTTCGGACAAATTGTTCTCGCCAGCAATAGATTGCATCAAATCTGATTGAATCCAATTATCGAGCGGACACACAGCCGCCGGGTTACCCGTAAATACTTCATCGGCAAACGCATCAACTTGATATATTGGTATTTCCAAATAATCCTCTGGGATTGTTAATCAGCTAACTGTATGGGCATGGTTTAGCGGACCGTGCCCTCTACCAAGACCTGGTGCATTACGAATAGCCTTTACTACATATGTTTGTGCTTGCCCAACTGCCACTGGCAAGGATAGGCCTTGCGACAGACCGGTCGAAATGGCAGACGCAAGTGTGCAACCAGTCCCATGAGTGTGACGCGTTTGGACACGCTCAACCTCAAAAAAATGGAAACCATCACGATCTAACAGAACATCAGTTAGCTTATCTCCCGACAAATGTCCGCCTTTTATCAAAACAGAAGTAGCGCCTAGATTAGTCAGTGCTTCCGCGGCGTTTTTCATTTCTTCTACACTTTTTATTGACAGCTTAAGAAGGGCCTCCGCTTCGGGAATGTTAGGCGTAATTAAGTAGGCTCGGGGAAGTAATTCCTGAAGTATCATGCGAATACCCGAATTATCAATTAACTCCTCACCCCCTTTTGCAACCATGACCGGGTCGACAACGATAGGAACACCTGGAGCATTATTATCAATCTCGGTACATACTGCCCCGATAACATCGGCGTTGTGAAGCATGCCGGTCTTTATGATATCCGCACCAACGTCATTCAGTACTACCTGAAGCTGTTTTGCAACAAATCCCGCATCCACTCCCAAAAACCCCTGAACACCCAACGTATTTTGGGCGGTTAAAGCGGTTATTGCGGTAGCCGCGAACCCACCTAGCGCAGTCACGGTCTTAATGTCCGCCTGGATTCCAGCACCCCCGCTAGAGTCTGAACCCGCGACGATCAGAACCCGACCTCTCATGCTTTCGCGGAACTCAATGTGTGTTTTATTACGGAAACTATTTCATTAACTACGCCATTCAAAACATCAGGATCCTCTCCTTCAGCCATAATACGCACAACCGGTTCAGTTCCCGAATTTCGAATTAATATCCTCCCACTTTCTTTAAGAGCGGCTTCACCCGCCTGCACGGCTGCAACGACGCGTCGGTCTTCCAATGGCGAGACGCCA
Organism: uncultured Rhodospirillaceae bacterium; assembly: GCA_964412235.1. Taxonomy (GTDB): domain Bacteria; phylum Pseudomonadota; class Alphaproteobacteria; order MPNO01; family UBA830; genus JAYZQT01. The sequence goes on from CAYPNT010000012.1 coordinate 18,770, forward strand.
TCAAACTGTATGTTTTCCATAATCTGTGGAAAAGGATCAAACTGCCGTCCCACATGGCTAAGTGGCTCCTCTCTATGAACCATTACCGCCAACACCTCGAGAGCGGCAATTAAACCGTCTCCAGTAGTTGTATAATCGCTCAAAACGATGTGACCCGATTGCTCTCCGCCAACGTTAAAACCATTAGCGCGCATGTACTCTGTAACGTATCTATCACCAACCTGCGTGCGCATCATTTGAAGGCCAAGCCCTTTAAGATGGCGTTCTAGTGCGCCGTTCGACATCACGGTGGTAACAATCCCACCGCCGTTAAGTCTACCGGCCGAATTCCATGACTCGGCGATTATGGCCATGAGTTGATCTCCATCAAGAAGCATTCCTTCCTCATCCGCAATTAGCACTCGATCTGCGTCTCCATCAAGTGCTATCCCTATATCCGCGCCGTTGCGACAAACCAATTCGCACATAGCCCCAGTATCGGTAGTGCCACATAATTTGTTTATATTTACCCCATCGGGTTCAACGCCGTGTGGTATAACTTCCGCACCAAGCTCCCAAAGCATCTTAGGAGCAACCTTGTAAGCCGCACCATTACCACAGTCGACAATTACCTTGAGGCCGTCGAGCCTTAAGCCTCTAGGAAATGTGCTTTTAACAAATTCAATATAGCGCCCCTCAGCATCGTCCAGGCGTTTAGCCCGTCCAAGATCCAGGGAATTTACAAGATCTACGTTCATTTTCGAATCAATGAAATGTTCAACCCTCTTCTCCATCTCATCCGATATTTTATAGCCGTCTGGGCCAAATAACTTTATCCCATTATCGTGATAGGGATTATGCGATGCCGAAATCATAACTCCCAGATCCGCCCGGAGGCTGCGTGTTAACATTGCAACTGCAGGCGTAGGCATTGGACCAACAAAGACGACGTCCATTCCCATGCCTATGAAACCCGCCGCTAACGCAGACTCCAACAAATAACCCGATAACCTAGTGTCTTTGCCAATCACAACCGTTCGGCGCGAATCGCCGCGAGTAAAAAGTTTTGCCGCCGACATACCCACACGCAAAGCTGTCTCAGCGGTCATGGGCTCAACATTTGCCGTTCCACGGATACCGTCGGTCCCAAAAAGTTTACGCCCCATTCCCTTTTGCCTCATTCCCTTAGCGGTGCATAAACATAGAACTTTTATCGCGCCAATCACTAAATAATTGTTGTTTCAATAAAAATTAAAATTATTAATCACTCAAAGTCAAAGCGTTCCAAACATCAATCGCCTGTTTTACGGCCGCCACATCGTGTACCCGATGAATCTGTGCGCCCTGAGAAATGGCAACCATAGTGGCCGCAATTGTGGCAGCCAGTCTTTGTTTTGGGACATGGGACCCAGTAAGGTTACCTAAAAAACTTTTACGCGACACACCAATAGATAAAGCACAACCAATACCATGAAACATACCAATCCGTTCTAAAATTTCCTTATTGTGTTTGGTGGTTTTGCCAAAGCCAAACCCCGGATCAATGGCAATTCTTTCTTTAGCAATTCCACTCCGTACACACGCTTCCACTCTTTGAGAAAGCCACTCATAGATTTCCGCTGATGCAAGATTATACCTCGGGTCGTCCTGCATTGTGCGTGGGTCCCCTTTCATGTGCATCAATACAACAGAAGCACCCGAAGATGCTATAATTTCTGTTGATGCAGCATCCCACGTTAGGGCTGTAACATCGTTGATAATACAAACTCCGGCGTCTATTACCGCTCTCAAAACATTCAGGCGGCGAGTATCTACAGACACCCTTATACCCTCTGCCACTACCGCATTAACAACAGGTAATAATCTTTCCAATTCCTCTCTCTCGCCTAACGGAGTTGCTCCGGGACGTGTTGATTCAGCTCCAATCTCAACGATATCTGCACCCTCTGCCACTATGGCGGCGGCGCGGGAAATTGCGTCTTTGGGCGTCATAAAATCGCCCCCATCCGAAAAACTATCGGGGGTCACATTTAAAACCCCTACTATTATAGGTTTATTTAATCTGGTACCCGCGAAAGCCTTACGTTCTCCCATGAATGCTGTAAGGTCAAAATTGGAAGACGAGGCGGGGACGAGATTACACTCAAAATTCCCATTGGGTAACTTAGATAAAATCTCCACACTTAAAAAAGCGACCGCACTACCAGCAAGTGGAACAGCGAAACCCTCGGAGACCGCTTTCGACGCAGCGGCACCTGATAAAAGCCCGACGGGATTAATACATTTATAGTTGCCTGACAAATCCTCTCCAGGCTTATTATTTGACTATACATTATCACGTACTAATACGTGATAATGTATAGTCAAATACAGAAATAAATTTAATTCTAGGTTCCTGGCTGGGGCTCCGGTTCAATATTACCAACACCACCGCTACCACGGCTCTTCTTACCCGCCGTCGGGACAGAAGATTTACGCTCGGATCCAGCTGGCGGCTCCTCAGAAGAAGGACGAATAATATCTTCCCCTTTTAGCAGATTACTGACATCGTCACCGGAGAGACTTTCATACTCAAGCAATGCATTCGCAAGGGTTTCCAAATCAGCCCGCCGATCCGATAATACCTTTCGCGCCGTTATTTCTGCCTCCTCTATCAAACGCCGAACCTCCGAATCAATTAGTTCCGCAGTCTGATCAGACATATTTTGTTTCTGTGTAATCGAATGTCCAAGAAAAACTTCTTCTTCATTATCCGAATATCGAAGAGGTCCTAGTTTTTCAGAAAACCCAAATTCTGTGACCATCCGACGCGCCAATCCAGTTGCTTGCTGAATATCATTTCCAGCACCCGTCGTTACATTTTCTTCACCAAAAACCATTTCCTCCGCAACCCGACCGCCGAACATCATGGCTAGTTTAGAGGTGAGTTCAACCTTGGAATATCCATATTTATCCCGTTCAGGTAACGACATTGTTACACCAAGAGCTCGACCCCGTGGTATGATGGTAACCTTGTGTAAAGGATCATGCTTCGGAACTGAGAGAGCTACAAGGGCATGTCCTGCCTCATGATACGCCGTAAGCTTTTTCTCATCTTCTGTCATCACCATCGAACGCCGTTCGGCACCCATCATCACTTTATCTTTAGCGTCCTCAAATTCTGCCATGGTAACTAATTGTTTATTTTTTCGTGCCGCCAGAAGCGCCGCTTCGTTTACCAAATTTGCAAGATCTGCGCCTGAAAAACCTGGAGTGCCACGTGCGATAATTTTTGCATCCACATCGGGTGCTAGGGGTACTTGTTTCATATGAACCTTGAGTATCATTTCGCGACCTAATACATCTGGATTCGGAACGACGACCTGTCGGTCAAAACGCCCAGGTCTTAAAAGCGCGGGATCTAATACGTCAGGGCGGTTTGTAGCGGCAATCAAGATTACCCCCTCATTAGCTTCAAATCCGTCCATTTCTACAAGTAATTGATTTAAGGTCTGCTCTCTTTCGTCGTTCCCGCCACCTAACCCCGCACCTCGATGACGACCAACAGCATCAATTTCGTCTATAAATACGATGCATGGCGCATTTTTTTTACCTTGTTCGAACATATCGCGCACACGACTAGCACCAACGCCCACAAACATTTCAACAAAATCGGAGCCCGAGATTGTAAAAAATGGGACGTTAGCCTCGCCGGCTATGGCTCGGGCAAGAAGCGTTTTACCAGTTCCGGGAGGACCCACAAGAAGTACTCCTTTAGGTATTTTACCTCCTAAGCGCTGAAATTTCTGGGGATCTCGCAAGAATTCAACAACTTCTTCAAGTTCCTGTTTTGCCTCTTCAATCCCAGCCACATCATCAAAAGTAACTCTACCGGAGCGTTCTGTAAGAAGGCGAGCTTTGGATTTGCCAATGCCCATTGCCTTGCCGCCGCCAGATTGCATTTGTCGCATGAAGAAAATCCACACGCCGATAAGCAGCAACATAGGGAACCAAGAAATCAAAATATTTAAAAGGGAGGGAGAGCCATCATCGGCTGGGGCAGCATTGATTGTAACACCGGTTTTATTCAGTTCTCCTATAAGATTTGGATCATCAGGCGCATACGTGGAAAAAGATCTGCCATCCTTCCGTATACCGCTAATTTTACGCCCTACAATCGTCACAGTTTCGATCTGACCACCCTGCACATCGGCCAAAAACGTCGAATACGGGATACTAGATTGTCCATCGCGGCCAGAGGGTTGCTGGAACAGGTTAAATAATGCAACCAACAATAAGCCAATTATAACCCAAAGAACGAGGTTTTTTCCGAAATTGTTCACTAGTAATTTTCCTGAGACTGCATGCCTAGCAATTTATCCAACAAACTACACTGCATTACATAGTGTTTTTGACGTGTTAAGCAACCCAAAAGGGTAGTATTTGTGATGGTGCTTTGTTTTCAAACCTGGCACTTTGGATAATATTTTCCAAAGTCTCAGCGTGAAAGCAAGCTAAATCAGGGACCTCAACCAAATCTTTTCCCCGCCATACCGCAGGCAATGTGTAACGTACCGGACCAGAAATGTTCTTCAACTGACGTACTTTATTGGGAGCATTGGCATTTTCTAGTAACCATGTCCATCCGTTCTTACCCAGCGGACGAACGTGCATATTTGGCACTATTAAGAGTTTTTCGTGACTAAAACGAAGTTTAAACCTTCCATCCCAGAGCACCGAAGTTCCTGGGACAATTGGTGTTACCTCATTTATTTTCTGATATTCCCGCCAAAACCTAGCGGTCAAACCACGGAATGAAATAACACAACCGCCAAGAGTTCGAGCACCTCGATTTCGAGTACGCAACACCTCAACTAGCCGATTTAAACGCTCACGTCGCGGAAGATAGTCACTACCCCCAACAATGCGCAGGAGCTCAGCAATCAACTGCGAACCCGCCACTAGGTCAGCTCCTCTCCATTGTTCAATATCAAGCTCTGCATAACCCTCTGGATACAAAACTACCATTTGCTGGAAAAGATCGGCGATTTTTATTTCTTTCCGCCTCCTTATACGTCCAAAAAGTTGAGTAACACTAGCAATAGCAGATGTTGAGATGCCATGTTCGTTTAATCGCTTAATATCCTCTCTCATTACAACTCTAGCATAGCGCCGATCACGATTGCTGGGATCTCTAATGAATGAGATATTCTTCTCGATCAATAATGATAAAACTTGGTTGCGTGACATTCTGAGTAGAGGGCGCACGATCCGCACCTCACCATGCAGCCTGACTAGTGGCATTGCTGCCAGTCCATCGAGACCGCTTCCCTTAGCCATTCTTAACAGAAATGTTTCAGCTTGGTCATCGAGTGTATGCCCCACGTAAAGCTCCGTGACACCATTATTAGTGCACCACCGCTCCATTAATCCGTAACGCACATCACGTGCAGAAGCTTGAACATTGGTTTCCGGTTTTGCTCCCACCCACGGCAAGATTTGATGATCCACACCATATCGACTACAAAAACGTCCAACGTGTTCGGCTTCTTCCCGTGATTCTTGTCGCAACCCGTGATCCACTGTCAGCACGGTCACCAAAATATTTCTCGCGTGCGCCCACTCGTGCAAAAGTATAAATAACGCCGTGCTGTCCGGACCACCCGACACTGCTATCGCCAGTCGGTCCCTATCTACACCGAGACCAGAAACTCCCATTAAATCAGCAAATTCTTCTTGAGCGTTGTTTAGTGTGCTGCGAGCATCGACCGTATTTAGAGACACTGAGCTTTCCGTTGGCTCCGTTTTACTCGATTGCTCAAATCGCTCCTCGCCTCTGGAAAATCCTCGAAAAATCTAGAAAATGCTGTACACGCTTCCACCATTTGATTTAACTTCATAAGGGAAGTTCCAAGTTTTAAGAGGGTGTCAGGTCCCTTATTGCCTTGTGGAAACTTTTGAAACCCCTCCGCAAATAGCAGAGCCGCGGTTCTATAATCCTTTTGAACATAATAAATTTGGCCAAGCCAAAAGTATGCATTGCTTGTGAGCGCATTTTGAGGATGAAGATCTATATATGCTCTTAATGCGACCGCCGCCTTCTGAAAATTTTGCTGTTGTAGAACCTTGTAAATATAGTCGTACTGAAATTTGGGTGTGCCTTCAGGCAGCACTGGAGGTGTTTCTATAACCTTTCTCTTTTTAGAGGCTGATCTCAATTTTACTGGACCTCGTGCCTTCTTGACAGCGAGGTTTTCAGGAATAGTACCAAGTACGCCCGGGACGGTTGAAACAGAGGATGCCGAAGAGTTGGAACTTGGCCGGTCGGAATTATTATCGGCTGCTAGTTTATCGGGCGGTAATAATTGGGTATTCGACTTTCGCTTTACACGCGTCATAAGATACTTGGATTGCCCTTCAAGACTTGCGAGGCGTTGGTCAATGTCTGAAATAAGTTTGTTTAACCTAACTTCCATTTTCTGGAGACGAAAATCTACAGCCTCTACACTACCGGTAATCTGACGAAGCTCACTCTCAAATTGACTTATGCGTATCGTATTGCGTGCTGAACTTTTACTTCCATTGGTTTTAGTGTTTTGGGTGTCAAGGTTATTAACACCAATGGGGCGATTCCCACCTTTAAGGTAGTATCGTTCGAGGTCTGTCACTGCACGCTGTAGTCTATCAATTTTAGTAATTAGAGCCTGCACATCAATATTACTTTGCGAGGTCGCAATCATTGGAAAGAAATCAATAATTGCAATGCAGAAAAGCAGGCAAAGACGGCGAAGCACTCGATTAAACATAACCATCTATATAACTCATATTGAAACCGTGCTTAAACTAAGTACTTGCACCGACATTCAACACATAACTAGCGGCAGCAGGTTATGGCGTCCCATTGTCAATAGCCGTTACCCCGCGTCGATTGCGCAACCACGCCTCTTCTGAAGAATTTGGGTCCACAGGTCGTTCATGTCCGTATGAAATAGTTTTTACCCGGTTGGCATCTACACCGAGAGCAATCATGTAGTCTCGGACTGAGTTAGCGCGGCGCTCACCCAGTGCTAAATTATACTCCCTCGTTCCGCGCTCATCAGCGTGGCCCTCTATAGTAATCCTAACCGCTGGAAACCGATTTAACCAAACCACCTGATTTTCGATCGTAGTCCGCGCTTCCGCTGATAAATCAAATTGATCGAAACCAAATAATACGCGATCACCAACATTAACAACAAAATCCTCGGAGCTGCCTGGCGTTTGTGCTGGAACAGGTTTGGTTACCACGTTACTGCGTATCGGCGCCCCGGTTTCTTTGAGGGTACCAACATTTGAGGAAGAACTTCCGACAGAGGAAGTTCTTCCATCACCCGTAGTCGAGAGTGTGTTTACCTCGGGAGACGATTCGCAAGCGACGAGGCCCAGGCTCGCGAGCAAACAAAACACATATGAAAAGCGCATCAGTTTTTCCCCCGTTCTGATAAGGAAAGAATGTAAAAAGGTTTGTTGTATAGAAATTTAGACATCTTCGTAACAGCTGAAACTAAATAATTTTTCATAGGCATTTGTTCAAATCTCTATCTATTTAACACAAAAAAACAATCCGCGCGTGTTTTATCATTACTTGCCCAAAGGCGACCACGCAGGATCAGAGGCGCCACTCGGCGTAATAATTTGACGTTCGTTATACCCAGTAAGATCAATGGAATATAACTTTGCTACACCAGTGTTTAACCCTCTACGGCGTTCCTGTTTAAAGAACATTAGCACCCGACCATTAGGTGCCCAAGTTGGCCCTTCCACCTTGAAACCTCTGGCTAACGTTCTCTCGCCCTTTCCATCGGGGTCCATTACGCCGATCTGAAAGCCTTTATAGTTTTTCGTAAACGCAATTTTATCGCCGCGCGGTGACCAGACAGGCGTCGCGTATCGGCCCTTACCGCGGCTAATTCTTCTAACACCGCTACCGTCCGCATTCATAACATAAAGCTGTTTGGAGCCACCCCTATCTGAGTTAAATACAATTCTCCGCCCATCAGGTGCATATGACGGTGACGTATCTATCCCTGGTTGATTTGTGAGTCGACGCACGCGACGTGTTTTAATGTCCATCGTATAAATTTCAGAGTTTCCGTCCTTAGCCATGCTCATTATTACCCTATTCCCGTCGGGCGAAAATCTGGGGGCAAAAGTCATACCCGGAAAGTCACCTAATAGTTCTTGTCTACGACTGTTGATGTTGTAGAGATAAACTCGTGGCTGACCGCTACCAAACGACAGATAAGTTATTGTCTGCTCTGTTGGTGAAAACCTTGGGGTCAAAACCATCGTGTTTCCATCCGTCAAAAAGCGATGATTTGCTCCATCTTGATCCATTATAGCCAAACGCTTCTTAGTAACAAATATTTCACCTGATGGAGTGTTTTTCCGCTGAGGTTGGCTGCTCTGAATATATACAATGCGAGTATCAAAATAGCCGGTCTCACCAGTCACACGCTTATAAATTTCATCCGCTACAATATGCGCCACTCGTCGCCAATTTTCGGGTGCGGTGAAGTAAGCAAGGCCCGTCATTTGACGGGCCCCAAACACATCCCATAAACGAAATTCCACCTTAAGGCGTCCATCGTCTTGTGTCTGAGCGCTCCCGGACACTAACGCTTGCGCATTTATCTGACGCCAATCACCAAACCTCGGTTGCACACGTAATTCTGATATTTTTTGTATGAATGCCTGACGATTAATCGGCCGAAATAATCCCGACCGTTCTAAATCCGACGAAATAAGATCCGCCATGCGTCGCCCAACTTGAATTTCTTGCGCCGTCTTACCAAAAAACTCCGGTATCGCTATCGGAAGCGGCTTTACGGTACCCCTCGTAATGTCGACCTGCAACTCAGCGCGAACCGAATTAGAAACATTAATAAAAATGCAAACTAAAAACGCCGCACATCCTAAGAAGGGTATAAATCGGAACGGGAAAGACAATGGTTTCATTATCGTAGCATTTCCTTGGGATCAAAAGTGAGAGTTGTTTCTTTCCACAAATCATACTGATCAAGTGGCAATTTAAGAGGCATGCAAGATGGATCGCGCAACGTCCGAAGAGCGCTCTCCTTAGCGGCGAGATGGAACCCATCAGAAGCTATACCCATCGCATCTATTACCCGAGGAGTTGCCCCAAGAGACCCGTCGGGGTTAAGCCGCACCTTAACTTTTACTTTGATATTCGCGGCATCCTTAGCACCCGATAAAATGCTGTAGCAAGGAAATAGCTGACGCATTATAGACGCTGCGAGGCCGGCCTCTAGACGGCGTTGATCCAGAGGGGAGCGCTTCGGTTGTTGTGGAGTTTGTTTAAGGACCTCGGTAATTACTCGCGAGATATCTTTCTTTTCGATAGGTTTTACTTCCGCAAGATTTTTCAGAAGTGATTGGGGGGAAAGCGCGTCGCGTGTCTGCTTAGGTTTGCGTTTGGGCTTCGGTACATACTGTTTACGCGAAGCCACTGCAATTTTCTTAGGTTTTTGCTTCGGCTTTGTTTTGGGCTTCGGCTTTGTTTTGGGCTTCGGCTTTGTTTTGGGCTTCGGCTTTGTTTTGGGCTTCGGGGTTAATTTTTTTTCTGGAATCCGTTCAAATTCTTTTTCTGATACCCGTTGTCTTGCCACGGAGGTGGGCGGGACTTCGGGGGGGGTTATTGCTCGCTGTTTAGGCTTCGTTTTGGGAGTCGGTTTTTTGTTCGCTGACAAAGGCTTTTCAACAGGTTTTTTACCTGTTGGTGACTTCATCCGCTTTTTCGGAGACAGCGCATCAGGAGTCACGACCTCAACAACTACTGGAACAAATTTAGTGCGATCTGACTCCAAGATGTTAGGCAAACCCATCACAACTAACACGATTACGATAACGTGGAAGATTGCGGATATAAATGCCCCAAGGCGCATCGCTCAATCACTTCTTTTTGCATCGCGCCCCCTGGGAAGCTCCGTAATTAGAGCAACGCGATTAAAACCCGCTTGATTTATAAGACCCATTACTTCCATCACCCTACCATAATTGATAGCCCGATCTCCACGCACAAATATTCGTGTTTCCTTATTATTCTCAGTAATTGCTTCAAGTCGGGGAACCATTTGCTCCACACCGATTTTTGTCTTTTGCAACCAGACCTCGCCTTTAACGTTCACACTTATTACCAGGGGCTCATCCTGACCAACCATCTGAGATGCTTTCGTCTTCGGAAGATCAACCGGCACCCCGACCGTCAGGAGGGGTGCTGTAATCATAAACACGACTAATAAAACGAGCATTACGTCAACGAGTGGCGTAACGTTTATATCGCTCATGGGAATATAGGCAGTCCGTCCACGACCGTGACCTCGCTTGCTGCCATTTCCAGATGCAATTGCCATCCCTCAAAACCCCGCGTCTTCCGTCTGACGTGATAAAATCGCGCCAAATTCGCCTGCAAACGCTTCTAGGCCGCCCGCATAACGGTTTATATCGGTGGAAAGTTTGTTATATGCGATAACAGCAGGAATCGCAGCTACCAAGCCTAACGCCGTCGCAAAAAGAGCCTCAGCAATACCAGGCGCGACTACTGCAAGCGACGTATTCTTTGACATCGCAATGGCCGTAAAACTATTCATAATTCCCCAAACTGTACCAAATAGCCCTACAAATGGCGCCGTCGATCCCACCGAGGCTAAAAAGGTCATGTATCTCTCAAGCTGTTCAAGTTCGCGATTCAACGTGATTTGCATAACCCGATCGATCCGCTCGGCCAAACTCTGGTGTGACACTTCGCGATCGCCTCCCGACCGAGAGGTCGACCTTCTCCACTCTCGCATTGCTGCTGAAAATATAGCCGACATCGGTTCGATTGGTCTCGACCCTACACGATCAAATAAGTCATCCAGAGAACCCCCGGACCAAAAGCTCTCTTCAAACTTCAGCGCTTGCCGTCTTAACCGACGCATCCGAAGAATTTTTTCAAAAATTATTGCCCAGCACCAGAACGAAGCAACGAGCAGTCCTATCATTACGGCTTTAACGATGACGTCAGCCTGTAAGAATAAACCCCAGATAGACAGATCGTTAGATAACGACCCGGCAAGAACGGTGGATTGTACTACATCTGATTCCATGCTTCGCCTTGTTTACAGCCTAAGTAATTATTGGGTCGACTGGCATGCCGAATGCCAACCTTAATGTGCGCGGGAGTCGCCCTGGCCTCCCATCAGATTTTAAACATACCAGGCGAAGTTTTAGGTCAACCAAAGTCTCACCACTAAATTGAATCAATTGTTTGAGCCAAATGCTCGCACCCGTAACTTTGAAACAACGACTCCGAATTTCTAACAAATTATCAAGATGTGCTGGTTTAATAAATTCTACTTCACAACTCCGAACGGCAAATACCAAACCATTTTCCCTAAACAATGTGATGTGATCGACACCGGAAGCGCGCAGCATTTCCGTCCGGGCACGTTCGGCAAATTGTAAATAATTACTGTGATACACAACACCACCGGCATCGGTGTCCTCGTAATAAACCCGGACGGGGTAGGTATGCTGGGTTGGCCAATCAATCATTTTTGTTTTCCGCACTCAAAAGTTCCAACTGGGGCTCAAGGCTAGTTGGCGCAGTTAGTTTGAGATGACGATAAGCATTCAACGTTAAAACCCTTCCACGAGGCGTCCGCTGAAGCAAACCACTTTGCAACAAATATGGTTCTATGACCTCCTCAATCGCATCACGTTGTTCTGACAAAGCCGCAGCTAAAGTATCCGCGCCAACGGGGCCTCCATTGTAATTTTGTGCAATACACATCAGATAACGCCGATCCATCACGTCGAGACCTTTTTGATCAACCTCCAGGCGACCAAGCGCCTCATCAGCAAGTTCTAAACTAACAGCGGTAACGCCCGCTACGGATGCAAAATCCCGAACGCGTCGTAACAAGCGCACGGCAACACGCGGGGTTCCGCGAGACCGGCTCGCTATTTCCGTGGCTCCTTCCGCAGTTATTTTAACCTTTAACACTTTTGCCGCACGCTGCACTATCTGAACAAGATCATCGATATTATAGAATTCCAGTCTGAGAGGAATTCCAAACCGCTCACGTAATGGTGTCGTTAACAAACCAGACCGTGTGGTAGCACCTACCAACGTAAATGGTGGCAATTCAATTTGGACCGAACGCGCTGACGGCCCTTCGCCTATGATAAGGTCAAGCCGACCATCTTCCATAGCCGGATACAGTATTTCTTCAACCGTTGGATTTAGACGATGTATCTCATCTATAAATAACACGTCCAAAGCTTCTAAGTTTGTCAGAATAGCCGCCAGATCGCCGGCTTTTGCCAACACGGGCCCGCTGGTCGTCCGCAACCCCACCCCCAGCTCTCGAGCGACAATGTGCGCTAGTGTTGTTTTGCCTAAACCGGGTGGGCCGGAAAACAATACATGATCGAGTGGTTCACCCCGAGATCGCGCTGCACCAACAAATACGTTAAGATTTTCTCTTAATGATTGCTGACCAATAAAATACTGCAATGACTGGGGGCGAACTTCGGTTTCTTGGCGATCCTCTTCGGTTTCGATCACGGTCACAGGGTTATCTGGCGTCATCCGGTCAACTCCTTGAGACCTGCACGGATCAAGTCTTCAACCGCGGGGTCATCGCCAATTTTGACCATAACACCTTTGATAGCGCCGTAGGCATCGCCGCGTTGGTACCCAAGATTGGTGAGAGCAGAAATAGCGTCCTCGACTTTGCCATCCACCCGCTCATCATCCTTCGTCAGGGGTGCGGAGGCTGAAAACTTTTCAAAACCCACCACCTTATCTTTAAGCTCGGAAATTACACGAGCGGCCAACTTTGGCCCAACCCCTGGGGCCCGGCTAACCATGTTTTTGTCCTGTGAAAGAATAGCGTCCGAAAGTTGATTAGGTGAAAGAACAGACAAAACGCCGAGACCCACTTTCGCGCCCACACCTTGTACACTTGTTAAGGTGCAAAACCATACACGTTCAGCTTCATCAAGAAATCCGTACAGATGGATGTGATCTTCGCGTATGTGGGCCTCAATGAGAAGGACAATACTTTGTCCCAGAGGTGGAAGTTGCGAAAGTGTCTTATTAGAACAATAAACCAGATAGCCGACACCGCCAACATCGAGAACGACCGAACCCTCTCCAAGAGAATCCAACACCCCACGGAGTTTAGCAATCATACCGCTATTCTCTCCACATCTGTGCTGGCCAACTTAGCTGCAAAATGGCGGTGATGAGCATGACATATAGCTATGGCCAACGCGTCGGACGCATCCATAGTTTCCGGTTTTGAGCCTGGCAAAAGTATTTGCACCATCTTTTGAACTTGGAATTTGCTGGCATGCCCAGTCCCTACAAGTGATTTCTTAATTAAGTTTGCTGCGTATTCTGCGACAGGCAAACCGGATTTAGCCGGCGCTAGCAACACTACCCCCCGGGCTTGACCAAGCTTAAGAGTGGAGGACGGGTTCTTATTTACGAAAGTCTCTTCTACCGCCGCCTCCAAGGGAGAATAGGACGCTATCACTTCACAAAGGCGATCAAATAGCTGTGTTAGCCGTACCGCCAAAGGTTCAGCATTATTAGGCTTAATTGCACCGGATGCTATGTGATTCAGCCGATTATCGTCAATTTCGATGATGCCCCACCCGGTACTGCGCAACCCGGGATCAATACCCATAAGCCGTAAAGTCATACCGCTCTCCCTATCCCACTAACTTTTCGAGTAGAATATCATCAATCTCAAAATTAGATGACACGGATTGAACATCGTCACTGTCTTCAAGTGCTTCTAGCAATTTTAATAGTGTCTCGGCTCCACTTTCAGAAAGCTTTACAGTATTCTGAGGAAGCCACGTAAGTTCGGCAGTTTCCGCTACAGAGAATTTCGTCTCCATTCCTTCGCGCACATCGTTAAAGTCTTCTGGTTTACACATTACCTCGTGGTGGTCCGCAGTCGAAACCACATCAATTGCTCCAACCTCAAGTGCAACCTCAAATATTTCGTCTGCGGAGGCCACGTCAGCCAGAAAAATAACATGGCCCACCCGATCAAATATAAAATTTACGCTGCCTGTTTCTCCAAGATTACCGCCAAATTTTGCAAATGCTGCTCGGACCTCACTTGCCGTACGATTCCGGTTATCAGTAAGTGCCTCTACAATTATCGCCACGCCCCCCGGTCCATAACCCTCATAGCGGATTTCTTCAAAATTATCCGAAGCACCTTCTCCGGACCCCCGAGCGATAGCCCGCTCCAGGGTATCTTTGGTCATATTCGCGCTCTTTGCCGCAGCTATGGCCGCACGAAGGCGCGGATTAGCATCGGGATCCGCGCCGTTTTTAGATGCCACCGTTAGTTCGCGAATTAATTTTGTAAAAACCTTAGCCCGTTTCGCATCTTGAGCACTTTTCCGATACATAATATTTTTGAATTTGGAATGGCCCGCCATTACTACTCCGACTTAGTATCTGAAATTAGCATAATTTAGACTATATCTAGTGCTTTTACGACCCTGTACCCCAATATGTCTGAAAATTATGTTTTGTGCACCTCAATAATCAATAACTACGCTCATAATGTGGCGGGAATAGGGCGCCAATTTTCATATTTTTGAATTTTGGGATGAAATAGAGCTTCGGTCATGCCATTTAAGGTGCTTATTGAAACATTTATTTACCCCTAGCTAATGCCTGGCAACCGTTGTTTCAATCTCGGGCCTATAATTATAGGCTCAATATTTGTTGCTAGTCCTGTAATATCGTCGGTATCGATCAAAACAGCACACAATGTCGCATTACCTTGAGCCGCCTCTAACCGAGCAGTAGGCATTTTTCGCACGAATCTCTCTATTGACGTTTCTTTTTTTATCCCGATCACTGAATTATAATCACCACACATCCCTATATCGGACATATAACCCGTGCCACCTGAAAATATCTGTGCATCGGCAGTTGGAACATGAGTATGCGTCCCAAGAACCGCCGAAACGCGCCCATCAACGAAGTGCCCCATAGCCATTTTTTCACTAGTTGCCTCACCATGAAAATCGAAAATAATAGCATTGGCGTTTCTACCCAACCTCCACGTATTAAGCATGTTTTCGACGCTCAAAAAAGGATCGTCAAGCGGGTCCATAAAAAGCCTACCCATAAGGTGTAAAACAACCACCTTACGACCCCTCGCATCCTTATAATCTCCGACGCCCTTACCCGGTGTTCCTTTGGGAAAGTTATCTGGGCGCAGTAAGCGCGGTTCCCGTTGAAAATGAGGTATAATATCCCTCTGGTCCCAAACGTGGTTTCCGGTCGTAATTACATCCGCTCCAGAAGCTAATAACTCATCAGAGATTTTTGGTGTTATACCGAAACCACCTGCCGCATTTTCGCCATTGACTACCACGAAATCAATTTCGTAGTCCTTACGTAACTTTCCAATGTTTTCTGTGAACACTCGGCGACCCGAGCGACCAACAACATCTCCACAAACCAAAATACGCATCGAAAGGGCTCTTTCTAAAACTTTAGGAACGCAACGTGCGTTGGTCTGTTAATATCATATCCAAGGGCTCATCATACCGATCAACCGGTATTTTGGGAAATTCTTGTTCATCATATGCTACGCCCACTGCGTATATATTTGAATTTTTTCGGAGTTGTCGTAAGATTATATCGTAATAACCTCCTCCATAGCCAAGTCGGTTGCAATTTACATCAAAACCTAACAAAGGAACTATAAGTAAGTCTGGGGACAAAATAGTTGCGTTTGTGCTCGGTTCCATAAATCCCATATCAGAGTTGACAAGCTGTACACCCTGTTTCCATTGACGAAATACTAAAGGTTTGTTTTTTCCGGTCGAGCAGGGCAACAATATAGTAACTCCGCGATCCAGAAGCGCAAATATCAGGGGCCGTACGTCAATCTCGCCGGGCAACGGCCAATACGCTGAAACAACGGAAGATGACAAAAGATCTCGAAATTGCTCAGTAAAATGGCGCGAGAGTATTAATGAGGCTTCTTTCGATCTTATTCTGGTAATAAGCTTCCGCGTTTTTTCAGCTTTACGCCGAAGTATTTTCTTCTTTTCCGCAATATAATGTTCTCGACCGGCAACCACGACCCTCTTTCCATCGAATAACAAGTGGCGACGTAGCCATCCTGGGCGGCAATCATTTAAATCCTCTGTGGCCCGTACTAAACAGGTGGGCACCACATACGAAGGCCGCAACCTCTGCAGAGGCAGTTCCCAAGAGAATTCTATTGGCCCCAGGGATGTACGATCTATCGCACCGGACAGCTACGCCAAGGTAAAACTTATTTATTTAAATTAGAGCTGGCAATATCCCATGAATAGTCTCTCATGACAGTTGGCGGGAGACATTTTCTATCCGCTCCACTGCTCCATCAATCACACTTACTAGTTTTTCCTCAACACCCTGGACACTTGGTTTGACGTGAGTACTGCTTTTAAGCTCGCCTATGTCCCCGAGTGCCGATTGGAGTTCATCGGCCAGAACCAATGAGACCATTGCTAACAAGCGTGATTCCCCTACTTGTCCAATAGAGGCCACTAAGCTCTGAACCCTCTCATCTATTTGTAAACCAAGCTGAGACAAATGCTCTTCTTTTCCGTCCTCACAAACGACTTGGTAACCGCGATCATTGATTGTGATTTCAACAAGAGCCAAATCAGCCCTCCAAAATTTCTTTAACACGAAGGATGGTATCATCAAGTTTCTTCAAAACCATCCCGTGAGCTGCCTTAAGTTCTTCCATCCGCGATAAAATAAGATCTACTTCTTCGGCCTGGCGATGAGTATCACTCTGATTAACGACGCCATTGACGCTAACCACCTGCTCCAATTCAGCAATAGCGCGTTCTAACCGCTCCTCTACTTCAACCAGTTTCGACACGAAACCGACTTACCCGCGTTTTTTTGACATTTTTCCAACATACGATGTATGCCAAAGGTGCGTCAACTGCGCCCATGCATCAACCCCTCCACAACATATCGCCGAACAGAACGAAGAGACAAGAGAACGAAATACCAGTTTTTCCACTCCGGCCAGAATCCCAAGAATTGAATTTCCAGGGTCTATGGAGTATGGAATATATTCGTGACTAGAGGAAAAAATCATGCGAGTGAGCCAAAAAGTTAAAAATATTCTCTCTGGATATGAGAGTGATAATCCCGGTACCAAAGGAAACCTTGCGCGCATATTAATGCACGGCAAACTAGGGGGAACTGGTAAACTATTGATCCTGCCAGTAGACCAAGGTTTTGAGCATGGGCCAGCCCGCAGTTTTGCATTAAACCCATCGGGATATGACCCACACTACCATTTCAAGCTCGCGGTTGACGCAGGCTTGTCTGCATACGCAGCACCTCTGGGAATGATTGAGGCGGGTGCTCATAGTTTTGCGGGGGCTATTCCAACAATCCTAAAGTGCAACTCCGCAAATTCGTTATCTACAAATAAAGATCAAGCCGTTACAGGGTCAGTTGGGGACGCTCTTCGCCTTGGTTGTTCCGCAATTGGATTTACGATTTACCCCGGGTCAGAAGATCAATTCGCGCTGATTGAGGAAATTCGAGAGCTTGCTGAAGAGGCAAAAGCGGTGGGCTTAGCGGTAGTCGTCTGGTCATATCCGCGTGGAGGCATGGTTACCAAGGAAGGAGAAACCGCGATGGATATCTGTGCCTATGCCGCGCACATGGCCGCCTTAATCGGTGCTCACATTATAAAGGTAAAACCCCCAACCGATGTCATATTCCTGGACGCCGCAAAGAAAGTATATGACAACCAATCTATTGCTATTTCGACCCTAACACAAAGGATAGAGCACGTTGTGCAATCATGCTTTAACGGCAAACGAATTGTAGTATTTTCAGGTGGGGAGGCAAAGGATTTAGACGGTATTTTTGCTGAGGTAACCGCTATTCGTGACGGTGGCGGAAACGGTTCAATTATCGGACGCAATACCTTTCAACGACCTCGAGAAGAAGCGCTCAAAATGCTGGATCAAATAACAAGAATTTATCTTAACAAGGCCTAGTACACGAGTAAGACAGATTCGCGCACAATCTTGCCAGCTTTATTTAATTACACCCCAAAAAATGGGGGACGGGGGACCTTCTAGTTTTGCAGAGCCATTTAAGGCGGCGTTGGGCGCGGGAGAAATAGCATGTGTGCAACTCCGCCTAAAGGAATCCCCCGATGATACCATCCGGGAGGCATGTGACACGCTTTTACCCATCGCGCGAGACTACGGGGTAACCTTTATTCTGAATGATCGTGCTGATCTCGCGGTTGAACTTGGTTGTGACGGTGTGCATATAGGGCAAGAAGACACCCCCTATGAGGAAGCACGTGCGGCAGTTGGCATTAATTCAATCATTGGTGTGACCTGCAAGTCATCGCGTGACCTCGCTTTTGCGGCTGGCGACGCGGGTGCCGATTATGTGGCCTTTGGCGCATTCTTTAATTCTTTCACTAAGTCTGGAACCACCCCAGCCGATATAAGTCTCCTGAGTTGGTGGCAAGAAATGATGACAGTACCCTGTGTTGCTATCGGCGGTATTACAGTTCAAAATTGTAGAACTGTTATTGAAGCTGGTGCAGATTTTATAGCTGTGTCAGGCGGCGTGTGGGAACATCCAATGGGACCCGAAGCCGCTGTAAGGGAATTCAATCAAATATGCTGTACGAAGGATCTATAAAAAAGTGATGCAATTAAAACATTAACGCCGCTTGGGCACTAAGTTAGAACTGGATAATATTACTATGGGAGTGCTAGATGCCCTTCAACGCTGCGAAAGCAATACCGGCTCTTAACACTCGGTTTATCTCACACGGCACACTAGGCTGCCACAATCTTAAAAAAACTCGTCAATTTTATGAAGAATTTTTGGGATTAGAGACAACCCAAACAAGCCCAATCTCGCTGATGATTAGACTTGGGGGTAATCACGTCTATGCTGTCGTCCAGGTAAAGAACAAGACTGAAATGCCACGGCATTAACACAACGGCCTTGATGTAGAAACTACCGAAGACGTGGACAGAGCCTTCAAGAAGGTGCGAACAGAAGCCGAAAAATGGGGTCTTTATAAAACCACTCGACCCATCGAACAGCATGGTACATATAGTTTTATGTTCTGGGACATGGACGGAAATTGCTGGGAAATCCTCTCAAATCCACCGGGTGGTTATACTTGGATTTTTGAACAAGGTGACCTTGAAGGACGAGGCCATTTTGAAAGGGGTTTTTATAAAAAGCGACCGGATCAAGCTAGGTAATTAACTGAAAGAAAAACATTTCGACCAAAATTGTTATAACACGGAAAAAGGAAGGCGAATGGAGTTTGGGGTCTTTGATCACGTGGATGCAAACGGCCTTCCACTGCACGAATATTATGATTCTCGAATAGAGTTTGTACAACTGTTAGATGAACTTGGTTTTCGCAGTTACCACGTAGCAGAACATCATTCGACACCGTTAGGCATGGCACCATCCCCAACGGTTTACTTATCAGCGATTGCGCGAAGCACAAACAAACTGCGTTTCGGACCACTAGTGTTTGCACTCCCACTCTATCACCCGCTGCGGCTCATACAGGAAATCTGTATGGTCGACCAAATTAGTAAAGGTCGATTAGAAATCGGCTTCGGTCGCGGCGCTTCTCCCATAGAAGCTGCATATTTTGGAAATAACCACGTAGAGGCCGAAGAGACATACAGAAACAATCTAGAGCGTATACTGAAAGCGCTTTCGGATGGAAAATTGGACGGGCAAGGCACATTTAACAATGCCAACAACGTACCACTGCAATTGGAACCTTTTCAGAAACCGCATCCGCCATTGTGGTACGGTGTTCATTCTGTGGAAAGCGCAGAACGCGCTGCAGCAATGGGAAGCAATATTGTAAGCTTGGATACCGCCGAAGAAACAAGCGATTTTGCTCTTTCTTATAGGACGAAATGGGAACAAATACATGGCTCATTGAATCATTTGCCACTCATCGGCCTTGGTATATTTATTTATGTCGACGAGGAAGAAGCAAGAGCGCTTGAGATCGCACGCCGCGCTTACGCAGTCTGGCACGACAATTTCAATTGGCTATTTCGCCGTCACGAAATCGCTATACCAAAACACCAAAGACCATCTACCTTCGATGGCATGGCCGCCCAAGGCCGGGCGATTGCCAGCACCCCTGAGAAAGTGTCGAACTTTCTTTGTGAACGTATGGGGGTTGCCACCGCAACATATCTTGTAGGCCAGTTCGCATTTGGGGATTTGAAACCAGACGAAATAAGTAGATCAGTCCAATTATTCGGCAACGGAGTAATGTCCAAACTAGGCTAATGATCAATTTGTTACCACGGGCGCCCACAAAACCTCTTCAATCCGTTGCGCGCCCGTCGCCAACATAACTAGCCGGTCAAAACCCAATGCAATACCCGAACATTCAGGAATACCCGCTTCTAACGCAGCAATAAAAGATTCGTCTACTGGATAGGGTTGCCGCCCCTGCGCCCCTCGCTGCGCGGCCATTATTTCAAAGCGGCGTCGCTGTTCGTCCGCATGTGTCAATTCACCATAACCGTTCGCCACCTCAACCCCACAAATAAAAATTTCAAATCTTTCTCCTATTCGCGGGTCGTCTTTGGAAATACGTGAAAGCGCCGCAAGGGATGCTGGGTAAGAATGTAACACTGTCGGCACCTCAAATCCGAGTTTTGGTTCAACGTATTCAAGAAAAATTCGGAAAAAAAGGTCTTCCCAACTATCGCTGTCGACTATCCTAATACCTATAGACTCTGCAGCAATGCGTAACAGTTCAGTGCTAGGCTCCCAAGGTTCCGGAGTAGTCGCTAATAAATCAATACCTGTCGCCCTCATGAATGCCTCCTGTACTGAAATAAATTCCCAAGGGGCGTCTAGGACGCAAATATGTGCGGCGTGAGAAGCGTGAGAACCACAAATGACACGGATTAGATCAATAGCTTCATTAGCGAGTTCTTGCCAATTCATTCCGACCGAGTACCACTCTAGTAACGTGAACTCTGGGTGGTGCCTTCTTGACCAGTCCCCATCCCTAAAAACATGGGACACTTGGAAGATCTTCCGCATGCCCGCTGCGAGCAGCTTTTTCATCGTAAATTCCGGGGACATATGCAAATAAAGCGTTTGTCGAGCACCATCTATTTCGCCAATAGTTGTTTGTAGGGCGAGTAAGTTGGGCTCTAATCCCGGGCACAACTGAAGTGTTGGTGTTTCAACCTCAACGTACCCATTACTGTCGAAAAAATTACGCAGACGCTTCAGTGATTGGGCACGATATACTAGGTAGTCGGCGCGAGCCTCAAAACGATGGGGCCTCCACCAAGCTTCCGAAAATGATTCTTCCTGTGGGGTTTTGTTCCGCGTCATGTTAATGATAATGCCGGACATGGTTCAAAACGTCACCCATAGTTCTACAAGAGCTCAAACACTCCGCACGGGGCAGCAACTGGCAACTGCTCATCTAATCGCAGAACACGAAATTGATACGATAGATCAGATCCGCGCGAAGTACACCGTCGCAATCCCGGAAAGCATTGTCTCACTAATCGACCAGAATAACCCGAATGACCCTATTGCACGGCAGTTTGTCCCGCACCCTGCAGAGCTGACAACCACCGATGGTGAGTTTCAAGACCCTATAGGTGACACCACTCACTCGCCGACACCTGGCCTTGTGCACCGCTACCCCGATAGAGTTCTTCTGATACCAACACTTTCTTGCCCAGTCTATTGTAGGTACTGTTTTCGGCGAGATCGGGTTGGTAGATCAGAGGGCGCTCCAAATCGAAACGATATTGATGCCGCGATCCGGTATATTGAAGCGACAACTGTCATCCGTGAAGTAATCTTAACAGGCGGAGATCCGCTTTCGTTGTCCGATAAACGACTGGGCGAAATACTGACACAAATTACTAGTATACGGCATATACAAAACGTCCGCATTCACACGCGTTTCCCAATAGTGGTTCCCAAAAGAGTCACCGATAACCTAATCAACGTTTTGCAATCCAAGTTGCCAATTTGGTTAGTTCTTCACACAAACCACGCCAAAGAACTAACTTCGGATGTGGGCGCGGCATGCGCAAAGTTAACCCGAGGAGGTGTCCCGCTTCTCTCTCAGAGTGTACTCCTCAAAGGTGTAAATGATGACGTAGAAGTGCTGGCTGAGCTTATGCGCAGACTGGTGAGGTTAAAAATCAAACCTTATTATCTTCACCACCCTGATCGCGCTCAGGGGACGGCTCAATTTCGCATTAGCGTGGAAACCGGTAAAAAACTTATGAAAGCTCTACGCGGTCATATATCGGGCCTCTGTCAACCACACTATGTTGTGGATATCCCCGGTGGCCACGGAAAGGTTTTAGTTGATAGCGCTTTTCGGAGTGCCGATGGAAGCAACTGGGTGTTGGAAAATTTTGAAGGCAACTTGCATAAATACAGCGACAAGTTATAGGGTGAACATTAGACCAATTGCCTATCAACGGGCGAACTGATAACTTCCCGCGCCCCTAATTATATCAATTCACATAGTGGAAATTTAGGATGAAAATCCAAGCAAACGCCGTTCGACCTGGCAACGTTATAGAACATGACAAAAAGCAGTGGAGCATACTTAAAACAGAAATGCTCCTGCCGGGCAAAGGCAATGCATTTATTCAAGTGGAGATGCGCGATATCAAATCGGGAAACAAGACCAATGAAAGGTTTCGCACCTCAGAAACAATTGAAAAACTTATGGTTGAAGAAAAGAATGCTACCTTTCTTTATACCGACGATCAGCTGTTTACATTTATGGACAGCGAAAGTTTCGAGCAATTTACTCTGTCTCTTGAGACGCTGGGGGAGCCCACGAAATTTCTACAAGATGGTATGTCTGTAACAGCAGAAGTAATCGACGGTACCATTACAGGAGTTAACCTACCCCAACATGTCACAATGACGGTCACGCAAGCAGACCCAGTGGTGAAGGGTCAAACCGCATCTTCGTCATATAAACCAGCTATAATCGAAAATGGGGTGCGGGTGATGGTGCCTCCTCATATCGAGGCAGATACCCGCATAGTTGTAAATACAGAAGACGGGTCCTACGTAGAACGCGCCAAGGACTGACCCCTATTCGGCGTGGTTCGTTTTATGGTGCAAGAAAGGCCTAATAAATATGTCGCTAACAACCCCGCTGATAAATGTCATGGAAGCCGCTGCCCGCAAAGCTGCTCGTCGATTAGTGCGGGATTTTGGAGAAGTCGAACACCTCCAAGTATCCCAGAAGGGCCCAGGGAATTTCGTGACAGAGGCCGATTTGCGAACCCAAGAGATACTATACAAAGAACTAGTCAAAGCGCGTCCTGGGTTTGGGTTTTTAACGGAAGAGAATGGAGTAAAGAATGTTGAGGGTAAGAACGAGCGTTGGATAATTGACCCCATTGACGGTACCACCAATTTTCTTCATGGGATTCCACATTTTGCTATTTCTATCGCCGCGGAACGCGAAGGGCAGTTAATTGCCGGTGTTATCTACGAACCCGTTCGTGATGAACTATTTTGGGCAGAAAAAAACGTCGGTGCATTTCTAAATCGCCGTCGCATTCGGGTTTCAGGACGCCGGATATTGAGCGAGGCTTTAATTGCGACGGGGATTCCTTTTAGTAACAGGTCAGGCCAAAAAAGCTTTATACCGATGCTGTAAACAGTGATATCTAAAACCTCCGGAGTTAGAAGACTTGGTTCAGCCGCGTTAGATCTAGCCTACGTAGCTGCCGGTCGCTATGAAGGATATTGGGAAATAGGTCTTTCTCCCTGGGATGTGGCAGCTGGTATTATTATAATCCGTGAGGCCGGTGGAATGGTCAGCGAGGTGAATGGTCAAGCCAACATGCTTTATGGGAATTCAATTCTCGCCACCAACCAGCAACTGTATAACCCTATTCAAAGATTACTTATGCATGCACTGGAAGAAGAAAATTTGAGCGTTGAAGATTAAACTCTTCTAATCGGCTCCTTAACACCTCGGATCCAAATTAATGCGGTTGTAGGCGCAATCCAGCTAAGTTATGTTGCCGCACTGCGTCGAATATTGGGTTATGTTGAATGGGTCGGGTTTGGGATATGATTTCCAAAATATCAGTGTATATAGCTGGCACGGCAACGTCAGCTACAATGGTAGCCGGTGTCATCGCGATAGTAGTATCAGTCGTCGCGCCGGTGACGACGGATGCACAGACCGTAATAATTGGAAATTATAAAGGACCTTCAGTCATTGTAGACCATAGCGTCCTGGAAAATAATAGAAACACCAGTGATTTAAACCAGCGACTAAAACTAACGATCAACTCTTCTGGAACACCCTCCGACCATCAGGTCAGATTGCAAGAGAAAACAATACGCTTAAAAGGACAACGCTGGGATAAAACGAACTCCCTCAATACTGAAATGCGAGAGCTATCACCACAGGTGAAACAGGCTCTAAAAGCGGTGAGCCCACTAAACAATATTCCCTTACGTTCCGGGTTTAAGAGTACGGCTTCCAGGCAAATGATTAAGCCAAGAAGTGATCTACAAACGAGAGTACAAAAAACCGACATAGTTTCAAATAATCTGGATCGACCAAACACCCCAATTAAAGCCGCAAACACTTACCTGTCTCCACGACAACGGTTTCACATAGGATTTGGGGCAGGCAGCGCAATACTGGGGGGGAAAGAAGGTGCCGCCTTAGATGTTATTGCTGCTTCTTTAAAGCAGAGAAATTCATTACGTGTACAGTTACTGGCTTATGCGGATGGCGCCACGGGAACGCTGAGTCAAACGCGCCGACTGTCTCTTTCCCGTGCCCTTGCCGTAAGATCGCACCTTATGAATAAGGGCATCCAGAGCACTCGAATAGACGTTCGGGCTCTTGGAAAAAAATATAAGGATGGGACCCCAGACCGAGTAGACGTGATAGTTACAAGATGATTAAGGGTTTAAAAATAAAGCCATACCAACTCGGTGGGCGGAGCTAGGTAGGCATGACACATCCGCGGCGCTATTTGATCCGGATGATTCTGTTTTTAGTCGCTGTCGTCGCTCTTGCGAGTGTGCTTTACAACGGACTTCAGGAAGCTTTTTTTTCGAATCCAGCCTTAAACGGCCTAATACTTGGTGTCCTTTTTCTCGGAATAATTTATATTTTCCGAACAGTGACTGTGCTAACGCGAGAAGTCGCCTGGTTGCAACATTTTCGCGCTGGACAACCCCCCATCTCAAATATACCGCAACCCCGCATGCTGGCACCCATGTCATCAATGCTTGGCGATCGGAGTGATCGGTTTAGTCTTTCGGCAATATCTATGAGATCACTGCTGGATGGTATAGCTGCACGGCTAGATGAATCCCGCGATATCTCCCGCTACATGATAGGTTTGCTGATTTTTCTTGGATTATTAGGAACTTTCTGGGGCCTGTTACAAACAATTGAGGCGGTAAGCGACGTCATCTCGGAGCTTACCGTTGGAAACAAAGACCTTGGACCCGTCTTTGATGATCTTAAAACGGGCCTCCAGGCCCCACTATCTGGTATGGGCACGGCTTTTTCTTCTTCGCTTTTTGGATTGGCTGGGTCACTTGTTCTAGGCTTTTTAGAGTTACAAGCAGGGCAAGCTCAAAATCGCTTCTATAATGATTTGGAAGATTGGTTATCTGGGCAAACACGCTTGGGGAGCGGAGCCCTATCCGCGGAAACAGACCAATCAGTCCCAGCTTATGTCCAAGCGCTTCTTGAACAAACGGCAGATAGCTTGGAGAGTCTGCAAAGGACACTCCAACGTGGGGAGGAAACGAGGATTGGCGCCAACACCAGTATTATCGATTTGGTAAATCGGCTGGACGGCCTAACCGAGCAAATGAAAACAGAACAAAATTTGATGGTGAAATTGGCAGAAAGTCAGCTAGAAATTAAACCTATATTGCTGCGGATTGACGAAGGCCTAAACAAACGTGAGCTAGAAATATCGGATAATAGACTACAATCACATATCCGTAATATTGATCTTCAACTCTCCAGATTTCTTGAGGACACAGCACAGGGCCGAACTGAACTCGTGCAGGAATTGAGAACGGAGATAAGGGTCCTTTCAAGAACATTGGCAGCGATCGCCGAGAAATCAGGACGTTAGACGAGGCGGGGTTCGAATATGCCAAGTGCAACTCGCCGACAAAGACAGACATTTGATATATGGCCAGGGTTCGTCGACGCCCTATCTGCTCTTTTAATAATAATTATATTTCTTCTCATGGTCTTTACCCTTGCGCAGTTTTTTTTGGGCGAACTCCTATCGGGTCGCAATCAAGCTCTGGATCGATTAAATCGTCAAGTAGCAGAGCTCACAAGTATGCTTTCGATAGAGAGAAATGCTAACCTAACGCTCCGCGGTCAGGTCTCGCGACTGACCACAGATCTAAATGCTTCAAACACTGCTCGAAATAATCTTTCAAGCCAATTATCTGAACTCCTACCTCAGAAGGACACGCTGGAGGCGATGTTAGCCGATGTAAAAACTGAGCGAGACACACTACAAATCGAGTTAAACAAAACGTTGCAAAAATCGGGACAAATATCAGTTGAGTTGGAAGAAGCACAAAAAACCATTAGCTTGAGTAAAAACAAAATCAAAGCGAAGCTTACGGAAATCGCGCAGCTAAATCGAGACCTTAATACATTAAGAGAAGTGCGCAAAACTCTTGAAAAAAAGATTGCAAAACTCGCAAATGCTGTGACAACAAGGGATAAATCGCTGATCGCTATACGCGATAAGTCGAAAGAGCTGGAGACAAAACTATCGACGGAGGAAGAGCGTACAGCCCTAGCACAAAAAACCATAACGAAAAGAGACTTAACCATACGTGAACTGGGTGCACAGGCAAAGCGTATTGGCGAAGAACTAACAAAAGAACAACGCATAAGTGCGGAGGCCCTCAAACAAGTCAAAACACTTAACCTTCAGCTAGCAGCAGTCCGCCAACAACTTGCAACCTTGAACGCCGCACTACAGGCGGCCGAAGAAAAAGCGACCAAACAGAATGTCCAGATCATTACGTTAGGAAAACGGTTGAATGCGGCACTAACAAATAAAGTCGCGGAACTTGCACTTTATCGATCGGAGTTTTTTGGACGCCTCCGCCAGACCCTGGGCAATCGACGCGGGGTTAAAATTGTTGGGGATCGGTTTGTTTTTCAATCTGAAGTGCTATTTTCCTCCGGTTCCGCCCATCTCAACATCGAAGGTCAAAATCAAATTGCTCAATTGGCTCGAACGTTAAATGAAATAAGCGACCGTATACCCCAAAACCTAAACTGGGTGCTACGGGTTGACGGGCATACAGATCGGCGCCCCATAAAAACAATGAAATTTCCATCAAACTGGGAGCTTTCTTCTGCCCGCGCTATCGCCGTGGTGAGAGACTTAATCGCACACGGAGTGAACGCAAAACATCTAGTCGCGGCAGGTTTTGGCGAATTTCAACCAATTGATCCCCGGCGTGACGAAATTGCGGACAGGCGTAACCGCCGGATCGAGTTTAAACTTACACAACGATAAATTTATTCGCAAAATCGGCGCCCGATCGACTCGATATGCCTAGTTGCAAACATTAATTTTGTTCCCTATAAAGCGCGCTGCTGTTGAGGAGCTTTGAGTTGAAAAAAGATACTCACCCAGATTACCACGAAATCGAAGTCGTGATGACAGATGGGACAACATACAAGACACGGTCCACTTGGGGGGCGGCCGGCGATAGTATGAAGTTGGACATCGATTCAAAATCCCACCCTGCATGGACTGGTGGTTCTCAACGGTTAGTAGACACTGGTGGTCAAGTGGCTAAATTTAAAAATCGCTTTAAAGACCTAGGCATTAGTTAAAAGCGATACGTGCACCAAGTTAGTGCCTGCAACCGTATAGCGATCCGCACATATTGCCCTTGTATTGACCTGATAATTAAAATCTTTGCAGATCTCTGGGATCGCGTTTCATTTTCTAAACAGTGAATCAACATCTGCACGGTGTGATCGCTTTTTTGTAATCTCGCGATTCACCCTTTCAATTTCTTCTTCTATCTCGGAAATGTACTCTTTTAATTCGTCGACAGACATCGGATCAAGATCACGCTTTTTCTTCGGCATATTTTGCGGAAGATCATCGTTTATATCCACTATTTACCACCATTCATATTATGCGAACTTATCAGACTTGCTAGTTTGCCGCCGAGACGATAGACCTGCAAGCATCTGTTACATACAAATTAGGTGCTCGTCAGATGTCTTTTGACATTCCTAAAACCATGATAGCTATTGAAATTTCAGAGTTTGGTGGGCCTGAGGTTCTCAAACCCGTTGAGCGTCCAGTTCCCGAGGTGGGGAACCGAGAGCTACTTGTGCGTGTAGCCGCGGCGGGCATAAACTTTCCCGACACCATGCAACGGGAAGGCGGATATCCACCGCCCCCTGGAATCACGGATATACCAGGTCTCGAGTTGTCCGGTACTGTCGTTCAGTGCGGACAAGACACCCGAGACTTCCAACCTGGTGATACACTTTGCGCTCTTGTGTCCGGTGGCGCGTATGCCGAATACTGCATTGTTCCAGAGCAGCAGGCACTTCGATTGCCCAAAGGTTACGATGCACTAAAAGCCGCAGCAATTCCGGAAAACTTTTTTACTGTTTGGACCAATCTTTTCGATGGTGCCAATTTAGTAGCGGGAGATACCATTCTAATCCATGGGGGCTCTGGTGGAATAGGAACAGCAGCGATCCAAACTGCAAAGGCTTTCGGTGCCACTGTCTATACCACAGCAAGAACAGCGGCCAAATGTGCCGTATGCGAAGAATTAGGTGCCACACGGGCCATCAATTACCAGAGGGAAGATTTTGTCGAAATTATCAAAGACCTAACTCAGGGAGTGGGATGTTCAGTTGTATTGGATATGATTGGAGGTAGTTATTTTAATCGCAACCTCGAGGCACTAGCTTTAGAAGGGCGTATGGTGCAAATAGCGGTACTCGACGGCCCGAAAGTGGAACTCTTTATTCCAACTATAATGTCAAAACGAATTCGATACACCGGCTCCACGTTGAGGCCGAGGACAATGGAACAAAAGGGGCTAATAGCTAAAGCAGTTGGTGAGAAGCTATGGCCGCTATTCGAAAAAGGTAGTATTAAACCCCTAATTTATAGGACATTTTCATTGGAACAGGCGGCAAACGCCCATAAACTTATGGCTACCAGCGATCACATCGGAAAAATTATGCTGGCTATCGATCCAAAATGTTTAGAATCATAGCTAATAGCCTGTTTTGCAACACAAAGGCTCCTTATCATGTCAAGCAACAGTTCTCAAAATATCAAACCACTTATGCCAAAAGCCACAGCGGTATGGCTCATCGAAAATACCGCACTGACCTTCCGACAAATTGGTGTTTTCTGCGGTCTACATGAGCTTGAAATTCAAAGCATTGCTGATGATGAGATCGCTATTGGTATGGTGGGCTACGACCCTATTGCTAACGGGCAACTCACAAAGGACGAGATTGAACGCTGTGAAGTGGATGCTTCTGAAAGATTGCAAATGGCGAAGACCCACGTACCCCGCCCGTCAATCAGAACCAAGGGACCCAAATATACACCGGTTGCCCGGCGAGGCGACAAACCAGACGCTATAGCTTGGCTCATCAAGCATTATCCAAATTTAGTAGACTCCCAAATATCGCGACTAATCGGCACTACCAAACCAACGATTGGTGCTATCCGAGATCGGTCCCACTGGAATATGGCAAATATTTCTGCCCGTGACCCTGTAGGGCTTGGTCTATGCAATCGCGTCGACCTTGATAGAGAAGTTCTGAAAGCCGGTTATTCAACCTCTCAAGAAAAACCACCGATAGATACTCCTACCGAAGGTGTGTGAAATTAAGTAACACAACCTATGGAAAATTCGTCTCGCCAGATCTATTAAGGAGGTCTTTCTTGGTGGTTTTCACGGAATAAAGGGGGCCGTATATATAGCCTGTTGCAACCCGGAACCTATCTTGCAAAAAACTGTGCGGCGTTTTCATATAGTATTTTCTGTTTCTGATCTGCAGTAATATCATTTCTTGCGATTATTTCCGACGCCGCCTCATCACGGCCTTCGCCGTGTGGAAAATCCGACGAATAGAATATCTGGGTATCACCGAGCAATTCCAGTTCCTGTGTTAACATGGCATCATTCGCCTCCACCCCAAGGAAAATCCGGCCAGACCGAATATAATCGTCCACGGTATTTTCGGGCAACATAGCAGGGTTGGCCATGCGCTTTTTGTTGACTTCCTGGTAATGTCGCATGCGGCCAACGGAGTAGAATATCCATTCTCCCCCGAACTCCAGAAACGCGACCTTTAATCCAGGGTGACGGTCCAGCATTCCGTGCCCAACCAACGCAACGAACGCAAGTTGGGCAGGCATGGCTTTCCCGATCATGTTTGCATCCTGTATCGAATAACAAAGTTTATCAAAAGGCGTATAGCTCATACCCATATGCACACACAGGGGCAGGCCGGTATCAGAAAACGAGTCCCAGGAGGACCTGAATAGTGGATCCGAAAGCATGTGTTCACCGGCGGTACCAAATACGACTCCCGCAGATGCCCCCAGATCTGCCATCTCTGCAATCGCTTCCAATGACCCCCTAGGGTCCCGTAACGGAAGCAATCCGGCCCATTTCAGCCTGTTGGAAACCGGTTTGCACCTAGCAGCCACATACCGGTTATAAGCCCTGAATAGGGCGGCCTCGAAGCCGGCGTCGATGGATGTTGCCGCATAAGAGGTGCTTGGGAATAAAAACTGTATATCGATCCCCATACCGTCCATCGCCTTTACCCGTGCTTCTGGATCCGAGAGGTCCACGACCCCGATCGGCTGAGGTAACCCAGAAAAATCCCCCGCTTTATCGGGTGTGGCACCGTATTCTTCCATCGTCATGCCAGGAATATTTGACGCGTGTGTGCCCGCCCCAAAGGGATGAGGCTCCAGCTTTCCATCTAGCAGCCATGCAGATTTCCAACCTCCGAGATCAGCCGCGTCACCGATTTGCACCGGACGGGGTCGTCGTAACTGGTATTCCTTGGGAAGGCCCTGCCACATTTTCGGACTCATCATCACATGTGCGTCCGCATCGTATATTTTATAACCATCCAACATCGTTATTACCTATACCAATTTCTTGATTTATGGAGATGAATTCTATCACTTGGAATCGTGCGGTGCCGTCATTTTTCTGCTCGTCGGACTGGGCTTCCGGTCATTGTGAACGTCCCCCTCGCACCTGCTCGGTTCTTACAGGACTAGCACGTAAAATCTCAGGGCAAATATAACTGCGCCGTAACAGCTTCGTCTACTTATACGCTATAGGAACAAGACTCGACGGGGAAAAAGTAAAACGATTTTCCCCAACAGAAAGCTATCTTCATAGATGGGCCTCGATTGCGGCTAATTTATCTTTTATTCTTAGTTTTTTCTTCTTAATAGCTGAGACCGCGATATGATCAGGCTGGGGTTTATGTTTTTCTTGCTCTAGAGCGTTTTCAAGCTCTGCATGTTCCGCCTTAAGTATCTTAACCTGATCCGCTTCACTCATATTTTACCCCTCAAAATATATAGTATATGCCCTAGAGTTTAGCCTTACATTTCTCGGGTTGTAAATCCGCAATCGTACCATCGTCGTATAAATAAGAACCTCTAACACTCAAATCACCTCAAGTAAAAGAGGATATATATCGCCGACAAGGCCAGGAAAAGCCACTTGAGCAATATAGACGATATTTTGACGATCCTTTTCTGTAATGTTTGTAAATGTCTTTAAATAAAGCCCCATGTTTGATAGGGCATCTTTAAGACACACCTTGTCACAACGTTTGTTGTCGGATTTTAGATTAAGAGCAGCGGCTAGAATCAGTTGTTCAATATGTTCACAATCAATTTCAGCCTTTTGAATCCGCTGTCTCACTGATTCGGTCAGCGCACCGTCTTCATAAAAGGAACTATATTTCATGCTCGTTCGCACTGCTCGGAGGCCTCTTACTATATCTTTATGCCAAATATCTACCGTGTTTGTTAGGGTTTTCATTTGGAAAGTGGTTAAAACACCCCGTTGCGACGCACCAACCCATAAACAAAATAAAAGCACATTCACATCCAAATCATGAGCATTCTGTAGCTCAAGACATGCCGAACCAACCCCTTCCGTCATGTATATTTCGAGAGAAAAATTCCAAAACGGGTGATTTGGAAACTCAGTCAACCTAACCCCTGTAAACTATTATGATCTAACTCAACATATAAATTACGTTGTGTAGGGTAAGGCTAACAGTAAGAACGGTATTCTGCTATTAATTACTTTGTGAAGAGCCGCGTACCACAGGAAAAATGAGCGAAAAGGAAGCCCTTCGGGAAAAATTGGTAGAGCTAGAGCTCGAACATCGCGATTTAGACGATGTCATTGCACAGCTGACCGAACGTGCTCCCTACGATCAATTACAGCTGCAGCGGCTTAAAAAGCGCAAGCTAGTATTAAAAGATCAAATGTCTCGCCTCGAAGCCCTTCTCCATCCAGACATTATAGCATGAAAGATTGGGCGGAGAGTAACATAGAGTAGTTTGCGAAGCGGTTATGGCGACGATAGTATGTGCCACCTTAAAGCATTTTCCGGCTAAGGGTACGTTTTTGAAAGGGGCTTATGATGGCAACGCAAAAATCTGTGGGTCGGCGAAAGTCACCACCAAAAGACGCGCAGGTTGGTGTAATCATGGGCAGCAAATCGGATTGGCCCACGATGGAACATGCCGCCCAAATTTTAATATGTATGGGCATCGCTCATGAAACGAAAGTAGTCTCAGCGCACAGAACACCTGAGAGATTGTTTGAATATGCCAAATCTGCCAAAAACAGAGGATTGAAAGTAATAATTGCTGGTGCAGGTGGCGCTGCACACTTACCCGGCATGATTGCCTCTCTTACCTCTCTGCCGGTATTGGGCGTTCCAATCGAAAGTAAGTCCTTGAGCGGAATGGATAGCCTACTTTCAATTGTTCAAATGCCTGGGGGTGTTCCGGTTGGTACATTAGCAATAGGTACCTCAGGAGCCAAAAATGCGGGTTTAATGGCGAGTTCAATTATCGGGCTTTCGGATAAATTAGTCGCTAACCGATTGGATGAATGGCGGGCAATGCAAACCCAAAGCATTCCAAACACACCGACAGGTCGATGATTTGAAGGAAATACTCTCACCTGGATCAACGATTGGTATTCTTGGTGGAGGCCAGCTTGGGCGTATGATTGTTCTGGCTGCAGCACAACTGGGATATAAATGTCATACATTCAGCCCCGACCCAGAAGCGCCTGCAAAAGATGTTTCCGCTGCAACTACCACGGCACCTTACGATGACGCCGCGGCCTTACAAGAATTCGCGGAAACCTGCGACGTCATTACCTTCGAGTTTGAAAATATTCCTGACAAAAGCTTGGCAATTATTGCCGACATGGCTCCCGTCCGACCAGACGTCCACACTTTAAGCATCTCTCAAGACCGCTCCCTTGAAAAGAAATTCCTAAATGAACAGAGTATCTCCACAGTCGCGTGGACCACACTCACAAAACCGGAAGAACTGGAACAGGCCGCAGCTAAAATTGGGTTCCCAGCAATACTCAAGTCTGCGCGCTTTGGTTACGATGGAAAAGGTCAAACTACAGTCACTACTATTCCAAGTCTCCTTGATGCCTGGACGCAGCTTGGGGAATCACCCTGTGTTCTAGAGCGTATTTGCACATTTGAAAGAGAAATATCCGTTGTTGTCGCCAGAGGTGCGGACGGGCGAACAGAACACTACGTACCCGTGGATAACTTACATCGCGATAAAATTTTAGATACCTCAACCGCCCCCACCACACTTGATCAAAACACGGCTGATAAAGCAGTTCATATTGCAATAAAAGTGGCTAAAGCGCTAGATATAATTGGGTTAGTGGCAGTCGAAATGTTTGTATTAAATGACAAAAGAATTCTGGTTAACGAAATTGCTCCACGCCCCCATAACTCTGGGCACTGGACAATCGATGCCTGTTTGGTCAGTCAATTTGAACAATTAGTGAGGGCGGTCGTTGGCCTTCCATTAGGTCAGGCAAAACGACATTCGAACGCTGTCATGACCAACTTAATTGGGAAAGAAGTTGAAAATTGGTATGAATTATCAAGTGATGCGAATTCCTGCCTGCACCTTTATGGCAAAACAGAGCCACGAGTAGGACGAAAAATGGGTCACGTCACTCGACTATTTCCGTTAAAAGGCCTCACGTAACGGTTTTTTAGCACATCACCGATGGTTTCAAAAACCTTGTGGACGCGAAAGCGGGCATTCACAACGTTTTCTCGGGTTCTATGGAACTTCATTACATCGCCAATACGACGATCTAGAAAATTTATTGTGTCCTCACTGTTTTCACTATTATCTGTGAGCCAGAACATTGTGGTGGAACCGAGCACACCAGCCAGCAATCCACGCTTTGTATAGAAAGAGAAATCACTAGACCGGTCACCAATCGCGTACCATATATGGTCGACGGTGGTATATAAAAGTTTCATACTCAAAACTGCATTGTTCGGCACCATAAGAATTGACGTCGCCCGTCGCACGGCTTCACGATGGGGTTGCAGAATTGCAAGCCGCGTTTTAGCGGACAACGAGATTTTTTCACTTATACGCATACCTGAAATATCAAAAGTCTTAATCTCGGCGAGCATCTTTTGATCTGCCCACCTTGAAAAATCCCGTATGGCATCTTTTGCCCCATTGGGGAAAAAGTCAGTAAGAACCTCAGGTGCCAGATGGATATCACTGACCCCTAGCTTTAACGCTCGATAAGACCAGCCTTCTATAGAAACACGCTTAAGGATTGCCTCCATTAGGTCATTCAGGTAGACGTCTTTGTCTTCTATTAGCACGTGACATCCTCTTCATTCTGGGAAGTTGACAAAGAACGGTCCATGAAATGCTTGAGTTCTTCGTTGAAACTTAGTGTCGATAAATCAGTCATTCGCATAGGAAATAATACACCATCCAGATGATCAATTTCATGCTGTACCACGCGCGCATGAAAATATGTGGCCTCGAGTTCAACGTGTTCCACTGAAGGTAAGTAGACACGGAAAACAATTCTATGATAGCGTGGTACTGCGCCCG
>CAYPNT010000013.1:0-36727 GCA_964412235.1 uncultured Rhodospirillaceae bacterium
ACTAGCGGTAGCGCGCGGGCGAGGGGGGGGCGTGGGGGTGGCCTTTGTTGTCGCGGCGCCGCGAGCCGCGGCTCACGACGCCGCTGACCTGGTCGCTGTTGACTATCAATCTCTTCCCACGACAGTCGGTACGGCGACCGCACTCAGCGACGACGCTTTTGTTTTGTGGGAAAACATTGGTGATAACGAGGCACTTGTTTATGAGGTCGGTGATAGGAAAAAGACCGAATGCGCGTTTGCGAAAGCAGACCATATCATTGAACACACATTTTCAATTAATCGGGTCCTTGGAAACGCAATGGAAATGCGCGGTTGTCTCGCTATTCATGATCGCCGAACCAATCACTACACTCTTCGTGCACCCATTCAACATCCTTGGATTGCTCGAAAGGTTTTAGCTGAACAGATAATTGGAACTGAAGAACTTAACGTGAGGGTCATTGCACCCGATGTTGGGGGGAGTTTCGGTATCAAAGCGAATGTATATCCCGAATATCTTATCGCGCTGTTTGCTGCGCAGCAAACAGACCGACCGGTAAAATGGTCCAGTGACCGGACCGAAGGTTTTCTGAGTGACTTTCACGCCCGGGACAACGTCGCCACCGCTTCGCTTGCATTGTCAGAAGACGGAACCTTTTTAGGTTTTAGACTTAAGAACCTCGTAAACATAGGTGCGTATTTTTCCCCTATCGGAGCGGGGCCCGCGGTAAACAACCTCGGCTCACTCTCTGGGGTTTATCGAACGCCTGCGGCCTTTGTAGAGGTGGTTGGCGTGTATACAAACAGTCTTCCTACGGCGCCCTATCGTGGGGCCGGCCGTCCCGAGGCGGCATTTATTTTGGAGAGATTAATCGATGTAGCGGCACGTGAACTAAATTTGGATCCCGTCGAACTAAGACGTCATAACATAATACCGGTTGATGCAATGGCTTATAAGACTGCGCTGACCTTTACCTATGACTGCGGGGAATTTGAAAAAAACATGGATGAGGCTTTAGCACTCGCGGACAGAGACGGGTATCAGGCTCGTCTGGAGCGGTCAAAAGAGGCGAAAAAGTATCGTGGTATGGGCGTTGCCAATGCAATTGAACGAGCCTCGCCCCCCGGGGTGGAAACAGCGGAAATTAGGTTTGATACTTCAGGTACTGTGACCATCCTCTCAGGCACGACGCACCAGGGTCAGGGCCACACAACGATGTATACGCAGCTATTGTGTGACAAGCTGGGTTTGGAGCCAAAGAACGTTAGGGTGATCGAGGGCGACACTGATCGTATCGCTTTCGGGATGGGGGCGGGCGGATCGCGCTGTTCTGCAATGGGTGCCGCAGCACTTATGATGGCCGCTGATAAAATAATAGACAAAGGTCGCCATATAGCTGCTCATGTTTTGGAGGCGGCTGTCGACGATATCGAATATTCGGAAGGCGTGTTTTCGATTGCCGGCACAGATCGGTCGATAATGCTCGGTGATACCGTTAAAGCGGCTTTCGCAGCGAATAACCTTCCGCACGGAGTGGAGCCTGGTATGTCAGCGTATGCGGCTTACAATGGTTTGGCAGCGAGTTATCCGAACGGCTGCCACGTGTGCGAGCTTGAAATAGACCCGGAGACCGGGGAGATTGAGATTTTGAAGTACGTGGTAGTGGACGATTTCGGTACTTTGCTAAATCCACTTTTGGTCAAAGGGCAGGTGCATGGTGGAGTAGCACAGGGGGCTGGCCAAATACTTCTCGAGAACACAGTTTATGACGATGATGGACAGTTAATTACAGCCTCGTTTATGGATTATGGGATGCCGCGAGCCGATGATTTTTGCTATTTTGAGGTTAAGGCCAATTCTGTGCCCACAGCCACCAATCCCCTGGGAGTAAAGGGTGTGGGTGAAGCTGGAACGGTGGGAGCCATGCCAGCAGTGATGAATGCAATACTTGATGCACTCCAACCGCTCGGGATCCGGGACGTTGATATGCCCGCAACGCCGTCGCGGATATGGTCCTTGATTAAGGATGCTGATATAAAAGAAGATCGTTGAAACTGGCGACAAGAGATATGCGAGATCTGATTAAAAACTGTGCAATTAAGCTGTTTTCCAGTTTCTCTGAAGCCCTGTCAGGATAGTTTAATACCGCATGTCTTCCGCCCTGAACCAACTTTCTGCGAGCGAAATAGCAGCAAGTGTTAACGCGGGTAGGGTGAGCGCTGTTGCAGTTCTCGAAGACTGTCTCGACAGAATAGAAAGCCGAGAGCAAATAGTTCAAGCTTGGGAGTTTATCGATCGTGAGCAGGCATTAGAGCAGGCTCGTCAGGTTGATAAAGATTCCAAAAAGGGGAGCCTCGCCGGGGTTCCCGTAGCAATAAAAGACATAATTGATACTCGAGACATGCCGACAGGTATGGGCTCTGTAATATATGAGGGTTACAAACCAAGAACAGATGCCGCCTGCGTTACGCGTTTACGATCGGTGGGGGCTATTATTCTCGGAAAAACGGTTACTTGCGAATTTGCAGGCATCGTGCCGGGGAAAACCACTAATCCACATGACCCCTCCCGTACACCCGGTGGATCTTCAAGCGGGTCATGCGCGGCCGTAGCTGATTATATGGTTCCAATAGCGCTTGGAACACAGACCGGTGGATCAGTCATCCGGCCTTCATCATATTGTGGCATAATTGGATACAAACCTAGTTTTGACAATTTTAGTCTGAAAGGCGTTTTTCCTGCGGCAGAAAGTCTGGATACACTCGGCTTGCATGCAAGGTCGATTGAAGATGTCGAGGTAATGGCGGCCGCGTTAGTCAATCGACCCCCAAAGACAATACAAACGCTCAAGAAACCTCCAGTTGTTGGGGTGTGTCGAACCTGGATGTGGAAGGAAGCAAACCAAGAGACCCGTGACGCCATAGAAATTGCTTCCACACGGATGAAAGCCGCGGGGGCATTTGTAGGGGATATTGAATTGCCAGAGGAATTTCAATGGTTGGCAGATGTCCGTCATTTAATAAATGCCCGAGAGCGGGCTGACGTAATGGCTGAGCACTGGATTAATGATCGCCATAGGCTCAGTAGCCAGTCCGTAAACACGATCCAATTGGGCCTCGACATAACCCACAATGATTATCTCGACGCATTATATTTAATGGATACCTGCCGCGCGAGAATGAACCATACCTTTGATGGCTGCGATATCATCCTTACCCCGTCCGTTGATGGAGAGGCCCCGGTGGGACTTCACGATACGGGCAATCACAAATTTCAGTCCTTGTGGACCATGCTCCAGGTGCCGACCATTACTCTACCCACCCACAAAGGGCCCAATGAGCTTCCAGTCGGCATTCAACTTGTCGCACCCTATAGAAAAGATGATGCTTTAATAGCTGCCGCTCAGTGGGTGTTGAAAGCGCTCAACACATGAGTGTTGTAAAACGAAGCCCTATTGGCGAACGGGTTCTGCGCGTGGAAGACGAGCCTTTGTTGGCAGGTGAGGGGAGGTTCGCAGCAGACTGGTGGTTTTCAGAAACCTTGCATATGCGAGTTGTCCGATCCGACGTTGCTCACGGTGATATTCTCTCGGTTGACGTGGAGGCAGCCAAAGCGATAGACGGCGTGGTGGCAGTTCTAACCTCTGAAGATATCGCTGGCCTACCGCCCATAAATTTTCGTGCGACCACCTTTGTCGGTTTAGAACCGTTTCGTCAGCCAATACTCGCGCAAAAGCGTGTGCGGTATGTTGGTGAGCCGATTGCCGCTGTACTGGCTAAGGATTGTTATATTGCAGAAGATGCGGCGAATTTGGTTTTGGTGGATATAGAGGAAAAGCCTGCGGTAATAGATGCTGCCGCGGACCCATCAGAGTTTGTTACCGACGAAGACACCGAAGTCACGGTTATAAGAAAGAGTTACGGTGATGTGGAGGGAGCCTTCTCCACCCCTGTTGAAGTAGTAGAACTCGATCTCCGAATAGGGCGTCACAGTGGTGTACCACTTGAATGCCGGGGCGGCGTCGCACGCGTTAATCCGGAGACAGATGTTCTGGAATTTTACGGCGCAACAAAGCGCCCTCACCCTAATCGTGAATTGATTGCAAAAACGTTGGGACTTGAAGTGTCTCTCGTCCATCTATTCGAGGGCAACGTTGGTGGGGGGTTCGGGGTTCGCGGCGAACTCTATCCTGATGACTTTCTTATTTGCGTCGCGGCTCTTCGGTTCAAGAAACCTGTGAGGTGGATCGAAGACCGCCGTGAACATCTCTTGGCTTCAAATCATTCACGAGAGCAACGCCATAAGATTCGTGCCGCGATTTCCACTGAAGGACAAATTCTTGCTATCGATACTCAGTTTTTTCACGATCAGGGAGCTTATATTCGCACACACGGGGTTCGAGTGCCCGATATGACGGCGGGGCTGCTTCTTGGTCCCTATGAGGTGCCAGCATACCGCGTTTCTGGGCACGTGCGCCTGACCAACAAAACTCCCGCGGCTACTTATCGGGCACCCGGACGCTTTGAGGGTAGTTTTGTGCGTGAACGCTTACTTGACGCAATAGCGGACCGGGTCGGTATTACTCCTGTAGAGGCGCGCCAACGCAATATGATTGAAAAGCGGGAATTACCCTATACCCGGCCGTTGAGTGCGCTTGAGATCGATGTTGTTTTAGATTCAGGTGATTACAAAGGCTTGTTGGAAAATGCGCTTGATACGTTTGACTGGTCGGGTTTAAAAGAGGAACTGGCGACTCGCCGGGCGGGTGGTGAGACTGTTGGTGCTGGATTTGGTGTTTTTGTCGAAAAGTCAGGCCTCGGCCCAACTGATAAAGCACAGGCTTCCATTGGCGAGGATGGCCGTGTGGTTATAACCACTGGTGCCGCTAATCTGGGCCAAGGAGTGGTCACGGTGATGGCTCAAATTGCGGCATCCGTGCTCGGTCTCGACTATAGTGAAATAGATGTTGTTCATGGCCGTACGGACAAAATCGATGAAGGGTACGGCAGTCACTCTTCCAGAACCACAGTGATGACCGGTGAGGCGGTACGGTTGGCGTGCGTTCACCTATCTGAGAAGTTGCTAAAGATTGCAGCGGAGAAACTACAGGCAGATCCGGAATTACTCCATATCGCTAAAGGAGAGGTGAGGCACGAGGCGTCTGGTGCATCTATCTCTATAAAACAAATTGGTGCGACAGTTGGCGCGTCCGGTTTTAGTGCGGAAGGGCGATTTGTTTCGTCGCACATGAATTATCCATATGGTTTTCATGGCGCAGTCGTTGTTATCGACGCGGAGACGGGGATCGCTAAAGTTGAAAAATTTATGATCGCTTATGACATTGGCTGTGCGATAAACCCGCTCCTCGTGGAAGGACAATTACAGGGCGGTCTTTCGCAAGGGATTGGTGGGGCACTTTATGAGGAATTTACCTATGACAACATGGGGCAACCTTTGGCCTCTACGTTTGCAGATTATATTATGCCGGGGTCAACGGAAGTGCCGGGCGCTGTGATTTTATTAGGCGAAGATGCGCCTAGTCCCCTCAATCCGTTGGGTGTTAAGGGTGCTGGCGAAGGAGGAATTAACGCCGTTGGTGCTGCAATAGCATCCGCAATTGATGATGCAATCGGAAAACCCGGGGCCGTAACAGAACTGCCGGTGACACCCCGAAGGTTAATAAGTCTCCTGCGGAGCTAGGACAGGTCGCACATTATTATCAAGCATGTTGCGTTCTACTAACGTCTATACTACAGCGATACCTTGGATCTCGACCATCATTTCTGGTTGGGCAAACCCGGCGACTGTTATCAACGCACTGCCGGGATAGTTTCCGTCAGGAAAGTATTCTTTACGTATCTCCGTAAACTCATCCCCATAACGGGCATCAATGATAAAGACCGTCATTTGGACAATATCTGTGAGTGATGCGTTACAATCTTTCAAGAAGTTTTCCATATTAGAAAAAGACTGATGTGTCTGAGCTGAAAAGTTGCCATGCAAAAGCGTGCCGTCTGGCTTTTGCGGGGCGCCGTAACCAGCCAACCAAATAAATCGCTGATCACTTCCTTCTGTTATTACAGCGGGAGAGAATGAGCGGTTTTTTTGCCAAGTTCCGTGGATGAATTCGCGTTTCATAATATACCTCGGTTGGACATCTGGGTTAATTAGTAGGTTAGAAAAATAACGAAACCTTATTTAGCCGGTAGGCTTTTTAAATACTCTTCACGCTTTGCGGTTACAGCATTTCGAAGTTTGCTGCCATGTAGTTTCATTATCGCAACATCTTCTTCATTTAAACGTCCCGGGATGCAGGCTACGGCCGATGCGCGTGTCTTAGCCTTGGACCACCACGCTTTAACCCGCGGCCGTTGATCGATCCAAATGTCCACTAATTCAAGAAATTCAATTCTCCACACATAAGGGATCATGTTGATATCAGCGAGAGTAAATTTATTACCAAGTAGCCAAGGCCCTCCTTCGCCTTCTGGAGCTTCCGCCAGTGCCGTATCAATAGTTTTAAATGCTTTTTCCCAGTTTGCTATTGCTTGGAAAACATAGGGACTTTCTACACCAAGTTCGAAAGTAGACATCATCCGCGCCCGTTTATTTTCGTCACCCACGTTGGAGAACCGTCTTTCGCGCTGTTTGTCGGGCATGTTCTTCATTCTTTCTCTGAACATAGCGGAAAAAGAAAGTTCACGAGTAGCCTCAAATATTGTCTCGTCCACGAGTTTAGAAAACTGTCGCATTCTAGTTTTTTGAAATGCATCGTCGGGGACAAGGGCGTTTTCTTTCCATATTTCGTCAATGTATTCGCAAATCAAGGAGGATTCGGGGATTGCACGACCTTCATGAACCAATGTGGGTACCACGCCTTTTGGGTTTATCTTTAAATACTCTGGATCGAATTGCTCTGCAGTAAAAAGATTGATCAATTTTTCTTCATACCTGAGGTCTTTTTCTGCCAAAGTAATGAAAACTTTTTGCGTACAAATAGAATTGTGGAAAGTGTAGAGGGTTAGCATACCTTCACCGGTGGGTTGTGAGCGTACGACCATATGATTACTACCTGTCTATTATTCCGATACCCTTTTACTTTTCGTGAAAGTCCCCGTCTTGGTACTTAATGAGGTGTCGGTAGTCATCACGTATGGGATTGAAAACATCAAGGTTCATGGCGGGCTCGTCACCAACAACCTCCCCCCAATGCTCAACGTCCGGAGGGATTCGGATCATAGAGCCAGGTGTGGCTTCGAAGGTTTCGTCCCCGACGTGAAACCGCACTCTGCCCTGGACAATTACAGCGATTTGCTCAAATGGATGACTGTGCGGCCCGGGTTCCATTCCGGGCTGCAACCAGTTCATTACCAGTAGGGTGTCTTCCCCACGAAAACCAACCCGCTCCACGCCTTCCCGGACAAATTCTTTGTTTAGGGTATCCCAATTCGCAAAACTCGTGACTTCAACCATTGATTAACTCTCCTGTTTTAAACTATTTAAGTTTACCATAACCGCCACCGCCGGGGGTGTGCAGTACAACCTTATCTCCTGGGCGCATAGCCATTTTATTGGCTTGTGCTGCGTCTTGTCCGTTAATTAGAAAACGGCCGGGGGCACCTGCCTGGGCACCATTAAAACCTTCTGCGCCGATTTTTAATCGACTTGGTACAGCATTCAGCAGCCATTCGTCCTCAGTGCGTAAATAGAAGGAAATAATTTGACCATCTCCACCTCGAGTAGCTCCCTTTCCGCCCGAGCCATGCAAAAGTTCTTTCTGTGTAAAAGTAATAGGCATTGCCGCTTCCAGAACCTCTACTGGGACGGCCGCAACACCCGTCGGATAACAAGTAGCCCCGAGCCCATTTTTTGTGCTTCTCGCACCCATACCACCAGAGTAATTGAACATTGAACTTGTAAACGGGTTTCCTTTTTCGTCTTTACCTTGAATTTGGAAGGTCCAAACTGCCCCAGCACCTTCCGCGAGGACTTGTTCAGGCGTAACCTGATACAGCGCTTTCAATATCGGCATGGGTACATACATACCCACCACATGG
This sequence comes from uncultured Rhodospirillaceae bacterium, assembly GCA_964412235.1. GTDB lineage: Bacteria > Pseudomonadota > Alphaproteobacteria > MPNO01 > UBA830 > JAYZQT01. The sequence goes on from CAYPNT010000013.1 coordinate 8,038, forward strand.
CGTGCGGCGACAGGAGAGGGATATTTGGCGTTTAAAATACACCCTTCCGGAGCGCTCACGGTAATGGGCTTAAGGCTGCCAAAATTATTCGGAAGTGCCGGATCGAGAGTTGACCGAAGTGCAAATGCGGAATACGCGTGCGTATAATTTAAAACAACATTTACACCGTGGGGGCTGGGACCTGACGAACCCTCAAAATCAATATGGACAGCGCCTTTGACTGAATTAATTGTTAGTGCACATTTGAGGAGTATTTCTTGCCCACCCGGAATATCAAATCTGCTCTCGCCGTGATACGTGCCACCTTTCAACTTTCTTATAGATTCCCGAGTAGCGGTTTCTGACCGAGCAATAATCTCCTCAGACAGTTCGTTAATGTCGTCAAGGCTGTGGCGCTCACACAAGTTTTGCAGTCGTTCCGCTCCAACGCGGCCGGAGGATACCTGCGCGGCAAGATCGCCAAGTACTTCTTCCGGTGTCCGCACGTTATGTCGAATAATGTCAAATAGAAGTTCATTAGCCACACCCGCCTCATAAAGTTTTGCGCGGGGTAGCCAAAGACCTTCCTCGTGCACATCCCGCGCACCAGCGCCGACCCCGTATCCTCCAATATCAGTGTGGTGAATTGTTGAGCCAAAAAATGCGATCACGTTACCTTTCCGAAACACGGGAGTAATCACTGATATGTCAAAGAAATGCCCAGCAGATAACCATGGGTCATTTGTAATTAAAACGTCACCTTCTTGCAGCGATGACGCGGGAAACTTTTCAACAAAATGTTCTCCGGCCGTCGCCAGCGTGTTGATATGTCCTGGTGTCCCTGTAACCGCCTGGGCTATCATCCGCCCTTTTGGATCCAACAAGGCACACGCTAAATCGCCTGCTTCGCGCACAACCGGACTAAAAGCAATTCGCTCTAATGCTTTGGCTTGTTCACTAGTGGCGCTGATCAGGTTACTCCAAAGAATTTCTAATTCTATACCATCCATGTAATTAGACCCCTTTCAACGCCGTTATGCAGCCGTGATCGTCCATACATGCATACCAGTTAGGTAGAATGAAGATCGTGGTCTCTCGCTCCTCCATGATGACCGGACCAGAGATATTTTGCCCGACCGCAAGGGAGGTTCGATCGTAAACATCAACTTTTTCCGGGGTGTCCCCAATCAACACAACGCGTTTGCTCTTGGGCATTCCAATGCCGTTGTCACGATCAATTGATCCATGCCGTTCCACGTTTGGACCTTGTGCACTAAGCCGCCACGCTACTATTTCAATAGGCATATCAGAAAGCCGAAGGCCGTACTGAGATTCATAGGCTCGTTCAAATGTCTCACGCATAATTTTCATGTCGCGGGTTTCTGTAAGGTTGTATTCAAAGTCGACCGTAACTTCATTCTGTTGGCCCTCATACCGCATATCCGCACCGTAAATATAATTGATAGCGTCCATGGACGTGCCCGCTGCCGCCAGTGCTGCTTCTGCTTCCAACTCCATAGTGGAATACACTTCACTCGCAGTTTGCCAATCAATATTTCCGGTCGTACCCTTCGCAAGATCGAACCGAACTGGTGTTACCAGCGTGCCGAATGCAGATAAGACGCTGGCGAGAGGTGGATAAACTACCGTATTGCTCTCTAGCAATTCCGCTACGTGGCAAGCGTGAACGGGGCCGGCTCCACCAAAAGCGAGAAGCGGCATGCCACGATAGTCAATTCCCCGGTCTGTTGCGTGGGCACGGGCCGCTGCAGCCATTGAACCGTTCACGACGTGGAAAATTCCCTTGGCTGTATTGGAAACAGAGGTATTGAGCTTGTCCGCGAGCGGTTTAATAGCAGATTGTGCAGCGTCTTTGTTGAGCTTCATCTCTCCGCCGAGGAAGTTTTCCGCATCGAGTATACCCAAAACTAGATCCGCATCCGTGACTGTGGCCTCTTGTCCGCCCCGGTCGTAACAAGCTGGACCGGGTTCGGATCCGGCACTATTAGGTCCAACCTTTAGAAGGCCGAGTGGGTCTACGCTCGCGATCGATCCGCCACCGGCGCCAATTTCAATCATATCGATGGCGGGGATTATCACGGGTATTCCACTCCCTGCTTTGAACCTGTAACTCCTATCTACCTCAAATACACCGGTTACCGTTGGTTTGCGTTCTTCGATCAGGCACGCCTTTGCGGTTGTTCCACCCATGTCAAAAGAGAGCAAGCGGTCAAGTTTAAGTCTTTCTGCGTAGTAACTCGCTACGAGAGCGCCTGCCGCTGGCCCGGACTCCATCATTCGGACAGGAAACTCACTAGCGGTTCTAGTGCTCAAAACGCCGCCGTTACTCATCATAATTAGTGGCTGGCTACCAAAGCCGCGATCCGTTAATTCTGTCGATAGCCGGGTCAAATAGGGTTCTGTAATAGGGCGGGTATAGGCGTTTAAAGCGGTAGTGGCGGCTCGGGGATATTCTCGTATTTGCGGAGCTACTTCTGATGATATGGAAACATAAAGCTCTGGTATAACGGCAAGAATTATGTCGCGAACACGGCGTTCATTGGCTCCGTTTACGTACGCATTTAACAAGCAGATTCCTACTGCTTTAATGCCGTGCCCCTCAATTTCAGCGCATATATCTTTGACCTGGTTTTCGTCGACTTCTATTTCTATTGTTCCATCCGCGCGAGTGCGTTCTGTAATTCCCCACGTAGCGGTATTGGGCACGATAGGTTCGGCATATTCTATTTGAGGATCAAACATGTCGTAGCGGTGTTCGTCTCGAATGTAGAGAACATCCTTGAAACCTTCGGTTACAAACAAGGCTGTCGGGTGCCCCGAGCGGGTAATTACCGAATTAGTTACGATGGTTGTGGCGTGGACAATAACATCGTCTACTTCTTCGGGTGTGGCTCCGGCATGCTTTAAAGCGGCGTCAACCGCGACAAAAAAGCCGGTAAGCAGGTCATCATATGTCGTTAGGGTCTTATCGACCCAGGTACGACCGTCTTCGTGACGCAGTACAACGTCGGTAAAGGTGCCACCTATGTCGACGGCGAAGGCGTATCCACTCATTTTTGTTGGTACCACTATGTGTTTGTACAGATCAACTATACCAGTTGGTAAAGCGGATGAAACGGTGGTCGCAAATTTTAACTTATTTGGTTTGTACCCACTGAGCTACCAATGGGACTGCTAAAGTGGTCCTATTACGGAATCTGGTAGGCGCAATGTGTCATACACTAGATGTTTTTCTTTATAGCGTAATCCATCCTGTGTTTCCGTGATAAGGTCATAATAAACCGCTGCCATAAGCAACACGGTGTCGCCGTCTGCATTTGTTTGATATATCGCTACGTTCGTTCGACAGTGAATGCCGTCGTCCACTATGGTATCAATTGAGGTTCCGCTCAGAATGTGGCGGATCGTTCGTGGCGCATAGACAGCGGCATTTTGGCTGGCGGTTATCCGGTCCCGCAGCATGCCAGCACTTTCGCATCGAATAACGCCGAGTTCAGAGCCTGTTTCCCAATTTTCACGTGACGTAATACGATAGAGGCAGTTTTCAACAAATAAATCCGGCCAAGTTTCTTGCGGTCCATCATCGATCCTGTGAACACAATCTAGTTGTAGAATTTCTATCAGAGTTTTTAGGCGCTCTCGGTCTGTTTTTTTAATGTGTTTCGTCGCAAGGGTGTTAGTCAGCATCAAATGCCTCCGATGGCATCAGGTCACGGTATTGTTGATAAAAACCGCGAATGGGGGCTTCAGTTACGAGATGATCTGTGGAACCAACCTGATCACCGTCAAGTAGAAGTGTGGCGACATCATTTGACAATGCCCCGTTTACACCGTTTTGGCTAAATTCTAATGCTTCCGCGTCGTCGAGAGTTACGTACCCTGCAGGGCCCATGAGATTCGCCTGGCGTAACCGCCGTGTCCGCATTTCAGCGTCATCTTCTTCATACCCAAAAAAGGTCCATATTAGCTCATGCTTACCAACGCCTTTCGGAATAACATGTCGGGTTGCAAGCGTGTTAGATTGTGCCTGGATAATGATGCTAGGGAATACGGTTTGAATTGCTAATGTAACGTCATCGTCGTATTCCATAACCGGCTGTAACAAAGACGGATCTTCCAAGGTGTAATCGGGTGTGTAACTCGCTATTTCCTCATTTCCAGTGTGTTCCTCCGGTGGCGTGCGCCTTGAAAGCAGTGCAGCGTGTCCACCTTTCTCATTTAATACGGTTTCGGACTTTTGGTCCAAACGGAATAACCCGAAAGTGACTAGAAAGAGGTGGAGTAGGCCCGCGTGGTATGGATCCTTCAAATTTTCCATTTGAAGCTTCCAATTACAATCGATCATCTGGCGGTGATAACCTATGATTCGCAGGGGACGACCATCAAAAACACGGATGAAATAGTGTCGCATTTTCTCACCCAAGTACGTGTCGATTGACGGGGGGTCGGGATGATAACTCGCAAAAATAACGCCGTTAATTTCGGCAACTTGAAGTGCTGATAAGTTATAGTCACGTAATTTAAAATCTATAGGCATTCCACCCCGACCCTTTACACCGCGTCGAAATGGGACGCCAACGAGTTTTCCATCGTAGTCGTAGGTCCACTGGTGGTACGGGCACATAAATGCGTTGTCTGTATTTCCATTGCGCGCCTGACAGATTTGGGAACCCCGATGAGCACATACGTTCGGTAGGACGGAAAACTGATTTTTTGGTTTTCGAACAACCAGTACTTCTCGTTCTCCAATCATAGTGCGTCGCCAATCACCAACATTTGGAATTTCTGCAGAAAGCCCCACGTAGTTCCACGTCGGACCGTAGAACACGTTTTCAAGTTCCGCTGCATAAACAGCGGGGTCTTGATAGACTCGGTAAGCAATCCGAGAACTGTTTCCAGCAGAGGCCACTTTTGTATGCCTCATTTTCTTTCTGCCGTTATTGACATTCACCAAGTATATTTCTCTTCCAAACACGGTTTATTTTGAAATACAGTATCATGGGGAGAAATGATGTTTAATAGGTATTAGCCCAATACTTGGCGAAAAATCACAGTTTACGCAGCGAAACGGAGTGAGATTATGCAACGCCTCAACGCACCTGACCCTACAAAATACACTGAGGACCAAAGTCGAATTGTCCAAGCAATTTCTGGCACTCGTGGTTCTATTCGAGGACCCTTTGGTCCCTGGTTACATACACCTGGATTAGCGGACCCTGCACAGGAATTGGGCGTTTTCCTTCGCTTTGGCTCAAAAATGCCCGGAAACTTGCGGGAACTTATAATCTGCACCGTCGGAAGCCATTGGCAGGCCAATTTTGAATGGTTTGCACATGCTCCTTTAGCGATTGAAGAGGGTGTGTCGCCAATCGCTATGGAGCTATTGCGTGTTGGAGAACGGCCGACCCCCTTAACTGCACAGGAACAACTGGTATATGAACTTTCAAAAGAAGTTGTTAGCGGCGGAACATTGTCGGATGATTCCTATGCGCGTGGATCCGTCGAGCTTGGCGATGAATTAATGGTCGAACTCGTGGGCCTGTGCGGCTACTACACCCTCGTTTCGTTTACGCTCAATGTCTTCGACGTACCTGTACCCGCAGGAGAAAACGTCCCTTTCCCGAAGTAATATGACTTTTTGTATTCCACTTAGTCGTTAATGACTGAGTTTTCCCACTTTGTGCACGGTAGTTCGATATTGGTTATTCGCCCTTGAAGACCGGAGGTCGTTTTTCAAAAAATGCTGACATTCCTTCTTTGTGATCTTCAGAGAGTACAAGAGCGGATTGAGCGAGCCGTTCAATATCACGACCCGTGTGCATGTCTGTATTGACGCACATGTTAACAACGTGTTTTGCCATACCCATCGCAAACGGCGAGTTTTTTAAAAGGCGTTCCGCATAAGCATATACGCGATCCATAAATTCTTCATCTTTATAAACCTGGTTAACAAGACCGATCCGGCGAGCCTCATCCGCATTAATGGGGTCCGCGGTTATAATGAGTTCCTTTGTTTTGGCGAGACCGACATGATGGATCATGCGGTTGCATGCTCCGGAGGCCGGAATCGCGCCAAGCTGGTTTTCGACAAGGCAATATGTTGCCATATCGGAAGACAAGACAATGTCACAACTAAGAGCCAACTCGACGCCCCCCCCAAAACATAATCCATTAACAGCCGCTATGATCGGAATTTCAGCGGTCTCCATATCGTCAAATGATTGATGCGCTTGTCTGTAATAAAAGCGAAACGCTGGTTGTTTAAGCTTGTCGCTCCCCAGTACGGAAAGATCCACCCCGGACGAGAAGGCTCGGCCCTCGCCAGTGATGACCAGAACCCTCACCTGCTCCTCAAATACACATCGAGCAACGACGTCTTTCCATTCTTCAAACATCTTGCGTGTAAAGCTGTTTAACTTTTCGGGTCGATTAAGGGTCATCGTTGCGATGCCGTCCTCGCGAACGTCGAACGTTACTTCGGTATAGTCCATGGGGATCTCCTAGTTTAAATATTGTCGGATCGTATGCGCGCTAAATTAGTGGAGCAAGGTACTAGCCTCTTGATTTGCTGCAGGGTAACCCGCAATCTCTAACAACTAAAACCTGAGAAAAACCCAAGGAGTTCCCGGCGATGTATCCGGCATCCCGAATACTTGAACGAGCCGTTAAATCCTTTCCCGATCGTATCGCATTGGTAGATGGCGATGTACGTCTCTCGTATAGAGAGTTGGGAATAAGAGTTAATAAATTAGCCAATTCACTTTTAGATCTAGGGCTTACGAGAGGTGATCGGGTGGCAATCTTGGATTGGAACTCACATAGATACGCGGAGGCTTACTACGCTTGCGCGGTCGCAGGATTGACGTTTTTACCAATAAACTCACGCCTAGCCGCCCCTGAACTAGCCTATATTTTTAACGATTCTGATGTGCGAGCACTTTTAGTGTCAGAGCCGTTTTTAGACATCTATGAAACCGTAAAAGAAAGTGCTCTCTCCCTTGATTTCACGATAGGGATGAGTGAGGGCAAAGGTCCCATACATCCAATTGATTATGAGAAACTTTTGTCGGCCGCATCCGAGCACGCCCCGTCTGTTAAGTCGGAAGAAGATGAGATTATCCAAATTTATTATACCTCTGGGACGACAGGTGACCCTAAGGGTGTCTGCCTTACCAATGCTAACGTATATTGGTGTGGTGTGGATTGCATTACCACGATGGACTTTCGGCTAGGGGCGGTTTGGTTGCACTCCGCGCCGATGTTTCATCTTGCCGACGCTGTTGCCTTTTGGTCCGTCCCCATGGTGGGTGGTACCCAAGTGTGTGTTCATTTTGAGCCCGATCGGGTTCTTGAGCTTATAGAGCGGGAGCGGGTAACTATAACCTCGTTACCTGCTACTCTAATCGCGCTTATTGCCAATCATTCAGATATTAAAAAATATGATTTATCAAGTCTCACCCAAATAATGTATGGGGGGTCTCCAACTCCGTTGGGGGTTTTACAAAAAGCAGAAGAATTTTTTCCAGGCAATATGCTTCTGCACACCTATGGGATAACAGAAACAACGGGCATAGCGTGCTGTTTACACCCGGAGGACCATAACCTGGAAGCTGATAAAACGGGCATGTATAGAGCCGCATCATGCGGTGCTCCCACCCCATTGGTCGATGTAAGAGTGGTAGATGAAAATGACGAAGACCTCCCAGACGGTGAGGTTGGTGAAGTCGTGTTTTCCGGTCCAAAAATCATGAAAGAGTATTGGCGCAAACCTGAAATCTCCAATGAGGCCTTACGAGGCGGATGGTACCATACCGGTGATATGGGATATCTCGACGCAACCGGCCACCTTTACCTTGTTGATAGGAAGAAGGATATGATTATTTCTGGGGCGGAAAATATCTATTCTGTTGATGTAGAGAATATTATTTCCACCCATCCCAGTATACGTGAGGTCGCTGTTATCGGTATCCCAGATGACGTTTGGGGTGAGAAGGTGCATGCGGTTGTCGTACTTCGCCCGGATCATGAAGAGGTATCGGAGAATGAAATCATAGAATTTTGCCGTGGGAAAATTGGAGGGTATAAGATACCGAAATCCGTTTCCTTTGAGAGGGGACCTCTTCCAACCACGGGACCAGGGAAAGTGGCAAAACGGCGGCTGCGCGATCCTTTTTGGGTCGGTGTAGACCGAAAGATTTGATTTTCAAACGCAATGGCATATTTTCCCGGTTAGAGAGAAATTGGAAATGGCGGAATTTATAAAGAATGCGTGGTACGCAGCGTGTTGGTCGGCCGAACTAACCGATTCGCCAATGGCCAAGAGGGTTTTATGCCAAGACGTCGCGCTGTTTCGAACAGAAAAGGGTGTGGCGGGAGCTGTGGAGGATCGGTGTCCACACCGATTTGCCCCACTTTCCCTCGGGAAGGTGTGCGGTGAAAACATTGTGTGTGGCTATCACGGTATGCAGTTTGACTGTGAAGGAAACTGTACATCTATTCCGGGCCAGAAAAATATTCCAAGTCGTGTTAGGGCTCGCGCGTACCCTGTTGTTGAGAAATACGATCTTATTTGGCTGTGGACAGGCGATCTAGAGAAGAGAGATCCCGATCTCGTACCCGACGTCCATTGGATTACTGACCCTGACTGGTGTTCTGTTACCGGTACCGCCCGGTACGACTGTAACTGGCTACTGTTGGTGGATAATCTAATCGACTTGTCACATACCACTTTTGTACATCAGTCTACCATCGGTACTGATGACGTTGCGGACACTCCCGTCATCGCTGAGCGAAAAGGTGATATTGTGACGGTAACTCGAGAAATGAAAAATACGGAACCATCTAAATTTTATAAGCGGCTTAGACCTTTTTCTGGTCGCGTTGATCGATGGCAAAAAATTTGGTTGGAGCCACCGTCCGCGGTGATAATAGATGCTGGGGCGGTGCCCACTGGCACAAGTGATAAAACTCGCGGTGTTGATACACGCGTTATCAGTATTCTTAAGCCCGTCGATGAACAATCGGTTGACCAGCTGTGGGCCTTCTCCAGAGACTTTGCACTTGATGACGAGAAATTGAATGTTGAGATTGAAAAATCTCTTATCCACACATTCGGAGAAGATATGGCGTTTTTAGCGGGACAACAAAGAAACCTAGAACGATTTCCAACGGACAAAATGTTAAATAACTCCGCTGATTCTGGGGTTGTTTTGACCCGTAGAGTGATTGATGAGTACCTTGCGGCGGATTGAATGTATTATTAAGAAAGTACGTTGTTTTATTTGTTATAAACGGATTAATTTGCGGTTTTTTTAACTGTTTCATTATGTCGTGCCGATTTTGGTTGTGGCGGGGTGTTGGACGGTAGAGGTGAGAAATGTCTGGCGTAGATATACATGTTGGTTGCGATATTGGAGGGACCTTTACGGATATCGTTGCGCAAATGCCGGATGGAAAATTGCACGTTCGAAAAGTTGCTTCCAGACAAGATGATCCCGGACAGTCCGTTGTTTCCGGCTTGTTAGACCTTTTAAAAGACATTGGTGCCTCATCAGCCGATGTCAGTGAGATTGTTCACGGCACTACGATTGGCTCAAATACCATATTACAAAAAACCGGCGCAAAAACGGGTCTTATTACGACAAAAGGTTTCAGAGACGTGCTCGAGATTGGTCGAATCCGTACGCCCAACATGTTTGATTTGACGTGGGAGAAGCCCGAGCCTCTGGTCCCTAGGCGCCACAGGCTTGAAGTGGGTGAAAGAATAGGTGCGGACGGGGAGATAGTCGTTGCTCTACCCGAACACGAAGTAATAGACGCAGGCCAATTTCTCGTGGACGAGGGCATAGAAGCGTTGGCCGTCTGTTATATTAATTCGTTTGTTAACGCGGATCATGAAAAGCGTACGTCCGAGATCCTAAGTAAAGCTTTTCCAGATCTCCTTATCACCGCGTCCTGCGACGTGCTGCCTGAAATGAAAGAGTACGAGAGGACGTCTACCACAGTTGTTAATGCTTATCTATTGGCGGCAATGCGACGCTATTTAGAAAATCTTACACGAAATCTTGGGGAGGCTGGTCTCAACGCACCCCTTCTGGTTGTGTCGTCTTCCGGCGGAATGCTCCCCGCAGAGGCAGCAAGCGATACACCTGTTTTTGCAGTTGGGTCTGGCCCGGCCGGCGGCGTAATGGGTGCGGCTCGCCTTGGTCAGGCAAACGGATTTCAAGACGCGATTGCATTCGATATGGGCGGGACGACGGCAAAGGCATCCATCATCGAAGCCGGCGAACCATTACTCACGACGGAGTATGAATTTCGTGAGGGAATTTCGTCCCCCAGCCGTTTTATCAAGGGTGGTGGCTATATGCTGAAGGTTCCCGCTATTGATATTGCTGAGGTCGGTGCTGGGGGCGGATCCATAGCGTGGGTGGATGAAGGGGGCCTACTCCAGGTGGGCCCAACGTCAGCAGGTGCCGATCCCGGACCGGCCTGTTACGGGCGGGGAAACGATCGGCCTACCGTAACCGACGCGAACGTTGTTCTAGGATTACTTAATCCGAATGGATTGGTCGGCGGCAATCTGGAAATCGACCCTTTATTATCGGAAGCCGCTATAAAGACGAGGATTGGTGATCCGCTTGGTTTGGACCTCATCCAGGCGGCATTTGGGATCCGCAGCCTTGCAAACGTCACGATGGCCAGAGCGATACGATCTGTTACCGTTGAGCGTGGACGCGATCCTCGCGATATGGCGCTGATGACCTTTGGTGGTTCCGGTCCGGTTCACGCCGTAGATGTTGCGGTTTTGTTGGGCATTACTACTGTTATTGTTCCCGCTATGTCCGGATTATTTAGCTCTGTCGGAATGTTGGCTTCCGATGTCGAACATAACTTTGTTAGAAGTCTATTGGCCCCGATTTCAACTCTTGATTTGGATGGCTTTTCCAAAGCGGTAGAAGGTTTGAGACAGGATGGAAATACGCGGCTTAGGTTGGATGGGTTTTCAAAGAAGAACATCCGCCTCTCCTTTAGCGCGGATCTGCGTTACGCAGGCCAATCATCAGAGCTGACCGTGGCCTTTGACCCCATAACTGTACGTACCGAAGGTTCCCGAATCCTGCACGACGCCTTTCAAGAATTGTATCTCGATACCTATGGGTACAAGAACGAAGAAACGGTCGAGCTTGTGAATATACGATTGGCTGCGCGGGGAGTTCGGTCAAATCATCTTGGGTTTGAAGGTTTGGAGAAAAACGTGATTACAGCGGAAACGGTGGAAGGGGAACGCCAAGCGTGGTTTTCATCAAAAAATAAATCTAATCTGATTACTACAATGCCGCGTGGAATAGTCGAACAACGAAACGTCGATGGTCCCGCAATTCTTGAGGCCTATGATACAACTATCGTTCTACCTCCAGGGGCGTCGGCTAGAACCGATGGCTGTGGCAGCATCGTGATAGATGTCCCAGAGAACGCAACAGAGTAAATAAATGAATTCTAAATTAGATCCCATCACCTTCGCTGTGATTAAGAACGGTTTAGACGCAATCGTTGATGAAATGGCATACGACGTAATACGGACTGCTCGGTCGGAGATCGTTAAAGATGTTATGGATTATTCCGCAGCAATTTGTGATGCCGGTGGAAGTATGATTGCTCAGGCCAAGACCGTCGCACTGCACTTGGGTGCTGTACCTGAAGCGATGGGTGTTGTTCTAGACCTGTATGGCGACGACCTACGTACAGGTGATGCGGTAATTCTTAATGATCCGTACCAGGGAGGAATGCACCTTCCTGATATATTCATGTTTATGCCAATATTTTATGATGATGACCTTCAAGGCTTTACGGTGGTGATCTGTCATCACACGGACGTTGGTGGGCGTGTTGCAGGATCCAATGCGAGCGACTCAAGTGAAATTTTTCAAGAGGGGTTGCGTATACCGGCTCTCAAATTTTTTGAAGAGGGAGTACAAAACGAGACACTATCAAAATTGATAGAAAAAAACGTGCGCATGCCGGATCGGGTCTTAGGTGACTTAAAGGCGCAATATGCAGCTTGTCAGACTGGTGCCCGTGAAATGTCTAAGTTATTTGAAAGACACGGCTCGACCATGGCCCAAACCTACTTTTGTGCGCTGCTCGATTATGCCGAGAGAATGACACGGGACGAAATTCGTAGATGGCCCGACGGGACATTTGAATTTACAGACTATATTGATGACGACGGTTTCTCGGATTCAGCACTTCCCATTAAGGTATCGGTAACCGTTCACGGCGACAGCGTAACGGTCGATTATGAAGGGTCTGCGTCCCAAGTACCGGCAGCTCTTAACTCCACCAAGTCGTATACAAATTCCTGCTCTTATTTATCCGTGAGGTGTGCTCTTACTGGTGATATACCTAACAATGCCGGGGTTTTTCGTGCAATAGACGTCAAGGCCCCTGAAGCTTCGATCGTCAACCCTAAATTACCGGCTGCGTGTGCCGCGCGAGCTTTGACCGGTTATCGTATGGTCGACGCTATGTTCGGGGCGCTTGCGCAGATTGTACCAGATCGACTGCCGGCGGCCGGGGAGGGCGGAAACACGGTGGTATCAATTGGGGGTTATAGAACCGATGGTTCGCCTTTTATTATTGTCGATATGATTTGTGGCGCGTGGGGGGGGCGGCCCAACAAGGATGGTATTGAAGGTATTACCAATCCCTCGCAAAATCTGTCGAATACGCCCGTCGAAACAATGGAATCCCAGCACCCTGTGCGTGTAGAGGAGTATGGATTGGTGCCCGATAGTTGTGGTCCCGGGAAATATCGCGGGGGCTTGGGTCTCGTGCGCTCATATCGTTTGCTCGCAAAAGAAGCCGGTCTGCAACTGCGCGCCGACCGTATGAAAATTCGTCCCTATGGTCTTGCCGGCGGTGGAGAGGCTGCTCCCTCTGTAAATGAGATCATAAATGGAACCGGCGAGACAATTTCTCTTTCAAGCAAAATCAACAGGCCTATAAACGAGGGGGATGTCGTCAGGCACATCCAACCGGGAGGCGGGGGCTTTGGAAATCCGGAAAATCGGGCCCCGGACAAGGTTGCCTATGATGTATGGAATTCAAAAATCACGACTGAATATGCGATTCGTCACCACAAGGTAGTCGTTGACGAAATGACGGGCATGCTTGACGAAGACGCGACGGCAGCCCTACGGGCCGATAATGAAACCGCCTGAGGATATGAAAAAAGACGCAAGGCTTTTGGGGAAAGGTCTCTGGATACACAGACCTTTCTGTCGAGACAGAAGTAACCCGTTGTCGCTTTGACTAAAAAAGGTGATCGGACGTCCGGCCACCTTCTTGTTTTGGTATCAAACCGTATTAATCTAGAGCGACAATATTATCCGCGCTTTCGCGGCCGTCCCGGCTAGGGGCTAATTCGAATTCAACTTTTTGGCCTTCACGTAAACCCGAAAGTCCAGCGCGTTCGACAGCAGAAATATGCACGAACGCATCTTTTCCTCCCTCGTCAGGTTCGATAAAACCAAATCCTTTTGTGGGATTAAACCATTTTACAGTCCCAGTCGGCATAGCTACTCCTTCATAGCAGTATATGCACATTCCCCAGTTCTGTGGGTTTTGCGCGGTCTAGATCATACGGTCCGGGGTAGCAGGTCAGGCGTCGGCAACGTCGACAAGTACGCCTCGAGGTGTATCGATCACCACTAGCTTAGCGTTACATCGGCAATTAAGGCAAACGGTTTAATTTTTGCGGAATATTTCAGATTTTTATTTGTTCGATGGTCTGCGCCGATTTAATACCTTTAGTACGGTTCGCAAATGCTGATGGCCGCGGTCGGATATTGGGGTTTTTCAACCAGAGTCGCCATAAGTGTCGACGTTTTCCTTTTTCCGACCAATCTAAGTAGGCTGTCCGAGAATGCATCGTCACGTGACTATTAAGAAGTTGGATGTCACCAATTTGGAATTCCATGGCAAAATGCAATTCTTCGTTGATGTCTGCTAACACTGAAAAAGCTTCCTTTTGCAGTACTGTGAGTGGGGGGGTTCCTGGTAGGGAGTGCCCCTTCTCGATATGTTTAAAGCCACCGGCGGTTACTAAATACCCGTCAAAATAGTTAAACACGGCCAACCGATACCACGGGTCCTCGTCAGCTTCGGTTTCGCCGTGTTTCGTCCAGAACATTTCTGTTGTTAATTCAGCTACTAAATCGGGCCTGCGACGAAGCATTTCGTTATGGACCGCCGGCGAACTTACTATTTTAGATTTTCCACCTGTTTTACTGGTTTGAAGACACAATAGGCTTACGATGTCGCATTGATCACAGTGAAATAACATGTGCGCATTGGTCTGGTATCCTCGGTGTTTGGGATTCTCGTAATCCTTTCCCAGGTCTGTGACGTGTCCAATCAGGTCACCTTCCGGATTATTTGAAATCGGTTCACCCAGTTGCAGTCCGATAATCCAGTACGCAATGGCAAGGTCTAATCGATCCCATTTTGTTACGGGCAAGCCACGTATTAATTTAAAACCGTTCCCGTCTTTCAACTCTATAAAAATTTTTATAATCTTCTGGCCAAACGCCCCTAAGTCGGTGTCAGAGCGCTCTAACTTTATCAACTTGCTTAAGTCGTCGCCGACGGTACGTCGGACACTTATTATCGCCTCTTCAATAGTGGTGATGTCGGAGGGTGTTAGTTTATATATCCAATCTTTACGCGTAGACATTTCGTCACCGTTCCAGTTTGCTGGATCTACGACAGGCTTGTTTCGACATGCCGGTTCACGTTCCGTAGCCGAATTTTGTGACAGAGCGACCATAAATAAATTATAGACAAAGCGGATGGGTATTGTCACGCAAGCGCGTATAATTTGAACCGGTAACTTCAATGTGACAGGAGGTTTTGGTTCTAATTAAAAAGCCATCCTAAACGGCGTTATGAATGTAGGTATGGATTTACTGCATTAGCAGCAGGACTGTTTTTTGGATCGATAACCCCACCTGGTGGTGCCAATAAACCTAAATGATCAATTAAGTCGATAATTTTTTTCAGCGTTTCTTGTTGATATTCATTTACATCGATATCACGGTAGTCATAGAAACCGTGCCGTTCTCGGAGGCCGTTTCGTCCTTCCTTCATATACCGTTCGGCAATTGCGGGGACCTCAAATCGATCGGAACCAAAAGCATCTCGCAGGTAGTTGCCAGCGTAATTAAGAATGTCATTTCCGCCCCAGTCGATAAACTCGATCAAGCCTAATATCGCGAAGCGTAACCCAAACCCCACCCTAACAGCCTTGTCTATTTCCTCTGCTGACGCGATCCCTTCTTCCACCGCGCGCGCAGCCTCCGACATAGCAAGAGATTGTATACGTGGCACCACAAAACCGGGCTTCGCCTTTAATATGACGGGCACTTTTCCAATTGTTTCCAAAAACATTTTGAGTGTTTCTGTTACACCGGAGTTTGTAGCAGTTCCAATACTCAGTTCAACAAGCGGTATAAGAAAGGCAGGATTGAGCCAGTGAGCATTTAGAAACCGTTCCGGTTTCGAGACCAAGTTTGCTAGTTCATCGACAAGCATAGTAGACGTGGTGGAGGCAATAATCGCGTCGGCGGCGGTATGTTCGCAGATGATTGAAAAGGCATCTTGCTTGATCTTTAGCACTTCTGGGACAGCTTCAAAAATAAAGCCGACGTCTGTAAAGGCGTCTTTGACCTGCCCGAGGGAATAAATGGACACACGGTCAAGTATGGTGTCAACGTCATCGCTTTTAATTTGGCCGAGTTGTGCCATCAGTGAAACAGTACTTCGAATATCAGACATCGCGGAATTCGCCAATTCCGTATAAGATTCGTCATCTCGTTCCTTTACATCAACGAGACGGACCTCGTGTCCTGCGTATGCGAAAACGTGTGCCAGACCACGGCCCATTCGGCCAGCCCCAACGGCAACGACGGAAGGTCTGTTATCCATGGATTCCGTTGTGGAGCAGTTGGCGGACCTCTTCGATGTTTAAAGCTGAAAACCCAAGGTTTTCTATCGTCCGCCCGTTTGTTCTAAAATCTTTTCCAATTGCGGCTCCGCCAATCGCTAAAAGGCCCGCGGCTACAGGGCATGAAACGCCGGCCCAATCGCCGATCGAAACCAAGAGGGCCAGCCCGAAAGCGATATCTTCCAACATATAACGATGGTGAAAAAGGTCGATGTTTTCGCGCCAATCACTAGAATCAATTAGTTCATCATGCGAGGTAAGAGGATACATTAGGTCGCCATTTGCGACGCGGTTATAGTGATCGGCTAGTGCAAAGTGAGGTGCCTCATAACCGAGAGCTCGCCTGATAGCGACACGTTCATTATCTAACGCATCTTGAACATTACGAACCACGTCTTGTGTTCCTTCATTGTGAATATCCCAGGTGTCAAAGTGAGACAGTGGTCCCGCATTCATTAGGATTAGAGGAGAATGGATTATTGGTCCGTAGTTTAATAAAGCTGCGTCGAGCACGTCACTCCGCAATTCAGCTTCTGGAAACACCTCCTCTATTAGCGGGAATGCGAGGTCTGATTCTTTTGCGGGAAAGATACCTGTGGGGAGGCGCTCGGTTCTCGTCGTAATACGAATAGAACCGTCGTTTTGCTTTCGGACTAGCCAAGGTAGAGTTCCAGCTTCGGCAACAATTACCTCGGCGTGATTGCCCGCGTCACGTATTTGTTGCGACATGACATAGCTGCCGAAGCTCCCAGGCGGGATAAATACGACCTGACCATCTTTTAGAATGGAAGCTAGGGCCGCGGATATACCGTTTTGGGCGGTAGCCGGAAGTGGAGCAAGGATTAATTGGGCCCCCTCAACGGCCTCCGCAATATCGATAGTGGGAAGTGCAATTGGCACTTCTCTTTGACCGTTAGCATCGGTGACTGTCAGGAGTTGGTTTTTGAGAACAGGCGCAAAGGCATCTTTGTCTCGGCGCCAAAAGCGGACTTGATGGCCAGCTTCCGCCGCGTCGCAGGCTGCAGCATAACATCCATGTCCTCCGCCGATTACTGCTACATCCATGATCGATAAAGCATTTTGGTTACATCCAGTTTATCTTCAAACTTATAAATACTCGTTAGACCGAAAATAGTACGCCGATTACCGCATCGTTAGAACAATTTTACCCCGTGCGTGGTTTGTTTCACTCAATCGATAGGCTTCGATTGCATCAGAAAATGCAAAAACACTTCCAACGCTAGGTTTAACAGCCTCTGACAATATTAATTCGATTATTCGTTCCACCCCGGAACGCATATAGCTAACGACAGGCGTTTCGACCCTTATATCGTCGCGGGGCGCTTCGTCAGGAATAGGTGCGGCATTGAGGCAGACTAAAAGTCCATTGGGACGCAAAACATCATATGAACGCTGGTGTGTCGTACCGCCGACGGTGTCGTACACAAGATCCAGACCCGAACACAATTCCACAAAATCTTGCGAATTATAGTCTATCACCTGATCCGCACCGAGCTCGGATACGAAATCTATGTTAGTTTCGCTGCACGTGGCGTAAACAGTGGCTCCCATGGATTTACAATATTGGATAGAGAAGGCTCCCACGCCACCCGCGCCTGCGTGGATGAGAACTTTTGTGCCCTCTACGATTTGTGCAGTGTTTTCCAGGGCTGTCAGTACTGTGTGTCCCACCAGCGGTATTGACGCGGCGTCGACATGCGTGATGCTTGGGTGTTTTATAGCGGCAACGCCGGCGTCAACCGTCAAGAGCTCGGCGTGGCTGCCCCAAAGATGAGGTGGGCACGTGCCGCATATTTCGTCACCCACATTAAAGTCCGTGACGTTTTCGCCCAATTCTAAAATTCTTCCCGAAAAATCGCGTCCCGCTACGTCTGGAAAATCGAGCTCAAAACGTGAACGGAGCATGCCTCCTCGAACTTTCCAATCTATCGGGTTGATCCCGGCAGCATGGACCTCCACAAGTACTTCATTTGCGGATGGTCGTGGATCGTCCACGTCCACAAGTTGCATTCCATCTAAAGTGCAGTAATCGTCATATACAAGCGCTTTCATTTCCAATATCCCCGCATTAAATCAGATGCCCAGTCGGGCTCGGTGACCGGTTCTTGTGGGTCAAACCCTTTCATGTATGGTTTTATGTCTAGCACCGGGGAACCGTCGATTGCGTCTAGACCGCTTACCTTGAGAGCTCTTCCCTCTATCCCCTTAATTTTGCACGTCGAAACCGCAAGTCGGTTAGGACGATTTTTAGCACGTTGAGCAAATATCCCCACCTTTGGCCATGACGGATTATTTCGTGGATGACGTGCACCAGTCACGATCTTTTCTAAAGCCACTTTATGAAACTGAAAGACGACTAGTGCGTGCGAGAATTGGTCCAGTCCGGCGAGCACTGCACTATCAAACCGGTCGTCAAGAACGATTAGCGCATGTTCGTCGGCCCAACCGTCGTCTCGCATATCAGCACGGCCGCCCGATACTGTGCCAATTGGCATCAATTCGATTTTAGCGCTCATTTTTCAAGTTTTCTCAGGGGGTTTTGGAGGGAGAACAATACCGAAGTGTGCGGCCAGCAAGTCCTCGATCAGGTCATAACACGAACCATACCGTATGACTTCCATGGTGCTTACATTTATCATGGTTGACGATTGTTTGTATTTATTCCAGCGCATTAGTCCGTAATCGATAACGATATCCGCCACGTCCAATATTTCGCGCTCAATGTCTTGTGCCCGAAATTTTACACCTTTGAGTGAAACATTTGCAGATGACCCAATTGCCATTCTTTTATCGGCAAAAGCCAGTTGGGCAACCTTTTCCATCAATGGACCGGCATTGAGAAGCATGGCAAGGGTCCCGTCGTGCGTTGTTTGCATTAGGGTATCTTCCGGAAGGTTAGACAGCGCTGGATGATCCATGCGAACTTTGCCTGCTGTCCCCATCGGGAGGTCCCACTCGTCCGTGATGGCGGTAACTATGGCTCGACGTTCATCGGGTAAATCGTGCAAGGTTAAATGCATTTCCTTGCATCCACATACTGCGTTCAACTTCTCGGGTTTTCTGTTCTTCGCTTTGAAGATACGCCAGATTGCATCCGGTTCGCAGGCCACAATTACGTATCCTACATAGGTAGGTATGACCCCAATGCCTCCATTGTGAAGCACGTCGTATACACGCTGCGCGTCGCCGTCGTAATCAAAAATAGTCAATGGGCTCTCGCCTCCCTCTTTAATTGTTGAGTATTATAAAGGGGTAGTTGCACAATGCCATCAAACCGGGGAAAACCTCCTATCTTAAATGATGATTGATTAACACTAATGATAAAAAACAGTATGCGATCTTCTAATTATCTCAGGCAGAGCCTGGAAGACCTCCCTGGGTCACTCATTCGCCACGTTGCGGAGCCAAACATGCATCGGGAGGGTTTACTTAAACTATGGTTTGGCGAACCAGACGTGCCCACACCACAATTTATAAAAGACGCCGCGACAGCCGCACTCGGTGATAATCGCGTTTTCTATGCTCAAAACCGAGGAGTGCCCCCTCTACGAGAGCAGATAGTGGAATACGCTTCGAGCCTGCATAGCCGGGCGATAGATATAGATCGTATCACCGTCACGGGTTCCGGAATGAACGCAATTATGATGATTTCTGAAGCGCTACTGAATGCCGGTGATAATATGGTGGCAGTTGGCCCGGTTTGGCCGAATTGCAAGGAGACAGTTCGCATCATGGATGCCGAACCGCGCCAAGTTTCTTTGTCGCTGGGTGTTGACGGTCGTTGGCACCTAGACGTGGAGAAATTATTCGCTGCCTGTGATGAGCATACTCAAGCGATATTTATAAATTCGCCGGGAAACCCAACGGGTTGGGTGATGCCCCGTGCAGAACAAAAAGCTGTACTCGAGGAATGTCGGAAGCGCGGACTGTGGCTCATAGGAGATGAAGTTTATATACGGCTTGCGTACGAAAGTGATCTTCCGTTGGGTCGGGCTCCGTCTTTTTTGGACATCTCTGAACCAGAAGACCGCGTTATCGTAATTAATTCCTTTTCAAAATCATGGTCGATGACGGGTTGGCGGCTGGGGTGGATCACGCATCCAGCGGACACTGGTGAAGCCTTCGAAAAATTAGTCGAGTACAATATTGCTAATCCTACCACTTTTGTGCAGTACGCAGGAATTACTGCAATTAGAGATGGTGAGAAATTTATTTTCGAGACGCTGGAGCGTTATCGACGAAATCGAGACATTGTCGTGCAGCGCCTGGGGGCGATGAAGAGAGTAACTTTGTCGCGGCCCGAAGGAGCCTTTTACGCATTTTTTGCGGTTGATGGCATGAACAACTCAGTTTCTTTTGCTCAAGAATTAATTGACCAAGTCGGCGTCGGGCTGGCTCCGGGTTTGGCGTTTGGTGAGGATGGAGAGGGCTGGATGCGTTTGTGTTTTGCAGCCGATACTGAGACGCTGTCTTCGGCTATGGATAGACTTGAACCTATACTGGGTTAGTTAACCGCCAAGAGCTGATATCGTCTCGACACACGTCCTCACCTCGGTAATGGATTTCAAGGAAGCTATGCTTGCGGCATGAGCTTCTTCTGTAAATGCGGCGCAGCCGTCAGATAAAACGACAGTTTCGAAGTCCCGGACGTGTGCATCGCGTACCGTTGAAGCGACCCCCCCATTTGTAACAATTCCTGAAAAAATAAGTGTGCTTATTTCAGCTCGGTTTAAAAGCCATTCCAATCGTGTCTGATAGAAGGCGGAATAAGCTACCTTTTCTACCGAAAGGTCAGCGGGCTTGAGCTCGTCTATAAGTGCGTGGCCCCAGGATCCGCGCTGAAAATCACTGTGGCCGAGGAACGGGCGCAGCTTTTTGAGGTCCGCCGATATAAAGGGGTCGCCATCTTTTCCGGACACAAGGGTAAAGTGCGTCGAAATAATCCAGCCACCTACTGATCTTATTAAATCAGCTAGGGGTTTTATCCGTTTGGGCAGGGCGGAAATAGCGTCTGATCGCTGTCCAGCGCGGCCATAGGCTCCATCGGAATGAACAAAATCATTTTGAAGGTCTACTAGGACGAGCGCAGTTTTGTTTACACTTAACTCCATCAATCAGTTCTACGTCATTACCGCAAAAAGATAAAATTCACGCTGGAGACACTGCTGGACTAATCGGCCTCGTTTTTGTCATTAGAATACCTACGATCACCAGGTTAGTGGCGTTGGCTGCAACACCTATAAGAAATGGCAGCGTATAACTGCCCGTCACATCAAAAAGGTTGCCGCCCATCCAACTACCAAAGCCCATAGCGCATGCACCAAATAAGAACACGATTCCTGTTCGTCTTCCTGCTTCTTCCGGCGGCATGTATTCCCGTACGATAACCGCATAGACGGGAAATATTCCACCGTATCCAAGGCCAAAGCCAATGCCCACAACGTAGAGTAGCAGTGTTGTATCCGCCATTGTTAGAAGTCCAAGCATCGCCGCCTGCAAAGCGGAAAAACAAAATAAGGCCATCAGACCGCCATACCGGTCTGACAATAACCCGACGATTAAGACCCTGCTCGTGAAAGCTGCCATAAGTGTCACAGACAAAACGGTTACCGCGTCGGTGAGAGCAAGTCCGCGGTCCGTTGCGTGTGCTACCAGGTGCGCAAGTGGTAAGCCCATAGAAACACAGCAGCCAAGAATTGCAGCACAAAGTGCCAATTGAAACTGGAAATGACTTAAATTAGTTTGGCTTTTTCTTGCCCGTTGGGCGTTTGCACCTTTTTTGCCGGCGAGGTCGAGGTCTTCTGCATCTTGAAGAGTTTTGATCGACGGTGGTTTTCGAACAAACACAAGACAGAGGGGCAACATGATGCACCCGGCAATAATGCTAAAGCCGATAAATCCATTTCTCCAGCCAATCTCGGTTACAGCTATTCCAAAAATAGGAGGCCACACGATACCCGAGAGGCTCTGGCCGCTTGCAACAATTCCGACCGCCATGCCGCGTCGGCGCTCGTACCATTTCGCTATATTGGCCATCAAAGGCGCGTAAAGACTGCCCTGCGCCAGAAAACCAAAAAGTACTAGGTAGATTGCGTATAACTGCCATTGTGTTTCTACCATAGTGGTAAGAATTGCACCTAAAACAACGGCAAAAGAAGCGATTAAAGGCAGCACAAATGAACCAACCTTGTCGAGGAGATATCCCATCAGAATGCCTCCAAGACCTCCTCCGATAAATTGAAGGGAGAATGCGAGGGACGGCACTTCGCGGGGCCACCCAAATTCCGCGGCAAGGTCTTTCAACGTGACAGTAATGAGAAATAAGCTTCCCGAACCAACGAACGTCAATGTCAGGGAACTCGCTAAAACAAAAAAGCGAAACCGAAGGATGCTGCTCACGAGGTTAGACATTGGCGATCTATAACGGTTAACGCACTAATCCGATAGATAGGCTGTCTAAAAACACCATAAAATTCACTGTTATTCCCTTATCTCACAGATTACTGACAAATGTTTTAGGCAAGGAAAATGGTGGCAGCGTTAAAGTTAATCCAAAATGATATGCGGGATGAACCGCGCGTCATCGGCGGTTACCAGCGTCTTATCCTCTCGAATGCAGATCCCGGTTGGTTGGCTCGCAACCAACCAAGACCCCACCATGGGGTAGTTACCGTCAAAATCGGGGAGGGGATGGAGTGCTTGTATGATGTGTCCTTCCGCACCGTATTCCCCTCCGACGCGCATTGTACACGTATTTTTTTCATAAATTTCTATATTTGCGCCCTCGCGAGAGAGTAGAGGTTTGCGAACGTAAGTGCCGTCAAGTGTTTTTGAGGAGGGGTCACTTTCGAAATACGCGGGTAGAAGATTAGGGTGGCCCTCAAACATCTCCCATAGAAGTGGGAGTAGTCCCTTATTAGAAAGGATGGCTTTCCAACCCGGTTCGATAAACTTGATGCCACATTTTGAGACGTGTTTTCCAAAGTCCTCAGCCATTATCCATTCCCACGGATAAAGCTTAAATAGATCGCTAATAAATGTGTCTTGTAAGTCCGTGAAACGTCCCTGGGCATCTATACCAATATCTTCCATATAGATTAGCCGTGTTTCCAGCCCAGCTTGCCGGGCGCAGTCCGCGAGATACTCGATTGTTCCTTCATCCTCATCTGAATCTTTACAACACGCGAAATGCAACGTTCCAGGGATCTGCATCTCAGGGAACGCCGACGTTAACGCTTCGTGAATAGAATTAAACTGATCACTAGCTTCGGGTACTATTCCGCGCTCAATTGCTTCTTCCAACCAAACCCACTGGAAAATTGAAGATTCGTACAAGGAGGTTGGGGTATCCGCATTGTACTCTAACAGCTTGGCTGGGCCCTTACCATCATAGGAAAAATCCAGTCGACCATAGAGGTTTCTTTCTTGATTGCGCCAACTATCGGTCACGTACTCCCAGAAGGCTTCAGGAATGCCGAGACGATGGAGGACAGCCTCATCGTTTGTGGCACGATCGACCACTTCAAAACATAATTTTTCGATTTCTTCTGTGGGATCTTCAATATCATTTTCAATTTGTTTTAGAGAAAATTGATAACACGCTGTTTCATCCCAGTAAGTATCATTCTCGGGACTATGGAACCGAAACCCATGGGCTTCTGCTGTCGCCTGCCAATCTTCTCGGGGTTTAACGGTGATGCGTTGCATCGCTGTAACGGCTGTGTTTCTTTAACCGCCGAATGATCGCCGTCCAGTGCTGCGTGCTCTCGCGCCAAAACCACCGCGTGAAACTGTCCGCGTTTTAACCGAAGGGGTTTTCGTGGCGCTTTTTGCCACTTTTGTGCGACCGATAGTCGAACCTATTTTTCGATTGTCTGCGGTGCGGAAGTTTGAGCGATCATCACGCGAGCGATAAAGGGGCTGACTGCGGTGCCCACCCCCAAGAACGCTGCCCATCATGTATCCTGCCATGAGAGGCATAAACACACTGCCGCCGGTACTTGTCCTATGCGGCGCTACTTCGCATTGCTTTGCACCAAAATCGTTTTCGCAGTCGGTGCGAGACGTATATTTAGGTGATGCGTTAATATGTACTTTTTTAGCAGATTCAAAATTTGAAATACATTCTTGCTCTGTGAAACCGAGACCTTTGCATTGGCTTATTGATTCAAACATAGCGGTGTCAACTTTTGACTCCTCACAGGCGGCAACGAGCAGGAGCCCAGTTCCCATGGCGACAAGTTTTACAGACCGTGAACGTTTCATATTGCCTTCATCTATTTATTTAAGAACGTATTGTGGCTTCCCAAGCTTCAAGCCTAATTCTTAACTCACCATTATTATCCTGCAAGCCGCTCATCTGCAACATCCCCGGCAGTGACAATGCCACTATACAACTTTACCAGCAGTTGACGCAGCGTGGCTAACTCCGCTTCGGTAAACTCTTGAGTAGCGTTGTCTTCTATCGAAGTCGCAGATGGGAGTATTTTTTTCGTTAGAGCTGTGCCGGTCTCAGTCAGTTTGATGGTCACCGAACGGGCGTCATCATAACCGCGACGGCGTTCCACAAGCCCACGATTCGCCATTCGGCTTATCAAACGTGACAAGGTTGACATATTTATACTCGTTAGTTTTGAGAGACTACCCACGGCCTGTTCGCCTCGTTGATAGAGGACAATGAGAACTCGCCAGTCCTGGACACCCACGCCTTGGGAGGTCAGGGCCGGTGAAAGTTCCCTAACAAAGCGTTGCCCCAACCGATTGACTAAATAGGGAAGGTAAGTAGCAAGGTCCACCGCATATTACTCCGCGGCAAGTTGATAGTTTTCAAAGTTCGGCGCTATCTCCGCCATGAATTTGTGCATTTGATCTTTGACCATGCTGTGTGGTTTGTTGCCCACATTAAAATACAGGATCACCTCCTCTACACCCGCTGCTTCAACTTCTTTCAGTTTCTCTGTTATCTGCGCTGAATTACCGATCAGAACTGAATTTGAAGACAACTTATCCTTTTCCATGTTTCTTAAAATCTCATTAATTTTGAGAAAATAATGCATTGTTGGGGGCATCGTTTCAGGGTCATCGGGAAACGCTCTAAGAACGCAGTATTTGAAGTAGTCCATCATAGCTTGCCGGCCAGTATCGTCCTCTTTTGGAGTGTCTGCGATATGAATGAAATAACTGCACATTGCTCGGCCAGGTTTGTTGCCCTCTTTACTGCAATTTTCTCTATAACTGTCGACTGCAGCGGCAAGGCTGCCGTACACCATCGCAGCTGCGAATGGAGCGTAAATGATATTATGGCCCCTGCGGGCAGCCATCTTTGAGGAAGTCTCAGAAAAGGACGCAATATAGAACGGGATAGGTTTTTGTATCGGCTTTGGCGTTATGGACATTTCATCGATATTAAAATACTTACCGTGATGTGACCAAAACCCTTCCTCGTTCCACGCCTTCCACAGTACATCGATACCTTCTTCAAACATTTCCGCCGATTGCATAAAGTCGGCGCCAAAGGGAGCGTATTCCTCCTGGTCATAACCACGACCGGTTGCAAAATCGACACGCCCGCCTGACAGGAGATCAATGGTAGCCCATGCTTCGGCGACGTGTATTGGATGATGGAGGGGCAACACATTTACGGCTGGAGCAAAGCGGATGTTCTCCGTCTCAGGTATTATGCTTGCGAGTAGGATATCTGGCCGGGAGTTCACGCCGAGGCGGTCAAAATGGTGTTCGCCTATCCAAGCCGAATGATAACCAAGTTTATCCGCTAAAATAGCTTGCTCTCTTATCTCAAGAACAAAATCACTGGCGGTGCGTGGGTTGTCCGGATAGTAGTTGTCGGACAGGGTAAAGTACCCAAAATCAATAGCCATATATGGTTTCCAGTATCAGTTGGAGTTTTGTAATTAGTTGTAACTGCAAATAAATTTATTTTACAACCTTAATGTCTTATTTAAAAGTGGTGACGGCCAGGACAAGTAGTGCCACGAAATTATTTTAACACCCGAGACTGACACCCAACACCTTAGAAACTAGTATAAACCAGCCGCAAGTTTTGTTGGTATCGAAGAATATAACCAAGGTTTGTTAAATTTTTTACGTACGAAAGAAGGAATCGGAGTTTTGGTAGTGACGCGTGAAACGGATCTCGCGACAGATCAAGAAAGGGCGGAGTTCATAAACACTTTGCCCACACGCTTGATTGATGTGCTAACGCAGAGGGCAACGGAGCGCCCGCAGGACCCCGTGATTTACAGCGGTCATAGGACCTACAATTATTCAGACCTGGTTTCCGGCGTGGAAAAGATGAAGTCCGTTCTCACGGATGCTGGTGTCGGGGCGGGTGACCGGGTGTTACTTATTATGGAGAATGGGTTTACTGGAATTGGTCTGTTTTATGCGATCACAGCGTTAGATGCTTGGGCGGTTCTCGCAAATGAAAGGATTTCCCGGCGCGAAGTCGAGGTAATGGTGGAGCGCGCCAAGCCTCGATTAATCGTGTGTGCGGCGGGCGATAAACCGGAAATGCACAACTTAGTGCCCCCGCAATCGGTGCGCCAAGAGGATCCGGCATACGGGGTATTTGCGATAGGGGGACAAAATACGAGTGGCGAACCCGAGCCATTACCCGCTCGGACCGACGAACAAGTTGCCGTACTTATATTTACGTCCGGGACCACCGGAGTGCCAAAGGCTGCGATGCTCGGGCACAAAGCCCTTATATATCAGAATGCGATAGTTTCTTCGCGTCGAGGGTTTAGCCCCGGTGACTGTCCGTATTTAGTTGCACCATTTGTGCACGTTTTGGGGTTCACCGGAATTTTTCTTCCGGTTGTGTACGGTGGTGGTGCTGTTGAAGTCGCTACGCGTTTTGATGCGGCGTTTGCTATCGAGGGAATTAAAAGGCACAGATTGACCCATATCTACGGAGCGCCGCCAATGATTTCAGCATTGGTTGACCAAGTGCGCCATAGTCTGGAAGAAATAGATTTCTCAAGTCTTAAGGAAATATTTGGCGGGGGAGCTCCCGTCGATCAGGAATTATGTGATCGGGTTGAGGAAGTTTTTGGCATGAAACTTAGTATTGGTTATGCCGCGACGGAGTGTACACCTATTGCTGCGAGTACACCTGCCATGCCAGCAAATCCCGGCGCTGTCGGCTTTCCATTTTATGGGATGGATGTAAGGGTGGTTGACAAGAATAGCGTTCCTTTAAATTCTGGAAAAACCGGCGAAATACAGTGTCGCGGCCCAAATATAATGCTCGGGTACTACCAGGACCCTGGCGCTACTCAGGCTGCTATAGACGGCGATGGCTGGCTATCGATTGGCGATTTGGGCTTCTTCGACGACGATGGCCAACTTCACCTCGTTGGTCGACTTAAAGACTTGATTAATCGCTCAGGCTTTAATGTATATCCTGCAGAAGTTGAAGGTGTGCTTAATTCCTATCCCGGTGTATTGCAATCGGCTGTCGTAGGCCGAAAAGTACCAGGTAACGAAGAAGTTATCGCATTTATCGAGCCCACAACGGGTGCACAAATTGACGTTGAGGATCTTGCAGATTTTGTGGCTGAAAGGCTTGCTCCATATAAAAAACCCAAACGGATCGAATTACTGTCGCGACTGCCTGTTGGTCCCACTGGTAAGATTTCAAAAATTGAGTTGCGGGCTCTCGCGGAATAGCTTGGCTTTTACATTTCTAGAAGAGGTTTATTAAGATATGAAATACTTGTCCGAAGAAAGGTTCAATTATGTCTAAACGTGTTTATCGTGACTACGACGCCGACGCTCTCTATGCACAGTATAATAATCGGGCGCAAATTTCTGAGGATGCATTAGCTGCCATTAAGGATGACCAAAACATTCGATCACAACACTACAGATCCAACGCATCCCGCAAATATTTGGATGTTGCCTACGGTGCACATTCGCGGGAAAGGTTAGATGTTTTTTTACCAGAAAAAGACGACGCCCCTTTGTTCGCGTTTATCCATGGCGGCTATTGGCAATGGAATGACAAAGAAGGTTTTGAATTTCTCGCAAAGGAATTCAATTTGGCGGGCGCTGCGTTTGCCAACATAGAATATGCTCTTTGCCCTCATGTAACTTTGGCGGAATTGACAAATCAGTGTCGTCGCGCACTCTCGCACTTATGGCAAGAGGCAGCCCGCTATGGCTATGATCGGGATAGGATCGTTGTTTCTGGGCATTCTGCCGGCGGGCATCTCACTGCAATGATGCTCGTGACCGACTGGCCCACCTTCGATTCTCGGATGCCAGAATCGCCCGTGAACGCCGCACTTCCGATCAGCGGTATATATGACCTGGAGCCGGTCAGGTTGGTACCATTAAATGAAGCAGTACGGCTTCAGGAAGATGATGTGCCGGGCTTAAGCCCGATGTTTATTCCAGCGACGAACAAATGCCGCGTAGTTATTGCCTATGGCGGTGCTGAATATGATGAGTTCCATCGCCAATCGAAAGATTTGGCCGCTGAATGGAATAAGCAAGGTCTCTCCGCTTCGGCCCTTGAGCTTCCCGGGCGCGATCATTTTACCGCGCTGAGCGCTCTGGCAGAGCCCGACCACCCATTATTTGGTGAAGCGATGAAGCTTTTAAACGCTGTATGAAGGGACAGCCTGAGCTTCAATATACGGT
>CAYPNT010000013.1:36742-53211 GCA_964412235.1 uncultured Rhodospirillaceae bacterium
GGGGCCGGCTTTAGTGTTCATACACGGATTGGGAGGTAATTCCAGAAACTGGAAATTTCAATACCGACACTTTTATAAAAGGTTTCGTGTTATAGGGTGGGAAGCCCCAGGATGTGGCGGTTCCGATGATTGGGACAGGGATCAACCAAGGCTCAAGGATTATGTCCAGGAAATACTATTTTTGCTAGATGCTTTGGGTGTGGAAGAAGCCCATATGGTTGGTCATTCCTTCGGTGGTACATTGATACCTTCGTTCAAGAAGGCGTATCCAGACCGCGTTCGCTCTATGGTCTTAGTGCAACCGGTTATAGGTTCAGGGCCATTAGAACCGGATGAGCAACAGCAGATCATACAAGCGCCGGAGACACTGCTAAAAAGTGTGGGCGTTGAGAAGTTTTTAAAGCTACATGCGCCTAAATCAGTTGCCGCGAATGCGGATGCTCCAACAGTAAAAAAGGCAATCGAAGTAACCAGTTGGATGAGGCCTACAGGATATCTCGCTCAATGGCGTGCGATGGCTCATGCAAATATTTTTCAAGAAATACCCCGCGAGCCCGGACCAACATCCATCATCATGGGCACGGAAGATAAAACGGCGTCGCGAGAAGTCGTAATGCAGATCTCGGAGGCAATATCGGGGGGCCGCATTGTCGCGATACAAGACGTTGGCCATATGATCTACATTGAGCGGCCTAGCCGCTTTAATGACTTGCTTGAAGAACATCTTATAGAGGTATAACGCCGGTATTTTCTGTGCCGGTGTTTAGTGCTTTAGATATTTAATACTATGAAATGGCCCTTACAGAATAATCCAGTTACTCGTTAATTATGGGATTACGAAGGATACCAATTTTATCAAGTTCGATCTCGACAGTATCGCCTTCTTTCATGAATACGGGTGGGTCTCTGTATACGCCGACACCGCCTGTCGTGCCCGTCACGATGACGTCCCCAGGAACCAACTCTGTCACTGTAGTCAGGTAATTAATTAGCTGATTGACGTTGAAAAGTAGATCGTCCGTTGTCGCACGCTGTAGTTCTTCCCCGTTTAACCTTGTCATAAGCGTTAAAGCAGCGGGATCCGGTATCTCGTCAGCCGTTACCATCCACGGCCCAAACGCACCTGAGTGATAGAAGGTTTTACCCGGGCCAAACTGGCTTGTATGCCTTTGATAGTCTCGGATTGAACCGTCGTTATAGCATGCGTACCCGGCTATGACGGACAAGGCATCATCTTCTGAGACATGACGACACGTTTTACCTATGATTACCGCCATTTCACCTTCGTAATCAAAGCGATCGGATACTTTTGGTTTAATCATTTCTTGGCCATGACCAACCTGTGAATTAGCAAACCTCGTGAAAATCATTGGCCATTCAGGGAGGTCGCGACCTCCTTCCAAGACGTGACTTCGGTAATTTAAACCGACACAAAATATTTTGTCAGGATTTGGGATTACTGGAAGAAACTCGATTTCGTCTAAACTGTAGTCAGGGGTTTTATTTGCGCTCGCCTCCGCAATAATATCAATTGCTCCTGCCTCAATAGCACTGCGAAGCGTTTGGGGCCCACCGGCTATTGGTTGCGCGTCTATGACGCCTGTTTCGGTAACTACTCCGAAAGTTTCAGCGCCGTTTACAGAATAAGTTGCAAGTCTCATGACACCCTCCGGTTTGGTAATAACGCATCAATAACGGTTGCGCCGCGTTATGCAAGTGTCCAACATTGCGGAGCACCCCGTTGAGCGCGTAATATTATGGAAATATAAATTACCGGGAAGGGGAATATGGCAAAACTGCCGGAAATGAAACTCGCACACGTGGGTATTTGGGTACAAGATTTTGAGCGGATGAAGAACTTTTATGTTCGAATGTTTGGATTTGGTGTGGCCGATGAGGGGTTGCTAAATGGAAATAGCTACGCTTTCTTGTCGAGGGATCCCCGTGATCACCACCAAGTAGTTGTGGCGGAAGGGCGAAAACCCGAAACTGACCAGACGACTGTAAACCAAATTTCATTTAAGTGTGAAAATCTTGGCCAGCTGCGTCAGGTATACGAGGCCGTAACGACTGACGAAGATGTTCAAAAAGTTTTTGTCACGGACCATGGAAACGCCTGGTCTGTCTATTTTTTTGATCCTGAAGGCAATCGCCTGGAAGCCTTTTTGGACACGCCGTGGTACATCAACCAACCCCACCGACACGATTTAGATTTTTCGCTTTCTGATGAGGAAATATATACCCGTTCAGAAGCTCACGCCAAAGCCGATCCAACATTCCAGCCAATAGAAGATTGGCGCAAGGAATTTAAAACTAGGATACCCGCATAAAATTTTAAAAGAACAAAAATTAACTCCTTATTGTTTTTTGCAAAGACATCGTTTCTCAATTTATCGCTTAGGTAATGGAGACCTGGTGTGATTCCAAATACGCTTCCTGCGATTGATTTTGACCTTGGAACGACCGCCGATCTTCTAAGACACACGGTAGCGGAGTTTGCCCAATCGAGAATAGCGCCCCTAGCGACTGAGATTGATCGCTCGAACGATTTTCCTGTGGAGCTCTGGCAGGAGATGGGCGCACTTGGACTACTTGGTCTAACTGTAGAACCCGAGGATGGTGGCGCGGGCATGGGTTATCTTGAGCATGTCGTTGCGATGGAGGAGATTAGTCGTGCGTCAGCCTCTGTTGGGTTATCCTACGGGGCGCACTCTAATCTCTGTGTAAACCAACTTAGGCGGAACGGGAGTGATGCACAAAAGCGTACCTATCTGCCAAAGCTGATTACGGGTGAGCATGTAGGTGCGCTTGCGATGTCTGAACCCAGTGCCGGGTCGGACGTTATATCTATGAAACTGAGGGCTGACCCAGTTTCTGGGGGCTTCCTACTAAACGGCAACAAGATGTGGATTACAAATGGCCCAGACGCCGATACGATTGTGGTTTACGCGAAAACAACGCCTGATGCAGGCTCCCGTGGAATTACAGCGTTTATCGTTGAGAAAGATTTTGACGGTTTTTCGGCGGCACAAAAGCTCGATAAACTCGGGATGCGAGGCTCAAATACTGGTGAACTCATATTTGAAGATTGTTTTGTTGCTGAAGAAAACATTCTCGGCGATATTGATAAAGGAGCAAGCGTACTTATGAGCGGCCTTGATTTTGAGCGGGCGGTTCTTTCCGGTGGTCCTTTAGGGATTATGCAGGCGTGCTTAGATATTGTTTTGCCGTATGTGCACGATCGCGAGCAGTTTGGACAACCAATAGGAGAGTTTCAACTTGTTCAAGGCAAAGTTGCTGACATGTATACCAAGATGTGTGCATCGAAGGCGTACGTTTATGCAGTGGCTAAGGCGTGTGATCGTAATCGGACAACTCGGAAAGATGCTGCGGGTGCAATCCTCTATTCAGCGGAAAGGGCAACCGAAATAGCTCTTGATGCTGTGCAAATACTGGGTGGAAATGGGTATATTAATGACTACCCTACGGGCAGATTGCTTCGTGATGCCAAGTTATATGAAATAGGTGCGGGTACCTCGGAAATCCGGCGAATGTTAATTGGTCGAGAACTCTTTGAGGAAAGCCGCTAAATCATACTTTAGTATATGTGCTCTAATTGTTGACGCCCATCGCAATTGGGCTTTACATCGAAAAGCCTTCCGCGTGAACTACGTATATTAATGAACGTCTTAAAATGGTGCTTTCTATGTCCAAGCTCGTCTCCTCAATCAATCCAGCGTCTGATGAATTCAAGGCGAATGATGCCGCGATGTCCGCAATCATTGAAGACCTCAGGCTTGTCACCGCTAAGGCGCGCCTGGGTGGAGAGGAAGACGCGCGAAAACGCCACCAGGACCGCGGGAAAATGTTGGTCCGTGACCGAATTGATTCCTTGTTAGATCCGGGGTCACCCTTTCTCGAGTTATCGCCGTTAGCGGCCTACGAGGTTTATGAGGAGCGGGTCTCTGCAGCAGGTGTTGTAACGGGAGTTGGGCGTATCGAGGGTCGGGAATGTGTAGTTATAGCAAATGATGCAACGGTTAAAGGGGGTACGTATTTTCCCTTAACTGTAAAAAAGCATCTCCGAGCCCAAGAAATTGCCCGTGTTAATAACCTTCCGTGTCTTTACTTGGTAGACTCCGGGGGAGCAAATCTGCCCAATCAAGACGAGGTTTTTCCCGATCGAGAACACTTTGGTCGTATTTTCTTCAACCAAGCTACTATGTCCGCTGCAGGAATTCCTCAAATTGCAGCGGTGATGGGTTCGTGCACGGCTGGTGGAGCTTACGTACCTGCAATGTCAGACGAGAGTGTTATTGTTAAGGGACAAGGCACTATTTTTCTTGGAGGTCCACCACTGGTTAAAGCCGCAACTGGCGAGGTTGTTTCAGCAGAAGAATTGGGGGGTGCTGATGTCCACGCAAGGTTATCTGGTGTAGCGGACCATCTTGCAGAAAGTGATGGTCACGCACTCGCTATCGTTCGGCGTTTAGTTCGTAATTTAAATTCAAAACCAAATGACAAAGTCGTATTCACTGATCGCCAGGAACCGGATTATGATCCTGCTGAATTAAACGGGGTAATACCGGCTGATGCCCGGAGACCATTCGATGTGCGTGAGGTCATTAGTCGGTTGGTGGACGCATCGGAGTTTGACGAATTTAAGGCTCTTTATGGAGCGACGCTCATTTGTGGGTTTGCTCGGCTTCATGGGATGCCGGTGGGTATTATAGCAAATAACGGAATTTTGTTTTCAGAATCTGCTTTGAAGGGAGCACATTTTATAGAGTTATGTTGCCAAAGGCGTATTCCACTGGTGTTTCTCCAAAACATTACTGGTTTTATGGTTGGTCAGAGATACGAGGCTGGGGGAATTGCAAAGGATGGTGCGAAGTTGGTCACCGCAGTTGCTTGTGCGCGTGTGCCGAAGCTGACCGTAATAATTGGTGGTTCATTTGGTGCTGGGAACTATGGGATGTGCGGCAGGGCATACGACCCCCGTTTCTTATTCATGTGGCCAAATGCTCGTATTTCTGTAATGGGTGGCGAACAGGCGGCAAGTGTACTTGCTACCGTTCGACGGGATCGTATAGAAGAAAAAGGGGCAGTGTGGTCGGCAGAGGAAGAGGAAGATTTTAAGAAACCAATTCGCACGAAATACGAGGCTGAGGGCCATCCCTATTATGCGACGGCTCGTTTGTGGGATGATGGAATAATTGAGCCAGAAGAAACACGGAGGGTCTTAACTTTAAGTCTCTCCGCTGCCCTCAATGCGCCGATCGAAAAGACCAGTTTTGGTGTCTTTCGTATGTAATGTTTATTCCTGCTATAATGTTTTGTACCTTGGGGATTATCGGTTTTATGGAGCACGGTGCCTCACATAGAAAATTAACGTAACCTGGTAAGATGTTCAATAAGGTCCTTATCGCTAATCGCGGGGAGATCGCCTGCCGAATTATACACACTTGCCGCCGTATGGGTCTAGCAACGGTCGCAGTCTACTCGTCCGCTGACCGGCATGCTCTGCACAAAGAAATGACGGACGAGGCATATTGGATTGGTGCGGCACCGTCGTCTGAAAGTTATTTGAAGAAAGAATCGGTTTTAGATGTTGCGCGGGCATGTGGAGCAGATGCTGTTCATCCCGGGTTTGGATTTCTTTCCGAAAACGCAGAATTCGCGGCGGCATGCAATGACCAAGGCGTCAAGTTTATCGGTCCGTCCACTGACGTAATAAAGCAGCTGGGCTCAAAATTGGAGGCGAAAGAATTTGTATCCAACGCCGGGATCTCTGTGTTACCGGGAAGTGTTGGAGACAACGAAAGTAATACTTCGTTAGCCGCAAAGGCTAAGGAACTAGGTCTCCCCGTTATAGTTAAACCATTAGCGGGTGGCGGCGGTCGCGGAATGCGCATCGTACGTAAAATGAGAGAGTTAAAAGACGCATTAAATGGTGCGAGGCGGGAGGCATTATCGTCATTTGGAGATGATAGTCTCCTGATAGAGAAATTCATTGGCAATGCGCGGCATATCGAGGTGCAAATATTTGCTGATAACCATGGAAATGCTGTTCATTTATTTGAGCGAGATTGTTCGATCCAGCGGCGTTATCAGAAGGTGATCGAAGAAGCGCCGGCTCCCGGTTTAACAGAAAATGTGCGACATGAGCTTTTTGAGGCCGCGCTCAAGATAGCTAATTTAATTGGTTATACTGGGGCAGGCACAGTAGAATTTTTGGTTGAGCCTAATAACAAATTTTGGTTTATAGAAATTAATCCGCGGCTCCAGGTGGAACATCCCATTACCGAGCAAATAACGGGCTTGGACCTTGTCGAATGGCAGCTACGCGTGGCTGCAGGAGAAAAACTACCGTTGAGCCAGTCGGAGATCCCTTGCAACGGCCATTCCATCGAGGCCAGATTATATGCGGAAGATCCCGGAAAAGAACTAACACCTAGCGCGGGGCGCGTTGACTATCTGAATTTACCCGACAGGTCACCCAATATTCGTGTCGAGGTTGGTATTCGCACAGGTGACTTTGTCACCACGTTTTACGATCCAATGGTCGCTAAAATAATAGCAACGGCGAAAAACCGGAAAGATGCGATAAGTATTTTATCTGAGGCTTTGGGCAAGGTTCGGGTGGCGGGCCCTCAGACCAATGAGCGGTTTTTAAAGAAAATAATAGACAACCCTATATACAGGAGGGGGATACAGAATACCGGGTTCGTTTCGAAAAACCTTAATAACCTGTTGCAATCAGAGGATTTGATCCCCAACAGCTTGTATGCATTAGTGGCCTTAGCTGAATTTAGTCGGCCAAAAAACGCGCAGTCTGTTTCACCGTGGGATGCTATTGACGGTTGGCGCTTAAACGGTCGCCAATATCGGCGGATTGTTTTTCACTATGGCGATAAAAAGTTGTGTTTCGAATATGCTTCAGGGGGGTTAGTTCATGGAGAAAAGTTTATTCAAGCTTCTGGGTTTTGGCAGTCTGAACATTCTTTTTTGGGAACTATTGAAGGGGAAGAGTTGCCGGTCACTATTATTAGAAAAAGTGACATCATCACTGCATTCGTCGAAAGCCAACGCCATGTATTGGAGGTTTATAGCCCTCTCAAGTATTATACCGACTTGGGGGCGGGCGTTGGCTCAACTTTCGCGGCCATGCCGGGCGTAGTTATTGCCTTGCACGTAGAAAAAGGAAACCACGTTGAGGCTGGAAAACCGCTTTTGGCAATAGAGGCGATGAAGGTAGAACACACCATTCGCGCGCCATATGATGGTTTCGTATCCGAAGTTTGTTTTGAAATAGGTGACTTGGTGAACGAGGGTGATCAAGTTATTCGGTTGGAGCCAGACAAAGAGGTCTAAGGAATTAATCAAAATGATTATTTTTGAAAATGCAACAATTAGCTTGGGAATCTTATGTTATCTACGTGCATTTGGTTTGTGTTGACAAGGGAATTTCACAGCAGCGCATTATAGCGTTTCTGATAGTTGTCGTCGTTCGGCCGTTGTAGTATGCGTTCAGATAAAAGGTGACGAGAGATATTGGTTCGTTTACATTTGCGCGCTGCATCTTCAAGTATTTGGCGAAATAGGTCCCTTTGTGTGTGGCTCCCGCCAACCGGGCCTAAATCATTGCGTAAAGGCCAAAGAATGTTACAGGCAATTTCATATTCTTTAGCCTCATAGGCCACAATACCTTTGCAAAGCGGTATCAAGGTCGATTTTGTTACGTTGGCTGTCCAGTTATTATTAGCTTCCGAAAATTCTTCCATGGATTTGATGTAGTCGC
Organism: uncultured Rhodospirillaceae bacterium; assembly: GCA_964412235.1. GTDB lineage: Bacteria > Pseudomonadota > Alphaproteobacteria > MPNO01 > UBA830 > JAYZQT01. Next base: position 44,544 of record CAYPNT010000013.1, read on the forward strand.
GAGCTGATTCCAATTGACCGGCAGCAGCCATAGCAAGGCAAAAGTGCACATCTCGGAACGTTAAGATGTGATCTTTTGTTCGAGTTCTCGCGTGGTCGGCCAACAGATGCCATCGTTCACCCACATTAATACCATGAATTTCAACGCGTTTTAGGAGCGACGAGTGGTTAGATACATCGACGTACGAGGGGGTGTTTATCGATCGCAGCAACCCGTCGTGAATAGAAATAGCTTTGTCGATATCGTCCAGATTGAGGTGAAAAAGGGCAGCGTGCCACCAAAGGTGAGCTTTAAAGGGATTACGATCGGACCAATCTTCGGCTGAGTAGTTTAACCATTCGACTCCCTCTTCGTAACGCCCCTGCATGTCGAGAACGTGAGAAACGGCATGAATAGCCCAAAGGTCCTCTGGATTGGCCATCGCTGCTTCGCGACCTGTGCGCTCTGCTTCATCGTAGTTTCCGCACTCCTCTAGCGCATATGCGTACATACCTTGAACAACGGAGTAACCTGGCACGGAACTATCCCAGGCCGCTAAAACACCCCGGATCACGGAAAGTAAAACCTGACTACGGCCAGTATAAAAAGCCATCGTATGGTGTAATTTAAGCGCTAATATATCGCGAGGGGCAATAGTGAGAAGCTGTTCCCATACTTGACACGTTTTAAGTAGGTCGCACTCCGCCCAGGCGGCGAGGGCCTCTACATGCAGACGTTCACGTTCGGACAGCATACTGACCTGTGGAATAAGCGAACGTATTATTTCCTGAACTTTTGGTATGACTTTTCGATTTTCAACCATCATCAGGAAATATCCCCGGAGACATATAGCGAGTACAAACTCTGGGTCAGCAGATAACGCTTTTTTAAGCTTGGCCGATGGGGTGGTGCGATAATGTAAGAAATCTTCGATCGCGTTAGAAAAATGCGACGCGGCGTTTGCGCTCCCCGTTGTTAATACATTTCCCTGACTGTCGTGGTACATGAGTGTTCTTTTTATCTGTTGAATGTGTGCGGAAACTATGATCACAGAGATATACCGGGGTCAACTCAACAAAAAAATGTCTCCGTCGGGTGACTGCCTCACGAATCACTGCTCGTAAGTAATACGAATCAGAAAAGGAATGTTCTTACAGAAAATTAGAACATAACATGAAAATAGGAACAAAATCTCATATAAAACAGTATATTATAAATATATTGAAAAAGGAGAACAAAACGGGTACATTTAAATTCTTTTGATGCAATTGAACTGTTATGGTCGGTGTGGAATAAGGAGTGAAGCGATATGGTTGAGGCAAATCTTAGAGTCATTGAACCGGATATGGAAAAATCAACGGGTGAGAAATCTAAAGCATTAGAAGCCGCTTTAAGCCAGATAGAACGGGCCCATGGTAAGGGCTCTATTATGAAATTGGGTGATGGATCTGCACCCATTGATACCGAGGCCGTATCGACTGGATCGATTGGGTTAGATATTGCACTAGGCATTGGTGGTGTGCCGCGTGGGCGAATTGCAGAAATTTATGGCCCTGAAAGTTCTGGCAAAACTACTTTGGCGTTACACATTGTAGCGGAAGCCCAAAAAAGTGGGGGCACTTGTGCTTTCATAGATGCGGAGCATGCGCTCGATCCCGTCTACGCACAAAAGCTAAATGTGGATGTTGAAGAATTGTTGATTTCTCAGCCGGATGCCGGCGAACAGGCTCTTGAAATAGCCGATACTCTCGTCAGATCCGGTGCGATTGACGTAATTGTAATAGATTCGGTGGCTGCGTTGGTTCCAAGGGCTGAGCTTGAAGGCGAAATGGGCGACGCTCACGTTGGTTTGCAAGCGCGGCTGATGAGTCAGGCACTACGCAAACTTACCGGGTCAATAAATCGTTCAAAATGTTTGATTGTTTTTATCAACCAAATTCGAATGAAGATTGGAGTTATGTTTGGTAGTCCCGAGACTACATCTGGCGGTAATGCTCTTAAATTTTATTCATCGGTGAGGCTGGATATACGCCGAATAGGTGCCATTAAGGACAGAGATGAGATTGTAGGTAATCAAACCCGCGTAAAAGTGGTAAAAAATAAAATGGCCCCGCCATTTAAAACAATTGAGTTTGACATAATGTATGGCGAGGGTATCTCTAAAATGGGCGAGTTGATTGATCTTGGAGTTAAAGCTGGAATTGTCGAGAAGGCAGGTTCTTGGTTTTCTTATGGTGATCAACGAATTGGTCAGGGACGTGAAAACGCGAAAAGTTTTTTGCAGACCAATACCGATATAGCCGCGCAACTAGAGCGAGAGATACTAGAACATGCCGGGATTTTGAATGAAGCGGCAATGACCGACCCGCCCAGTATCGTGGAAGATGACGAGGAACTGGATGAGGTCTAAAAAATGTATCCGTAAGTAAATAAAGGGCTCCAAGTTTGGGGCCCTTTTTGTTATGTGTTGTGTGATCGTGCTATTAAGAGCTAAGGCTTGGGTTTTATTATTTATTTGAGCACTTACGGAATTGGCAGTGGGTTTATAAGGATTTAAACTTACGAATGACTTCTACGACAAATGAAATCCGAACTAAATTCTTAGACTACTTTGCCGGGCATGGTCATGAACTTGTCGCATCGTCGGCACTAGTGCCTCATAACGACCCCACATTGCTTTTTACCAATGCGGGAATGGTGCAGTTCAAAAACGTGTTTACTGGCATCGAAACTCTTCCGTTTAAGCGAGCGGTGACCTCCCAGAAATGTGTCCGTGCCGGTGGAAAACATAATGATTTAGAAAACGTAGGTTACACGGCTCGACACCATACATTTTTTGAAATGTTGGGGAACTTTTCCTTTGGCGATTATTTCAAGGACATTGCAATTGAACATGCGTGGAACCTCGTGACCAAGGAATACGGTATTTCGTCCGACAAGTTATCGGTCACCGTGTTTAGTGAGGATGATCAGGCTTTTGAATTGTGGAAGAAAATAGCCGGATTGCCTGAGAGCCGTATCATCCGCATACCGACAAGTGATAATTTTTGGTCAATGGGGGATACTGGACCGTGCGGCCCATGTTCCGAGATTTTTTATGATCACGGCGATAGCGTTCCGGGTGGTCCGCCAGGAACCCCTGATGAAGATGGCGACAGGTTTATAGAAATTTGGAACCTGGTTTTTATGCAGTTTGAGCAGATCGATGCGGATAATCGCCAAGACTTACCCAAGCCATCAATCGACACAGGAATGGGTCTAGAGCGCCTTACGGCTGTTTTACAAGGAAAACATAATAATTATGACATTGACCTAATGCGGCGCTTGATAGAGGCGTCCGCTAACGCCTCCGGAGTAGACGGAGATGGCCATTTTCAAGCCTCACACCGCGTGATTGCGGACCATCTAAGGTCATCGAGTTTTCTAATAGCTGATGGCGTATTACCATCCAATGAGGGCCGAGGGTACGTCCTTCGTCGGATCATGCGGCGCGCTATGCGTCACGTTCACATTATGGGTTGTGCTGAGCCCCTGTTATGGAGGCTCGTGGATACCTTATGCGCGGAAATGGGGGCCGCATTCCCCGAATTAAAGAGAGCGGAGGCGTTGATTAGTGAAACGCTAAAGTTAGAAGAAACTCGGTTTAAAGAAACATTGGATCGTGGTCTTCGTCTGCTTGAAGAAGAGACGTCAAAACTCGGAGAATGTGAGACGTTAGACGGTGCCGTTGCATTTCGGCTTTACGATACATATGGGTTTCCACTCGATCTCACTGAAGATGTGCTAAGGGGCCAAGGACGGTCAGTAGATACGTCTGGGTTTGATGCCGCCATGGAGAAACAACGGACGGAAGCAAGAAAGAATTGGATAGGGTCTGGTTCCAGGTTAGATGAGGCGTTTTGGTTTGATATTCGGGGGAGGGTCGGTGGAACAGAATTTCTTGGATATACCACGGAAATAGCGGAAGCAGAAATAACAACACTAATAATCGATGGCAATGAAGCAACGGAAGTACATGAAGGTACTGAAGTGGAACTACTCGCCAACCAGACTCCGTTTTACGCAGAAGCGGGAGGCCAACAAGGAGATATTGGTACGGTCGTTACTGAAAGTGCCAAGTTAAATATTATCGATACAAGGAAAGAGTTAGAGGACGTACACGTCCATATCGCGAAAGTTGTCGCTGGGACGGTGCATCAAGGTGATACAGCAAATTTTGAGGTGAACGGTGCACGTCGGATGGCACTCAGAGCACACCATTCGGCAACGCATCTTCTGCATGAAGCACTCCGTCGTCGGCTTGGCGAACACATTACGCAAAAAGGCTCCATGGTGGCGCCCGATAGATTAAGGTTTGATGTTTCTCACCCTCAAGCGATTAAGTCTGATGATTTGCGGGCGATAGAGCGCGAAGTTAATGCGCGCATACGCCTGAATACTCCCGTCGAGACCCGCCTAATGACTCCAGATGAGGCGATAAAGCGTGGCGCGATGGCCTTGTTTGGCGAAAAATATGGGGATCAAGTGAGAGTGGTGGCAATGGGAGGCGAGGCCGAACCATTTTCTGTCGAACTTTGCGGGGGCACCCATGTCGTGCGTACCGGTGATATAGGGTTTTTCCAAATTTTATCAGAAAGTGCGGTCGCTGCCGGTGTGCGAAGAATAGAGGCTGTCGCCGGTGAGAGTGCGGAGGTGCAGGTTTGTCAGCAGCTAGATTTGCTGGATAAAGTTTCACTTGAGCTCCGGACTGGTCGGGGTGATATTTTAAAGAGAGTAAGCAGTCTGCTTGGAGATCGTAAAAAACTCGAACGGGAACTTTCGGAGTTACGGCGAAAATTTGCAAGTAGCCCAGGTCCTGATGTTAGTAATGCTGAAAGTGACGTTTCGGAAATCGGAAACCTAAAATTTTCTGCACGCTTACTTGAGAATGTCCCTTCAAAAGAACTTAAAGGCATGGTTGATGAAGTTAAGAAACAAATCGGTAGCGGTGTTGTTGCAATAATTTCGGTGGCTGATGGCAAGGCATCAATAGTTGTTGGAGTTACTGACGACGCCACCGAACTCCTAGATGCTGTAGAATTGGTGAAGATAGGGTCGGTCGCTTTGGGCGGAAAAGGTGGCGGGGGCAGACCAGATATGGCACAAGCGGGTGGTCCTAACGGGAGCGGTGCAGCGCGTGCTATAGATGAGATAGGAGCGGCGATTGCTCTGAAGGTTGCGTAGTTGTGCGCAAAATTTAACTTAATCAGCAGACCATGCCCGAGTACGTTATGGGCTTAACAAAATATATCGAAAGGCGATATTTTAGTAATGAGGGCACTTTACATACATTCCTTCAGCTCTCAGTTTAGGGCAATTTTCGTATATAACTTATAGACTCAGTTGAGCACATTTATCTTATAAATTTTCGAAACATCTCAAGGAGAAACTGAATATGATCGATTTAATGTCCATTGCACGAACCGAGGCTGGTGGTGGCGATCTTTTCAGTATGTTTGACAAAATGTTTGACGCTGCGGATCTGCGCCCCGATGGGTATCCTGAGGCTGTGGTATGGAAAGGTGGTAACCACAATAGCGAAGTGGCGCCAGTTGCTCATTCCTTAACCGATGCCTATGCCCTACTGGGGACTGTTGCAGCGATAGATATTCTAGGTCTGCCATTTTATGCGGTGCCAATGTGGGCACAATATCGACATGATACAGAACTCGCTCCCCTTGGATGGTTTGGAAACATGCCGTGTACTTCGATTAAGTGGTCTACAGCTGGTGACGCCTATGTAAATAACGCGGATGGAGAAAAAGTAGTTGTGATGGGAAAATCTGCTAATGCTCCTCTGCGGACCCAGGCTGGTGTTTATTGTAATGTCCGGCCATATGGGCCAATCACGGTTGTGCGCTGCATGCCATGTCTTCCATACTCTCAGGATAAAGCTGTATTCGGTGTAGATGATAATGGAATTGTGCATTCTGAGATGAATACGCCAGGTGTTCAACTCGCGTATGCAAATCGTTTGTTCTTGCGAATGGTGCATGAAACAGGAAGGCTTGGCCGAGTTGCCACGAAACCTACTCAAGCGATGGAAGACGGGATAAATGCGGGGCTGCATTCATGGCTTTTGAAGGGTACGAAGTTTGAAGTGGGTCGAAAATACGCGGTCGATCCTTATGATGAGCACAAGGAGAGGATTGATAAAATAATTGATCTTCTACCCTCTGATTTTAAAGACGGGATGGAGAACTGGGGTGGGAGGATCGAACAGCATATTGCAGATACAAACTACGGGCTTCTGCTGTGGGATTTAATAGAGCAGCGGGATACCATCGTTTTAGCGACAGACCTAGATGGTGACAGACTAACGGACCTACTTGCTGACGTTTCGGACCCACTTCGTGAATTTGGTAACCGGGTTGCAAAGCACTTAGGTCAAGATGTCAACATGGGTGATATTTGGAAAGAGATGGGTTACCAAACGGGGAATGGGAGAGACATGACGTCGGTAATGTATCGGATGGATGGGCCGCCAATACATGAACAAACGTTGGGGTCTGCAGATGCTATGTTACTCCGTTTATTGGACGGGGACGAGTCAATGGGGGGTAGCAAACGGCCATATGACCCGCGAATCCATTTTGTTTTGATCCGGGATGCTTATTTGGATGCAAATAGCGACAATCACGAGTTGCGAAAGTGGTTAGATAATGCGCTTCAGAAATTCGACTCAGTCTACGGTAGTGAACGACCCGGTTTCCTCGAAGGTTATGCAGCCTTGAAAGAGGCTATTACTCCCTGGGGACACTGACCCTTATTTATCAAGTAGAAAGCTGAGCAATGGCGGTCACAGGGTCAGGTGCGGTGGTGTAGTGATCCCTAATTGGACCATGCGCAAAACCACTTTTCGATATATGTTCAATTAATTTATGGAAGGGCTCCCAATAACCCTCAGTGTCGATCAGAATTATGGGTTTTTTGTGTCGACCGAGTTGGGCCCAAGTGATTATCTCGACCGTCTCGTCCAATGTTCCCAATCCACCAGGTAGAATAATAAACGCGTCGGACAGATTGAACATGAGCTGTTTTCTTTCGTGCATAGAATTGACCACGTGCAACTCGGCTAAGTCATTGTGAGCAAGTTCTCTATCTTTGAGAAATGTTGGGATTACTCCGATCGCTGTTCCTCCCCCAGAGATTACGGCATCAGCCACGAGCCCCATCATGCCGATCCTGCCTGCCCCAAAAATGAGCCGTAGTCCTTGCTCGGCTATTAGTGCACCGAGGTCGTGGGCCGCATGTTCGTAGGCGATATTTGCACCCGTCGAGGCCCCACAAAACACGCACACTGTGTTGACTTTGTTGTAATCCATTATCGAAACTCGCTATTGGTCTCGCTCTATATATTCTGGGAGTCACCCCAATTCCAGAAAATGCCAAAAACTTCTACCTTCATGCGTGCAAATGATAGACAATCAAGTGAGATAGGAGGTTGTAGACATAGTTTACAAAGCGCGTAACAGGAACGAGCGACGTGAGCAAGTAAAACACGCGTGTCCTTATATTTTTGCGGTGGATCTTTATGCTCGACGGAGGGATGTACTATATTTTGTGGTGTAAAAACAAATGCTGAAGCGTTGGAGTGACGTAAATAGGCCGCTTATTGTTGGGAGCGCCGGTGCTGTCGTTGTTTTAGCAGCCATTATCTTGACGTTTTTTATCGACCGTGAGCCAGACCGTCCGTTGGGTAGGGACTCCTCGGTTGGTGAATCCTCATCCTCAGGGGTCGATTTAGGCCCACCTCCAGAACCACGCTTTAAAAATAATGAAAAAATTGTGTCCGCCACGAAAATTCAGAAGGCGACGCGGTTACCTCTACCGACATCTGGGACCAAGGTTGACCCTGCTTTGTCTAAGAAGGGGCCGGTATTGGAAGGCAAAACCACCAAACAGCCGTCCAAGGAAAAAATCCTTCCACTCTTTGATACAGTGCGGATAGACCCCGATGGTAATGCTGTTCTCTCTGGTCGGGCACCTCCAGATAGCATGGTTCGGGTGTTAGTCGGGGATAAAGTTATTGGTACTGTCAAAGCTGACAAGAATGGGGCATGGGTCCTTATACCCGAACGACGGTTGCCACCAGGATCGCATGAACTCAGGGCAGTTGTGAAATTGTCGACCAACAGGGACCTCGCCTCAAATCAGAATGTAATTATTGTTGTCCCAAAGAGTGGACAGGATATTGCGGGTCGCATAGCCCAGCACAAAACCGGGTCGCTCGCGATGGCTGTTACTAAAAATGAGAATACACCTCCGGTCGTTTTACAAACACCCGGAGGTGCAGGTGATGGGAAGCTTTCCTTAAATGCGATCGACTATGGGGGTAAAGGGAAGACCGTAACGCTTTCAGGTAGAGCAATTCCGGGCAAGGAAATTCGTGTTTATCTGGATAATAAATATATTGGGCGGGCGCAGCCGGGTCCCAAAGGTGTTTGGCAATTGAAGCCTGATTCTGAAATACCAAAAGGTTTGTACAAGATGAGGATAGATCTCGTCGACAAGGCTGGCAATCCTGTTGCTCGTATAGAGCTTCCATTTCTGCGAGCGGGGCCTCTCCGCGATTTTAAGACGGGTTCACTTGTATTTATTCAGCCGGGGAACAATCTCTGGCGACTGGCCCGCAGGACTTACGGAAGCG
>CAYPNT010000014.1:0-48067 GCA_964412235.1 uncultured Rhodospirillaceae bacterium
GCAAAACCGGTCTCGCTTTTTTGCCGATTTTAGTGAATTAAGGACTTTCATTATATTTACCCTTTAACCCAGCAACCATAAGTTTGGTAACAGGCGGCGCACGATAATAGGACCAAAACGCAGTGTCAACGCTAGCACAGTTCGATTTTTACTCGGCAAAGAACTTTAGAAACAATCCGCGTCTAACTGATATGCCTAGCCACAGGGCGGTGTCCCAATCAAAACTATACCGCCTATTACTCACTCTCCAAGATAGTGGAAAGAAAATGCGGCTCCACTTTCTTTTATATAACCAGCGGTGGGGTTTGGAAAATGGGACGGCAATATAGTTATATTCGTGTCAGAATATTTAGAAAGAAAGTCATCCCGCGTCGCGTAGGCCGCTTCTCTATCTGCACAGGCGATAGTACTCCATGCAGGTATATGACACTGAATAATGTGGTGCATAAGATCACCACACAAAATTGCTTCCTGATTACCTGACTTTATGTGCAGACCTACCATACCCGGAGTATGTCCAGGTAAGGGCAGAAGGGTTAAACCCTCATCAATTTGATAATCCCAATCTACCAGTATTTCCTGTTTAGCCTCCAAAACCGGAAGTACACTGTCAGCAACATAGTCTCCCGTTCGCGTCATTTGATTCTCTTCCGATTGCTCCAACCAGTATTCAAGTTCTCGTCGTGCAAAAATGTACTTTGCATTTGGAAAGGTAGGCACCCAACGCCCATTCTTTAATTTTGTATTCCAACCCACATGGTCAACGTGCATATGCGTGCAAAGTACAAAGTCGATATCTTCAGGAACAAGGCCGGTCCCCCGAAACCTATCCATCCACGGAAAAACACGGTCGTCGAACATTTTGCGATTACGCGGTTTGTGGTTCCCCACGCATGTATCCACGAGGATATTGTATCGCGGTGTACGAATTAGAAAGGCCTGAATGTTGATTATTAGGTTACCCGATTCAGGGTCAAAATGGCGAGGAACGAGCAACTCACTATATGGTCGTACAAGTTCGTGCTCCCAATCGGGAAAAAATTCGGTTGCCTTAAGCATAGGCATTTCCATTTCAACCACCCGGGTGACCGATATATCACCAAAATTAAAATTTAACATTTCGACCATTTTTTAATTTAAATTAGGTTTTATTTTGTCGTGTCGTTATATGTATTTTATACTGAACCGGTAACTCGGAAGTACAAAACGACGTAAAAATAAAGTTTTACGCAAATTGGGTTTCCGTTACCTCCTGTGCATAATCTAAAAGATGGAATAAGGAATGGAAATATGGAGTTTGGCTTAAACTTCTTTCCAAGTTGCTCACCGGACGAAAAGTCTGCAACCAGTTATTGGGCGAATGCCCTAGATCTTTGCGGATTGATGGATGAACTATCGTACACTCATGTAAGAACAGTCGAGCATTATTTTCACCCCTACGGAGGGTATAGCCCGAATCCTGTTGTATTTCTTGCTGCAGCAGCACAGCGTTCGGCTAAAGCCAAAATGATAACAGGCGCAGTCCTGCCGGTTTTCAATAATCCCTTAAAGGTCGCAGGCGAACTGGGTATGCTTGATGCAATCTCAAATGGAAGACTCGAAGTAGGATTTGCGCGTGCTTTTCTTCCTAACGAGTTTGACACCTTCGGCATTGATATAGAGGAAAGCCGTGCACGTTATGAAGAAGGCGTAGAACAAATTAGACTCCTTCTAGAAGAGGAAGAGGTATCTCACAAAGGAAAATTTCGCAGTTTCAAAAACGTGACCTCGCTCCCGCGGCCAACACAAAAACCGCGGCCGCCTTTTTGGGTAGCTGCTATGAGCAGTAAAGAATCTTTCGAATTCGCAGGGAAAAACGGCCACTATATAATGGGCATACCCATGGGTGGTGGGACAATGGCGGAGCTTATTGGCGTATATCGCGAGGAATGGAAAAAAGCAGGGCACCCGGGTAACGGCAAAATCATGCTCTCATTTTCAATGCACGTCGGAAACGATGGAGCAAAAGCTCGAGATGTCTTCCGTGGCCCTTTGAACGCCTATCTCGAACGTCTCACGGATGCTGCATCCGGTTGGCTTAACGGCGCAAGCACTAAAGATTATAAGGGCTACGACAAGATGGTAGCCTCCCTTAAAGAGGATAACTTTGATCAGCAACTAGAGAGAGGCATATGCTGGGCCGGCTCTCCTGACGAAGTAACCGAAATGGTCGCCGATTATGACAGTCAAGTGGGAACCTTCGATATCGCATCTCTGCATGTCATGCCCCATATTACCCCGGTAGACGTGGCAGAAAGATCGATGCGCCTTTTCTCGGAAAAGGTTATGCCCAAGTATAGTAGCAGAAAATCACGTAATAGCCATCAATCGCGATGGTGTTATCTGACGCGGTGCACAATCAACCACGTGATCACAAGGGCCAAACTATCATTCGAATGTGTAAAGCACCGCCGCGCCTATGACAGTCAAGCGCGGCGGGAGCTAGTTTCTACAGATCGTTTACGTTTCGTTTTTGATAGAGTTTGAGAGCAGTCCTATATTTTCTATTTCTATCTCGCATTTATCACCTTTTTTGAGATAGATAGGCGGTTTCCGCACAAAACCAACCCCGGCCGGAGTTCCTGTCAAAATTATGTCACCAGGGTGAAGCGTTATAGCCTTAGCTATTTCATACACTAACGTTTTCGTGTCAAAAATCATTTCTCTCGTATTTGAGTCTTGTAGAACTTTGCCATTCACGCGGCACTGAATTTGTAGTCCCTTTGCCCCCGGAGGGAGTTCATCCGCGGTAACAAAGTCAGGCCCGATAGATCCCGTCTGGTCAAAGTTCTTGCCAATAGTCCATTGGGAAGCCTTCATCTGAAAATCTCGAATCGATCCTTCGTTTGCAACGGAATAGCCCGCCACGTAATCCAGTGCAGCAGATTTTTTGATATTTCTGGCTCGCTTCCCTATGACAGCAACCAGTTCTGCCTCATAGTCATAATGCCTAGATGCTTTTGGTCGCATAAGAGCTTGGTTATGAGCGACAAACGATGTTGAAAAACGAGTAAAAACGACCGGATAATTTGGGATTTTGAGACCAGCTTCCGCAGCGTGATCCTTGTAGTTAAGGCCGATGCAGAAAATTTTTCCAGCATTTTGGATGGGCGTTAAGTAATTGATTCTGCCCTTCACAATAGCCCGTGGTGGTGCATTTCTCGCAGCACGTCCGGCACGTTGTATTGCGCCCTTACCCTGGCCAATTAATTCTTTGAGGTCAGTTGATATCTTCTTATCGACAACCGACAAGTCAACCACACCGGCATCGGTTCGTACACCGAGTTTATTTTTACCGTCTTTTTTGAATGACACAAAACGCATATTTTTCTCCCTAATTTTCGTTTTTTGTTTTTCCACTAAGCCTGCAAATAACGTTTGCAATTACTTAAATGATTCCAAACTACCGCATCGAATGGCACATTCAAGAATTTTACTATTGGAGGGCGTATCCTTTTTCATAGTGAAGAAAGATCCCATCAAAATAAAACCAACGCATGCGGGCACTTTCTCGCGCATAATGGATCGCCGCGTCTTTCATTTCCGGTGTGGTACAATGGCGATCAAGGATCTCAAATCCGCGGTCACTATGCTCAATATCGACTTCCGAATGTAACCAGAAATGTTTTATGTCTTCCTCGTTATAGTTATAGTTCGCGCGTAATGAAGGCAAAACCCGGCTGTATAACTTTGGTGACTGGGATTCCGTCCCTATGCGTAACGCGGCGATCCCACAATACCAAGGTGCACTTCTCGCAACATTGTTGAGCCACGCCGCCCAAGACCGGGTTGTGGGGAGCCCCTCACCAGCTTTTACCTCATCTATATCTGCACCATTGGCCTTCGCAAATTGGAGAACTATTTCCATGTGTGGCTCTTCAGGGTCCTCTTCTTCATGAAAATTTGCCAATTCTAATTCAATGACATCGAGTGGAGCTTTTGAACAGATTTGAAAAGTCGCTTCAGTTAACATGTTTGATATCCAATGATAATGCTCCACAGCCCAACCCATACAGGCGGCGCGCCCTAACTTTCCAGCGGCAAGCTGGTCCCACATTGGATGATCGGCACAGTGACGCTCATCAACCGCAGCCTCAAGCGCTATACGTAGCTCCGACTTGCTCATATCTGTTATCTCCTGCTCTCTGTTTTAAAGTTTTTTAAATTTGGGGATCACCTCGTGCCCAAATAGCGTCATTGAGGATCGCGCTTTTTCGAAAGTCATCATTTTTGTATTTACCTGGAGGGAAGCAATATCAAAGCCACCAACTTGTTTATGATAATCAGAAATCATATCGCAACATTCCTCAGGGCTGCCAATAAAAGCCGCACTTTTCTCCCGCTGAGTATGAACATTCTCCCGAGCTAAAACGTCAAATAATTTATCGTAACCTGGGTAATCCTTTGTACTTGCTTCCTCGTTCCATCCTGATGCCGCATCAGATAACGTTTCAAAGTAGGCTGTAACGTCCGGGCCCGCCTCCTCAATAGCCTGCTCGGTGGTGGGTGCGCAATACATCATGAACGCAAGCATAGATAGGCCGCGTCCGGGATGTCCTGCCGACTTCCATGCTTCATGATAGATACCTAGTAACTCATTAAGGGCTGCCCCACCGATTGGATTTGCCATACACATGTAACCATTGCGTCCGGCGAACTCAAAAGTCTGAGGATTGGCCGTCGCAGCCACCCAAATTGGTGGCCGTGGTTGCTGTGCTGGGCGCGGTAGCGAAGTAACTCCAGAAAAACTATAAAACTGTCCGGACTTGGATACGTTTTCCTCTGTTAATAATGCTTCAAGTTGATCAATACCTTCCTCGTAGCGCGCTCGACTGCTATCAAGACTTATCCCAAATCGCTCAAACTCATGCGGTAAAAACGCGCGGGCGACTCCAAGATCCAGGCGGCCGCCCGAGATAGCATCAAGCATCGCGGCCTCACCAGCGAGTTTCAGTGGGTTATTGAATGCAGGTAGCACAGCACCCGTAACTAATCGCGCTTTCTTCGCACGCTGAGATGCGGCCGATAGGAAAACCATCGGGTTTGGGCTGTATCCACCATAGGGATGAAAATAGTGCTCCACTGTCCGGACATGCGAAAAATTTAATGGGTCACACAAATCAACAAGGTTTAGTGCCTCGTTCCAGTAGTCACGACCTGATTTTTCACTTGGTCCTACGTTCGGAAAAAAGCTAATCCCGAATTTCATGTAAACCCTCCAACATTTCGAGGTATTGTTATTATATATCTTAATACTAAACAGCGCGATTTTGCATAGGTTACGGGCAGATATTAATTTTAAGACATATACCGGTAGAGGGCATACCAATGGAAAAGACAACCGCAAGCGACCGCATTCTCACGACGCACGTGGGCAGTCTACCCAGACCAACATCACTTTCCACTCTGCTTATGGCTCAACTCACAGGCACCCACTCCGACTCGGAAAAATCGGTAGAACTCATAAGGGAGTCGGTGATTCAAATTGTTCAAGCGCAGGTGGATGTTGGTATTGATATCGTTGGCGACGGGGAGATGGGGAAACCTTCCTACACTTTCTATATCAAAAACCGACTTGCTGGCATCCATGACCGGGGTGATAGAATGAGTGAGATAGCTGGGAGCCCAATAAATCGCGATGAACGTGAACACCCGGAGGCGTTAACACGACGCCAAAAACCGGGTAACATATTTAACACCGGAGCCGCCCTACCTGCTTGTTTGGGTCCGGTTTCATACGAAAACACAAATGACCTTAACCAGGATTTAGAGAACTTTCGCACAGCACTTTCGGCTGCATCCATCAGCAATGGTTTTTTAAATTCGGCGTCTCCCGGTGTTCTGACAAAGTTTGTTCCAGACCTTTATTATAAGAACGAAGATGCCTACATGGAGGCGCTGGGTGAAGCAATGCGGATTGAATATAACGCAATTTATGAATCTGGTTTTCAGTTACAGATTGACTGTCCGGACCTAGCATCCGCAAGGCATAACCAATACCAGGAACTCTCAGATACGGAATTTGTTCGAATAGCTGAGCGAAATATTGAAATTCTTAATTACGCTACGGCCAATATTCCTCCAGAGGCAATGCGAATGCATGTTTGCTGGGGAAATTACGAGGGACCCCACACCCATGATGTGCCGCTCTCAACCATATTCGGTACTTGTATGCGCGCACGCCCGGCTGGGTTTTTATTTGAGGGCGCTAACCCCAGGCATGCTCATGAATGGGAAGATATAATTGGGAATCATATACCTGACGAAAAAATTTTAATCCCTGGCGTTATCGACACCACTACTAATTTTGTTGAGCACCCAACCCTCGTTGCTCAACGCATTTGTCAGTACGCAAATATAGTAGGCCGTGAACGCGTTATCGCTAGTACCGACTGTGGGTTTGCAACCTTCGTACAGCGCGAGAACAGAGTGGTTACCTCTGTCGTATGGGCAAAATTAAAGTCGCTAGTACAAGGCGCTGCTATGGCAACAGACAAGCTATGGCATTAGCTAATATAGGTTATGACCCCGAGCGCCAGTATTAAGTCGGTAGGCCAAAACTTCCATGTGTAATCTATGGACAATTATTCAGCTGCTACCTTGGGAGTGTCCCGTTCGATCGTTTCCATATTATTTCTCTGAGTTTCAAATTTTTCAGGATCTTCGTAAACACCCTCAGGTATGGAAAAATATCCTTCCTCATAGTTCTCATCCGTGGTGGACCCCATTGAAATAGAGTCAAATGGACAAACATCCAGACATAGTTCACATCCGATACACTTGTCAGCATGTACATCAATTTTACCCGCAGGGTTCTGCGATAATGCCTCATAGAAACACATCTGGATGCAAACGTTGCAAGTAGGATTTTGGCAGGTCTGGTCATCTACTTTTGCATGTATTCGCGCCCGAGCAAATTGATCAGAATAGTCAGTTGCGGCTCTGTCACTTGCAATACCGTGCATTGAGGCAATATCACCATACCCATGTTCGTCCATAAACCGCTCAAGGCCCCGTATAATATTTGGAAGCCATTTCATGCCTTTAATCATTAGAACGGATCCAACTTCTACGACATTAGCGCCGGTCATTATGAATTCCACGATGTCGCGGTGATCAAATACACCATTAGATCCAGCGATAGGAATGCCGACTTGTTTATATATATTATGGATGTAACGTAGTGACAGCGGCTTAGTCCAAGTACCACCAATGCCTGCGGTGCCCCCAAGCCGTGGTTCTCCGTTATCAATATCCACAGCAAAACCCGTATAACGATTTGTAGCAGTTACCGCAGCAGCTCCCGCTTCTTTAACGGCACGGGCCACCTCAACCGGCTGTGATTGATCGGGGGTTAACTTAATAACCACTGGAATATCAACAACGTTGCACACAGCTTGTGTCACCTCAAAGGCGACTTCGGGCACCTGACCTATCATTGATCCACCATGAACACCCGGCATAAGCGCGGGATGCGGACAACCAAAATTCAATTCCACCATAGGAAGGCCACAATCCTCTATCGTCCGGCATATATCTTTCCAGCCATCAACATCCTTAGCACCCGCACTTCCAATAAGGTGGGCGTTATTTTCTTGTCCGTAGATAACTAGTTCTTTGAGGTATGGAATCCAGTCTTTATAAAATGTACTAGAATAACCCGAGCGGCTATAAAATTTAAAATCTCGGGGAACCTTGCCCTTAATAATATCTCCCCGGTCATTCATTATGCTGTACTTCGAATTCATAGTCAGAACCGCCATGTCTTCGATATCCGTCAGCGTCTTTATAATTGCCCCAGATGCACCGTAGTCGAATGCCTGTTTTATTAGATCAGGGCTATTGGTCGTCTCTAGAGACGCAATGACCACGGGGTTTTTGAATGGAACTCCACAAAAATCAACTTTCATATTGGCCATGGTATATTCTCCTGAACTTTGGGTAGGTATTGTTACCTTTTCCAACCCAGCTTTTGGGGTGATTATTCTATCAATTCTATCGGGTTTGTGCAGTTAATTAGATATTTACCTATATCACATCGACATACGCTGAGTGTGTGTCGCTTTCAAATCGACTGATTTTTTATCTTTGTCGGGAATTACACCGTAAATTTCTCTCATGGAATTTTCGGATATGATGCCATCCCGCCAGTCTCTTAACACCAATTCAGGATCGCGATCGAGCGGTGACCCATAGCCCCCGCCCCCAGGTGACTGAGTAACGAAATGCACTTCCTCTGTCTGCCGAAGACCAAATTTTGGTGCTTCCTCAGTTCTACCACTGCGATAACGTAGGTGCATCTTTCCGGCGGCTCCCGCTGAGCCTCCATTGATACCGTACCCCGTTTCATAATTGAGCCCTTCGCCGCGAAACGAATGCACTGCAGGAGTGAGAATATCAACCTCATAGTCGCAACCCGAACCCCCTCGATATTTCCCGGGACCTGCCGCATCGGTTCGAAACTCTTGGCGGTAAAATCTCACAGGATAAAGTTGTTCATAAACTTCGACGTTTGGCATCGTCAGTCCACCTAATGTGCAAACATGTCCAATTTGATTGAACCCGTCTCTCCCATTGACGGCGCCAGCACCCGCAGCGGCCGCTCCATGGTAGAACACATAGGAATTTCCATTTTCCTCTTTACCCACAGATATTCCGAAAACGTTTTTTGCCCAGCCCGCGCAGGCTCGATCCGGGTCGGCTAACGCTAATGCTTTCCACACCGCATGTATTATTTCGTGCGCAAAAAAGACCGTGCACATGGTCGTTGAAGCGCCTTCATCGGCATTAACAACGGTGCCTTGGGGGGCAATCACATCTACACAACGGAAAGCCCCTTCGTTGTGAGGCAATCCTGGGTCCAAAAATGACGCCAACGCCGTGTAGATTGCGGAGTAGGTATTTCCCAAGGACGAGTTTTTAAACCCGCGAATCTGTGCGTCGGTGCCCGAAAAATCAACACTCATCTTATCGCCATTAATGGTTAACTTAACGCGCACAGTTACGTCGCGAATGTCAAAACAGTCGTTGTCCGAACTATCTTCGGCCTCGTAAACACCGTCCGGTAGCTTGTCTATTTCAGCACGGACTGACCGATCTGCATGGTCTAAAACGCCCTTAAAATATTGCATGGCCTCTTCAATACCAAGCTCTTCAACAAGCGAGGCAACCCTCTCCATCCCGATCCGAGTAGATCCAAGCATGGCCCTCAGATCACCGTCGAGAAGATGTGGTGTACGTGTATTAAGCAATAACAATTTCCACAAGTCCTCGCGCGTCTTTCCTCTCTCTATCAATTTTAAAACCGGTAACCGTACACCCTCTTGCCATGCTTCCGTGGCGGTCGGGTTATAGGCACCCGCTGCACCCCCTCCAATGTCGGATTGATGGGCCCGGTTACACGTCAAACCAACCATTTCTCCGTTCACAAAAACTGGCCTCGCAATCACCCAATCTGGAAGATGGTTGCCTCCCGCGGCCCACGGATCATTTAACAAATAAACATCACCCTCAGCCAACTCATCTCCAAAATCTCTTAGGATTGCGCGCACACCAAAACCCCCACTTCCGGTGTGAATCGGAATCCCATCCGCTTGGCTAACTACTTCACCACTTGGCCCGGCGATAAAGCACGAAAAGTCATGCGCTTGGCTAAAGATCGGACTTCGGGCTGTCCGAACCATCACCCAACCCATCTGATGGGAAATATGGTCTAGCCGGTTTTGGGTAAGAGCTAAAACTATAGGGTCAAGAACTTGGCTCATTATATTAGTCCCGTGCCTCAAATGTAATAATGTAATTATTTAGCGCATCCACTGCGACGTTATCGTTAGGACCAACCACTACGGTAGTGGTAGCCTCTTCTATAATAGCGGGTCCCTGAAACTTGTGACCATTCTGTAGATCTCCTCCTTGATAAACCGGGGTGTCTAAAAAGACACCCTCCGCTTCTGCATAAACGCGACGCATTTCACTGGGCTCTGCAACAGAGGTCACTGCATCAAATTTAGGATCTTGGAGTGGTGGTAACACTCCGATACCCACTACACGGAGCTTAGCAACATTGATCCGACTTTCGGGGTTAGTGTGCCCAAACTGGCGATCATATTCCGCTTCAAACGCCTTTCTTATTTTGGCAGGTGGGGCATCAGATGCTAACCCAACTCTGACATCCCATTGCTGACCCTCATAATGTAGGTCAAGTTCATAGCCAAATTCCGTATTTTTTCGACCAAAACCTTCTTCTTTAAGGGCATCTTGAGCTTGTTTTTCTAACCTCTTAAAGCCCTCTGCAAGGACACTGATAATTTCCTCATTAAGTTCCTGCATTATCACTAGTACAAAATCGCGTCGCACGTCAGCGTGTTGCATACCTATTGCACAAAAAGCACCCGCCTGACGGGGAATATAGACCGCTCGCGCGCCCAAACTGCGCCCCACGCTGGCACCGTGCATGGGCCCCGCCCCGCCACAAGCAATCAAGGTAAAACGACTAGGGTTGTATCCACGCTGAATACTAATACGCTCAACGGCATGTAATAGATTCTGTTCAACAATTCGAATTATCCCAGCAGCAGCCTCGGTGGTGGAAATACCCGCAGGCTGTGCAACTTCAACGTCTATGGATTCTTTTGCTGCATCAAGATCGAGTTTGACCGAGCCCCCAGCATAGGACCCAGGCCGCATACGACCTAAAATAAGATGAGCGTCCGTAACAGTTGGTCTTTTCCCGCCCAAACCATACGCCGCAGGTCCAGGATTTGCTCCCGCCCCCTCGGGACCAGCGAACATCAATCCAGCGCCGTCTAAACCCGCAATCGTGCCACCTCCCGCGCCCACAGTATGAATATCAACGGAAGGGGTAACGAGATCATAATCATTGACCGAAAGCATGTCGGTGATTGCGACCCGCCCATTATGCATTAGCATCACATCGCAACTTGTTCCTCCAATTTCCATGCTAACGAGATCCTTCGCATCAATTTCCGCACTAAGATGCTGCATGGCGCCAACGCCAGCCGACGGACCCGAAAGTAGAAGGTTCACCGGTTGCCGAATCAGTTGGTCAAGGGATGCCGCTCCCCCATTACTTTGAAGCATAAGTAGTTTTGTCTCGAGGCCCATGTGAACAAGCCGGTCCTGAAGCGCCCCCAGGTAGGACGCAACCCGTGGCATTACATAAGCATTGACAACAGTGGTGGAGGTCCTCTCATATTCTCCCATAATCGGCACAATTTCTGATGAAACAGAAATCCAATCACAAATACCCTCTTCAGCCACTACCGCAGAGACAGCCCGTTCATGGGCAGGATTAATAAAACTGTTGAGCAAACATATCGCTACTGATTCGACGCCCTCTTCACGAAATTGTTGGCATGCAACCAGCACATCATCCAACAACACCGGATCAACCTCATCACCATTTGCGTTAATACGTCCCCTAACTGGTAAACGCAGGTATCGTGGCACCAGGACAGGTGGGTATGGTGTCCGATGATCCCACGGGTCCTTGCGAAGGCCCCGTCGAGCTTCCAAACTATCACGAAAACCTTCGGTAGTTAGCAATCCAACTTTGGCTCCCTTGCCCTCCAACAAAGTATTCGTTGCAACTGTCGAACCGTGCAGGAAAAACTGACATTCCTTAAGAAACTTTCGGACGGGCTGCTTCAGAACTTTACAAGCGGATTCCACGGCGAGAATTGCTCCCTCACCTGGATCATCAGGAACAGATGGAACCTTAAACACATCCGTGCGCCCTGCACTGTCAGCGATAACAAGGTCGGTGAAAGTACCACCAACATCGACACCGACGCGCCAAGGAGGTGACTTGATGTTGATCTTCATAATTTAGTTAACTCGTCCCTATAGCCCCAAATATTTTGACCACCCTAATGTCTCTGCGGATCAAATTTGACCTGTATTAACACATCTCGCAAATCTCATAGAAGAAGTCTTGTTCATCAGCGCGAACCCCAAAACAATTAGCGTCAACATTTTTATGCCCTTTCCTCGGACTTTTGTTTTTGTTCTTCCCGGTATCGTTGTCTAAGAATATGACGCATTGAGAGGAGGGCTTCATCGGCCGGGATGGCCCCCCGAGGATTAGCATCATTGTTTACGGCTCGGGCATCAAGATCGATAACACGTTGTTGTGCCTCATATATATCTAAATCTTCTTTTAAAACACCATTCATTTGCTCGCAAAAAAGATCGCGCATGTGACTAGGCATCTTGTCCTTATGGCACGCTACTGTCCAAAACTGATGTGTTGTCGTTTCTGTTTCCGGGGTCATCGCATGGTAAACAACAAACCCCCACCTACCCTGTTCATTGTTTCTCGTATGGACACTAGCTCCTATCCCGGCGTCAACGGCCCCATTATTAATATTAATGTAAGCAGGGGGTATAAACTGACTCATTTGCCAACGATCGACATTATTATAAAAGCCACCATATTCCATGAATGCAGGGGCAGGGTCTATGTTCTCCATCCAACGCGTAACCCTCACAGTATCCCCTTCAACCTCAGTACTGAGATCGGCCTTTTCGGCAACATCAGAATTACCAGTGGTCGAGCCATGGACATAAGTAAGATGAGACAGATCAAGTAAATTATCTAGCACCAACCTATAACCTGCCTTCACATAGGTTTGACCCTGTGCACGAACCCATTCCTCGTTTTCGTTTTGTTTTGGGTATTTTGGTATCAGCGCTTCGTCAGCAAGGGCTGGGTCACCTGGCCAATAAAATACCCACCCATTACTTTCTGTTACCGGGTAACATTTGACCTTTGCCCATTCTGGAACTGTCTCGGAACCGGGCAAATGCACACATTTACCTTGATCGTTAAAAACGAGACCATGGTATCCGCATTCTATTTCGTTTCCAATTAATTTACCTTCAGACAAGGGCAGATTTCTGTGGGGGCATCTATTTTCAAGCGCCACCGGCTTCCCGTTCTCAGATCGATAAAGTACCACATATTCATTGAGGAGAATGCGCCCTAAAAGATCTCGGCCTACGTCCTTCGACCAGCCGGCCACGTACCAACAATTTTGTATAAACATCGGTATTTTCCCTTAGTCCAAAATATTAATCAGTATACCTCCCTTTATTAGCCTGACAAGTTTCGATAGTTTGGCAGTGTACTGAGGTAATTGCTGACGATAGGGTTAATCCGTGAAAAATATAGAGACACATACCTCTGGATCACGCACTAGCCTCTGGGAGAGGCCCGGCTATCTCGTGCGACGGCTGCACCAGATCCATGTTGGAATATTCCTTGAAGAATGCGCGTCATATAAGATTACAGCGGTTCAATTCGCGGTGATGACCGTACTCCTAAACCGGCCAAATTCAGACCAAGTCACTATAGCACGTGAGGCAGGCATCGACCGCACGAATGTAGCAGACGTTCTTTCCCGCTTAGAGCAACGTAACATAGTTAAAAGAAAAACTAGCGGCACAGACCGTCGGATGCGACTATCTAAATTGACTGAAAATGGAGAAGTAATAGCGCGGGAAATGGAAACAGCTTCCATAAGGGCTCAAACCAGGTTTTTCTCAACGCTCTCCAAAACAAAACAACAACAGCTACTGGAGCTAATGACAGAGTTAGTTAGGGCTAATAATGAGTTCAGTCGAGCACCAGCACAGGAAAAAGACGGGTGATTCCTACTCGCAGCAGAGTACGAAATGAAGTATGACCCTAAATACGGCCTGAAACAGGAAGATTGAGATCAATGGGCTACATTGGCCAGCGGATGAAGCGACGGGAAGATTTCCGTTTCGTTCAAGGAAACGGAAAATACGTCGACGATATCTCACTACCTAACATGGTCTGGTGTGCGTTTGTGCGGTCCCCGCACGCTCACGCCATAATCAAAGGTATTGATACACGAGTCGCGGAAACAATGCCCGGGGTCTTGAAAATTCTAACACATCAAGATTGGGTCACCGCGGGGCTAGGAGATCTAAAGGTCGTGCACCCTATGCCATTCGGGGATGGCCGCCCCATGAATGAGTGCCCGCGCCCTGCATTTGCCTCCGAAAAAGTGCGACACGTAGGTGATGTAGTCGCGGCAGTCATCGCAAAAACCAGAAACCAGGCGGAAGATGCTGGGGAGTTTATAAATGTCGATTATACTATTTTGCCGTCGGTAACCCAGGTATCAAGGGCTCTTGAGAAAGATGCACCGGTTCTACACGAATCGTTCGGCAGTAATCTTGTGTTCGAAATAGAAAAAGGCGATGCAGTCGGTACGGATAATGCGCTTGCTGCGGCGGATCACGTGGTTGAGATGACGCTCACGTCAAATCGAGTGGCCGGCAGCCCTATGGAGCCTCGCTCATATGTTTGTGATTTCGACCCGAATACCGAGAGATACACATTTTATGCAACGTCTCAGACACCACACTATCTAAAAAGATGGCTGGCGGTATACACACTCTTCGTGCCGGAAAACAAAATCCGTGTTATCGCACCTGATGTCGGTGGCGGGTTTGGCCTCAAAGTGCATTATTCGGTCGAAGCCCCAACCATTGCTTGGGCCTCAAGCCTGCTGAAAAGACCTGTCAAGTGGACCGCTTCACGGTCCGAAAGTCTAATTTCAGATTCCCAAGCACGGGATCATTATACAATTGCAAAAATGGGATTTTCAAATAAGGGAGATATTTTGGCCCTTAAGGTCGATACGGTAGCTGCGCTTGGCGGCTACTTATCAAACTTCGCGCCGAGTATACCAGGCAACTCCTATCCACAAACTCTCACGGGGCTTTATCAAACCCCAGTGGCACACCTCCGCGTTCGTGGTGCCTATACGAACACACTACCCGTAGATGCCTATCGGGGATCAGGACGCCCGGAAGCAACATGGGTAAATGAGCGACTCACAGAACAAGGTGCACGAGAAATTGGTATAGACGTGACCCAAATACGCCGCCGAAACTTAATTCAAGAAGAACAATTTCCGTATCCAACACCAGGCGGGCGATCCTATGACAACGGCAACCCCCCTCTATTATTCGAAAATCTAATACAACTCGCCGACTATCAATCGCTGCGTGCCGAACAAGAGAAACTTCGTATAAATGGTATATTGATGGGTATTGGTATCTCCTGTTTTTTAGACAAATCGGGTACGGGTAATAGTGCCAATCTTGCCTCGCGAGGTGGAATGCATGGCGGGTATGAAAGTGCCATCGTGAGGGTACATTCGGACGGCAAAGTAACCTTATTTTCCGGCAGTCACAGTCATGGTCAGGGGCACGATATAACTTATTCCCAAATTGCCGCAGACAGACTTGGAATTGATATCGAAAACATCACCCTAATCGAGGGTGATACGGAGATGGTGCCGTTTGGTAATGGAACATGGGGGTCGCGATCCTTAACTGTAGGCGGCTCAGCCGTAATGATCGCCTCAGATCGAGTAGCAGAACGTGCCCGTAAAATAGCAGCTTATATGTTGGAATGTGCCGATGAGGATCTTGATTACGGGCAAGAAACATGGCGGGTGCGCGGCACAGATCGAACCGTGACCTTCAGTCAGGTGGCTGACAACGCTTATCATGGAGCGCTTCTCCCAGCCAACGAAGATGGTACGGTAACACCTGGACTTGAGGAGACGGTTTTCTGGGAACCGCAGGACACAAATGACCCCCAAGCCATGCACCTCGCCGTTGTTCTAGTCGACCCAGAGACCGGCAAGGTAACCCTCCGCAATTATTTCACATCGGATGATTGCGGCGTGGTAGTAAATCCCATGATTGTAGAGGGCCAAATTCACGGTGGTCTCGGACAGGGTATTGGACAAGCATTGATGGAGCACGTGATATACGATCACAGTGAGCAAGGACAACTTCTATCGGGTACTTTTGTCGATTACTGCATGCCTCGGGCTGACGATTTACCTTTCTTCAAACTTACATTTATCGAAACGCCAGCCCCCTCGAACCCACTTGGAGTCAAAGGCGGGAGTGAGAGTGGAACGATTGGAGCGCCCGCAGCGATCGGTAACGCTGTTGTTGATGCATTGTGGCATCTGGGGGTCCGTCATGTACCGCTTCCTCTCACATCCCATAATGTGTGGCAAGCCTTGCAACAAAAATCACGAACAGGATAGTAAAATGAGCAAAAAATCAGTTGGTACAAATCCCACTTCTGTAGCGGCCCCGCTTAAACCCCACTACTCAAATAGTATTAGGGTAGAAGGCGGTCCACTACTTTTTATTTCCGGCCAGGTTGCCCTGGACGGACAATCCAAGCTCGTTGGAGAGGGTGATATTCGCGCTCAAGCAACGCAGGTTCTTGAAAATATCAAAGCTATTATGGAGGCTAATAGCGGCACAATGGATGATATCGTCCAGGTCACCGTATACGTCCGCGACATTGATGCTTTCAGCTCAATTTCTGATATCCGCGAAAGTTATTTTCCAAATGATGGGCCCGCTTCGGCGATTGTCGAGGTTTCAGCTTTGGCTTGGCCTGAGTTTCTGATCGAAATTGCTGCCGTCGCAACAATCTAACCCTGGGGGAAAAATAGGTAAGCCAGTCCCTTCAATATGACCCGCATTGCATAAACTATGGGCCACTTCGCCAAATTGCGCAGCTGCTGCTTCCCGTTCCCAGCCTTCGAGCCAGTTTTGTTCAATGAAAGAATGGATTGCAGGGAATCCGAGCGCCGCTTCATACAGAATACCTAATAACGACGCATGAAGCTCTTCTCGTTCCTTTGTTCTATCATCCACGCAACGAATAGCGTTTGCTTGTGCCGCCCACCCCGTCTCCGGTCCCGCGCCAAGGCCAAAATCTGGTAACGTTCGTCGATTTAAGGGTGCGATGAGCCAATGCGCAACTTCATGAATTAAAACAGCGGCCTCGGTTCTAATACTGACCGCTCGCCCATCCCAACTATAAGATTCAACCGGCATCCGATTGATTATTGGAATGCCCCAACCGCGCGCAAGTGAGACTGCTTTTTTTCGGTTTAATAGTGGATCAAGACCATCATTATCGTTTCTATTTGTTTTCTCAATTTGTATGAACGCGTTGGCTCCAACACTCCCATTCCGAAGGCCGTTGCCAAACCTATTTAAAACAGTTGGTAATTTGGATTGATCTATTGGCGTTAAAACCATGACATTTATCGCATAGATAATTATCTGAAAACCAAAAAAATATAATTCTTCTCATCAATCAGTATTATATCCTTATCCGGGCTAAAGTTTATTTTAACAGAAATCAATGCGTAATTTGTTTACTGAGCCACAAACTATTCTATCGAATTCTATCGGGCGCTAAAGACGTTGTGACTGCTCCACCTAAAAATACAGATTACAAAAATTTAATATATTGAAGCTTGCCGTTGACCAGGGTTAGTAACTACATAGAAAGGGTTTTAAACAAGGATTTTAACCCCCATGCGTGTTCTAGTAATTGAGGATGATGCAAACGTCGCTGGCTTTATCACAAAAGCTCTCAAAGAAGCTGGCCACACACCTGTACACGCGGACAATGGAACGGATGGGCTATTTCTGGCCACTACAGAAGAATTTGACGCCTTAATTGTTGACAGAATGTTACCGGGACCCGATGGTTTAACCATCATCCGGACATTACGAGCATCGGAGAATAATACACCAGCCCTAATATTAAGCGCGCTTGGTGAGGTTAGCGACAAGGTGAAGGGTCTGAATGTTGGAGCAGACGATTATATAACAAAACCCTTTGCAGCGGCCGAATTACTGGCACGAATGGATGCGCTCAACCGACGCGCTAAAACTGGCAAGGCAAATGTCCTAACGACACTGACGGTAGGGGACTTGAAAATGGACCTGCTCGCGCATTCAGTCCATCGAGACTACACCAGTATTGACCTGAAACCGAGAGAATTCAGGCTACTGGAATTTCTTATGCGTAATTCGGGAAGTGTGGTCACACGGACCATGCTTCTTGAAAATGTCTGGGAATATCATTTTGACCCACAGACAAACGTTATAGACGTGCACATAAGCCGGTTAAGGCAAAAAATCGATCGAGATTTTGAAACAACTCTTATACATACGGTTCGCGGTGCCGGATACGTAATACGCGTAGACCAGTAATGAAATTAACACCACTTTTCGGTAGTGCTACGTTTCGACTAGCCGTCATATATATGCTTCTTTTCAGTGGTTCAGTTGCGATTTTGCTGGGTTTTATATATTGGGCAACCGTGGGTGTGCTCTCAGATCAGGTCGACGAGACAATCCGTGCAGATATTAAAGGTCTTTCAGAACGCTATGAACGTGAGGGTAGTGCGGGGGTGGCTGCGATCATAGCCGAACGAATTCGTCGTGATCCGGGCGGTCGCACAGTATACCTTCTAACAGACCCCCTGCGCCAACCACTTGTGGGCAATATAAGTGCATGGCCAAGAGTCGCTCCGGATCAAGATGGCTGGGTTGTGTTTGATCTTACGGAACGTGACATAACCGACGATAGCACATACCTTGCGCGGGCCCGGAGCTTTCTCCTAAGTGACGGCCTAAATCTTTTGGTGGGCCGGGAGGTCCGGGAGTTAGAAAAAACGCGTGTGACAGTGATTAACTCTATGGTTTGGGGCATTGGTATGACCCTGGCTCTTGCGTTAGCTGGGGGCATCGCCATGAGCCGGAGTACAGCACGCAAGGTCGAGGCAATAAACCAAACAAGCAAAAATATAATGGAAGGCGACCTTGCACTAAGAATACCAATCGATGGAACGAATGATGAATTTGACCACCTTGCAAAAAATTTGAACGCCATGCTTGATCAAAACCAACGATTAATGGAAGGCATACGACATGTTTCCGATAATGTTGCCCATGATCTGCGCACCCCCTTAACCCGCCTGCGTGGAATACTTGAACAAACAGCAAACGCCAAATACTCGGAAGAACACAGAAAAGAAAACTTAGAGAGAGCCATCCAAGAAGCGGATAATTTATTATCCATTTTCAATGCTTTGCTTCGAATAACAAAAATAGAGGCCGAAAGCAGCAAAGAAAATTTTCTACCACTTAAACTAGAAACGGTTGCAAGAGATGTAGCCGAATTATACGAGCCGGTTGCACAAGAAAAGGGTATTAAGATTAATGTTATAGTGGGGTCCTCTTCAAATATTGTTGGCGATCGAGATCTGCTCTTTCAAGCGATTGCCAACCTCGTTGATAATGCCATAAAACATGCGCCCCCTGATACTAGTATAACCTTATCAACTTCCGACAAATCGGTGGTTGTGACCGACTCAGGATCGGGTGTTCCCGAAAACCAACTCGAACAAATATTCCGCCGCTTTTATCGTGTAGACGAAAGCCGACAGACCGTGGGAAATGGTCTCGGGTTAGCTCTCGTAAAGGCAGTCTCAATCCTTCACCGTGGTCGCGTATTAGCAGAAAACAATAATACCGGGCTTAAGATCACGCTGACGTTAGGATAACTGCAATACGTTGCATCGAATTGCGAACGTCTCAGTCATTCCGGCATAGGGGATAATAGGAAAAACGAAAACTGCTCGCATATGAGTAGCCTGGATGTGATAATACCCTAATTAGACTTATGGTTTCTATATTAGGTCTTCATTTTGGTGCAGGAGTAAAGCCATGAAACTGGGCTTTTTCACTATGCCCGTCCATCGACTGGATCGGGACTATACGGAAGTACTCCAAGAGGATAGAGAAGCGATAATACTCGCAGATAAACTTGGGTATTCAGAGGCGTACGTCGGCGAACATATAACCGATGCCGCAGAAAGCATTACCAATTCAATGCTTTTTCAAGCGAGCCTTATATCAGATACTAAACAGATAAAACTTGGTACCGGAACAACGAATTTATCGCACACCCACCCGGTTCTTGTAGCCGCTCAAGCAGCCATGATGGATCACCTGTTGAAGGGAAGGTTTCTGTTTGGCATTAGTCCCGGTGCGCTTGAATCAGATGCCGAAGCATTGGGTATTCGTGGCATAGATCGCAATGAAATGTTCGCAGAATCCATTGGCCACATATTGGACATATGGCAAGGTGAGCCACCCTATGACCTTAAGGGAAATCACTGGGATATCTCAACCCGTGAAACATTATTTCCCGAAATTGGTCTTGGACCTATTGCAAAACCCTATCAACAACCGCACCCCCCAATACTCGGAACCGTCGTCGCTCCGTTTTCAAAGGGTGTGATTGAGATGGGGAAGAAAGGTTTCTTGCCCATCTCAGCTAACTTTCTGTTGGATAAATGGGTAAAAACCCATTGGACAAACTACAAGCAAGGTTGCGAAGAAAGTGCTCGAGTTGCTAACACCGATGACTGGCGCGTAGCACGTTCAATTTTTGTGAATGATGACCATAAAACAGCCAAACGGTACGGAAAAAAAGACCCACGCAGCCCTTACCGGTTTTATTACAAACAGCTGTTTACAAAATTAAAAAAGGCGGGCCGCCATGAAGTCTTTAAACCAGAGCGCGGATTCCCTGACGATAAACTAACACTCGACTACATCCTTAACGAATTGGTAATTTGTGGCGATCCCGACAGTGTCACAGAACAAATTCTGGCTTTTCGTGAGATAACAGGGAATTTTGGTACATTGTTGTATGCGGGCAAAGATTGGGAGGACAAAAAATTGGGTATTCGCTCGATGGAACTTATGTCTGAAAAGGTTATGCCTGCAGTAAACACCGCAATATCCCAATCCAAGGCCGCCGAATAAAGAAATAGAAATATAGGCCTATGACTGTCTCTAAGGACACACCATTATCTCTTGTCCATGTGCTGTCAAACAGGATAGATCGGGCATTTCATGGCGAAATTGAAACTCTGTTTGGTATAACGCTCACGGAGTGGCGGATTTTACTCTCCTTAAGGTCTGAACCTGGCCTTTCTGCAGCTGAAATCACTAATCATTGGGCGATGGAGAAAATGTCCGTAAACCGCGCAGTCCAACGCCTTGAAGAGCAAGGCGCCATTAAACGCCGCCGCAACCCCACGGATGCGCGCCGCTTTCAGCTAACACTCACTATAGAAGGCCGAAAACGATATGCAAAAGTTTGGCCCACCGCCAACAAGCGTTATGCCGAATTAACGGATACAATCACGAAAAATGAAAAAGATATGCTTGTTAGCACTTTGCAGAAAATCATCGAGCGTGCCGACCAGTTAAGATAAAAATTGATCTCAGGGTTGCCATATAAGATCATATGATATTAATTAAAAACGGAGACCCCGAATGGATACTTCCGAATACAAAAGTATTATCTACGCAGTTGAAGATGGTGTTGCAAAGATTATCTTTAATCTCCCTCAGTATGGTAATGCGCTTGATTTAAAGGGTGTGAAAGAAACACTTAATGCTCTCTTTCATGCAGAGGCGGACAACGACGTTGGCGCAGTGTTATTCACGGGTTCCGGGAACTCTTTTTGCGCTGGGTTCAATTTGAAAGAAATTCCTGACGTCACCGGCACTCAAGAAAAGATCAGCGCACATTTTCGTGAGTTGGCCATGTGGTGGCACCAAGTATTCCATATGATAATACGAATAAAAAAACCCGTTCTTTCTGCAATAAATGGAGTTGCCGCAGGTTCCGGCCTTGGCATAACCCTCTGCTCAGATATGGCTGTTTGTAACGAAGAGGCTAGGTTTTTGTGTGCGTGGCATTCCATCGGTCTCGCAAATGATGCCACCACAAGCTATTCGCTCGTGAAAATAGTTGGATTTCGCCGCGCGATGGAATTGATGTACACCAATAGAATGCTCACTGCGGCGGACGCGCTTGATTGGCAAATCGTTAATAGGATTTATTCAAACCAAGCATTCAAGGACAACGCCTCAATGATAGCCAAAGACCTGGCCGCGGGGCCAACCCACTTGCAAGGCATGGCAAAAGAAGGTTTTCACATGGGATGGCGGAGATCTATAGAGGAGGCAACAGAATTCGAGATACAAAACGTACGGGAATCCGTGATGCATCCATACTTTAAAAAAGCCCTAGACGAGTTTCTTACAAAAAAGTCCCGTAGTGACCAGGAAATTGTTCGGATAC
Source organism: uncultured Rhodospirillaceae bacterium (assembly GCA_964412235.1). Taxonomy (GTDB): domain Bacteria; phylum Pseudomonadota; class Alphaproteobacteria; order MPNO01; family UBA830; genus JAYZQT01. The sequence continues at coordinate 22,100 of CAYPNT010000014.1, forward strand.
CTTGAGGACATAACGCAATGCTTGGAATTTTTACAAAACGCCATAGACCGTTGCACATGGGACGTTTTCCTATGGAGAAGATCAAACGTGTTAGTGAACCTACAACACTCATCACAGAAAATATAAAGAGGCTTCCCAAACGAGCCGGTTTTTTTGTCCGCGCATTCTTTGGCGACCTCGGCCCAAAAGCGGGAACAGAAATTCGGCGCTTCATCACAAAAAATCCTCTCAATGCCGCGATGGGGCACGTTCATTGGACACAGGTGCCGATCCACAAAGGAAAACCATACGCGGACCCAGCTGACCTCCCGGATGATCCAAAAGAAATATCAAAACATATAAAATCATTATGCTATTTCCTAGATTCGGATGTTGTTGGAATATGCGAATGTCCGGAATGGGCGTGGTATAGCGAAGACCTAGACGGCAATCCAATCAAAGCAAAACATAAGTACGCAATTGTGGTGGTGAACGACCAAAGATGGGAAACCCTTGATTCATCATCAGGTGATGATTGGATATCAGGTGCCCAGAGTTACCGCGCATATTTGAAAGGGTCGACAACGGCTGTTGTGGTAGCGGACTACATACGGCGGCTTGGCTACGAAGCTCAAGCGCATTCAAATGCGGACGGTGACGTTATGCAAATACCACTTATGCTATTGGCAGGGTTGGGTGAATTAAGCCGTATCGGAGAGTTAGTTCTGAACCCTTTTATCGGACCCCGACACAAAACTGCCGTTATCACTACCAACCTGCCCATGGAAACTGATAAACCGATTGATTTCGGCCTCCAAGATTTTTGCTCAAAATGTCAGAAATGCGCAAGAGAATGCCCCGCCCAGGCGATCCCATACGGAGAAAAGGTGCTCTACAACGGTTATGAAATTTGGAAACCAGATGTTGAAAAGTGCACCAAATACCGCGTCACAAACGCTAAGGGGTCTTCATGCGGGAGATGTATGAAGATGTGCCCGTGGAATAAAGAGGGTCTACTCCAACACCGAATAGCGATGTGGGCGGCGATTAAGCTACCTTGGTCGCGACGCTTTTTAATATGGCTAGATGACCGCATGGAATACGGAAAGCGTGGAACAACAAACAAGTGGTGGTTTGATCTCGAAACGCGAAAAAAGAATGGCACAGCCTTCCATTCGGACCGTACCAACGCTCGCGATTTGTCATTAAGTCGAGATGTTTCCGTGGGAAACGATAGGATTGCAACCTATCCAATTGAAACACTCCCAACCGCGGATCAGAAAGCCACAGTGCTGGTAAACCGCGAGAAAGGCTTAAATGATACTAAAAGTGCGGAAGAGGCACTGCGCTTAGAAAAGCAAAAAAGATGCTAACTTTAAGGCTGTTCTTTCTTTTGAAGGCAATGGTCATCGCTTAGCCTTTCAATAGAGTCTAGCAATGGTTTCACAACTATTCCCATGAGATCAATCCCGACACCACATTTACACCCCTTGCAATCAATACAGGCATCAAGACCCAAATCCACAGCGTAGTCTAACGCGAATTGTTTTGCACTTGAAGATGTGAATGGATCCAGTCTGGTCCGTTGAAGCTTGAGCAGTGAAAAGGGGGTTCCCCAGCGGTAACCTTCTGACATACTACTTGAAATCACACTATCACCAGGAGAACGACCGTCAAAGTTTCTTGCATGCATGGGGCATTCATGAAGACATGCGTAGCACTCAATACACGCACTTAGGGCGTGATATTCTTCAGGGGCTTCAACATTTAAATCATTATTTTGGCCAGCCAGGGGTATCCGGCCTCTCATTTGGCGAGCTATACCATCACGACGAACAACTAGATCACTCAACACGGGCAGGGTAGCCAGCGGGCTAATTCGGTCGCCGTCCTTTACTCGAGCCCGGCAAGCAACACGTGGGCGCCCGTTTACATCTACCGTGCAGACACCGCAATTCCTGGCCCGACATCCGTAACGAAACGCCAGGTCCGGCAACTCGGTCGCCTGAGCCTGAAGCAGCAGATCGAGCACCATAGGCCTGTCATCTTCGTGGCGATTTTTATACTCGTATTCGACAACCGCTTCTGTACCGTCTTTTCGGGTAACAATGTCAACTTTCACAATTCTGTCGCCTCACCAATGGCGGCATCGACACTGCCTGGAGTTAATTCCGGCGTTTTGCCACCGCCACCCATAATCGTTTTATATTTCTTCTCTAATCTTCTATCCTGCAGAGAGACGGGCAACATCCGTAAAGCTTTAACCTGAACTTTTCTCCAGTTTTCCTTGATTTTATATGTAAGAAGTGTTCCGAACGGCGTTCTCTCCCGAGCAACCCGACGGACTTTAAAACCACTTGACGAACTTTTTATTACTGTCGAATAGGGTGTTGATAATGGCGAGATTGATCGTCGATCAAGCCGAACGTGCCCCCCGAGACTTCCATCCCGCTCAAGGGCAGCCATCGAGACCATTTTTGCAACGGCAATCAAATTTCGGAGTTCTGCAAATTCTATGAAGGATTGGTTCCACTCCGAATAGGAAGGTATAGAAACACTGTCCAGTTTTGTTTCAACACGCTCCAACATAAGATTCATCCGCTCTATTCTTTCAGCGGTGCGGACAGGACCAATATTTTCCCAACATGCATTTTGTAATTCGTGTTTGAGCACCGTTGCGACATGTTTTCCTTTCTGGCCAAACCGTGCAGAAACACGGTCTATAAAGGGTGCAAACAATGTTTTGTGTACGGGCTTCTTATTTATGCGGGCGTATTCAGCGGCAGCTAGCCCGGCTCGGGCGCCAAATACAGCCCCTTCCGTCAAGGATGTCGAGCCCAACCGATTAGCTCCAAAAACCCCACCCATCGCCTGGCCCGCAGCAAACAACCCTTTGACACCCCGCGCTCGCTCTCCCGTAGCTTCGCCACCTACTGACGCTCCTCTTTCATCAGTGCGAATACCGCCCATCATGTAGTGAGCACTTGGTCGCACTTCCCAGGCTTCCTCGCAGCTTGCTGCAGCCTTACCTAAAGCTTGGCGAGCATTTCGATACGCGGACGGAAGGGCGCTTTCTAAAAACTTCATGAAATAAGGGCCAGACCTCGGTGGCATCTTATTTCCGGTCATATCTAAATAGGCGCCGCCGTTTGGGCTACCTCGACCATCCTCCACCGCTCGCATAATGGCCGCCGAACATTCTGCACGTGTTCTCAGGTACACTCCATCAAGAATGACCTTTCCGTTTTTATCCCTCAAAACGCCGAGAAAACTGGCCGTCACCGGCTCTCCCGCTAATAACCCCTCATATGATGGTGGAGACGCAAGACAGAAGGGCAGAAATTGCACCTGTTCCATATCAACCAATTCCGCGCCAGCCCTCGCAGCAATGGCATAGGAGTCACCTGTATTTCCTCGCATAGTGTCAGTTTTCGGAAAGTAGAGTGTCGAGAGCCCCCCCCGACGCTATAACAACGGAAGCCGCACGCACTGATATAAGCTTTCCCCCGGCCGCATCGTAAACAATACCACCCACGACGGTTTTTTCCGATTGGTCAACACCCGATTCAGTAATGAGTTCGATGAACCAGCAATCCTCAAGGTAATCAATATTCTCGGTCTGCGTAATAGTGTTCCAATTAGCGTGCCCAAACGCTATTCCGCTATTCCGATGTCCAACCGAACGCCGCCTTGTGTGACCGCCCATCGGTAACGGCAAGGATTGAGGCATCTCACGACCCGCATCTATCGAAGGACGCAAACCTTTCATTCGGTAACGATCGTAAGCTTCTTTACTATCCTTTGCGAAGGCCTTAGTGATAGCCTCCAATGGAAGATCTCCGCCCGCCATCTTCAGGTTCTTCGAGAGGTCCTCCTCAGTATCTTCGTCGGAGCCAGATCCTCTTACCGTTGCAATCCCCTCAGAAATTTTGGTATCAGAGCATCCAATCGGATCTTTCGAAACTAAGAGAACCCGCGCTCCGGCCTCCGCCGCCGCGAGAGCAGCGTGGCTGCCAGCACCGCCCGAACCCACGACAACCACGTCGTAATCTCGCCATTCATTTGGGATAGACATTGACGGTTCTCCCTTATGTCATTTCATAACCAAGCCACCGTCAACATACAACGTCTGCCCAGTCATAAAACCGCTCCAATCCGACGCCAGAAACAACACAGGGCCTGCGACGTCCTTGGGCTTAGCAAGCCGTCCCAGCGGAGTGTTTTCAATGATTTCATCCTTTGCCTCCTCAGGAGTAGACAGGGTCGCGTCGGTCGGAAAAACAAGACCGGGCGCCACACAATTCACTCGAATGCCCAATGGGCCGAGCTCTGCCGCCAAGTTTTTACTGAATCCAATTAAAGCTGCTTTCGCTGTCGTATAATCGTGATAGGGGATGGTTGGTCGTTCCACTAGATCCGTAGCGACATTGACAATTGCTCCCTTCCTCACCTGCGTCATTAAAGGAACTACAGCCTTACAAAGGGTGTGAGTTGATAGAAGTGTGCCTTCAATCTGCGACCAATAGTGATCCCAATCTAATTCCCAAAACATTTTGCGTTTCTCGGGCTCAAACTTGTAAGGCCTAAAGGCATTATTGACTAGAATATCAATTTTTCCATAGTGCCGCATAACCTCATCTATCAGCCTTGTACCTGAATCGATATCGGTTACATCCGCTTGAAATGCGGCGGCTTCATTCCCTTCTTCTTTGCATTGCTCCACTACGGTGTTCGCGGCGTTCGCGTTTTTGACAAAGTTCACAGCAACTGCAGCCCCCTCGCGGGCAAACGCTCGAGCAATTTCCGCCCCTATACCACGGCTGGCTCCCGTCACTAGAACTACTCTATCTCCAAAAGTCATTTTATTTTAATCCAGATAGGGCGCGAGAGTTTCGGAAACAGTCTCTGCCGAGCTCTCTATTTCAGTTATTGTAACGAGATCTTTTAGATTAAAGCGACCGTCGTGATGCCAGCCGGCCTCAGGGGAGCTCATGGACCCAATGCCACTTATCCTCGTTACACCCACTCCTCCCAAAGCCTTTGCTATTAAATGAAGCTCTTCGGGGGTGGCAGCAACACCAACACTCTGAAGCACATCTCTAAAAGATTGTACATGTGAAGGTACCTGCATAGGTGTGTCCACCGCCACCACTTTAATAGTTCGATTTAAACCGGAAGGGCTAAGATCGACACTGTCATTATAGTAAACAACTACCCATGCCCCTTCATCGTCTCTTAACACCTCAATCTCAGCATCTGATAATGTTTTTAATTCTTCTTTTTGTCGCCATTTTGCCACATCGCTTGCTTCCGCCGGCGTTAAAGCCCTCCTTGGGTATTTTTCTTCAAGACAGGCTAACTCATTGGCCAGATAACCCGCAAATTGGCGTGGGGACACTCGAGCGCCACGCTCCACATAGAAAATTTGCGGGGAATAGCAGCCTTGTTGATCAAAAACCGCAATATCTTGTGCCGCCATACGTGCGGTTATTTGTGCTTTCCGCGTGTTGAGTGCCGCGGCCGAAATGATACCGAAGCTAACTTTATGGCCATGGCCCAGAAAACGGGTTGAGACTGGCAGACTATCACGGATTTCACCCAGTGTTTTTGTGCTCCCATATGCAAAAACCGCATCGGCACGGATAAATAAATTCCGCTCCTGAGTTTTTTCTCCGCCCTTCCACCAAACAACCGCAAAACAATCCGCTATTTCGGGCTCAGTCTCGGCCAAAGCATTTGCAAACCAACCGGCAAACAACGGTTCGGCGCTTGAAACTTTGCCAACACTACCTGCTTTTACCAGTAAACCCGCCACTAAGCTCCAAACTGGCAGCCCTGGAACGTTTCCCGCCCATATATGGGCAAGCAAATTGGGACCGAAGGCACGCCCAAACCCACCTTTTGTTAAAGGCTGAAAACTATCCAGAATCTGCGGGTTTGGAAAATCCTCAGCGAGAAAGCGGGTGAGTTCAGGCTTTCGAAAAGTCTTTAAATACTTTGTTAGAGCCAAGCGAACCATCTCTGAGTCGTAGCCCGTTACAACTGGTAGAAATTTCTCCGCCTTTAAACGAAAAAAATCATCACGGGTAAGTAATCGAGCAATCGTGCGATCAATAATATCGATAATGTCTGTAACCGATCGATTTTTCAGGTAATCGTTTGCCGATCTCTCAACACGCTCACAGAGAACAATCATTTGCGCTTCTGACAGTAGGGGTACTGAGACCCGCAGCGAAGAGGATCCAGCCCCAAAGTTTAGCGCTTGCCATTCAACCTGTTCTTTTGAAAACCCTGGAAGATAACCGGCGAATTCAGCCATCGTCCTAATTCCGGCTTGCCCGCAAAAATTCTTCAACAGCCATTGAACAACCCCTTGCCTCGGCACCCTCAACACGACCAAGCAATACAAAACCGTCTTCTTTTTGAAATCCCACGTCCTCCGTCAAAACGGTCGAAACTACGTTGAAATGAGCCAAATCACAGTGAACCAAAACACCAACCTCACCGGCTGGAACGTCATCACCTGTAAGGGGGTCTACTATACGCGTCCGAACCCAATGGGGACCCAATTTTATAGATGGAATTACAACATTACCTCGGTCATAAAATTGAGTACTCAATTCGGTCATTCCATACATGTTTATGCATAATTGACGTGGAACACCTAATCTCTCTGATAACCCGTCATAAAACCTCTCAGGGTCGATCTCGCGAGCCCGACCCTTAAAGCCGCCGGTATCAAAAAGCCTACTTCCCTGCGGTAGTGAAAACGATAGATTGCGACGTGCCAACTCATCAATTAAAGACAAAAAGCTATAGCTCGCTCCCAATAGAGCATAGGGCGCACCGCCCCTCTCAGCACGTTTTAGCTCAGAAAATAACTTAGAAAAATTTACTCTGTTTTTATCTCCCATAAAAAATCTACTCGCAGGCGTTCCAAATTTTTCCATGGCTTGTGAAAGGTAGTGAGCAAGGGATGAGTACGGCAGCACCTTTTCGCTAGGATACAAGATACCCATGTCAATTCTAGGCAAACCCCGCATAACCCAAGTATCAAAGGTTTTAAGCATCGAAGCGTCATAAGCAGCAAGCGTCGAATGGTAGCTCTTACCTTTTAATGCACCTTTTGTTGTGCCACTTGTGGCAAAAACCCGCTCGACCTCCTGAACTGGTGCACAACTCAAAGTAAGTTCTTTAAAAGCCTCTATTGGAACGGCCGGAATATCCCGCCATAGCTGTATACGATTAGGCGTTAGACCACGTTTCAAACAAAACCTCCGAAAAGGTTCGTTGTTTTCGAACTGAAACCGAAAAATCTCCAGAGCAAGTATATTAAATGCCGCGTCCGTAGCACCATCTGCTGCAATAAAATTTAGGACTGCTCGTTCAATCTCATTCCGATTCATAGCACAACGAACTCCCCACTAAGGTCGGGCTTATTGAAGCGGTCTTTTTTCTAGGACGTCCGTTTGTCATACTTCCCCTTTCCCTACGCCGGCATAACCCGGATCAGGTTCTAAGGGTCGTCGCGTTGGCCAACTTTTTGTGCCTGGCAACATCTCAGCTTCCTAACGAAGCTCCCCTGGGACCATTCATTCGATTATGTCGATATCTTTATCGGTGTTCAATAGCGAAATAAATATTGTTTCCTGTGTCTGTCGAATTGCCGAGTGTCGAGGATTCTCATAATCTGCCGGTGTTGGGAGAAAATAAAATGAGTGGTGTTGAAAGCTTCGATTACATAATCGTTGGCGCCGGTTCCGCGGGTTGTACTCTTGCCGGGAGGCTCACCGAAGACCCCGACACGACTGTTCTGCTTCTTGAAGCGGGTGGATGGGATAAGGACCCTTGGATACATATTCCACTGGGTTGGGGTCGAATTCTACAAAAGCGATTACATGATTGGATGTATTTTTCAGAGCCTTCCCAATCTATGAACGGAAGACAAATAGAATGCGCCCGCGGCAAAATAATTGGTGGTTCATCATCTATAAATGCGATGGCGTATTATCATGGTAATCCAAACGATTATCAGAGATGGGCATCCCAGGGTCTACCCGAATGGTCTTATGAGTGTGTACTACCATATTTTCGCAAATCTGAAGATTGGGAGGGCGGCGAAAACGCATATCGCGGAACGGGCGGACCATTAACAACCCGTTGGACAACATTTGAGGACCCAATCTGCGAGGCGTTCCTGGAAGCAGGTCGGGACGCACAATACCCTTATACAGAAGATTATAATGGCAAAAACCCGGAAGGTTTTGCTCGGATACAAGCGACGCTTCGCAATGGTCGACGATGGAGCGCAGCCGCGGCATATCTCCGGCCCGCATTAAGACGCAAAAACCTTCAGGTTATTACGCACGCCCTTGCACATCATGTTGACTTCAAAGAAACACGGGCAGTCGGTGTTACCTATGAACGTGCCTCGAAGTTAATTTCGGTAAAAGCCAACCGAGAAGTAATTCTTTCGGGAGGATCTATAAACTCACCACAATTACTCATGCTTTCGGGAATAGGAGATCCTAACCAATTACAGCTAAAAGGTATAAAGGTGGTCGCTCCCTTGCATGGCGTCGGACAAAACTTAAGTGACCACACATCGGCTGCTGTAGCCTTCCGCCGAAAAAATTCAGGAACTTTTCAAAAAAACATGAGGCTCGACCGGGTAGCGGTCTCGCTGACACGGGCTTACTTGGGCATGGGGGGGTTTGCCGCTGACCTTCCTTTTGGAATAACCGCTTTTCTCAAAACCACAATGCAAGAGCTCGAACCCGATGTTCAGTTGCTTTTTTGGATGGGTGCTACCACTACGGCCCAGCCTTATTTGCCACCATTTACAAAAGCCTTTTCCGACTCTTTTTCGGTTAGGGCAATGCCCATGCACCCTGAGAGCCGGGGATTTCTCGAACTTAGCTCCATTAACCCTAAAACACCGGTCAGAATCCACCAAAATTTTCTGAGTACAGACAAGGAATGGAGTGTAATGCGACGTGGGCTCCGCATGATACGTGAGTTGGTTCGCTCTCAACCCTTAAAAACTTTCGCAGGAGAAGAACTGGCGCCAGGAGACGACGCACAGTCAGATGATGCATTGGATGCCCACGTTAGAAAAACAATGATCACCGTCCATCATCCTGTTGGAACTTGCAAAATGGGGCCATGCAATGACGACACTGCGGTCGTTAATAGTGAACTAAAAGTAAAAGGGATCGATGGACTCCGAGTAGTGGACGCATCAGTTATGCCGGATTTAATCGCAGGAGCAACAAATGCACCCGTCATTATGATTGCAGAAAAAGCGGCTGACATGATTCGAGGGCGAAATCCATTAACTCCTAACCAAATAAACTAAGAGATACGGAAACGAGTGAATATCGGGCTACATTATGTTTAAGACGATATTTTACGATATCATCAAGTCTGTTCGGATATTCAATGGGTGTGCTATCTTAACTCGAAACACGGAGCCGCATAATTGGGGGCAAACAAAATGACGAATGGAAAAAGCTACGATTACGTAATCATAGGGGCGGGATCAGCAGGTTGCACGCTTGCTAATAGATTAACCGAGGATCCCGACGTTAAAGTCGTAGTGATAGAAGCCGGAGGCAGTGAGAAACACCCCTACATCACGATCCCCTTGGGCTGGGGAAAAATTCTTTTCGAACGTTTGTTTGACTGGGGTTATTTTACGGAACCTGAGGCAGAATTCGAAGGGCGGGAAGTAGAATGTGCTCGTGGTCGGGTAATAGGGGGTTCGTCATCCATCAATGCGATGGGTTACGTTCGCGGTCATAGGGAAGATTATGACCGATGGTACCGCGCAGGCTGCACCGGCTGGTCCTACGCAGAATGTTTACCATATTTTCGAAAATCGGAAGGGTGGGAGAAAGGTGCCGATGACTACCGAGGCTCGGACGGCCCACTCACTACGGTTGAAAACAAATACCCAGATCCACTCCTTCAGGCGTGGCTTGAGGCCGGCCAGCAAGCCGGTTACGAAACTACACCAGACTTTAACGGCAAACAAAACGAAGGATTGGGTGTTTTCCAATCAACGATCCGAAATGGTCGACGTTGTAGTACTGCCGTCGCTTATCTACGTCCAGCGTTAGAAAGGCCAAATCTTACATTGGTTTCTGGTGCTCTCGCGCACCGCGTTATAATGGAAGACACCCGTGCGGTTGGTGTCGAATATTCCAAGGGAAGCAACACTACAGAAATCGTGCATGCGGACCGCGAGATCATTTTATCGGGCGGTGTAATCAATTCACCGCAACTTCTCATGTTATCGGGTATCGGCAATCCGGAAAAATTGAAAGAACACGGAATCGAAACGGTAATTGACTCAAAAGGCGTAGGGCAGAATTTACAGGACCACCTTTCCGTCGGCGTTGAATATGAACGGATCGGTGATGGGCCCTTTGTTGGGTTGCTCCGCTACGACCGCATTGCGCTCTCAATGATGCAGGCCTATTTCTTCGGAACCGGTTTTGCTACTGAAATGCCTGGTCCATTGACCGGTTTTCTCCATACAAAAGAGGGGCTTCCTCAACCGGACATCCAACTCCTGGCCCGTTTCATACCGCCAGAATCGCAGCCGTGGTTTCCTGGGCTAAGACCTAAACCCGCGGATGCCTTCATGGTACGGCCTGTATTATTGCACCCCAAAAGTGTCGGCGAACTAAAACTTAAATCTGCTAATCCAAATGACTTTATGCAGATACATCAAAATTTTCTAACGGAACCAGAGGACTGGCAGGTACTACGCGACGGCATAGACATCGTCCGCAATATTGCGAATCAATCGGCACTCGACGGTTTTCGTGGACCTGAAATTCAACCCGCGAATGAACCAATCGACGAATTTATTAAACGCACAGCGTGGACCGCCCACCATCCCCTTGGAACCTGCAAGATGGGTCCGGATTCGGACGAACGGGCCGTAGTAAATCCTGAGCTTCAGGTCCGAGGCGCAGAAAATTTACGCGTTATCGACGGGTCAGTCTTCCCCGATATGATCGGTGGGAATATTAATGCCCCTATCATAATGTTTGCAGAGCGGATGTCGGACCTACTAAAGGGCAATAAGCCGCTTGCTCCAGCTGCCGTTGCGGCCTAACGGAACAAGGTCGTATGGCTTTGAAAATTAACGTAGAGCGGGTCGATCATACGGGGATACGGGTTAAGGATCCCGATAGGGCGTTAAGGTTTTATAAGATGCTTGGCTTTGAGGTGGTAACGAAAGTCGAATTTGATCCCGTCATCATAATTCGAAACGCAACTGGTGTGGAAATTAACTTAGTGGTCAATGCTGAAAGCAAGCATGATGGGCAGAATATCCTTATGGATGTCGAAACCAAGTATGCTGGAATAACACACCTTGCTCTCAGGGTTACGTCCATTACTGACACGTTATCAATTCTGAAAAAGAACGAGGTACAAATAACCCAAGGACCTGTGATGTTTGGCCGGGATGGTCACGTGTCCGTGTTTGTCCGAGATCCTGATCGGAATGTCATAGAACTACGTGCACGAACCGAAAATCTTGATGAGATAGAAGACCTAGAAAAATACGAAAACGTGAACTGAAGTGCCGACCGCGAGCACAAACAATATAGAATTCAGAAAGCTTATCGATAGATCTGATCTCTGTTTAAGGCTACTGCACAATCAAGGCGATCTTCATAACCACCATTGAAGAACATAATCGTAAGGCCCCTCGCGATTAACCAGGTCAACACGCTGAAGTGCTATTTTGTATCCACCATCTGTTTTTTTCAACAAATGGCGATACTTACCAGTAAAATTTCGAACCTCATAACGTAGGTACTCGGCACAATGAAACCTAGACCTGGCTATAATGTCTCCACTAGAACTTTCGCTTTCCACAATCACGTTAGAAACCACATGGCAAAGCCGATTGTGTGGCGCCTGGCTGTGTGCCCGCGGATGTGTATTTCGGGCATTCCTCATCATCATTAGCCCTTGATCTTCCCAAAAGATGTTGGGCTGGCCGTCACCTTCCACCTGTTCTGCTTCTGCTGGCATCCAGTACCATCCATCATCGGCAAAAAGGGTCAACCACTCATCTAGCCGCTTCTCATCCAGAATTTCAGCCTGGCGATAAAGAAACTTCTCAACGGCCAATTGTGTTTCCACGCCAACATCTGCAGTGGCGTTAGGATCAGACGCGGCTAGAATTTCACATGCTTCCGTCATGACCGGACCCCTGCATCGGCCGTCATATAATCTCGCCACGCATGCATCATATGACGCAGCGGTAACTCACTCATACTTTCAGGCGCAGAATAGGAGACACCATCGCGCTCGTCGTCCTGTCCCGCTTTTCGATGGAAACTAACCCATTCACTGGCTGAAGAATCCAAACCGTGCTGACACTTCCACCAGTTGAACAAATCATCCGCATTTATTAACGTCGACGGAGAATTAACCATGTAGTAATAGGCTAGCGACCGTCGATAAATTGATTCCGGCGCATCTTTTAGCCGGAAATGCCATATTTCAGTCAAGGTTTTGTCATGCGACAGCGGTCGGATCGTCCGCAGTTGCTGTAGCGGTGGCTGAACCGAATTACAGGGATAGACCAACATATGATGGATGTTTACACCGAGAATTTCTTCGGCCTTTTCCTCGCCATAAGCCGCATACATGCGCCGCACGTATTCGTTGGTGTCCGGGTCGTCGGGACGTAGCCCCATATAACCTTCAAGACTGCTATGCCCATTGCGATAACCGACTGTTCCGAACTTTGTCCAGCCATCATGACCGAGCCTCGCAAAATCCGTTAGAAACGAAAGTTCGTGCGGCGGTTCATCGCCGTCATCACGCATTTTGGCCTCCAGTTTCTGCGCTGCCTTGCCTGTGGATTCATGCGTCACACCAGGGTGAGAGGCATCAAGCTGGTTCTCCAGAAAAATCTTCCAATTTGACTGCTGCACCATACGGAAGCAATCACCAACAATTTCTGTCTCCTTACCGGGTGCGCGGTCGATAAGTTGATCAAAAGCAGAGGCAGCCTCGCCGAGGTGGCCTTCGAGCCCGGGACCTCCTTCCGCCAGATTTGCAAACCAAAACCCTCGATAGTTGTCTATCTGCGCGGGCTGTGCCATGTGAAATTCGGGATTATCAAAGTCAAGATTGGTACCCTCGTATTCCCGCCGCGCGGGCATTCCCTCCAACTTTCCGTCTAAATGGAATGTCCAAGCATGGTAAGAGCAATAAAAATGGTTACCCGTATTACCTTTTCGCGCCGTACAAAGTTGTGCGCCCCGATGAGGACATCGATTATATAGGATTTTAATATTCCCACTACCGTCTCGGACCATGACCATCGGTTGTCTACCCACTTGCGCAAGATAATAATCACCGGGCTTTTTAACTTGGCTTTCATGTCCAATATAGATCCAAGTGCGCTCAAAAATACGCCCCATCTCAAGGTCAAAAATTTCTGGGTCTGTGTAAGCTTTACGATGGGCTCTATCCGCCTCAACCAAACCCGCAATTTGTTTTTTCGTCCAACTCATGATTTGTTCTCCAATAATCTTCAGACGGACGCACCTTTGAAGCTTGCCCCAGACGCAATCCTAATAGTAATACCCAATAAACGTTTCTGCTAACACGATTATACCAATAAAATCAAAAAACTAACTACCGCTAACGCACTTAAACGTCAGCACATTCAAATAAAATGTGAACACCTTAATATGATTTGAGAGCGATCTAACATCAATTAATATAAAGTATAAGACAAGATTAGAAGTTTATTAGCTGGCTGGTGCCATAGGTTGTGGATAATAATATCGGCCACCTTTGACAAACAAAGGTCGACGAGAGAAATTCTCTCGCTCGACTCGGCTTTTATCAGGGAATTTCTTGAAAACGTCACGTACATTAGCACAGTCTGTCGTCCTCATAATGGCGCAAAACGGGGTTAAAAGAATTTTTGGTGTCCCGGGTGGGGGATCAAGTTTGGACCTCATCGACGCCGCTGCCGAAAATGATATTGAATTCATCCTATGTAGAACAGAAACCTCTGCAGCACTAATGGCGGCGGTAACGGGTGAACTAACAGGTGTACCGGGTATTGTGTTAACCGGTATTGGGCCGGGTGCGGCGAGTGCAATAAATGGAATTGCTTATGCGTCTCTGGAAAAAGCACCCCTGATCATTTTTACGGACGCTCACGACACCAATAAACCCGCACCCCCACATCAGATTTTTGATCAACAAGGCATGTTTAAACCTGTTTCCAAAGCCCAAAAACGGCTCGAGCCAATCAATGGTCAGAGCGAATTTAGTGCGCTATTTCGCTTGGCTTTAACAGAGCCGCTTGGTCCGGTTCATATCGACCTATCCGCAAAGGACGCTCGAACCGCAGTTAAAGAAACATATAATGCAGCTCCTCCGAAACAGTCTACTGTGAGCAGTCAAACCTCGCTTGAAGATGCCATGTCGGCCGTCCGTGCGGCACGCTATCCCGCTCTTATAATTGGACACCAATGCCGGCCTACCCCTCGCGCTGCAATTGCAAATAAACTCGCCAACGCCCTCGGGGGGCCCATTATGACAACGTACAAAGCCAAAGGGGTTATCTCAGAGGACCATAAGAATTACGTGGGCTTATTTACGGGCGCTACGTTGGACGGCGAGGTTCTTTCTCAGGCAGATTTGATCGTTTTTTGTGGTACAGACCCCGTCGAGATGATTGGCGGGGAATGGTTATATGATGCGCCCGTCTGCGTACTATCGGAAACTTCCGGACTGGAATGGCCGTTTAAACCAAAAGTGGAAGTTGGTGGAGCACTAACTGATAGTGCAGCGGCCCTGGCGCAAGTCGAGACCGGAGTAGATTGGGACGGATTAAAAATACAAAGAAAGAAAGAAGACCGGCGGGTGAAGCTTAAATACAGTGACACAAACCTAAGGTCTCCGGATGAGATCATTAATTCTGTCTCTGAAGCGGCTCCTCAGAATGCCCGTTTAACGGTAGATGCTGGTGCGCACATGTTCTCCGCGATGTCGCTTTGGCCAGCTCGCGCACCGTTCGACGTTCTTAAATCAAATGGTCTTTCCACGATGGGTTATGCTGTACCTGCAGCGATCGCTAGTTGGTTAGAGGAGCCGGAGCGTCCAGTCATAGCCGTCACCGGTGACGGCGGAATGTTGATGTGCTTGTCAGAACTCTCCACAGCTGCACGACTTGATGCCAACATTACAGTGATCGTTATGAACGATGCCGCATTGTCCTTAATAGATATTAAACAACAAAGACAACAACGCGCACCTGCCGGCGTCCGTTATCCGAGGACCGATTTTGCAACAACGGCACGGGGTATGGGGTTGGAGGCATGGACCGTCGGCGCACAAGATCCGCTAGAGTTTGCTCTCGGAGAAGCAATCGACACTGATGGACCCACCTTATTAGATGTAAGTGTGGACCCCACAGGATATCTAGAACAAATGATGGCATTGCGCGGATGACAGGAATCTGAGCGCTTTTAAAAGGTCGAGTTTTATTTCTTAGGCATAACCTTCGCGTAGGTATCGCGCAGCCCGACGGTGCGATTAAAGACAGGTGAACCATCAGCGCTATCTGGATCACAACAAAAATAACCGAGCCGCTCAAACTGCACGACCTCGCCGGGTTTAACTCTCCCAAGAGCCGGTTCTGATTTACAGTTTTTCAATATTTCCAATGATTCAGAATTTAACGCCGACTGATACTTTTCTGATTTATTTGGGTCCTCAGTACTAAACAGGGGATTATAAAGCCTAACTTCGCTATCTATCGCGTGTGACGCTGACACCCAATGAAGTGTGCCCTTGACCTTTCGCCCATCCGGCGCATTACCGCCTTTTGTGTCGGGATCATACGTACAACGAAGCTCAATAAGTGCACCATTATTATCCCTAATGGTTTCGGTACAGGTTATAAAATACGCGCCACGCAACCGCACTTCACGCCCGGGACTAAGGCGAAAAAATTTCTTGGGTGGGTCCTCCATAAAATCGTCACGCTCTATATAGAATTCTTTCGTAAATGGTACTTTTCGAGTGCCGGCGTTTTCATCCCGTGGATTATTTGAAATTTCAAGCTCCTCGACTGTATTCTCAGAGTAATTCTCTAAAACTACTTTGATTGGCCGCAACACAGCCATCCGGCGTAGCGCAGTTTCATTGAGGCGATCGCGGATAAAGTGTTCAAACATTCCCGCCTCAACCACGCCTTCATTTTTTGAGATTGAAAGTTCGCCGATAAAATCTCGGATAGCCGTGGGAGGCACCCCACGTCGACGCAATCCGGATAGGGTGGGCATTCTCGGATCATTCCAACCACTAACGTTGTGGTTCGTCACCAGTTGGGATAGAACTCGTTTTGATAATACAGTATGGGTCATATTTAGACGCGAAAATTCATACTGACGCGGCCGTGTTGAGACTGGTAAATTTTCAATCAGCCAATCGTAAAGGGGCCGGTGATCCTCAAATTCAAGGGTGCAAAGAGAGTGGGTTACGCCTTCAATTGCATCGGTCTGACCATGTGCAAAATCGTATGTCGGGTAAATACACCACGTATCACCGGTTCTAGGATGCTTGGCCTTGATAATTCGATATAAAACCGGATCCCTTAAATTTATGTTACCTGATGCCATATCAATCATAGCTCTTAACACCCGAGAACCTTCCTCGAATTCGCCGGTTCGCATGCGCCGAAACAGATCAAGATTTTCATTGACTGTGCGGTTTCGGTAGGGGCTATCACGTCCGGCTTCTTTTAGAGTACCGCGATATTCTCTAATTTTTTCCGCATTTAAATCATCAACGTATGCCTTGCCACGTTCAATCAGATATTCACCCCATTTATAAAGCTGCTCAAAATTATCGGACGCGTATTTGACATTACCCGTCCATTCGAATCCAAGCCAAGAAACATCTTGGAGAATAGCGTCTATAAATTCCTGATCTTCTTTAGCAGGGTTCGTATCATCGAAACGCAGGTTGCAAGAACCCCCGAATTCTTCAGCGACACCAAAATTCAAACAAATTGACTTAGCGTGACCAATATGAAGGTAACCGTTAGGTTCCGGCGGAAAACGAGTTACAAGGCCTTTTGTCGTTCCATTTTCCAAATCTTCAGAAATTTGGTCCCGGATAAAGTCACGGGTCCTTTCTGGGGCGGTTTCGTTCTGTGGAGTTATTTTCATTTGGGGCGAGCGTATAACATGTTCAAGTTATCTACTTAAGCAAGAAACAAAATTAATTTAATCCACGCAGAAAACTTTTTACCAGGTTTGCCGTCTCTTCGGGTTTTTCTATAAAGGGAATATGGCCCCCGTTCTCAACTTCGACATATTTTGCACCCGGTATTGAAGCAGCTATTTTCTTGCTGAAGGATGCAGGTATAAAGTAATCATTATCTCCCGCAACAACGAGAGTGGCGCAGGAAACGCCGGTAATAAGTTGAGTATACAGGGGCTCACTTCCTTGACCAGGCAGACGTCGTCCCCAATGCAAGATTGCATCAAGAAAAGCCGTGTATAGTTCCCTAGAATTTCGTTTGATATTTTCCTGGTTGGCACGCATCACCGCGTAGCCTTCATCCGTATCCATAAATTCACGGGTCATTGTGGATAAACCCATAAAATCAGCTAGTTCTTCACCCATACCCAATTTTGCAACCAGCTTTTTCCTTAAGGAAAAATTCGTTTCCATAGCACGATCGAGTTCGGAAAAACCGCCAATCACGATTAACCCACGAAGCAGTTCAGGGTGTCGCAGCGCCATTGCCTGCGCCATACAACCACCTAGGGACGAACCCAGAACGTCGATACGCTGATAACCAAGATGTTTAGCTAATGCCGCAAAATCATCTGCCCACAGTTCGGCCGAATAAGATACATTTTTTGGGCTATCTTTAGTCGACCGACCTACCCCACGCGGATCCACCAATACAGTGGTCGCAACATCCTGGAGAAGTGGTACAGCATACCGATAATAGCTATGATCCATCCCGAGGCCGGGTAATAGGAAAATTGGAACACCTTCTCCTTGTACGTCGTACCAAATTGATGTGTCGTTAATTGCTGCATGGGCCATCATTATTTTCCCCTATGGATCGCGGTTGCAAAATAATAACATCCCGCTTGGGTTATTCCGCAACAGAATTCGATATCCGTTCCTTGGAAGGGTTGATTGAGTTACTTTAGAGAAAAAGGAACTCCACCAGTGTTAAAAACAGGGCCAGTTGCCGGTATTTTCTGGATGTGCATGGCGACGCTTATCAGTTCGATATCGGGCGGTATGGTTCGCGAACTGGCCGGCGAGATTCCGACAATGGAATTAGTCTTTTTTCGCAACGTCATAGCTCTGCTGGTTTTATTCCCAATCGTCCGGCGGCAAGGGATCAAGTTACCAGATCTACCCCAAACCAAGCTATATGCGGTACGGGTTGTGTTCACGTATGGCGCAATGGTCATGTTGTTTTTTGCACTAGCTAGAATGCCCATCGCAGACGTCTATGCCCTGCAGTATACAACACCTTTGTTTACCATGGTCCTCGCGGTACTCATTCTGAAGCAGCATGCAGATAAACATAGCTGGCTCGCTTGCAGCGTTGGGTTTATTGGAACGCTTATTGTGATGCGACCGGGGATTATTGAGATTACTCTGGCGTCGGCCGCTGCACTAACGATGGCCTTTCTATACGCGGGGACAAACACAACTATCAAGCTGTTAGCCCGAAAAGATAATGCTGAGGTCATCACTTTATGGACCAATTTAATGATGCTTCCGCTCGCGCTTGTTCCTGCATTGATTTTCTGGGTGACCCCCTCGATTGAACAATGGCCTCTCGTAATCGGTATTGGTATCGTCAGTAGCATTGGTGGCTACTGCTTTACGAGATCTGTTTCTGCTGCTGATGCACGCATTGTTCAACCTTTTCAGTTTTCCCGTATGATATTTGCAACTGCGATTGGTTGGATCATGTTCTCCGAACTACCGGATATTTGGACCTGGATTGGTGCGGGCGTGATCTTTGGTGCATCATATTATATCGTTTATCGGGAAGGATTAGCACGGAGGTCTAAAGGTGAGCTCACATCAGGATGATTGACACAGTCCCGACTATATCCGAAGTACGATATCGAAGTGTCCTAGATATGATCCGGGAGCATGCAACAAATACACCCGAACAAACGTGCTTGGTTTCCATCGACCAAAATAATTCGTTAACGTGGCGCCAACTCTATCGTCTTACAAACAGGCTCTCTGCGTGGCTGCATGAGATGCACGTCATCTCGAATGACCGCGTTCTCGTGCTTTCCAACAACTCACTCGAAAACCTTTTCTTGTATTTTGGCATACAACGGCACGGTGCCACCTTTTGCGCTGTTAATGTCGATATTAATGCAAACCATATGGCGGAACTTGTTCGCCGATTAAAGCCGAAAATAGTACTTTATAAAGATAGTTTAGATATAGAAAAGATTACGTCTTGTAGTGGTGGTACCTGGGTACCCTTCGGTACCATAGAGGCCACTGGAAACACAACAAGTGATAAAGGTCTTTTTGAGTTATTGAGTAATTTTGATGAATATACGGAGCCTGAGGAAGTATCAACGGAGACAGACGACGCCGTTATATGTTTCACCTCGGGTACAACGGATAGCCCTAAAGGAGTTATTCACAGTTTTGGCAACTATAATTTTATTGCGGAACAGACTGCTTATCTTTGGGGCCTCACACCCGAGGACCGAGTTTTGGAATATCGCTCGTTTTCGTGGTCCTCATCGCATCAAATAGTTTTGCAACCATTATTAGTTGGTGGAGGTTGCGTTGTCTTTGCCACGAAATTTTCGACCAGCCGATTATTTAGTTGGATACGGCAGCACCAAATTACAAAAGCAATCGGGATACCCACCGTGATCAACATGCTTCTAGAACGCCCCATTGACGAAGAAACAGGATCACTAAAAACGCTTGAATTCATGAGTTGTAGTACCGCCCCGCTCATGGAAGAACAGCACAGAAGATTTGAGCAGCTATACGGAATAAATTTAATCCAGCATTACGGTATGAGCGAAGGCGGTACTGTGGCGGGTAATCATCACCTCGACCGTCGAATTGGGAGCGTCGGCAAACCCGGAATTGGGCAAAACCTCAAGATCCTGGGTGAAGGGGGTACCGAACTGCCCCTCGGCGAAGAAGGGGAAATAGAAATTGGCGGTCCCCAGAATGCGACCTCTCTCCTAGAAAGTGACGGGAGCATTGTCCCGGTCCGCGGAAAAAGATTAAAAACCGGAGATCTTGGAAGACTGGACGAAAGCGGTTATCTGCGGATTACAGGTCGTGCAAAAGAATTGATTATTCGTGGCGGCGTCAATATTGCACCTTTGGAAATTGACACTGTTGTTAGCAAGCATCCGCTTGTTAGAGAGGCGTGTACCGTCGGGATCCCGGATCCTATCTATGGAGAGGCTATCGTCTGCTATGTGGTCGCGCGCGCCGGAAAAACATTACTAGCGGCAGATATCGACGGGCACTGCAAAAAGTTTCTCCCTGATTTTAAACATCCCAAACATAATTTTATCACAGATAAAATTGCAAAGAATCAAAGGGGTAAAGTGGACAGAAACTCAATGAAACGAAGGTGGGTAGAAGCCGAACAAAAAAGAAAGAAAGATGACCAATAATATTGTCATTAAGGGCGGTCACGTAATCGACGGAAGTGGATCCCCGGGAACGGAGACCAATATAGCGATTAAAAATGACCGTATCATAGAAGTTGGCCGCAACATTAACGAAGAAAACGCAGAAGTTATCGATGCAACCGGCAAAGTGGTCACGCCTGGGTTTATTGACATAAAGACGCATTCCGACTGGACACTGCCTCTAATGCCTCAAGCAGAAAGTAAAATCTACCAAGGTGTAACAACAGAAGTCATCGGACATTGTGGTTATTCGTGTGCGCCGGTGCTTCCGGCGAAGGTAGAAGAATTGGCTGATTACCTGAGTCCTAGTGCGCCTTGGCTTAATTTTCGAGCAACAAACTTTAAGGACTACCTGGCTCTGTATCCGAGCCTTTCGGTAAACACCATTCATCTAGTGGGACATAACACACTTCGTCTGATGGCGATGGGCATGGATGATAGACCTCCCACCGCACAAGAACTTGAACATATGCGGGCGCTGCTAAGGGAGGCACTCGACGCGGGTGCGTTTGGAATGTCTTCGGGCCTCTTTACGGCACCCGGCTCATACTCAGATGTTGACGAGTTGGTTGCCTTGGGCAAAGTCCTTTCAAACGCAGGTGCCCGTTACTTTACACACCTTAGAAATGAAGCAAACCAAGTACTCGATTCACTGCAAGAGGCGATGGAATTCGCCCAACAAGTTCGGGTCCACGTGCAGATCGTTCATATGAAACTTTCTGGGACCGATAATTGGGGCGGAGCGTCAAAGGTTATCAACCTGTTATCCGAAGCCCGAACATCCGGTATTCCGATTGATTGCGATATCTACCCGTATACCGCTGCAAGCAACCCCCTCAAAAATCTGTTTCCCCCTTGGCTGCAGGAAGGGGGAATAGAAGCGATGATTACCCGGTTAAAAGCCAGTGATATACGTCAACGACTGCGCTCCGAGATTGCATCCGACGGCTTGAATAACTTCGGGCGCGTGCCGAATTGGAAATCAATCCGAATTTCTATTTCCCCCGGCATGCCGCAATACGCGGGCAGAACAATCGCTGATATTGCGGCAGAACGTGAAACCGACGATTTTAATATGGCCCTGGATTATATTGTGGAAGACCGCGGAAAAACGCGCGTATTAGTGTCTTCTATATCAGAAGAGGACGTTACCGATTTTGTCCGTTGTCCGGACGTGATGATTGGTTCAGACGGTAATTCTGTATCGCCGAACGGCGTTACGGGACAGGGCAGACCGCACCCGCGGTTCTATGGCACATTTCCGCGAATTCTTGGGGAATATTGTCGGGAACAGGAAATCCTCCCGCTTCACCAGGCAATATGGAAAATGACAGGCGCATCGGCTAAGGCCCTCGGCCTTAAAGATCGTGGCCGGCTTTCCAAAGGTTATGCGGCCGACATCACGATATTTGACCCCGCGACGGTCGGAGAAATGGCAACCTATCAAGACCCTCATAAATTCGCTAAGGGTATAGCGCACGTAATTATCAACGGAGAGACGGTGCTCAGAGAAGGAGAACACACCGGCGCGTTAGCAGGCAAGCTTTTGAGACGCCACACCGATGGTATCACGTAACTTTGGACAGTTCGGCCATCGTAGAACGAAGTTTATGCGTCTCATCCAGGTCAATTTTTCCCTGATCGTCCAATACTACTCCATACGTATCCTTCGCCTTTTTCTCAGTTATGTAACCCTCCGCAATATCCGCGCAAACAAGATCCACTTTGCGTTCGATCGGGCTTCCAAAACCGCCACCACCACCTGTCCTTAACCTAAAGGAATCACCTTTTTTCATGGTGGTCATGCCTTTTGTAATATATCGCAGCTCCCCTTTGACAGGCTCGATGGCGGCGATGGCCGTATCCCCATCTTCCCCCCCCTTCAAACCCCACGGTGGACATTGCGTTCGATCAATTTGCACACTTACGCCCGTGTCGGCGAGAACCCTCACTACTTTCTCAGTTCCTAGACCACCCCTTTGCGCCCCGTCACCGGCTGAATCGGGGCGGAGTGCAAGTGACTCTACAACCAACGGGCAAATTGTCTCTTGCACCTCGACCGGCACATCCAAAGTATCACCATGGGCCATCGTCTTATAGGGACCGGCCCCATCTTGGCGCGCCGTGGCACCCCACCCGCCATGCCCAGTGTCAAGCTGCTGGTATAATTCTCCAGTTTCGGGGTCGGTACCATAAAAACAATGAGCTGAAAATGACGCGTGGTGACCACCTGCAGCAACCGACGGTTCGGCGTCACCGATTGCTTTTATAATAGTGTCAATTACGGTCGGGAGCGTGGCGCTGTATAGACCCATGGGAGCAGTGGGTCCTGCACTTAGGAAGGTGCCCTCTGGAATCACAATATTGAGTGGCCGGAAACATCCTTCATTGGCAGGCTCGTCGGGGGCAGTTAAAATTTTAAAAGCGATACGCGCGGCAGGATAGGCGCCCCCATAAGTCCCGGAGTTCAGTGGACCCTTAAGGACGCTCCCGAGCCCGCTAAAATCGATTGTCATAGATGAACCTTCTATGCGTACTTCAACTATAACTGGCACAGGCTCCCAACCGTCAACCTCGTCGCCATCTAAAAAAGACTCTGCGCGCCACACACCGTCAGGCAGTTTAAGTATGGATTCCCGCGCGACAGTCTCCGATTGATCCCAAATAGCGCTGATAACAGAGCGCATCTTGGCGGCCCCATACTTGTCTATCAGTGAAGCAAACTTGTCTCGGCCAGCGAGAGTACCCGCCAATTGGGCGTCGAGATCTCCGAACACCATCACGGGGAAACGCGTATTGTACCGAATAATGCGATAAAGTTCCTCGTTCCGAACACCACCTTGCCACAACTTGACTGTCCGGTATTGAATTCCCTCTTGAAAAATTTCGGTTGTATCCGAGGCCCAACACGATCCAACGGTGTTTCCACCGACATCAACCCAATGAACCAAAACACACATGAATCCAAAAAGGTCATCTTTATTTGGACCAACGAATACAGGTGTATACATCACCACATTGTTTAAATGCTGACCCAGCGTACCCGAATGGTTCGATATTATTACATCGCCTTCAAGAATGCCGTCTAAGCCATAGATATCAAGACCATCTCGAACAGCATTTCCAAGGGCATTGGCCACAAATATTGGAATAGAGCCCGAGCCTTGGGCGATAAGACGACCCTCGGGATCAACAAGACCAGTTGCAAAATCCTTATACTCGTAAACCAGAGGGCTAAATGCAGTTCTGGTAATATTAGCATCAATTTCGTTTGGAATAGCAACAAGACTGTGCCGAATAATCTCCAATTGTATTGGATCGACCGTCAACTTGGTTGGCATATCCATACCTAATCTCCTACCATGACCTGAATTTCACCAAATTTTCCGACGACCAATTCGTCTCCCGGTTCAATAACCGTTGTCGCACCATATTCCTCTATAACAGCTGGCCCCGAAATTTTGCTACCCACAGCCAAGCTATCACGCCGGTAAACTTGGGAGTTGATCCAACCACCGGTCTTTGAAAAGTATACTTGTCGATTGCCAGGAGCGATTTTGCCGCTCGCTGCTATCCGTGGCAATTTCTCTAAGTTTGGTTTTCGTGTAGTAGCGTAAACACTCACATGGATACCCACTATTTCTAAGGGTGCCTCAGAGTCGGAATGGCCAAAACGCGTTCTATAGTATTTTTCGAATTGCTCCCGCAGCTGAGTTATATCCTTAATCATCGCGCTCAGTGGTATTTCAAATGTGTGTTTTTGGCCTCGATACCGCATTTTTATAACGCGCAGCGCCGTGATGGTTGCGCCGGGCACCTCAACATTCAAAGTATCCACGCCATTTTTTTCCGCTGCCATAAAGGCCTGTTCTATGTCCGCAAGTGCATCCTCTTCCAACCCAAGGATCATTGTGCGTGTAACGTCTAACCGAGCGTCGGCTAACAACATTCCAAGCGCGGAAAAATTACCAGGCTCGGGTGGAATGATCACGCGGGATATATTTAGCTCGCGCGCCAGCGCTGAGCCGTAAATAGGACCGCTGCCCCCGAATACAAAAAGCGTAAAATCTTTGGGATCGTGACCACGCTCTACCGTTATTTGGCGAATTGCACCCGTCATAGTCACCGTGGACAGAGCCAAAATCCCCTCGGCCGTTTCTTCGAGAGGCCTGTTCTCAAGACCAAGCTTCTTTGAGACCGCTTTTTCTATTGCCTCGCGAGCCCCTTTTACATTGAGGGGTAAACCACCCCCGAGAAATATATCGGACGCAATTCGACCTAATACAAGATTAGCGTCGGTAACCGTGGGCTCAGTACCACCTTTAGAAAAGGCGACGGGACCCGGGTCAGAGCCGGCGCTCCGGGGTCCCACATTCAAACGTCCGTTCGCATCTACCCAGGCAATCGAGCCGCCACCAGCACCCACTTCAACTATATCAACAACCGAATTTCGGATGGGAAACCCGGTATCATACCCTCCAACAAAATATGGTGTACGCAAACCAAATTCCCCGTCCCTTATTATCGAGCATTTGGCGGTCGTGCCACCCATGTCAAACGCGATAATATTTTGAATATCGAGCACTTCTCCATATGCACCCGCGCCAATACAGCCGCCGACCGGACCCGATTCAATAAGCGAGATCGGCTCCCGCAACGTTCTCTCCACTGAAAGAACGCCGCCGTTTGACCCCATCATGTAAAGCGTTTTATTGAAGCCCTCATCTGAGAGGCTGTCTCTGAGACGCGCTGTATATTCAGAAATATCAGGACCGACAATGGCATTGGCCGCCGCCGTGCAGCAACGCTCGTATTCATACCATTCGCGCGTTAATTCCGTGCCAGTCGTTACGTATACACCGGGTAGCCGCTCCCGCAGTTGCTTCGCAATCATCAATTCATGACTGTCATCAAGATAACTATTAATGAGAGATATGGCGATCGCTCTAACGCCGGTTTCTTCTAGAGCTACCGCTAAATCCTCTATTTCTTTAGTGACCGGAGCTTTTAATATCTCACCGCCGCCCCGAATTCTCTCGTCAATTTCGAAGCGCCGAGACCGAGGAATGAGCGGCGGTTTTCGGCGAAAGTCCATCTGAAAGGGATTAGTCCGGTTGCCACGTGCCAACTCAAGGGTATCCCGAAACCCCTTCGTTGTGACAAGCGCCGCTTCGGCACCGCGACGTTGTAATAAGGTATTTATCACGAGCGTCGTACCGTGCGTTATCAGATCGGTTTCGCCTAGGTC
>CAYPNT010000015.1:0-39469 GCA_964412235.1 uncultured Rhodospirillaceae bacterium
GAATGCAAAAGGGCGTCGATACATTGGCGGATGCTGTTAAGGTTACGCTAGGCCCGAAAGGCCGTAATGTGGTTCTTGACAAAGCTTTTGGCGCACCACGCATTACTAAGGATGGAGTGACGGTCGCCAAGGAAATCGAATTGGACGATAAATTCGAGAACATGGGCGCCCAAATGGTGCGGGAAGTTGCATCTAAGACTAACGATGAGGCGGGCGATGGAACTACCACGGCGACCCTTCTTGCACAGACGATTGTTCGGGAAGGTTGCAAGGCCGTTGCAGCGGGTATGAACCCGATGGATCTCAAACGCGGTGTTGATGCTGCAGTTGATGCGGTTACAGAGGAACTCATTAAAAAGTCGAAGAGGGTTTCATCTGACGAAGAAGTATCCCAGGTTGGTACGGTCTCCGCAAATGGCCAAGCTGATATCGGAGATATGATTTCGGATGCTATGCAAAAAGTGGGCAAAGAAGGTGTAATCACAGTTGAGGAAGCCAAATCCATGGCAACTGAGCTGGAAGTCGTCGAAGGAATGCAGTTTGATCGTGGCTATATTTCACCATACTTTGTGACTAATGCTGAGAAAATGTACACTGAGTTAGAAGATCCGTATATTTTGTTACATGAGAAAAAACTCTCGAATTTGCAGTCGATGCTCCCTCTTCTGGAGTCAGTGGTACAGTCCAGTCGTCCTCTTTTAATAATCGCGGAAGATGTTGAAGGCGAGGCCCTGGCTACCCTGGTAGTGAATAAATTACGTGGCGGTCTCAAGATTGCGGCGGTTAAAGCACCAGGTTTTGGTGATCGTCGGAAGGCAATGTTGGAAGACATAGGAATCCTGACTGGTGGCCAAGTAGTTAGTGAAGATCTTGGCATTAAGCTCGAGAACGTCACTCTCGATATGCTTGGTACAGCGAAGAAGGTTTCAATTACAAAAGAAGAAAGCACAATAGTTAATGGTGCTGGCAAAAAGAATGATATTCTTGGGCGTTGTAACCAAATTCGTCAGCAGATAGATGAGACCAGTTCCGATTATGACCGAGAGAAGCTCCAGGAGCGTCTCGCCAAGCTCGCTGGTGGCGTTGCCGTCATTCGGGTTGGTGGCTCGACAGAAGTTGAAGTTAAGGAAAAGCGCGATCGTGTTGAAGATGCAATGAACTCGACCCGTGCGGCTGTTGAGGAAGGCATTGTTGCCGGAGGTGGTACTGCACTTCTGCGTGCCGGGAGAGTGCTCGATAAGCTGAATCTGGATAATCCTGATCAAAGCGTTGGTATCGAAATCGTCCGAAAAGCGCTACAGGCTCCAGTGCGGCAAATAGCAGAAAATGCTGGGGTCGAGGGCTCTATTGTCGTCGGTAAACTTTTGGAAAATAAGGCAGCTAACTTTGGTTATAACGCGGCCACCAACAAATATGAGGATCTCGTGAAGTCGGGCGTGATTGATCCTGTGAAGGTAGTTCGAACGGCGCTCAGAGATGCCGCTTCTGTCGCAGGGCTTTTGATTACAACTGAAGCAATGGTTGCAGAAAAGCCAGAAGAAAAGGGAGCAGCGATGCCTCCGATGCCTGACATGGGCGGCGGAATGGGTGGCATGGGCGGAATGATGTAGATCGTTCAATGTCATTATGACTTTTAACCGCCGCGGATTTCCGCGGCGGTTTTTTTTGTACGACTCGAACTCTTCATAGATATCTATATAAGTACGCGATGATCCTAAAATTACCTTCCTTTGATGATATTGAAACTATCATTCGTGAAGTTAGCGAAACCGAAATTATGCCGCGATTTAAAAGTCTTGCTTCAGAAGAAACATGGAGAAAGGGGTCGGGCTCCATAGTGACAGCTGCAGACGTTGCGGCGGAAAAAATGTTAGCCAGCCAACTTTCCCGCATGCTGCCGGGTTCGGTAGTTGTTGGCGAAGAGATGGTGGAGGAAAATCCTAATATTCTCCATCGCTTAGATGGAAGTGAGCCAGTTTGGGTTCTTGATCCCGTGGATGGTACATCAAATTTCGCCGCTAATAGTCCTGATTTTGGTGTCATGGTTGCATTAGTTGTTAGACGAGAAACGGTCGCTGGCTGGATCTACAGGCCCGTCTTAGATGAGATGTATACCTGTGAGCGGGGTAACGGGGCGTTTCTAAATGGAGACAGATTAAATATTAAGCCGTCAGTACGTGACTTTGGGGAAATGGTGGGATCGTTAGGTGGTCTTCTTAGGAAGCGGACTAATTTAGCAGCGTGTTTTTCACGAGTTACAGCTAGTGGCTGCATAGCACTAGATTATTGTTCGCTTGCCAAGGGTGTTTTGGACTTCGCCCATTATCGGGGTGCCCACGTTTGGGACCATGCGTCTGGTTGCTTACTTCACTCTGAAGCAGGAGGGTATAATCGTTGTTTAGATGATACTGTTTATCGTGCGGGCATGCCCGGTGAAGGGGGGATTTTGTTGGCTTCTGATCGCGAGGCATGGGAAATGCTTCGTAAACCAATCAAAGAGGCATTAGAGACCTTATCTTAACGCATACAGAACTATATAATCACGAAACAATTAATTTTATTCATGGGAAAATCATATGGGCGATAAGAATACCGTTGCTTTTGTGGGACTAGGCGTGATGGGCTATCCAATGGCGGGGCACTTGGCGTCTGCTGGTTACATTGCAAGAGTATACAATCGGACATCAGACAAGGCTCACAATTGGGTGAAAGAGTACAATGGCACGACTCATGACTCTCCGGCAGAGGCTGCAGCCGGCGCTAATTTTGTAATGACTTGTGTTGGTAATGACGACGATCTTCGTGACGTTGTGTTGGGAAAAAAAGGCGTATTTGCAGGAATGAAAGAAGGTGCGGTGCTGGTAGATCACACCACTACTTCCGCCATCGTTGCACGGGAACTCGGCGAAATTGCAACGGAGAAGGGTTTAGGGTTTTTGGATGCTCCAGTCTCCGGCGGGCAAGCGGGCGCAGAAAACGGAGCTCTGACAGTAATGCTGGGTGGTGATGAAAGCACGTTTAAAGCCGCAGAGAAAATAATTAATTGCTACGGTAAAACGGTGGTCCGCATGGGACCTGTTGGCGCAGGCCAGCTGACAAAAATGGTAAATCAAATTTGTATTGCGGGGCTTGTTCAAGGTTTGTCGGAGGGGATGAATTTCGCTATTCGAGCAGGGATTGACCCTAAGAAAGCAGCGAAAGTTATGTCGGGTGGGGCGGCTCAATCCTGGCAGATGGATAATCGGGCTAATACCATGGTTGATGGCCAGTTTGAGTTTGGCTTCGCGGTAGATTGGATGCGAAAAGATTTAGGCATTTGCCTTGATGAAGCGTCCCGAAATGGGGCAGGATTACCTATAACAACGATCGTAGATGAGTTTTATGGTGATGTGCAAGCTAAGGGCGGGAAAAGGTATGATACCTCTAGTCTTATCATCAACCTTCAGAACGATTAACGCGGGATAGAAAGAGGCGGTAAAAATGTTTGAACTTTATACGTGGATGACAGACAACGGTTATAAAGCGCGGCAAATGGCCGAAGAAAGTGGGTTGGAGTATCAATTAAAGCCCGTCAACATTCGAGAAAAGGAACAATTTAAACCGGAGTTTTTAAAGATTAGCCCTGGCCACAAAATCCCGGCGATGATTGATCGTGATGGGCCTGCGGGGGCTACGGTTACACTGTGTGAGTCGGGAGCCATATTGCGTTATTTGGGTGAGAAAGCTGGTAACGGTCTTTATCCTGTGGATCCAATAAAGCGTGTAAATGTTGATCAATGGTTATTTTATGGTTCGGCAACGTTTACGACGCTTGCTCAACAATATGGCCTATTTTTTGTTCGGCTAGGTGAAGATGTGCCGCGGGCTAAAGAACATTATGAAGGCGTTTTACGCGATATGTTGGATATGTATGATAAACATCTAGAAGACAACGAATATGTTGCAGGTGAATACTCTATTGCGGATATAGCCTGTTACCCGGACATTCATCTTCATGGAGTTAATGATATTGGACTAGATGAATTTCCCAACATAAAACGGTGGCATGATGTGATAGAACAACGTCCAGCAGTGCAGAAGGCCTGGACACCGTTCGGTTAAATTTCTTTTTCGGATTGTTTTACATCGTTCCAATAGTTGTCCAATTCTTTCACCCCTGCCTCGCGGAGGGACTTGCCGTCCTTAATAAGATTGTTTTCTACGGCCCGAAGGCGTCTTTCAAACTTTTTGTTCGCTTCGTGAGTAGCTAACTCCGCATCAATCCCAAGATGACGGGCTAAATTAACACAGGCGAAAATTAGGTCACCAACTTCCTCTCGAATGCGGATCTCCTGAATCCCTGAGGTTATTTCTGTTTGTACTTCGCTTAATTCTTCTCGGACTTTGGCGATCACGGGTTCAAGGTTTGGCCAGTCAAAACCTTCTCGTGCCGCACGTTTTTGAAGTTTCTGGGCACGCATTAAAGCGGGCAGGGCGGTGGCAACGCCGTCGATGACGCTGGGCTGAACCCGTAATTTATGCGCTCTAGCTTTACGTTCCTTATCTTTTTGATCTTCCCAAGAAGTAAACTTCTCATATTTTTCATTTGCAAATACGTGTGGATGCCGCTCGCGCATTTTGTTAGATACTCGTTTAGAAATATCATTAAAGTCGAAGCCACCATCCTCGCTCGAAATTTGTGCGTAAAACACGACTTGAAATAGAAGGTCCCCTAATTCGTCTTCGAGTTGATCTATGTCTCCATTAGCAACTGCATCTGCTACTTCGTAAGCTTCCTCGATTGTATATGGGGTTATAGTGGAAAACGTTTGCTCTTTGTCCCAGGGGCAGCCGGTATCAGGGTCCCGTAATTGTGTCATAACTTCCAAAAGCTCGTTAATCCCCGATTGGAAAGTGTTTTCTTTCCTGCTCATTTGTATTTTCTGTTTGTAGGACATTACGGGTTTGGAGGTCCATATCCAGGGTGATCAGGAATATTCTCATTGATTGGTATTGCTCTTTGTCCGGAAAATCGGGCGCGCCACTTTTCGATCACCTCCGGGTTGAAGACGTTGTTGGGCACTTCGCCGTTCAAGGCCTTTAAAATTGCATCAGTTGCCCAAATGTATCCTGGGCCAAGTCCACTCTCTTTGTTTGAGGAAACCATGTGGGCTGATAACGAAATTTTATCTTTTAGGTGACGAAGTGGAGAATTCTCAGGAAGAGGTTCGTCGGCAAAGGCGTCTATTGCCGCGCCGGAAATTAAATCATTTTCGAGGGCTTTAGCCAAATCTTCCTCGTTAACGTTACCTCCGCGAGAGGTATTAATAAAAATTGCAGAACGCTTCATTTTTTTGAACATGTCTATGTTCATCATTTGATTCGTTTCGTTATTGTGCGTGCAATGGAGTGAGACAACGTCTGAGTGTTCAAGTAGGTATTCTAGCCCCACTTTTTCCGCACCCTTAATTAAAAACCTTTCGTCTTCGATGTGTGGATCGTGCGCAATAATTCGAAAGTCCCAGGGCTGAAATAATTGTGCAACGCGAGCACCAATCCTCCCGAGTCCAATTATGCCTAATGTTATACCGGGATATCCATCAGTTGTTCTTTTGCCAAGATAGGTCCCCATAAGACTGAGATTGCGCCATTTTCCACCCTTAACTGCTTGATCCCTTTCAGTGGTTTTTTTGAGTCTATTAAGGATCATTGCAACAGTTCCTTCCGCCACGCCATAGCAATTAGATTCCGTAGGGCCATGTGTGACCAATATCCCTAAGTCGGTTGCCGCCGCCACATCGATGTCGTCGGTTCCGACTGTACATTTTGCAACGATCCTAAGGTTGGGGCTGGCTTCCAAGATCTCTCGGGTGATTGGGCTTGAACGTATTGAGGTTCCTAACAGTGCGTCAGCGCCTTTGGCTAACGAAACCATTTCGGCCGTATTATTACCTTGAGGAGTGTGCCAATCAGCACTCCCGAGGACTAAATTGCACCCGTATTTTTCCAGTTTTGCGTGATTTTTACCTTCTTCATCGGCGGGAGCGAATACAAAGATCTTTGGCGCGTCCATTGGCTAGCTATCTCCATTATGTAGTCTTTCTGATGATCAGCTGAGTATATTGACAGCTATTCCTTATCTATTTCAGAATAATAAAGCATTTGCCGTTACATTTGTATGTTTATGGTGTGCTATGAGTTGGGCTTATAAGTTATGGTTATCTTTATTTATTTATAAAAAAACGGTTTCATGTCACTTGAATTGATTGCCATTAATAAAAACTTTGGTGCCTATGCCTCGGGGATAAACATTACAGAGGGTATTGGGGAACAGGAGAAAATTGAGATTGAAGCTGCGATGGACAAGTTCGCCGTATTGATATGGCAAAATTGTCCGTTAGAAGATGAACGTCAGATCAAATTGGCGGAGAACTTTGGGCAAATAGAGGTCTCTCTCCTGTCAAAAGTCAGGGGAAAAGGTGGCCCCGCAAACAAATCCCTCGTTCCAATCAGCAATGTTGCGGACGATGGAGATTTGCTAGACAGGGATGGGCGCCGGCTAGGATCCCAGGTAGCAAATCAGTTCTGGCACTCCGACAGTTCGTTTATGCAGCACGTAGCCAAATATTCCCTATTATCTGCGCGGGAAGTGCCCAAAGAGGGTGGCAATACGGAGTTTGCAGACCTTCGTGCGGCATACGATGAACTTCCTGATAGTTTCAAAACTATGGTCGAGGGTCTAATTGCCGAACACCATGTCTTTCATTCCAGAATAACGCTTGGGCTGAAGTATACTCCAGAGGAAATCTCTGCGTCTCCGCCAGCACACTGGCCCCTAGTTCGTGTCCATCCGTCGTCGAAAAGGAAGGTTATATTTCCGCCTGTTCATATCCGGGCAATAAAAGGCATGTCCGACCCTGAGGCCCGACTCCTCGTTAACGAGCTTATCGAGCATGCTACGCAGAAACATTTCTGTTTTGCACATAAGTGGAGTAGGGGAGACCTCGTAATGTGGGATAACCGCGTCACACTTCATCGGGGCAGACGTTATGATTTAGGCGAAAAAAGAATGCTTCGGCGTATTACGACTATGGAAACAAACGGTGATTAAATTCAAATTGGATGCAATTGTTTCATTGGAAAATGGACTGGCTCGTTTGAATCGGTCTTTTGAATCTGAAATTCGGAATTTGTTGTCAATTTCTCAAAATGATAGTGGGGTCTTATCCCGGTTATAATGCGGGTTGTCGCATAATGTACATTATGGATACTTTATATTGTTTTAAAAATAATTTGTTATTATGCAATACCTATGACGCGAGGATTGGATGAGACCAGACCCTTAAAGAGGTTTCAATTAACATTTAAAACCATTCCATCATACCCAGGTTCGACACCTTTTGGGCATTTTGATTTCATTATTTCGTAGTCCGTTTGAAAATTCATGTGTGTAAGGACGGCGTGTTCTGGTTTTACACGCTTAATCCAGCCCATCGTACGGTCAAAATGGGCATGTGTTGGGTGTGGGTCGTCGCGTAAACAATCGACAATCCACACTTTTATACCTTCTAAAATTGCTAAAGAATCGTCGCTTAACTCAACAACATCAGTTGAATAGGCAAAGTCACCAAACCTGAACCCAGTAGTTTCGCATATGCCATGGTCTTGTGAGAATGGTGTGATGCTTATATTTCCCACTCTAAAATTTTTGCCATGACTGAATTCACATGGCTCGGCAGCGGGTTTATATAGTCGAAAATGGTCAGTGGTATTTGAATCGAAAAGATAATTCCAATTCTCTTTTAACGAATTTAAAACTGCTGCTGTTCCAAATACCTCGATGCGTTTCTCTCGCAGAAAACTAAGGGTCCGGAGTTCCCCAATTCCCCCTATGTGGTCGTAATGCACATGTGTGAACAAAACAGCATCTATCGTATTTATATCGTTCTCCAAAAGTTGAGTGCGAATATCCGGCGACGTATCCACCAGAATATTAATTTTCTCATCCTGGACAAGGATTGATGGCCTACTGCGTCGGTTCTTTGTGTTATTTGGATCACAATCACCCCAGCGGTTACCAATTATTGGTACACCCTGTGATGACCCGCATCCAAGAAGCGTTATTCTCATTCGAGGTCTGGACGTTTAGCTTTGTTAAAAAGGCGGAAGAAGTTTTCGCTAGAACATATTGATAATTCAGAATAATTTAAATTTTTAAGCTCCGCTACTTTTTTAGCTGTGTGCGTTACGAAAGAGGGCTCATTTCTTTTCCCTCGCTTTGGGACCGGGGCAAGAAACGGCGCGTCGGTTTCTACAAGTATTCGTTCTGTTGGCACATTACCGACAATATCACGTAGTGAATTCGCGTTTTTAAATGTAACGATCCCAGAAAGAGATATATAAAAGCCGAGGTTTAGTGCGCGTTGCGCAAGCTCAGCACCGGATGAAAAACAATGTAAAACCCCTGGAAATGCCCCTTTTTTCATTTCTTCTTCTAGGATATCAGCCGTTTCCTTGTCTGCGTCACGGGTGTGAACTATCAGCGGTAACTGTGTCTCGCGAGATGCTGTTATGTGTTTACGAAAGCTTCTAAGCTGAGATTCTCGAGAGCTAGTTTCGTAATAAAAATCGAGACCAGTTTCACCAATTCCTATCACTTTTGGATTTATTGAATGGTTAATGAGTTCTTCTACGCTGACCTCGGGTTCCTCATCCACTTGGTGAGGATGAATGCCGACTGAACACCAAATTTCTTCGTCGATCTGAGTCAGTGCCAAAATATCTTGAAATCGAGAAACACGAGTGCAGATAGTCACAATGGTTCTAATATCAGCCTTTTTGGCCCGTCGAATTGTTGCGGCACGGTCATTGTCAAAGGCGTCAAAATCCAGGTGACAATGGCTATCAACAAGCACGTTCAATTCCTTTTTTCACGGAGTATCTTCTGCGTTTAGCATACGCAGCTGTCAAATTCACCTATTGAATGATAGATTTAAATTCCCCGTATGAGTTGGTTCATGGGCTATAAAGCGAAGTAGCTCTAGCAACCCCTTCCAGTTATTTAAAAGCTGACCCGAGTTAAATTGATTCTATCCCCCTGCCCTAACCGTTTGCTTTATCCTCTTCAGAATAACGCGGAAATATTGGGGCTGGTTTAGGAAGTTGGTGTCCGGTAGTTAGCGCATAGTTGCTTCCTATATGACTGAAATCTCGTGAACCTTCTGAAATAGATAAGAGGTCGAGTAATCTTGATCCCGCATTTGGCATAAATGGCTGTATATAAAGGCCGAGGTGTCGGATCGTTTCAACAAGGACGTATAGCACAGTATCGCGCCTTACCGGATCTTCTTTGTGAAGTTTCCAAGGTTCTTGTTGGTCCACATAGACATTTGCGGCGCGCACTATGGTCCAAATAGATGCCAACGCCTCGCTAAATGCCTGATTGTCTATCTGCGTTCGTAGTGTTTCAATAGTTTTTGACGCTTTTGATAAAATTTCTCTGTCGTCTCGGGTGAAATCATTAGGTACAGGTATATAACCATCGCAATAGCGGGCCACCATGGATAATACGCGCTGCGCGAGGTTACCTAAGTCGTTAGCGAGTTCACTATTAATGCGATTAACAATAGAGTGACGAGAGAAATCACCGTCGTTACCGAAAGGCACTTCTCTTAGTAAATAATATCTAACCGGATCTAGCCCATAAGTTTCGACAATTTCCCGCGGGTCAATAATATTGCCAAGGGATTTAGAAATTTTTTGGCCTTCGTTTGTCCACCATCCGTGTGCAAATATTCGTTTTGGGGGTTGTAGTCCCGCCCCCATAAGAAATGCAGGCCAATACACTGCATGAAATCGAAGAATATCTTTTCCCACCATATGCAAATCAGCTGGCCAATACTTAGTGTACTTTTCTCCAGATCGATCTGGATAATCTATTGCGGTAATGTAGTTGGTGAGTGCGTCAAGCCATACGTACATAATGTGGTCTTTGTCGCCGGGAACGCCCACACCCCACTTGAAACTCGTCCTGGATATTGAGAGGTCGTGCATCCCCCCTTTAACGAAACTGATAACTTCATTGCGGCGTGATAAAGGTGCGATGAAGTCGGGATTGTCATTATAAAACTTTAGTAGCGGCTCCTGCCACTTCGAAAGATCAAAAAAATAGCTTGGTTCTTCGACCCACTCACATTCCGCTCCTGAGGGAGCTATTTTTTTACCCCCGCCTCCATCAGAAAGTTCGTCGTCGGAATAGAAAGCTTCGTCTCGCACTGCATACCATCCGTTGTAGGTACCCAAATAAATATGCCCGTTTTGTTCCAACGCGGACCATATCTCCTGGCTTGCAACGGAGTGCCGCTTTTCTGTTGTTCTAATAAATGAATCATTACTGAAATTCATAAATTTCGATAGGTCGCGAAAATTCTCGGATACTTTGTCAGTAAAACTTTGTGGGTCGAGGCCTGCTGAATTTGCAGATTTTTCCACTTTTTGGCCGTGTTCATCGGTACCAGTAAGAAAAAATACCTCGTATCCGTCTAATCGTTTGAAACGTGCTAAAACATCGCAAGCAAGGGTAGTGTATGCGTGCCCTATATGAGGAAGGTCGTTTACATAATAAATTGGTGTTGTGAGGTAATACGACTTTGGACCAATCATTGTGGTTCCCTAAAACATTTTTTGCCTAAGTTGATAAGAATAAGGTCTTATACACGGGTCTGAGCTACATTTGCCATAGTTCCGAATATACTCAATATGACCTCTCTTCGATCTAAATTAAGGTTATCGGCCGTAGCAAAGAGTTCAATGGTGTGTTCCCAAACTTTAGTCCATTGCATTGGGCTACCCAAATTTTGCAAACGGGAAAGTGGCGCTACCTCCACTACACCATAGCCAAGACTAATTAGGTCAGTTTTTCCTATGGCTGACTTAATCAAGTCAGCAATGTTACGTGTCGTCAGTTCTTGTGTTGTTTTCCAGTATTGCTCATTCTCTCGCCCGGCAATAAGATCTGCGAACTTATGTGCATTTTCTGTATCGATTTCTGGGAATGTATTGAAGATTGTCATTAGCTCCTGTTGAATTTCCAGTCCGTCATTTGTGCGTAATTCGAGTGCACGTCCAATACTTCCATCAGAAAGTCTGATTAGGGTTTGTCGTTCATCCTGGCTGATATTGGGGAGATAGGATTGGAGCAGGTTGTCCAAGATATTTTCAGAAAGGGGAGGTAATTTTAAATGAGTACAGCGTGACTTTATTGTTGAAATTAACCGGTTAGGTATGTGACAGACAAGTAAGAATATTACCTTATTGGGGGGTTCCTCTAACAGTTTTAATAACGCATTTGCGGCGTTTGTATTAAGGTTTTCAGCCCCATCTATAATAACGACACGCCAGCCTCCTTCCGCGGAGGTAAGTGATAAAGAACGGCTGATATCTCTAATTTTGTCCACAGCAATCACGGTTTGCATGCCTTTGCCGTCTTCCGAACGCTCAAGTTTAACTACTGAAAGGTCAGGATGCCCATTTATTGCTACACGATGGAATATGGGGTGTTCACTACTCATATGTAGGGATGGTTCATCACTTTCATTTAATATTTCCTTATCAAATAATGCGGGAAGCGCTTCATTTGACGATGTCCCCCTATTTGCGAGTAAAAATCGAGCAAGGCGATAAGCTAAGGTAGCCTTTCCGACGCCCTTTGGACCACTGATTAACCATGCATGATGAAGACGAGTAGCCTTATGCGCTGTGAAAAAGTATTGTTCAGCGGTCGTGTGTCCGTAAAACCTGTCATTTTCTTGCGGAGGGGGTATTTCGTTCATTGCTTGATATTGATCTTAAGACGTTCCGATACACAGTTGCTTATCTGTAAGTTGACAGTGTGGATATCGCTAACCGCGTCAACAACAACGCACCGTTCTGGATTGTTTTTTGCGATTTCAAGAAATCCAAGGCGTAGCCTTTGGTGAAAATCCGTATCCATCTGTTCATAACGGTCGGGTTTATCGGTGGAAGAATTTATTCTTGACATACCAATTTCTACAGGAATATCGAGGATGATGGTTAAATCCGGTTCTACGTCGCCAAGAGAAATTTGGTATAGAATTTCAATAGCTTCTAACTCCAGACCTAAACCGTACCCTTGATACGCTCGCGTTGAGTCTGCGAACCTATCCGATAATACCCAATCACCGCGGTTTAATGCCGGTCTAATAAGAGTGGTATAATGGTCAGCTCGTGCAGCGAAATGTAGTAGGGCTTCAGTAGGAGCATCCCAGTTAGATGTAGGATTAAGCAATAAATCACGAATTATTTCCGCGCCGGCGGAGCCGCCGGGTTCCCGGGTGATCGTCACTGGCAAGTCTAAGGTGTTTAAAGCGCTAGCCAGCAAAGCAATTTGGGTGGATTTACCTGCTCCTTCTCCACCTTCAAATGTAATAAACTTTCCCATGACTAAATATTTAGGAAGGTCCCCAAAGAACATGTTTTACTGCGGCCCCGAGCCTGCCAATTAACCCAAGCTGAGCCACGTCATTGCCTGCAAAAAGTTCAAATTCTTTATTTTGTACTCCAGGCGCAGAAATTTTTAATGTTCCTAATTCTTGCCCTCTTTTTATCGGTGCGGCAACAGGGTTAGTCATTACTGCTGTTACCTTAAGCTTTTTTGTCACTATCACGGGAACTGTAATCTTGATATCGCTTGAGACTACAAGAGGTAACTTTGCAGAAGTTCCCAACCATACGTCGGCCTTGGTTACTTCCTCATTTTTTTTAAAAAGAATAATTGGTTTAAACGCCCGAAAGGCCCATTCCATAAGCCGAAAAGATTCCACTGACCGTTGGCGAACACTTTTCATGCCGTTCAGTACTAAAATGATACGTCGTCCCTTTCTGATTGCAGAAGCCGTGAGGCCATAGCCTGCCGTTTTTGTGTGGCCGGTCTTAAGACCATCCGCACCGATGTTTCGATAAAGCAGTGGATTTCGGTTTCCTTGTTTAATTTGATTGTATTTAAAGGTTTTCTCAGCAAAAATTTTATAGAGCTGTGGGAATTTTTCTATCACAAGCGCTGATAGAGTCCCGAGATCTCTGGCGGACATTTGTTGGTTAGGGTGCGGCCAGCCGGTCGCATTGTTAAACGTACTATTTATAAGGCCCAGCTCTTGCGCCTTCTTTGTCATTAATTTGGCGAAGGCTGTTTCACTGCCTGAAATGCCTTCTGCAATAACAATGCACGCATCATTGCCTGACTGAACAATAATACCCCGCAATAAATTCGATATTGATACATGATCACCTATTCTAACGAACATTTTTGAACCGCCCTTTCGCCAGGCTTTCTTACTTACAATGAATTTATCTTCCAGGGAGAGAGAACGATTTTTAATAAGCTCAAAAACGATATAAATTGTCATAAGCTTACTCATTGATGCTGGGGGAAGGGCTAAATCAGCATTTTTATTCAATAAGACAGTATTTGTAGACAGGTCTATAATGTACGCGCTACGGGCAGTGGTTTTAATCGTTTGCGCGGTTGAGGGAAATCCTCCGGTAAACGTAAAAACGAAGGCCGAAAAAAGCAGGCTGGTGGCTAATTTGTACATTTATCTTTTAAGCTTCTCCATCAGCTATCTTCTTCTAAAAATGGGGCACAGAGAAGGCATGCTTTCCTAATCTACAACTATACGGGCTTTTGGGAACCCAGCAGAAATAATCTTTGAGAGAATAGCGTCCGCCGTACTGGTTTGCTGTATTGGGCCTATTCTAACTCTATAATACTTTTGTCGACCTATTTTTACTTCATTCAACCAGGCAGCCCCAAATTGGGATAGCTCTGTGCGAATTTTAGAGGCATTCGCAAACCCAATAAACGCCCCGGCTTGTACATATAAATGAGTGATTTTAGGAACTGGACGGTTATTAACTAATGTTTGAGAAACTGTTCCTTGAACTGTGCCGTGTGAATGAATGCCTTTAGGGATGGATTTATTTTGAGTTGCAATATTTTGTGATTTTAGGGAATGTCTTTCCACGGACCTATTGCTGATACCCTTCGCATTTATTTTATCATTAACAGGTATTGCACCACGTAATGCTGCGAGTTTTAAGCGCTGACTTTGATCTGCAACAATTTCGACTCGCACTCTTGCCGTTCCAGAACGGTGAAACCCTAGTAATTGAGCGGCTCGACGTGATACATCAATGATACGACCGCGGGCAAATGGCCCGCGATCATTTATCCGAAGCATTAAAGATCGGCCATTTTGGAGATTCAAGACACGAACTACCGACGGCATCGGTAAGGTCCTATGCGCAGCGGTCAGCATATTCATGTCGTATATTTCTCCATTTGCCGTTTTCTTTCCATGAAATTTTGGTCCGTACCAGGAAGCTATACCGGTTTCAATATAGTTAAAGTCCTCTGCAGGATAATACCATGTGTTTTCAATACGGTACGGTTGCCCAACTTTATACATTCCTTGCGTTTTGGGAACGTTTTCCGTTTTCTTTTGCGTTTGGATAAGCTTTTTAGCTCCATGGACAACAAATTGGGTTTCCGCACACCCGTTTATTAAAATAGCAATAAAAAGCAAAACAATACTTTTTATCAACCCACGTTTCATTTCAAATTTCCAATTTCATCTGCGAGTAGACCCACTGTTAGCGCATAATGGTGGGCGCAATTGTAGGACATAATTGCACTATAGTTAGTGTAAACGAGAAAAGCGTCTCCTTTAGCGCCATCTGGAAGAACCAAGGCCGCCTTTAAATCATTGTTTTGCATTAAAGAACCATCGGGCCGACGGACACCAAGTTTGTGCCATTCACTTAAAGGTTTAAGAGCAGATGTTTTTGCCCGACAGCCGGGGGATGCTCGACGTTTAAATTTACCAATCGCCGCGATTAAGGCACGAGGGACAGCGACTTTCTGGCCCCAGGTTTGTTGGGCGGACCAACGATGTTTGGAAAGATAGTTTGCTATAGAGGCAAATATATCCGCCTTGTTGTTCCATATGTCTCGACGCCCGTCCCCATCAAAATCCTGGGCGAATGCCAGATAACTTGAAGGCATAAATTGCGGCTGCCCCATCGCTCCCGCCCAAGATCCCAGTAGACTTTCGGGGCCAATGTAGCCTCGATTAACCATTTCTAGGGTAGCGAATAGTTGTTCTTTAAAAAATTTTTCTCTACGGGCATCGTAGGCAAGTGTTGCGACCGCGGGGATAACAGGAACGTTTCCCTTCACAGAACCATATCGTGTTTCTATCCCCCATATTGCTACGATAAAACGTCCTTGTACGCCGTATCTGGAGGAAACTTTATTCAGGAGATTATTATGCTTACGCAGTTTTTGGGTGCCAGATTTAACATTTTTGTTTGTAATTATTCTGTCTTGGTAGTTTTGAAGCGTTAGCTTGAACTCGGCTTGGTTGCGGTCGCGTTTAATTACGCGCCGGTTTGGTTTTACGTTTGTAAGAAGTAGTTGTATAACTTTGTGAGGAATTCCGC
Source organism: uncultured Rhodospirillaceae bacterium (assembly GCA_964412235.1). Lineage (GTDB taxonomy): Bacteria > Pseudomonadota > Alphaproteobacteria > MPNO01 > UBA830 > JAYZQT01. The sequence continues at coordinate 15,499 of CAYPNT010000015.1, forward strand.
GCGCTAGCGCCTCACTTCTAATTCCCACCAACCAGGCCTGGAATGTTCCTTTAGAGGCCGCCATACTGCTTTCCGGGAATAAAGCAACGCTAACAAAGAGCATAAAAATTGCAGACCTTATATTCATTATCCCTCTTGACTAGTCTTACACGTTGTAGTGACACAACCTTAAGCGACTCGCGACTAAATCTTACCTTTCAGAACGTAAAAAACGAAATACTAAGTAAGAATAATGCATCTCTATTATCGGTTGCGTTCGGATAAATAGTATTTGTTTTTCAGCAGCATCCATCGTGGGCTCTAATTGAGAATTAAGCTAGAAATCATAATATTAATTTTCAAGTATTAAATAATACGACAAAATGGCATATGAACCTCGCGCACTATCTGGCCGAAAATTAGATCCTGGTTTTGAATGGGGCGCATTGCGTTCCCTAGCACCTTACTTGTGGTCGCGAGGTGGTTCGGAGGCTAAGACTAGAGTACTTGTTGCGCTAGTGTTTTTAGCAGGTGCTAAGGTAGCCACCGTATATATTCCAATAGTATATGGCTCGATTGTGGATAGTTTGGCTACGCAGGCCGATAACGTAATCTTAGTTCCGGTTTCTCTGATAATTGGCTTTGGTATCTTACGGGTTTTGTCTATTGCTTTTGCGGAATTAAGGGATGCAATTTTTACCAAAGTTGCGCAGCGAGCAATAAGGGATGTCGCACTGCGAACATTTCGACACCTTCATACATTGTCACTTAGATACCATTTAGAACGCCAGACTGGTGGCTTATCTCACGCTATAGAACGGGGTACAAAGGCGATCGACTTTCTCCTCCGCTTTATGCTTTTCAACATCCTACCGACATTGCTTGAAATCGCGTTTGTTTGTGGAATTTTGTGGAGCCTTTTTAGTTTTTTGTATGCGTTTATTACGTTTACATCGATTGTAGTTTACATCGCTTACACAATGATTGTCACAGAGTGGCGTTTAAAGTGGCGACGTCGAATGAACGAAACCGATCAACGTGCAAATTCTCGTGCAATTGATAGTCTTCTAAATTTTGAGACAGTGAAATACTTTGGTAATGAAGACTTTGAAGCATCCAAGTATGATGTTGATCTTCAAAAATATGAACGTGCTTCTGTCGTTAGCAAAAGCAGTTTGTCTCTCCTGAATATTGGCCAGGCATTTATAATTGGCGTAGGGCTTACGCTAATAGTTTTGATAGCTGGCTATGATGTTGCTGATGGCGAAATGAGTATTGGTGATTTTGTTATGGTCAACACGTTTCTTATGCAGTTGTATATTCCCTTGAATTTTCTAGGGTTTGTCTATCGAGAGATAAAACAATCTCTCACTGATATGGAAGCGATGTTTTACCTGCTTACCACTGAACCAGAAGTTCGGGACATGCCAGTAACCTATGATTTACGCCCTGGACCAGGCCTCATAGAGTTTTCAAACGTGTCATTTGGTTACGACCCAAGAAGGACAGTTCTGTCCGATGTTAGTTTTAGAGTTGAACCCGGTCAGAAATTTGCCATCGTTGGGCCAAGTGGTGCTGGAAAATCAACAATAGGGCGGCTTCTGTTCCGGTTCTATGATGCCGATAATGGTGTAATTAGTGTTGATGGCGTGGATATTCGTGAAGCTACCCAGGAGAGTTTGCGAGCAAATATTGGCGTCGTTCCCCAGGATTGCGTTTTGTTTAACGATACCATTTTATATAACATAGCATATGGACGCCCTGAAGCGACCCAAGCAGAGGTAGAAGAGGCTGCCCGACAGGCAGCTATACATGATTTTATCATCTCTACACCCGACAAGTATGAGACGCTGGTTGGAGAGCGTGGATTAAAAATTTCTGGTGGTGAAAAACAACGTGTAGCAATAGCGCGAACTATTCTAAAACGTCCACGAATTTTGATATTTGATGAAGCGACATCAGCCCTCGATACAACCACAGAGCGCGAAATACAAAACTCGCTCAACGAGATCTCTCAAAACACAACGACGCTAATTATTGCCCATCGGCTCTCAACAATTAGCGATGCAGATAAAATTGTCGTACTTAACGAGGGTCGCATTGTGGAAGAGGGTACTCACATAGCGCTTTTAGCGAAAAACGGCCTTTATGCGGAGATGTGGAGGGAACAGCAGAGAGAAAATAATAAAGTATCCAACTAACGGATGATGTTTTTGTATGTCTCTTCTTGACTTAGTGATGGACTAATTAAGTTCTAAGGCAGCCATCATCCCCTCTTTAATTGCACGCAATGCGTCTAGCCCATTCGATTCTTTAGCACCACCTATCACGGACACTCGTGCGCCTTTCTCTTTAATTAACTCATTATAAAGACTATTTTCCGGTTCTTGCCCAGCGCAAATTATTACCGTGTCTACTTCAACCAACTGCTCCTCGTTGTCCACCATAATAGAGACCCCTTGTGTGGTTATTTTGTTATAGCTTGCCCCCGTTATGTTCATTACTCCCCTTGCCTTCAATTCTCCGCGAACTACCCAACCAGTGGTCAAGCCAAGCTCCTTACCCGGACGCGATATAGATCTTTGGAGCATCGTTACCGACCTTCTAGCGGTTTGACGTTCTCGTTTTATTAGACCGCCAGGGATTGTATGCACCATGTCAACTCCCCAGTGTTCCATAAACGCGTTTATTGAGCCCGACAGTTTGCTGTCTATAGCCGTTATATATTCCGCGACATCAAAGCCAATCCCCCCGGACCCTATAATGGCGACCTTGTCGCCGATTGGCTTAGTGTCAGTCAGCGCTTGTATGTAGTTTATGACGTTATTGTTATCTGCACCTTCTATTTCAACTAAGCGGGGTTTAACACCGGTAGCGATAATTATGTGATCAAACCCTTCTTCTAATAGTTGCTTTCCTGTAACCCTGCTTGCTAGTTTAATTTCCGCACCTTCGGTGTTCAGTCGTGTGCTGAAATAACGTATAGTTTCCTGAAAATCCTCTTTGCCGGGAATGCGTTTTGCGAGATTAAACTGGCCGCCCAGCTCGTTAGATGATTCAAACAGTGTAACGTAATGTCCGCGGTCCAATGCGGTTAACGCAGCGGACATTCCGGCTGGCCCGCCGCCTACTACGGCAAGTTTCAAGGGGTTCTTCGTTTCTGAAATTTTGAAGTCTAATTCTCTTCCAGCGAGCGGGTTGACGATACAAGTGGAGGGTTTTTCCGCGAATATATAATCAAGGCATGCCTGGTTGCAGCCAATGCAGGTATTTATTCGTGCCCCCTGCCCTTTCTCTGCTTTAACGGCAAAATCGGGATCCGCAAGCATTTGCCGTCCGAGCGCCACAATATCGGCATCCCCGTCGCGCAGTAATTCTTCTCCAGTTTCTGGAGTGTTAATTCTATTGGTGGCAGCCACAGGAATGTTAACGGCTTCTTTGATTTTTTTTGCCGTATGCCGCCAACCACCGCGCGGTACCATGTGGGCTATTGTCGGAATGCTGGATTCGTGCCAACCAATTCCGGTTGTAAGTATGTTTGCGCCCGCTGTTTCAATTTGGCGTGCGAGCTTCTGCGTTTCCTCGCCGGTTAACCCTCCCTCGACCAAATCTAAAGCGGATATTCTGTACAGTATTATAAAATTTGTGCCAACCTCTTCTCGTGTTCTTCGCACTATTTCTATGGGAAATTGAATTCGTTTTTCAAAAGACCCACCCCATTTGTCTTTCCGATTGTTTGTTAGCGCCGCACAAAAAGTGGGGATGAGATAACCCTCCGAGCCCATGATTTCCACACCATCGAAACCTGCCGCCTTGGCAAGGCGGGCACACGTTACGTAGTCATTAATGGTTTTTTCGACCTCTTCGGTAGACAGGGCATGGACCTTGCGTGGATTAATGGCCGAAGCAATTTGGGATGGCCCCACCAAGTCGTCTGTCTTCGCATAGCGGCCTGCATGTAGTATTTGGAGGGCTATTTTTCCACCGGCAGCGTGGACGGCATCCGTAATTATTTGCTGTCTTGGTACCTGCTCGAAAGAATTAAGGTAGTGAGAACCTTCGTCTATAACGCCCTGAGGATTGGGTGAATAACCACCGGTAATAATCAGAGCTGCCCCCCCTTTGGCGCGTCTTTCATAAAATGCTGCGGCTCGTTCTTCGGCCTGACCCAACAACTCAAATCGTGCGTGCATTGAGGCCATAAAAATTCGGTTACGCAACGTCGTAAACCCAAGGTCTAGAGGTTTAAAAAGGTATGGGTAATAAGTGTTCAGCATTTTAATTCCGGGAGGTTTCTGGGAGGCCTAGTTTAGTTTGCGACGGGGAAATACTTTTCCAGCCAGTCGGCGAGAATTGAAATAACACGCGGGTTTGCTTCACCAAACATAAAGTGGTCCACGTGGGCAATTAGATGCAGGTCCGTCGGTTGGCCGGCACGTTTAAACAGTTCCACAGACTGTTCGGTCGGCGTCACCGAATCTTCTGAACTGTGCAGAAGCAGGAGTGGTCGCGGAGAAATGGCGCCGACAACATCGTTTGCTTTGAACTCATACATACTAATGGCGGTGTCAGCGGGAAACATCATCACCGAACCCGGTGCTAAGTTTTTTCGCAGGTGTTCCGGTATTGGTACTATATCATAACGAGAAACCATGAGCGGTGCGCCGGTCTCTTCTCTATGGGCCTTGCCGCGTTCCATCATATTGGTGAACTTTGACCATGCTTCATCCCCAACGTGTTGGCCTCTAAATTTGCGTTCCCCGTCACCCCATCCACCCGACGAGATCGCGGCGGCCACTCTATCGTCGACGCCTGCAGTGTACACTGTTACTGCGGCCCCAAAGCTTGTGCCGATCAAGCCGACCCTTTTCGGGTCCACCTCGGGTCGGGTCTGTAGATATGTTATCGCGTTTTTCGTGTCCTCAACTTGGTCGAGGCAAATTATATGATTTTTCTCGCCCTCGCTCTCGCCACAACTTCTCATGTCGAAACGAAGCGTCACGTATCCCCAATCCGTTAATTGTTTCGCGGGCCAAATACAATTTTGGCTTTCTTTATTGCTGCCAAAGCCGTGCAGTATCAGCATGGCGGGACGATTTTTTTCAGGTGGCAAGTCGTCGGGTATGTGCATCACCCCGGATAGCGTTAGTCCGTCTGATTCAAAATTAACCTGTTCTTCCATCTGATTATCGCTTTCCGTATATTTTTAAGTTTTTGTTGCCGTTTTCGTTCTCATGCGCTGACGTGTAAAGGTAACAGATTAAATAGCGTCGGTGAGAGTGAGTAAAGCATGGGTCACAGGTCTTTCTGCTGAATAATAAAAGGGTTACTTCTGTATAAATTTCTCAAAATAAATTCCAGGGAAGTATGATAAATTGGAGACTTTAATTTTTTCCATTGTCGTAGGCGCGGGAATTTGGATGTTGATCCGTCACCCCATACTGTCGCTCTCGATCATTTCACAAATAGCTTTTATCGGGGTAATCGGCGGCGCTGTGTTAATTTATATCGTCTGGTCCCTCATCCAAACTTGATAAGCTCAGTGCTGGGGCCGTCATTTTTCCTGTCTGAGTTCGTTTCACGTGCCTGATTAGGTGTCGACGTCCCTCACCTCGGGTCCTTGATGATCCGGGCGCGGCTCGCAACGGGTTTGCGTTTTAAAACTTATTCCCGGGAGTGGTATCGATAATTCAAAGGTCTCGGCGGACTTTTTACATTCATTGTAGCTTGCTTGCGGAATGCGCATTTCGAAAGATTTTAACGTTTCACCGTCGCCGCCCCCACTAAAGATAAATAGAATTACCAGAATATAGCTCATGTTACGGCACTCCGGTTCTTAATGAGTTTGAACAGGACCCTCAATCTTTAGTGCATGCTTATGGATATCATCATACATTAATTGTTGTATTTCAAGCATTTGACGGACAATCTTAAGAACAAGTCTCCGGTCATCCTCTGTCTTCGCGTACTGGTCGAGTAATTTGAATCCGACGTCTGAATGTTCTTCGTCCGCGCTGTCGTGAATGACCCAATAGGCCACTGCTTCATCCGACAACCCAAATTGCTCCTGTAGTTTTCGGGCGATCTTAATGTAGAGGCCGGGGATGGCCGCCTCTCCTGCTAACATGTGTGCGGCCACGCCCTCCAAAAACGTTTTACTGCAGATCGATGTGAAATAAGCTTGAAATGCGACCACGCCCGCACAATACGGTGGATCATACATTTCTTCCGGCTTTAACCCCATTCCTTTGGCATAATTAAGGTAGAGCCGATGATGGGAAACTCCTTCAGACATCAACCGCCCGGTCGCTTCCTCATACGCTACTTCTGCAATCATTTCACGCCACGCCGGATCCGGGCATATTCGATACAGGTTCCCATGATAATTATGATTGTGCAGCGGAATTCCTCCGTGTTGTTTACAGACATATTGTGACTGCTCAAAATTCCATGTGCCTTCTACCATTGCCACCCATAGTGGATGGCCATACATAGGTATCTCGGTATGAATGGTGTCGATTTCGTCAAGGACGTCCTGTGTTGTCAGGGTCATTTCATGGTCCCTTGCTTCGTTTTTGGCTATCAATCCGTTTCATAAAAACAGATTTGGACAGCATACGAAATTTTAAGACGCTTACACTAGTAACAATAAATATAAATTTGGTTTAATTAGGTAGAACCATGACTGCATCCCAACAATTCCTCATCGAAAACTTTCACCGCATTACACCACTACTGCCCGTCATACTGCTGGGCGCTCTATATTTTTCATACAGAAAGGTGAAAACCGCGTCCTTCATCCGCGGAGTGCTGTGGTTTCCCGTTTATATCATTAATTTTAGCGTCAGCGCCGTGTTGATTTCTCTTCTTATGTGGGTTCTTGTATCCTAGCATTTTTCAGGTTCTTTATTTTTTTGGACTGTAAGAGGAAGCAATCCCATGAGTACATCTTTAACTGCCGCTTCACCCTTTAATGCTCCCGTCGTTGACCAACTCTCGGTCCAGGTTGTCGTCGATTCTGCCTATGAACGGTTCATGCCCGCAGCAGCCCATTCGTTTGCAAAAATTGAGCACGTGGGGAAAATTCCAGGCCGGCAAATGACGACGCTTGCGTGTGAATGGGGTTTGTCACTTCATCTTGCTTCCAAGAGTAAGGGAGAGACGGCGGCGTACCTGCTCGACTTTGGATATACACCTGAGATACTAAACCGTAATTTTGATTTACTCGATATCAACCCCGCACAGCTAAACGGATTAATCCTGAGCCACGCTCACCGCGATCATTATGGGGGGTTGGAAGGTTTTGTTGATACCTTTCGTCATCGGATGCAATCAGAAATGCCTTTTATTATCGGCGGTGAAGGAATTTTTCGGGAACGCTGGACGAGGGGAGACGGCGATGAATGGGTGTCTTGGGGTGCCTTGGACCGGACTGCGCTCACCGCTCAAAACGTGGATCCCGTAGCCTCTGAAAAACCACGCGCCCTGGAGGGAGCTTTTACGAGTGGCTATATAGAACGGACGAGTTTTGAAAATGTTACCGGTGGTTCCATGGTTGCTGCGGACGACCACTACACCGAAGAGGAACGACGGGGCAAACTCATTAAAGACGAACATCCCGAGGAACATGCTACGTGCTATATTGTCCAAGGTCGCGGCTTGGTGGTGATATCGTCGTGTGGACATACCGGCATAATCAATACCATTCAGACCGCCATGCGGGTCACGAACGTCGATAAGCTTCATGCGGTTATCGGGGGCTTTCATCTTGGAACAGCCAAGGATGACTACATAGAGCACACGCTTGACGGTTTTGAGGAACTGGAACCGGACGTGGTTATACCAATGCACTGCAGCGGTGTCCGGTTCATTGAAGGGGTGCGGCGGCGCATGCCGGAAAAATTAGTGACGACCAACGTGGGCAGTCGCTTCATCTTGGGTGTTTAAAGTTTCTAAATACGTCTCAACTTAGAAAATCTACCGTAAACCGGGGTTTTCTCTTTACGGGATAACTTGTTTAAACGACCGCTTGGGCCGCATCCTCAAGCGCCTTGGTATATTCGGCTACAACGGATGCAATTAATTGCGCGGCGGGCAATCCCCGGCTGAGCGAGGCGGCTTGTCCCGCCCACAGCGACATAAAATCCGTATCGTTTGCATCAGCCGCGGCTTTGCGGAGGCTGTTGGTTAGTGCGTTTTGAAACGGGAACGGCAAGATCGCCGCACCGGTATCTTCCATCTCGGTTATATAGCGGTTTCGTAACCCCCGCGCCGGCCGTCCCGAAAATGTTTTGGTCACCGTAGTAGTATCGGATTTTGATTCCAATAACGCCTGTTTGTAGCCTGGATGCGTACCGGCTTCTGGGCAGGTGAGGAATGCCGTACCCATTTGCACTCCAGCGGCTCCGAGTGCGAGTGCCGCCGCCATTCCACGCCCGTCCATGATCCCGCCCGCGGCCACGATCGGAGTTTTGGTGTGTTCTGTCAGCTGTCCGACGAGACTTAATGTACCGGTCATGGAATTTTTCCAGTCGCCAATCCAGGTGCCCCGGTGACCGCCGGCTTCCGAGCCCTGGGCAATGATAAAATCTACTCCAGCAGTTTCGGCCTTTATCGCCTCGTCTACCGAGGTCGCTGAGACGGCGGTAAGAATATTCACCAATTTTAAGGAGTCGATAGTTTCTTGTGTTGGAACACCGAAGTGGAAGGAACACAATTTCACGCCACTTTCGAGTACGGCGGCCATCTGATCCTCAAAACCGGGCATCGGCTGTGTAACGTCTTGGGGTTCCTCAATACCAAGATGTTTGCAGTGCGGGCTAATAGCGGAGGTCGCCGCCCGAAGATCATCGGGCGTATAAGGCGTTTCTTCAGGTATAAACACATTAACCCCGAAACCCTTATTTGTCTGTGTCCTAATTTCCTCAGCCGAAGAACGAATTTTCTCTCCATTTAGATACGCTGCACCAAATTGCCCAAATGCACCGGCGTTCGACACGGCGGATACCAGTTCCGCCGTAGTGGGCCCACCCGCCATCGGAGCTAACAATAACGGAATATCGGTTCCCAATGCTTCTGAGAGAGGGGTATTTATTTTCATAGTTCGTCCAACAAGCAATGAATAAACTCTTTTAGCCAACGTCTAACATTCGTGGAAACGGCAGTACAGATATAGGGTGTCGATAGTTCGCTACCCTCTAGTATTCCAAAATTACAGAATATCTATACATTCCTCTGCGCTGGAGAGGTGGCAGAGTGGTTGAATGCACTGGTCTTGAAAACCAGCATACGTTTACGCGTATCGGGGGTTCGAATCCCCCCCTCTCCGCCAACTCTTCGTCCACTAATATGTGTAATTTCTAATCCATTTAAAATCTTATTTTGGCTCTTACTGCTCCGGTGTGGCTAACGTAGCCGGCCTTGAGCACAGCATCATACGAAACGCTAAAGTTCAATTTACCGAAATCCATTGTAAGGCCACCGCCCACCGTAAAACCTAACCGAGTTACTTCAGCCCCCCTGGAACTAAAAGCGGCTCCCCCGCCTGTGAAGGTTGCTGTCGCCTCAGCCTCATCGCCTGCAAGGTCGTAGTGAACATCACTTCGTATATGGTAGGTAACTGGTTGGTTGTTTCCAAGGTTCCCCTCTCGATGCAGCAGCATCCCAAGAGATCCAATTGCTACATCCACATTTTCTTGTTTCACTGTTAAGTTTAGAGAACCAGCTCCGGTCTCGGTGTATTGTTTGCCTTCCACGTGTGTCCATGAAAACCCAACGTTTGGTGTGAAGAAAATATTGTTACCAATATCAAGCGGTAGGCCCGCACGCCCGGTTACGTTGTATTGAAGAGTGTCGTAACTACCACTAGCAGTCCGATCAAGGCCTCCAAATGTAAGAAATCGCTTTCTTTCATTTTCGTTTAGGGCAATTCCGATCAAACCTTCCAGATAATAATGTTCGCTTTCGAAGCCTCCATAAAGGCTTAGTTGAGAGCTCTTTATATCCAACCGGGAACGACCCTCGCCATCTCCTTCAACATTTGTGCTAGCATAACTATAAGAAACCCCAATACGACTGGCATCGCTCAGGGGGAAATCGAATCCGGTGGCAATACCGGCAGTGTCACTGGAGTAGCCGGGGACGTTGTTACGAGAATTCTGGTCAGATGAAACACCAAATAGCTTAAACCATATAGCCTGGGCGAAGGGTTGAGAATCTGGAGAATTTGCAAGTATTGGGCCAATATATTTGATGCCACTAATTGGTCGCGCATATTCGGTGCCTGCCCTATGGGAGGTTAACTGGTTAAATACGATAGCCGCGATTTTTCCGCTCACGTCTCCCAGTGTGGAACCGGCAGCACCCAACGTGTCGGTCTGCGGTCCAACTTGTTTTGCAGTGTTAGTTGCGGTCGCACCTCCAGTGTTGAGGGCGCTGGAAATAGCGCTCAGTGCTGTTTTATCGCCCGTGCTTACAGCTTTATTAGCATTTATGAGAGCATTTGCCTCTTCTTGGGTAAGGCCGAGCTCCGCGGCCGTACTCGAGCCTACCTTGGGGGTGGCGGTGACCGCAATAATTGTGTCATCGCTCCCTGCTACAATTGTGTAGTCGACCAAAGCAGTATCTATTGCGATATATTCATCGAGCTGACTCGCCAGACTCGTGCCCGTGTCATCGATTAGATTGATCGTTCCCGTAGTGAAATTTGAGGGTAACTTGACTGTAATATCGGCACTATCATCGTTGTCGGCAATTGCAGTCCCCGCATTAGTGACGGTAAATGGAGTGGTCCCGGTTGTAACAATCGCAGAGCCGACAACGATAATTGAACTATCACCAATCGTTAACTTATCTTTTACTACCACTGCCGCGGCAACATCGATAGTTGAAGATGTTCCAACGGTGAAGTCGTTATTTACCGTAGTCGCGCCATCGAGGTTAAGGGTGCTGCCTGTACCAACGCTCAAATCCACGGTGTTAACGGCAGATGAAAATGTAGTGCTTGTGTTGGCATCGAGAGAAATGAGCCCAACTTCGTTCGTCCCCCCATTCCCAATTACCCCAGTAAAAGCCACAACCCCTCCAGTATTACTGTTTTGTAGTATACCGTCGGTATCCGTTGTTCCTTGGATTGCGGCCGCGATCGTCTGGGTTATGGAACCGGAGACTTTTAACTTTGCCTGCCCCGTTAAATCATCCAGGGTTATTGTCGTCGCTGTTACATCCTTCTGGAATTCAGCCGTGGAATCTTCCGATGAATGATTGCCACCGGTGACGCTGATGTTGGTTGCCGCAACCGTTCCTTGGAATACAGCTTCACCACCTTGCGTCGCCGAACCAACGGTGATTGCTCCGAGTTTGTTACTCGCGCCAATATTCCCGGTGAAGGTGATTGTATCCGGCGCTGCATTCGCGTCGTCGTCGATAGCCGCAACCGTACCCTCACCCGCACTCGCACCATCAAAAGTAGCGGCAATGGTTTGATCTCCATTGGTTGCGTTGATCGTTAGTGTCGCCGCACCGGTGTTGTCATCTAGCGTCACCGTCGTAGCTGTCATGGCTTTCTGAAATTCGGCCAGACCCGTCTCATTGGAATGATTACCACCGGTGACGGTGATGTTGGTTGCGGCGACCGTTCCCTGGAAGGTAGCACTGCCGGCTTCGGTCGTGGAACCAACGGTGATTGCTCCAAGTTTGTTACTCGCGCCAATGTTTCCGATGAAGGTAGCCGTTTGGGCCGCCGCATCAGCATCATCATCCTTTATTGCCAGCGTACCCTCACCCGCACTCGCACCATCAAAGGTGCCTAACCTCGAGTTGCCAGACCAATCACCAATAGTTTGAGCCCCATTGGTCGTGTTGATTGTTAGCGTCGCCGTGCCGGTATTGTCATCTAGTGTGACCGAGGTCACGGTAAAATCATCTTGAAACTCCACTGCAGAATTTTCAGAGGAATGGTCGCCACCAGTTACCGTAACGGTATCGACCGATACTCCGTTTGTGCTCGTGAAAACTGCCGAACCGCCCTGCGTTGCATTGCCTACCGTTAAATCACCCACCTGCGTTAGCGTGGTGTATACATCCGTGGAACCAATTTGACCTGAAAAAGTGATTGTATCCGGCGCCGCACTCGCGTCGTCGTCGATCACCGAAATTCCGCCTTCGCCCGCCGTTATTTCTGACACAATAGTAGCGTCAATGGTTTGATTTCCATTGGTGGCATTAAAGACAATTATCGCAGTTGCGTTAACCTCATCCAGGGTGACTGTCGTCGCGGATAGACCATTCTGAAATTCCGCCGTTGAAAGTTCCGGATCCGCATTCCCACTTGTCACGCTGATAGTGGTTGCCGCAACCGTACCTTGGAACACAGCACTGCCGGCTTCCGATGTGGAACCAACAGTGATTGCTCCGAGTTTGTTACTCGCGCCAATATTCCCGGTGAAGGTAGCCGCTTGGGCCGTCTCGTCGTTATCATCATCCTTTATTGCCAGCGTACCCTCACCCGCACTGGCACCATCAATGGTACCGGTAACGGTTTGAGCCCCATTAGTCGTATTTATTGTAAGTGTCGCCGCACCGGTGTTGTCATCTAGCGTCACCGTCGTCGCTGTTACATCCTTCTGGAATTCAGCCGTGGAATCTTCCGATGAATGATTGCCACCGGTGACGCTGATGTTGGTTGCCGCAACCGTTCCTTGGAATACAGCTTCACCACCTTGCGTCGCCGAACCAACGGTGATTGCTCCGAGTTTGTTACTCGCGCCAATATTCCCGGTGAAGGTGATTGTATCCGGCGCTGCATTCGCGTCGTCGTCGATAGCCGCAACCGTACCCTCACCCGCACTCGCACCATCAAAAGTAGCGGCAATGGTTTGATCTCCATTGGTTGCGTTGATCGTTAGTGTCGCCGCACCGGTGTTGTCATCTAGCGTCACCGTCGTAGCTGTCATGGCTTTCTGAAATTCGGCCAGACCCGTCTCATTGGAATGATTACCACCGGTGACGGTGATGTTGGTTGCGGCGACCGTTCCCTGGAAGGTAGCACTGCCGGCTTCGGTCGTGGAACCAACGGTGATTGCTCCAAGTTTGTTACTCGCGCCAATGTTTCCGATGAAGGTAGCCGTTTGGGCCGCCGCATCAGCATCATCATCCTTTATTGCCAGCGTACCCTCACCCGCACTCGCACCATCAAAGGTGCCTAACCTCGAGTTGCCAGACCAATCACCAATAGTTTGAGCCCCATTGGTCGTGTTGATTGTTAGCGTCGCCGTGCCGGTATTGTCATCTAGTGTGACCGAGGTCACGGTAAAATCATCTTGAAACTCCACTGCAGAATTTTCAGAGGAATGGTCGCCACCAGTTACCGTAACGGTATCGACCGATACTCCGTTTGTGCTCGTGAAAACTGCCGAACCGCCCTGCGTTGCATTGCCTACCGTTAAATCACCCACCTGCGTTAGCGTGGTGTATACATCCGTGGAACCAATTTGACCTGAAAAAGTGATTGTATCCGGCGCCGCACTCGCGTCGTCGTCGATCACCGAAATTCCGCCTTCGCCCGCCGTTATTTCTGACACAATAGTAGCGTCAATGGTTTGATTTCCATTGGTGGCATTAAAGACAATTATCGCAGTTGCGTTAACCTCATCCAGGGTGACTGTCGTCGCGGATAGACCATTCTGAAATTCCGCCGTTGAAAGTTCCGGATCCGCATTCCCACTTGTCACGCTGATAGTGGTTGCCGCAACCGTACCTTGGAACACAGCACTGCCGGCTTCCGATGTGGAACCAACAGTGATTGCTCCGAGTTTGTTACTCGCGCCAATATTCCCGGTGAAGGTAGCCGCTTGGGCCGTCTCGTCGTTATCATCATCCTTTATTGCCAGCGTACCCTCACCCGCACTGGCACCATCAATGGTACCGGTAACGGTTTGAGCCCCATTAGTCGTATTTATTGTAAGTGTTGACGAAATCTCCGTTTGTGCATGGAGACCAATGGAAACCAACGCCATATTACTCAAAGTGAGAATGGCGAACACAGCAAAAAACACCGTAAAATTATATCCTTTAACCGGAAAACTTTCTTTTACTAGTAGGGCTAAGCGACCCAAATACGAGTGTGTAAATGAGATTAATCGAAGAATATGTGCCGTAGCATTCATTTTAAAATTGGGTTTCCCCATTGCACACTGTTTAATGCCCGGGAAAATCCGTTCAACGTTGCTTGAACAACTGTAAGCTTATTTGCGCCCCAGACCCTAAAGCCAATGTTTAATCTACTCCCACGTCTCATCTCTCGAATATAAATGTCATCGATTTTGCGACTAACCGTGCACCCTTCCTTTGTGCAACGTTGAAATTTTAATGAAATTTCCGCATGCTTGTCCACGCGGACTATCGCCCCCGGGCGCAAGTCAACTCCGAGCGGTAGTTTCATAACCAGGAAAGGCCTTTTAAGTCCTCTGTTAGAAGATGGTTTATAACTAACCATTATTCGAATAAGGCGGCCGAGGTGCTGCTCCACACCGTCTGTGGTTTTTTTTAAAAATAGATCCTGAAAAATTTTGCAGGATTTTGGACTGGCTTTATTCGTACAGGACCGTTGCCAGGTAGTTTTGTTTGTGGGGGACTGGTTGGATTTCTCAAGTTTCTTGCTTGAGAGGTGATCTTTGGAAAAGGCCGGGGAGTTAAGGTTTAACAATATTATTGCAGCTAACGCCGGCCACATACGGCTGAAATACAATACGTCGTCATTATTCCTTTTCACGGGAGTACAATATATGCGGAAAAAACATTAAGCCCTCCCAGCGGTGACTTCATCCAGAAGTTTCACATAACCTAGGTAAAATGTGGAGTTTTAATTTAAATTTCTAAAGTCCCACTTTCTGATATGCTCAGCGCCAACGTTAGTATTACAGTTAGCAATCAAAATTAGCCAAAAAGGCCTGACTGCGAAATGTGTGTAGCGCTACCTTTTTATAGGGGTCAAATGGTTTTTCAAAAAGAAGGATTGAAAGAACATCTGCAGGGGGAATGGGATAATTATTTGCCGGCGGCAATAATATATTTGAATAAAGTAAAATTTTGTGAGCGAAGATTAATCGCCATCTCTGCGGTTAATCTACTAGGAGTGGGAGCGGCCCGAACTTGTTTGGACGGGACCGCTCGTATCACTGTTATTTTTTCTTTTTAGTGTAGATAGCCTTCATCCCCTTTAACACTTCAGGGGATATGGCGTTAAAGCCTTTATTGATTTCCGCTACAACCTGCTCAGACGACTTTGGTGAAAATTCGATCCGCCGTTTTTTGATGTCTGCTTGGGTTGCGGGATCGGCCAACATTTTATCGAACGCGGTTTTTAATATCTTAACGACGTTCGCAGGCGTTCCGGGCGGAACATAAAATGCTTGTCCCACTTCAAAGTTCATACCAATAAGGTCGTAAATCTTTTGTTCGACGGAGCCTTCTTTTAGGAGGTCCCGAAGGTGCGGTACGTTCTTCATATGTGGGTCGCGGGGGCCAGTGGCGATTATCGGTATAACCTTCTTTTGCGGCAACCACGTGGGTCGTACGCCCGTGAAACCGGACCTGAAATTCCAACGGCCTTGGGTTTCCCGGCGTTCCACGGCTACATTCAATGCGCCGCCGCCTTTGTAGCCATAAATCAGTTTCATCTTTGTGCCGACCAAGGCGTTAATCAGACGGGGTACCACCGATCCGCCTGAAGCAAACCCTGTAGTGGCAATTGTCGTTTCTTTCTCTTTTAGCTGTTTCAGGGTGGTGATGCCGTGCGTATGCCACATCCAGACCGCCGACGAGCGCGCCGCAACGGATCCAAGCCAGTTAAATTTCCGCGCATTGAATTTTACGGGGCGGACCAACGGGGTCGTAATAGCTCCTGGCGCAACCATGGCAATTACCGTGCCGTCTTTCGGCGCGACGTTGGCCATATAGGCCGCCGATTTAGCGCCCCCGCCACCCGGTCGGTTCTGAATAATCGCTTTCGGCTTACCCGGTATGTGGCGCCACAAGTGTTCGGTGACAATCTGACAGTACACGTGATAGGTCCCGCCTGATCCTGACGGCACCTGAACCGTAATCTGTTTGCCCGAGAAATAATTCGCTGCCGCGATTGACGGTAGCAACGCGAGACCGGATATGGCCGTCGCGGTAATCAAAAGTTTATTAGTAAATTTAGACACAGTTTCCTCCCAACAAATGCAGTCTAATTACTTCACATTAAATACATATTGATCCAATAAGGAAACAACATACCTCAAACTTTATTTTTATGGTTTTGGACCCCTAGGCTTCATCTCAACTTGAATGGAATGGTTCATTTTTGCGTTCAACAGATCGTTTATTCTTTACTCGTGGAGGGTAATTTTAAAATCGCCCGCAGTCCGTCTTGAGATGATTTCTCCAGAGTGACATTACCGCCGTAAAGCACTGAGATCTGGCGGACTATAGATAAGCCCAGTCCGCTGCCGGCCACTGTTTCGTCGGCGCGCCTACCGCGCTCAAATAGTGCGTCGCGGATCGCGACGGGTATACCGGGGCCGTCGTCCTCAATAACTATATTTACGCTAGACCCGGTTAAACCAGGGTTCGGGTCAATCTTTGCGGAGACGGTGACCATTGCCGTGCAATATTTGGATGCGTTGTCCATAAGGTTTCCCAGCATTTCCTCGAGGTCATTCCGGGTGCCCCGAAAAAACACGGTATCCGGTATATCGACGTCAATCGTAAGCCCCTTATCGTAGTATTGTTTCTTTAGCGCGTTCGATAAGGACATTGCGACCGGTTGTATTTTAGTCGTTTCCGCAGTCAGAGACGTGGACAAGTGACCCTTATCCCGCGCCAGATAGCTATTGATGTGGCGTTCGATTTTGTCCAATTCAGTTTGGACTATAGTCTCCCGTTCCGGGGTCGGGCGGCGATTTTCGTTTGCTATTACTGAAATTGGAGTTTTTAACGCATGTGCCAGGTTTCCCACTTCACTGCGCGCGCGTGCCAGAACCTCGGAAGTTTCTTTAAGTAAATTATTCATTTCCTTTGTTAAGGGGCTGATTTCAAGGGGATAATCATCTGATAGATTGGCTCGTCGGCCTTCTTTAATGTCAATCACGGCAGTCTTTAATTTCTGTAAGGGCCGCAGGCCAAACTTTACCTGCAGTATCAGCCCCACAAAGAGGCCGACCGCTATAATTACGTACGCCCACAGCAAACGGTTATTGACCCTTTCCACGGCATCAAACACGAACGCGGGATCAGCAGCCATTATAAATAAATAGTCCGCTCCCCCACCTGTCGGCTTACTCTTCCGGACAATTACTTTTAAATCGCTATCGACTGGACCGAGACCCTGTAATAATTCGGGCTTATTATTTTGCGGGACTTTATTTATTGGAATTTCAAAACCTTTCATTGACCATGAACGACCGACGATCCTGTTGTCCTTAACGCTAACGATCTGCCAATACCAACCCGAGTTGATGCGGTTGAATTTGCCGTCTTCGTAATATTTTGTGAATGGTTTTATATCCCCGTCGGCATCGAACTTTGTGTAATCAATAAGCCGTGCGAGATCGTCTTCGATTTGACGGTCCAATGTCTCAATGATCGGAGCCTTAAGATACGCGCTGATCAGCCAACCACTCAAAAGAAGCGGAAGCAGGATCCACAGGGTTGCCGAACCGAGTAAACGGGTCGTGATGGATCGGGGGTTAAACAGGACCATTATGCTTCATTCATCAGTGTTTTCACGGGGATTGATCCGGTATCCCCCCAAAGTGCCGCCACGCACGGTTTCGATAATGGTGTCCGGTAATTTTTTCCGGAGCCTGCCGATGAATACGTCAATGGTGTTGGAATCTTTATCATTGTCGGCTTCGTATACATGTTCACTTATTTCCGCGCGGCTTAATATTCTGTCCTGGTTATGCATCATGTATGAAAAAAGCTTTGTTTCGTAGGCTGTGAGGGACACGGGGTTCCCGTTAATCGTTACCCGTCCGCTTCCCGTATTTAGCGCAAGTGCCCCCCAGCGCAATACCGGCGAGCTAAAGCCGGCTTTTCGTCTGACAATGGCGCCTAATCGGGCTAAAACCTCCTCCACGTGGTACGGCTTTCTTACATAGTCATCGGCCCCGCTTTCGAAGGCTCTGAGGGCATCTGACCAGTCCTGACGCGCGGTGAGAATGAGGACCGGTGTGTTTTTTGCCGGTATGTCATCGGGATTGTCGCGCCAACTTTTTAAAACGGAAAGACCGTCTAGTATGGGCAGTCCGAGGTCTAGGACGATTGCGTCATAAACCTCATCCGATCCCAGAAGTTCTCCCTGTTCCCCGTCAAATGCCTGGTCAACGGTATGGTTTTCGTGACGCAGTGCTGAAGCCAATTGGTCGTTTAATTGCGGGTCATCCTCAATAATTAAAATTTTCATTGGGTTAAATGCGCGTAAATCGCAGCCTCCTCGCGTACTTCTAAACTTCACCGATTGTAAACAATTAAGCACTGTTAACGATAACAGCAGAATCCGTTTCTGCACACCGAAGATGAACGGATGATGAATGGGCCGTTCAGGGTCGCGTCAGGGCCGCTTGTATAAAAGTATTTTCCGACGAACTTTTTGTGGAGATACTCATGAGAGCAATTCAGAACACTTTACATTATCCGCTGGCCCTCGCGCTTGTGATTGCATTCGTTTGCGGCGTGAGCCTTTCAGACACGAAGGCCGCACAGACGCAGCCCGTCGACAACAAGATGTTTGAGCATTTCGCGGAAGAACTGCTTGAGGGCATGGCTGCCGCCAATCTCACGGATATATCGGCCCGCGGCGGTTACGGCCGACCGACAGTGGCGGTTGTTGGTTTTAGCCTTCGCCATACGAAAAAAGTACGCAGGTGGAGCGGTCTCGCGCACGAATATAATGCGAAACTCCTTGCGGAGCTTATTCGGCAGTCTGACGGACGCTATCGTTTTATTGAATTGACAGAGCGAGTAGTGTTCCCCTCCCGCAAGCATCGAACGCACTCTAAACGTAACCCTCACCGTGAGACAGACTGCGTGTCACATACAAAGTGCGTTTCACCGTCTCACCCTTCATCCTTCCACCGACACGCGGATATTGTGGTAACCGGCACCTTGCGAACACGCGGCGTGCGGGGTTCGCTCCATTACCGCGCAAGCGGAGCTGAAAACGGCGTCATTTATGCTGTGACCGTACCGCGGAAGGTGTGGCGCAAAAACCCAACAATATTTGAAGACCATAAACTCGGATTGACTTGGCAGACAATAATCGAAAGCGAACTTTTTGCGGACGAGAGCTATCCTTTGGACCGGTATATAGAATTTCTCCAAAGAGGTTTGCGCCATTTAGGCTATCGCCCCGGAAGAATTACGGGCGTGTTGGACCGCAGCACACGAAAAGCGATTAGGGCGTACCAGTGGCACCATAATCTCTCCGTTACCGGTCGTTTTTCGCATTCCCTGTTAGACCACGTCGAACGCCAACTCGTGAACAGTTAGGTGGGAGGTACGTTCATGGAACCCAGCACGCCCGGTATTGATATGCAAGAAAATGCAATGACGGAGATCGCCCTCGCGATGGCAATGGGTTTTTTCAGCATCATGATTTTAACAATGATTTCCATGGGGATCCCGACACACAAGAAAGTATCGGAAAACCAGACCAGTATTTCCCTCACAACGCTACTTAACTCAAAACAAAAGTCTGGAAATTCCGGGGTCATGAATAAAGAGGATGTCCTCGTTGTATTTGACGGCGAACAATACCGGGACCGCCAATTAACTATTGTGGAGCCATCTAAGATTGCGGGAACGAGCAGAATTATTCTTGCATTAACACCTGAACTTTCCCTTTCAAGGGCACTACAGGCACAGTCACCGTTTCGCGAAAAACGGGTCGTCGTCACCACGCTCAATCCGGCGTGGCGGGCCGCCCTGAAGGCGCGGATTAATGATTAAGAGAGTGCTCAGACAGATGGTCGTTGGACCAAAGTCGATTAGTTTTCTTGTTTGCGCCGCGATTGCGTTGCAAGCGGGAACAGGAAACACGCGGCCGAAGTCACATTATTCCCGTTCTCAAATACAAATGATGGTTATTGAGGAGGCTCACAAGGCCGGTGTCCCCTGTTCTTTGGCTCTAGCCGTTGCGCACGCTGAATCAAATTTCGATCCCGCGGCTCAGAGCAACAAGGGTGCTCGGGGCGTGATGCAAGTTATGCCGGCGACCTCGCGGGCGGTATACAATGTGTCACCCGAAATACTCTGGAACCCCAGAGTAAATATCGTCATAGGCCTCGATTATCTAAAATATTTGCTTGAACGCTACCGCGGTCGTTCGGACCTAGCCCTGTCATTTTATAATGGTGGTTCACGGGTGGACCGTTATGGCCGTGATCGTCCCCGCGTAATTCCCTACACACGTAAATACGTGATGAAAGTTACGAACCTTCGTTTTCACTACGCGCGTCGACTTCGTGGCGGCAATTTTTTTAGCCGTTAGCCGCGGCGGATTTTTAAAGGAGATAACCTCAAATGTTTAACGAAAGTAAAAAATTAACGGATAGGAGCAAAGAAATGACTATAAGCAGAGATAGCGCGAGACTGTTCCGTCAGGCGTCTCGATTATCAGTGTTAGCCGTCGGATTACTGGCGTTGGGCGCCTGCGTTATCGATCAAACACCACCGACGACCTCCACTACAGAATATAGAATGGACCGTTTTAATGACCTCGCGGTGATGCGCGATTTCAGGGCCTGTAAGCAGGAAGGTTTTGCGCTTGATAAACAGGCGCAATCGTCGGGAACACGTGGCGCCTACTTAACGAGCGCGCGAGTGCTTGCGGGTTGCGAAGCCAAAATCGGTCCGGCCCAGGTGGGTATTGGCGTTGAGGAGCGCATGCTCGCATACGGGGTTTCCATCCAAAATTATATCAAAGGGGGTGACCGTGTATCTGCCCGAGAAAAGTTGAAAAATTTTAATACGAAGTTCGCGGGTCGTGATTTCTATTACCCGGACGGGACCTCATATGTTCGTACGATGGAGACCCTTCTCGGAACGAAAGATGACATTTCTTATGGGGAGTTTTCGGCACTTAACGTTAATCGGAAACTTAAAAGTGAAATGCGGCGCCTGCAATATTGGAAGAATAAGTAAGGCATAGGACAGGAGTATTTAAAATGTTTGATCTTACATCTCTGAAATCCACAAGACGAAGTTCTCGTCCCCGGTTTGTTGGCTTGGCAGCGTTAACCCTTTGTATAGGGGGATCAATGGCTTGGGGTTCGGTGTTCGCAAATACTCGAACCGCAAGTGCAGTATGGGCACCCACTTCCAGTGAACGCCTCGTCAAACTGCCGATGAATTATCTCAAAAAAACGGTAGACCGAGATTTTTCCAATTCTGGTCTCGCCGACGCCATCTACAAAAATCAGGATCGTGTTAGACTCAAAATCGAGACCCTCCAGGATCTGCGTACCTCCATCTCACGTGCGTCGGACGAAGCCATGCGGGTGGAACTCCGGCATCAATATTTAGCTGAGAAACAAGCCTATCTGGAACTTGTTGCGGAGGACCAACGGTATCGCCGCCGGAGGGTGGAAATTCAGGTCAAGCTATATGAAAACCTGCTGCGAAAACTTCAACAGCGGGAGGGCGGCGTATCCAAACAGAAGGCCGCACTGTTGGTTAAGCAGGATGCGGCCGCAAACCGTTTCAATACGTCAGTTGCGACGATTGATACCGGCCTGTTTCGGTCTTCAAACCTTGAGGAAAGTAAATATGCCCGTGATTACGCACGGAATGCGGACGCAATTGCCCGGTTGGTTGAGGCTATAAGAAAACACCCCATGACACGGATGAATAAATCCGTTGCCGGTCAAATGAGCAAGGCCGAGTACATACGCCAGCTCATCACAGAAAACGAAGCCAAGATTGCCATCCTGGATCAGGAAAAACAGTTGTGGGGCTACATGGCGAAGGTTGTGTCGTTGGATGCCCGGGCGTTGGCGGACGCTCTGCCGGGGGTATTTAAAAATGAGGCGGGTGATTTAGACGGCGAAAATAAACCGGCCCGCGCAATCGAATTTTTTATCAATTAGGAGACCATCATGAATACGAATATTAAATATAAAACTATCTTAACCGCCATTGCGCTTGGATGTTTCTCAATCGTAAACCCGGCGTCGGCCGGAACCGTGGAAAACATGGAGCGCGAGCGGGCTGTCCTCTTAAACACGCTCCTTTTTCCAGAAGGTTCCGATAAGAAGGTTACCCAAAAACTCGAAATATCACGGGACCGTTTAATAGATCTCGAACGGATGGTTATCCGCGACAAGTCACTTCGGGGGAAGAATACGCCTGCGGTTCGCTCCGCTTTCGCGAATTACGATCTGACGTTCCTGGTCCATTCCTCCATTGAAAAGAACACGAACGTTTTGGAGCATTGGTTGAATGAAGTGGGTGTGTCGACGTCCAGCCTGCAGGCTGCACGCATTGGAAGGCGCTGAAATGTCGCGCGCATTTGCTATAGTGAGTACGGCCTCTCGAACGACCAGCTATATTGTCGGCATGGTCATAATAAGCCTGGCTGTCGCGGTGCTTGTCACCGCGCAGCCCCTCTCAGTAATTACAACCTGGGCTGAAGAAGTGTTGGGCTACTCCTTCGTATTCTTTCTTTCAACGTTAATTTTTATGATTGCTTTCTGTTGGCTGAAAATGCAATCGGAAGATCAGTACCAACGACAAACATGGTTTCATGCCGGTGTTCAGGCGGCAAACGGTGTGACCACACTCGCACTGACATACACGCTTCTCGGGATTAGTCTCGGAATAGGCTCGTTATCCGGACAAGAATTAACACCAGACACGATCCAGCCAGCAATTCAGAAGATGACCGCCAACTTCAGTATGGCCTTTATGACGACTGTGATCGGGCTCCCTCTTTCGGCTGTGTTGAGGGGCATAATTGTAATCACACACACACATCAGCAACGTAATCACGCTTCGGTATAGAAAGGTTTAAGACATGAAATTTCTTGTATTCAATATAGCGGTCGTCACGGCATTGGGTTTTTTATTTTTTGGGAATCCGGCCGATATACAGCACGCTTCGGATAAAGTAGCGCGTGCTGTGGAAGGCATAAAAGAGAGGGTTTTTACAGTGGCTGAAACCAAAACCGTGCGACCTGATCACGGTGCGGTGGGTTCCTCTAAAAAAACACTCGAAAAAGAACCGGAACACCACGTTCCAAAGCATAATGCTGTTCAGAAGACGAAACAGGACAAGGTGGACGCGCTCGTTGCTAAGGTAAAAGAGGTTTTAAAAACGACGCCCGAAAAGAAAACGGCTGTTCGGAAAATGGCTCCGGTAACAACGACGAAACCACAGGCGCCCGAGGTGAAACATAAAACTGAGCCCACTAAAGTGGTTCAAAAGGTCAATCCAATTAAGGTTTCTCCGGCGCCCAAGAGCATTATCGCCTCCCCTAAAATAGAAACGATTGAAAAGAAGAAACAAACACAAGCGCAAAAGAACAATGCCCGAATACGTGCGCTTTTGGCGGACAAGCCTAGGGTAACTCCAAAACAGGAAAACACGGTTAGCCACGGGTTGATGTCTCCACAGGACCGACGCCGCGAATTGATGGCTCTGGCCGACGACATGGAACTGGTCCATGCGCAATCACTCGAAAACTGACATGAGGATGAGCGGGGCGCGTTTATCAAAGGTACCGACTGTATTGTCGATGTTGCTTGGTACGATTGTAATTGTGGGTGTGACTACCGTGGGCCTGACACCCCGAGAAGCTCCAAAAAAGAAAACACCCGAAAAAATTTCTGAGAACAGGCCCGCAGTAAAACCCGCTCAACAACTGCAACATCCGGTGATATTGCCTCCTCCTCCCACCGTATCCGCTAAACCGGCAGCCGAAACACCGGTAAACGGGATTAAAAAATTAAA
>CAYPNT010000015.1:39485-45685 GCA_964412235.1 uncultured Rhodospirillaceae bacterium
GTTCAGCCTTTAAAACCCCGTGCACGCGCCAGTGTTTCGGAAAGACAACAGCCGAAACGAATGACGCCGCGCATTCCGTTGAAACGGGATGAGTTTGCGTCCGCGTTAATTACCCCGGATAGCAATAAAGTTAAGCAACCGTTAAGGCCTCGAAAACGCACTGTTACTTCGATTAGGAAACACGAACGGAGTAAGCCGGAGATCAAACCGCTTAAACCCCGAAAAAGACACAATATCCAGCAACGGATACGGTCGACCCAACCCGCTTCTACTGACGACACGCGTCGGAAACGAAGGACGCGGTCCGTTCCGGGACAGCATGTCACGGCCCCGGATAAGAAGACCTATAAGAAGACGATTGCTAACGGAAGAGTGTTACTGCGTATGTTAGAACATGGTCGCGGACCAACAATTGATATCGCGTGGCCTGAAACACCAAGACAACGGACTTTGCTCTTCCAGTCTCTGCGCGATTGTTACGGAATGACCACCAGCCTATTAGTTAATAAGCAAAACTTGTATTCGATGACGAGCCCCGCGGGCCATCCCTGGAAATTAAATTCGGATAAGTTTAGCGGGTTCTTGAGATCGCCAATTGGGCAATCCATTCCCGAAGAGCGCCGGGTTTATCTCAAAATTGCCGCCCGCCACAACCTCTCTCAATGGCAGGCCGTGCGTGTTTTTCCACGAACCGTCGACGCGGTTTTGCTGCGTGGATTAGAGAAATTGATCGGGAAAAATTACGCGAAGGCATCGCGAATTAGAGCGTACTATGTGCTCGAAGACGGCGGTGCCGTGACGCTTAATCGCATCGCGGTGGACGGACATAAGATCTCCGGTTCGGTCAAAATCGGCCCACTGATCAACAGCGGTTGTCGGGCATAGCTCCTGTGAATGGTCGCCTGCTACGGTTGCTGATTGTCGCCGTTACCCTATTAGGTGCAGGTGGTTGTTTGAACACCACTTATTCAAGCAATGAAGACGCAGAAACGCCGTCACTTGTGCCTGAACGCCGCGTTAATTTCTTTATCGCCCGCGCTTTTTATCGTGCGCCGCCGGAGTGTGTCACGATCGTAACGCGTCATAAAGGCGGATTAACGCACGTGCATCGGGCGCTTGAGGACGCCGTTGAGCGCCATCTCAGGGTAAAATTTTCGAGGGTACACGGTGCCCCTGGCGTGCGTTCAAAGGCTCTGCGGCTTGGTCTAGATTTGACCAATCGCAGGGATCGCGGAATTTTTTCCCGTAAGATTCGGTGTAATGCGTTTGCTGATATTCAGATTGAAAAGGTTGAGGAGCAATACCTAGTCTTGTGGGCCAACAAATCAGTAAGCATTTCCCTACACTTAACCCGGGCGAGGAATGGTGATCTACTATGGCGTGCACACCATAATGCCAGCCGCGGGGATGGAGGCCTTCCGATTTCCTTCGTTTCGCTCCCGCTTACTATTGCGCGCGCGAGCCGCATAAACGGAGATCGGGAAATCTTTTACTCGATCGTCGATGACGCCATTCGCCGGATGATGGCTACGCTGCCGGACACGCGAAAGGTAACCATTAACTCGCGACGTTAACGGCTACCCTCCGTTTTTCTGAAAATAACGATTTTTTAAAACCGCTTAGATCTTTTGGTGGTGCTCACGCGACCCCGCCTCACTGGCGCGCGCTTGCCGGTGGCTGTGGGAGACACTCTCTTCTGTCTTGCTTTTGCCTTATATTTTGCTCCGCCCGTGTCTTTTACCACGCGTCCCTGTCTTTCTTTGGAGGCTATCGCACCCGCCGCGGCACTCGCGTTCCATTTTACGACGGAGCCATGAATTTCTTGGGAAGTCGCGGGGTGAATAAAGGTCCAGCTGTGAACGGGTGATATACCGTTGATGGCCATGGCCGCGGCATTTACCATAAGTTTTTCTTCAGTATCTTTATCAAATTTGACCTTGGTTGTTCCGTCCGCCAGTTCATCCAAATTTTCGGCGGCTCTGGTTACTTGTTCCATCTGGAAAGTACTAGTGATAAAAAGTCGAATTAGGTTTTCAGCCGTAAGTTGCGCTCTCGCCCGGGCCTTGTCTCTTTTGATCCGGTTTGGTTTATTCCCGACACCTGCCTGACCGTAGGCTACAAGATTTACGTGCCCGTTCTGATCAAACATGATGTCAATACCCCAGGCGCTGGCGAGG
This sequence comes from uncultured Rhodospirillaceae bacterium, assembly GCA_964412235.1. Taxonomy (GTDB): domain Bacteria; phylum Pseudomonadota; class Alphaproteobacteria; order MPNO01; family UBA830; genus JAYZQT01. Next base: position 41,663 of record CAYPNT010000015.1, read on the forward strand.
GCTATTTTGGCTCGATATGCTGCTTCTTCCTCCGGTCGCCCTTCCTCAATTAATCTGGCCTTCTCAGTGCGGTCAAGTAATTGATTGCGAATGCGGATATCTGGATCGACTTGCGGGACTTGAGAAAAATCTCTGCTAGCCATCGCGTCTGCGAGCATTTCTGACTTCGGGCTGTATGCGGCAACCACGCATACTGTGGCACGTTTAGGCGTGACAGTCTCGTTAGTGGAAATGGTGTAGATGCCCTTCATTCTCAGTTTTGCAACGGCCTTGATACGTTCTTTAAACTTGGCGCTTTGTATTATTTGTTTTGCTTTTGCTTCTGCTTTGCGCGCTTCCGCAAGAAGTCTCTGCTGCTCGGCTTTGTTTGTGGCTTGGCGGGCTTTTTCTTCGGCCCGTGGGTCTACGCCCTCTGCTTCTAATGCGGAATCAAGTTTAGCGTTAAGCCACCGCATGCTTTTTTTAACGGTGTTTGAAACCCCGTAATCAGCTGCTGCTGTTTCACCTTTCTTTGCCGCTTGTGCTTTGAGACCGGCTGCCTTTTGCTCAAGCGATGCCCGGTCCTCCATGCCCTTCCTTTTCGGGGTAAGGTGGGACATTGCTGAACTTTCTATCTTTTGTTCAAGAAACTTTGCCATCTTCTTTTTTGCGTCGAGCATAGCCTCTCTAAAAGCCATGTAGCGTGAGTCAATAAAGTGTGGTGAGTTAAGGTTTGCCTTGGTTGGTTTTGCACCAATTTGCACAACAATCTCATCTCGGGTGCCGGCAAAGTTCATGCCGACGCTTAAATCTTCACTTTCAAGATAGTCTCTGCAGGCTTTATCGCCGGTTGCACCTTCGGCTCCTTTTTGCAAGGCGGCCTGCTTAGGTGTTGGTCGGCAGAAATCACATTTTGGGCTCGATTTAGGGCCGAGGAACGGTGCTTTTTTCTGTGCTTGAAGTTCTCCACCCGTCAAAAGCGCTAGCGATAGAGCGGAGCCAATAAGAAGATGTAAAACTGAAACTTTCATGGCCATGGTTCCCTTTAATCTTTTTTGACTAGACCTAAACTAAATCATTAATATGGTTTGATCGGCTTGTCATCCTACCATTTCTTGTCGTCTTCTTCCTCGTCGTCGTCGAATTTCTTAAATTCGTCTTCCATTTCTTTTTCCGTATCCTTCATTTTCTTGGCCCGCCGTTGGGCGCCGGAGACACCTTTCCGGGGGCGCACGATGAAATCATCTCGCAGAAGTCCGCTTTTACCGATTGTGAGCTTTAAAATCTGTCCGGTCGACATTCTGGCCTGTGTATCGGTGACCCTTATTGATCCCACTATTTTTTCGGTCCGCCCGAGTGGTTCATCGGTATGAGGGTCGATCATCTCTTTGCCCAATCGGACGAGGGAGTAAACGGCACCCTTTTTAACGGTATCCCCACCCTGCCCCAGTGTGACGTTCTCTCCGTCAACGGCGAGGACATGAATTGGAAAAATAGCGTTCAGTATTTTCTGCCCGGCCATTTTGGCAAGAGCGTCGCCCATGTCCGATAAACTGCCGCTTTCTTTGTGTAATTTGGCCGTCGCAGCAAAACTTACTTGGCTGGTGGCAACGTCTAGGACCCGGTAGGCAATGCGGCCCCCGACTTGTGGGGTTTTTATAACTTGACCCGTAGACCGCATCGTTGTTTTTTTCACATACGCGTACGCCTTTTCGACAATCCCGGTAACGATGTAATCCGTCCCCACCCGGTTGCCTAGACGCGCCAACTCTTCAATCGGCATGCCGCTCCCGCGAATAAAGGCGGCCTCTTGATTTTGTTCCTTTAGAAAGCTCCGGTCGAGAATTGCAAACCGTCGGGTCTGCGTCAGATAATTTTCGACGCTACGTCGAAAGCTTTCTTCGAAATTTTGTACCGCCCGGCGATGTTTTTGGTCTCTATTAATGCGAAACGGGACGACAGTCATTCGTATCCGGTTTAATTGGGGCGATTTCCGGAACGTGGCCACAGTAACGCTTAACGTAACCCGATACGTCTCGGTTTCTTTTTCTTCTTCCTCGGAGATAATTTCAAAGCCTTTTACGACACCCTTGGTCTTTTTCTTGATAGCTTCCGAGAAACTGCTTTCGTCGACGGAAGTCGACTTGTCATTTTCGATCCGTTCTTTTGATGACAGTGAACTCCGGGTTCGACTGGCTATCGCGGCGCCATTGACTTGGGTGACAGCGTTTACAAGTGCTCGGTCAATCGCCAGTTCCCGCGTGGACGCGGTGCCAAGGGTTTCCACAGTTTCATATCCGACACTCGCAGATGCTGTGGTTCCCAGTCCTATAAGCAGGCAGACTCCTGTTAAAAAACTGATCCAGTGTGGCCTGATTGTTGGCGTATTCATCAGTTATTCTCCGGGTTTAGTAGAGTTTTTGTCTGCGCATTTCTTTCACGATCCATTCCCCCGCTTTTATGCCCGCTTTTTTAAGGGCATTGGTTCGCGCAACGTCTTCATTCGGACCTAATCCAGAGTATTGCTGTTCGTCCACAGCGACCACTGATACCCAGCGGCACCGTTTTTTACCGCGGCGTTTTTTCTTGACGCACTTTCTCACTTCACCGCGGACCCTCACATAAACTAATTTCAGTCCGCTCTTATGGGCGCGGGCTATGTCAGCCGTCATTACACCTCGCGCAAAGTAAGGGACCTCGCATCTTTCGGCAGCTTTCCGGGCGCCTGTCTTGTGCTTGGATTTCAGTCTGTCCCGGCTCACAAAACTTTCTTCTATATCATCGAGGGGCGGTCCATCACACTCCTCGGCGATCTCTTCGTACTCGCTTAAACTGTAGTTCCCTTTGTTCAAGACCTTTTCCATTGCTTTCATAACGGGTTCTGCACTGATAATCTTATACCGTTTTTCCTCCGATTTTCTCTCGGTGACATCCCCGCCGGTTTCGCTCCGCGAGCTTACGCGTCGGGTCCTCTTACTTCTTCTCTTCCGTTGTTTTTTTTGGAAGGTTCCGGACACTGCTTTGCCGCCGCTGGCGCGCGCCATTTCCTTGGTCATCGATTGGGATTTTTCTTTAGATTTATCAGCCGCTTCAACGGTGCGTTCGGAAAAACCTTCTTTTTTTACACGGGCGCCGAACTCTTTTGAAGATGCAACTTGGCGGGCGACAAACAGACCCACGATTTCGCTGCCTTCACCGGCTTCGATTTGCGGTTCTACTTTGAGAGCTGTCTTAAACCTCTCTTTGTTGACGGTAATACAGACTTTGATCGTTACGGTTTGTTCGTCGCTGTCAAAATCAGGCTCCGAAATGTCCGATTTTCCGATGAAAAATTTTATCTCCTTGAGTACGGCCGCCTTGTCTTTTTCATAGGCTAAACGGTACTCATCCTCTAAACCGGCAACATATCTTTTCCACGCAGTTCTAATCGCAATATCTTTTGCCTTTGCAATATCTTCATCGCTCGGCTCTTCTACGGCGTCGAACTCATCCGTCTTAACGGTAGCACTACCCGGCACACAGGCGGCATACACGCTTGGGGCAAATCCAATCAGCCCGATTAAAAGAAGAGCGTATAAGGAGAGGTTTAAAGGATTTTTGACCATGTTTCCGTCCCATCACTTAAGATTTTGTTCACTATAAACTTTTACGCATCGAACCCACGGGGTACTAAAAAGGTTATTGCCAAGTCTGCGTTAAGGGCAATACGATAACACGGAAGCTTACTGCATTATTTAAAAAAATAAAATTGGGTATTTATTATGGCTGATCTTACAGTTTTACCGACGCGGTTTGCTCGGATTAACCGCAGGCAATTTTTGTCGTTCGCAACCGCCTTGGGGATTACGCCAACAATCATTCCCTTGAACGCGGCGTTTGGCGATGAACCCGTTAAAATACTGTGGAACGGTTTAGGCCTCATGAGGGCTTGTGAGAAAGTCGGCTGCAAGGATCTCGAGGACTACTTTTGGAATGTCTATCCACTTTTGAAAAAACCCAACGGGGACCCCGCAGATGATGCAAAAGTAATCGAAGATAACCTTA
>CAYPNT010000016.1:0-40803 GCA_964412235.1 uncultured Rhodospirillaceae bacterium
AGTACCTGCCGCAAGATCCTTGCTATATTTTGCCTTCATCATTGCTGGAATAGCCATTAGGCCCACGACAATTTCAACCGCGCCGACCACACCGGACGACGCTGCAAAAATACCGCACATAATTATGGTAGTTATACCGAGACCACCTCGAAAACCGCCAAACCAAATTTTAATAGCCTCAAATAACTTTGCCGCAATACCCGCTCGCTCTAGCATCGCGCCCATAAACACAAAGAGAGGTATCGCCGCCAGTATGAAATTTGATGAGACATCATACATACGGCTATGAAATTGTGTGGGCAGGTTCATACCAAATTCAAACAACCCAAAGAAAAACGCTGTAGTAATGAGGCTCAGCGCGACAGGTATTCCGGCAAAAACCAAAATAAAAAGCATTGGGAACATAAACACTGCGAGCGAAATATCAGCCACGTGGCCCATCCATTTCTTCAACTTCCGAAACGTAGAGTGGCGACACACCTAACCCCAGGACACTCCGAAAATGCCTAATGCACTCTGCAATTGTCTGCAGAAAGAACGACGCAACCCCAATAAACATACCCGCAAACAAAGGCCAAAGTAGGGGCTTCCAGGGACTAACCGGATCGAGTTGGTCCGTGACGTAAGCCTCAAACCATCCTACATAGGTGCCAATGAGCATGAAGCTTAGAGCCGGAAACACAAGACAAAGATAGACGACAATATTGATCCAATCTTGCGAACGAATTGGCAGCCGCGAAGACAGAAAATCAATACGTATATGACCACGGTTACGTAGAGTGTAGCCAGCGGCTACCAGAAACCCCACACCATTTGCCATATAAGCAATGTCATAAGCCCACAACGTCGGAGCGGAAAAGACCCTGCGCGAAACGACCTCGTACATCATGTCAATAATGAGCACTGCAAGCAGAAACATTGCGACCACGGCGAGAGCCGTAGAAATTTTATCTACAAGAGTCAAAAATCGTGTCATACAATTTACTATCAAAGTGTGGCACCGGGACTAATTTCCCCGGTGCCACTAACAGGTGATGCGTTTTTTTAGTTATGCCTGTATACGCCGTACTTCTTCCATTTGTCATAAAAGGCCCAGTACGAACCTGAGACACGGGCCATCCACGGATTACCCTTTGCTGTCTGTTTCTTAGCTGCAGCCTCTGCCCAGGCACGCCCCAATTGCTCTATCTTCAATTGAGAAGCTTTATCCAGCGTAACCCAGGTGTTGCGCCCAGCCATAAGTTTTTTCATGGCCGCAAGATCCGCTACGCCTACCTTAACTGCTGTTTGAAGCGCTGAGTACTGACCGGCTGCCTCAATCTGCTGTTGGATCGTTTTGGGTAATTTTTTCCAATCACTCTGACGGAAAACCGCTTCGTTCATATGCGAAGGCGAATGTATTCCTGGCATGATTATATATTTAGCCACCTTGTGAAACCCAAGTTTTATGTTGGTCGAAGGTGTCACAAACTCTGTGGCGTCAATAACCCGACGTTCAAGAGCGGTATATATGTCCGCTGGCGGAATTACAGTCGCTGAAGCACCGACCTGTTTGAGAATATCAGCCCACGCTCCCGCTGTTCTAATCTTCATCCCTTTAAGGTCAGCAAGCTTTTCAACTCTCTTATGTGAATGCAGAAAAAATTCCGTAGATCCCATACCCGTGATCACCGGATGTAATTGTTGTGTACTGTGCCGGAAATCTTGAAGCTGCTTGGTTCCATCCCCAGCCATATACCAGTGCATAAACTCTTCCATCGGCATACCACCGACCATACCCCCCAAAATGCCATTCGCGGGATCGGTGTTTAACGCAAAGCCAGGATAGCAAAAGCAAATGTCGGCGGTGCCTTTTTGAACGGCCTTCCAAGCGTCAAAGGGTCCGGCGAGAACACCCACACCATAGCCTTTTATCTTCACCTGACCATTCGTAAACAAATGCACGGCGTCAATAAAACGCTGCATATAGTTGTTCCATGTTCCCGATTTCAAGGGTACGTATGAGGTAAGTTTAAATTGATATTTTTGGGCCGATACTGGTGCAGAGGTACCGGATAAAAAAACAGTTCCAACAGCCATAAGCGCGGAAAACGCTGCTACCTTACCAAACCTTTTCAGATGTCTCATCGTCTCCTCCTCTATAAGTTTTAGTTTTGGCGACGCCCAAGTTAGTTATCGGACGCCGCCACATTTCTTTTAATTATGTCGGTAAACGCCGTATTTCTTCCATTCGTCGTAGAAGCCCCAATAGGACTTTGATACTTTGGCCATCCAAGGGTTTCCTTTTGCGGTCTGTTTCTTAGCAGCCTGCTCGGACCACACTCGACCTAACTCTTCGACCTTCGCGATTGTTGCCGGATCAAGAGTAACCCACGTGTTTTTCCCAGCTTTGAGTTTTTTTACAGCTGCAACATCAGCGACGCCCATATGCATTGCCGTTCTGAACGCAGAGTACAACCCTGCTGCATCTATTTGTTTTTGAAGCTGTTTCGGCAATTTCTGCCAATCAGCCAAGCGAAATACAGCTTCATTCATGTGGCTGGGATTGTGGATGCCTGGCATAATAATAAACTTAGCAATCTTGTGAAAACCAAGCTTAATATTGGTTGCTGGTGTTATGAATTCGGTTGCATCTATAACACGACGCTCCAGGGCCGTGTAGATATCTGCGGGTGGTATAACCGTTGCCGAGGCGCCTACCATTTGCAGTATATCAGCCCACGCACCTGCGGTTCGAATTTTCATACCTTTTAGGTCTGAGATTTTCTGTACCTTTTTATGCGAATGCATGAAGAATTCTGTTGAGCCCATCCCAGTCAATACAGGATGAAGACCTTGGGAATGTCTAAAGTCCTGCAGGAGTTTTAGGCCCCCGCCCGAGACATACCAATGCATAAATTCCTCCATTGGCATCCCGCCGACCATTCCACCCAATATACCGTTAGCGGGGTCCGAATTAAGAGCAAATCCAGGATAGCAATAACAAATATCCGCGGTGCCTTTCTTAACGGCCTTCCAAGCATCAAAGGGACCCGCGAGTACACCCACCCCGTAGCCTTTTATTTTTGCCTGGTTGCTTGTGAATAAATGCACCGAATCGATAAACCGCTGCATATAATTGTTCCATGTCCCTGACTTTAAAGGCACATAGGAAGTAATTTTAAATTTATATTTATCTGCCATCACCGGGGCTGAACTACCCGATGCAAAAATAGTACCTACAGCTAACAGCCCGGAAAATACTGCAACACGAATAAAACTCTTATTTTTGCTCATACTCTTCTCCTTCTACCACTTTTATAGTTTTTAATGCTCTATCCAATTTATTTCGATGCGTGGGTGCGGACCGACTCCCACCCTATCTTTCTCTTTACTACGTTCGATTTAACCCTGCTTGTGACGTATTGACAATGGCGTCATCATAAAAAGATTTGTGCGTAAAAAGAGTTCACGGATATGCGTGTTAATTGTGTAACAATGTGTTTTCTAAACTAGTTAAACCCTACCACTGAAAATACAAAAAAGGAGTGGCTTCCCCTTAAAAGCCAACTTGCTATTAAGAATGCGAAAAACGGATCTCATCGACGATATAGAAGCCCAGCCCGATCGTATATGCCTACTGGATGAGCTTAATTATCCAGATACCCTGAACGTAGTGGAAATAATGCACCGAAGGGCCACCGAACATGAATGGCTGGAAAAAACAGTTATATATTCTGATAACGCTAGCGTTACGTACGGTGAGCTTTTTGATGATATCAAAAAGTTGGCTACGGTAATGTTGGAGGCCGGAGTACACCCCGGCAACCGCGTATTAATCCGCTGTATAGACTCGCCCGACGCGGTGATTTCATTTCTTGCCGTACAGGCCATTGGCGCTGTTGCCGTGCCGACTTTCGCACAACTACGCACGGAGGATATAATCTATCGTGTAAACGATACTGGAGCTGTTCTCGCATTGGTCGGCAATAACTTTGCAGAAGAGTTTCTAAATGTTTCCACTCGCTGCCCCACGTTGACCACCGTGATTGCCCTACCCTCAGATCCCACGGGCAAATACAAAACTCTGAGTGATTATCTTCCCGATGATAAAACGGAAATACCATTTTCGAAAACACATGCCGATGACTTGGCTCTTATAGCGTATACATCAGGCACAACCGGGCGACCCAAGGGTACCGCCCACAGCCATCGCGACTTATTGGCAGCCTCGGATACTTATAGCCGACATTGTATCGGCACAACCACCAACGACATTCTTGTTGGGCCACCTTCTCTACCTTTCACAATGGGTGCCGCATTTTTTATATATTACACCCTGCCTTTTGGTGCGGCAGCAATCCTTAGTTCTGATAAATCTGCTAAAAATTTTGCGGAGCTTATAAATAGGCATCAAGCCACCGTCTTCGTGGGGGTTCCTACTTTTTACAAACAGTTTCTTACCTACTTAGAGGAACAAAAACTTGAAATTCCTTCAATTCGGATGTCACTGGTTGGCGGCGAGCCGCTTTACCCTGAGTTGGAAGAACGTTGGCGGCGTACAACGGACCTGGCGCTTGAACAATTTATCGGATCGACAGAAATGTTTCACATTTACATTGGATATCAGCACGGTGTGGAAGCTCCCCGCACAGGTGTCTTGGGAAGGGCAATTCCAGGGTACGAAGTCTCTGTTCGTGACCCTGAAACATTTGAAGAAATGCCTGATGAAGAACACGGTCTTTTGTGTTCCCGAGGACCTACATCGACCGCATACTGGAGCCCCAAAGAAATACAAGGAGAAATGGTACGAAACGGCTGGAACATTGCAAAAGATACGGTCTGGAAAGACGCCGAAGGGTATATCCATTTTGTCGCCCGAGCCGATGAAATGATCGTCACGGGAGGGTTTAACGTGGCCCCTACGGATGTTGAACAAGTGTTGGTGCAACACCCTTCAGTTCAGGAATGCGGATGTGTTGCATCTCCAGACAATACCGGTACAAGGATTCACGTTGTGAAAGCATTTATAGTATTGAAAAAAGACTATAATCCATCTCAGGGATTAATTGGGGAACTCCAAGATTATTTTAAGGAAAACGGGCCACCTTTCATGTACCCGCGAAAAATTGAGTTTGTGGACTCACTCCCCAAGGGGATTACTGGTAAATTATTAAGATCAGAGTTAAGACGACGTGAACTTGCCGAATAGGACACAATAAAACTATTTTCTATACTTTTTGTTAAGCCCATTGGAGGAAATATGGCACTAGGCGAAGAGATTATTATAGGTACATCCATCAACAATACGATGGGAATTACGGGAAAAAGCTACGACCTAAAACAATTGGTACACGCCGCGGTCGAGGCTGAAGCTATGGGCTTTGACGGCGTCTGGGTACATGACGGATTTACGGGCCGAAGAACGACCGCATCGTTTTGCCCAATAAACGCGTTGACCGCCGTCGCAGCATTAACTGAACGAATAAAGTTGATGACGGGGATCCTAATACCGCAGATTAGAAACCCAGTTCACGTAGCCCAACAATGGGCAACCCTTTGGGACGTATCTGAAGGACGTGCCGTCATGGGTGCTGGTACGGGGGCGGGTAAGAACACAATTTATAAACGTCAGTTTGACGCATTGGCGGCAGTCCGCGGAAAAGACAAGAGCACGTTGAACCCGGAAGAATTTTTCAATCAAAGGACAGCATTATTCGCGGAATGTTTAGATGTAATGAACAGGCTTTGGACAGAAGACAAACTTGCTTATGACGGAAAGTTTTACAAATTTGGGCCTATGACATTGGGTGTCGCGCGACCAAGCAAAAAACCCCCAATACTCGTAGGGGGCGGTATTTATATACCAATTGAGGGGACTGGCGCACATCACTACCATTGGAGTAGCGAACTTGCCGGAACGCTCATGATGGGACCTAAAATCAGACGAATAATTGCAGAACAAGGCGATGGGTGGTTAGCCGTGCATCCGACGGCCGATGAATATAGGGATATTTGGTCGGACGTATCTGATATCGCGGTGAGTATTGGTAAGGATCCAGCGTCAAAACCGGCCTATGGGGGAGGACGAGTTTTAGGAATGAACTGGTTTACAAACTGTGATGACGACCCGCAAAAAGCCTGGGAAGGTGTTCAAAACCAATTGACGGATTTTCATGGGCCGCCTGAGGGGAAAAGCAAAGCATCAACCGACCTTGTCGACCGATGGGCCCTGTCCGGGAACCCAGAGCAAATAGCCGAAAAAATCAACCGGTATATCGATCTGGGTGTTTCGGTCTTTCAACTTGTAATAGCTTCACCTAATCAACTCGAAATGATGAAACGAATAGCTGAGCATGTCTTGCCACTCGTTAATAGAAAAGTTGTTAAGACATAACCCGTTGTATCGTCGAAGGCATGCATTTCGCGATGCGAGACAAAATTGCAAGCGTTGTGAAATGAGTAAAAACTTATAGATCAGGCAAAATGTATGGATTTGCGCGGCCGATTAAAAATTAAACCCGAAAGATTAATGAAAGACCTTCGTGATCTTGCCGAAATTGGCAAGCTCACGACAGGTGTCAGTCGCACCTCCCTCTCTAATGCTGATCTTGAAGCCCGGCATTGGCTGCTAAAAAGAATGTCCGACGCGGATCTCGAGGCCACAATAGACAATGTTGGAAACGTACACGGGCAAATTAACACTGATGCAAAAACTGTGATTATCGGCTCTCATACCGATTCTGTTCCTGTGGGTGGGTGGTTAGACGGTTCGCTGGGCGTTATTTATGGCCTCGAAATTGCTCGAACGGTCATGGAGACGGGCTATCATAATAAAATAGGCATCCACGCCCTATCATTCATGGATGAGGAAGGGACATACCTTGCCTGCCTTGGAAGTCGAAAATTTTGCCAGGAATTGAGTGATGACGAAATGGCCGAAGGTCAGAACCCTGAAGGGGAAAAGCTCACGGACGCTCTAAACCGCGCTGGTTTAACTACAAACCGGGAGATGTGCCTAGATCCCAGCGCCCTGGCGTACCTAGAAGCGCACATTGAGCAAGGTCCCCGACTCGAAGCAGAACAAAAGGCCATCGGTATCGTGACCGGAATAGTCGGGATCCGTCGCTTCCGCATAGAAATAATCGGTGAAGCAGACCACGCCGGCACCGTCCCGATGTCTATGAGAAAAGATGCCGGAACAGCAGCAATCAGACTTTCCCACCGTGTCCTGGAAACCCTTGAGAGTTGCAAAGGTCACGATTCCGTTTGGAATATTGGTTTTGTGAACTTTGAACCCGGAGCAGCGAACGTCGTCCCGGCCAAAGCGGAGCTTATATATGAAATACGTGATCTTGATGAAATCGTCTTAGACCGAATGGAGGGGGCCATCCGTGACATATGCGAAACCGCAAATCAGGGCCACCTTCTCCAGTATACAATGACGAAAACGATCGACATCACACCATCCGCTATGGACAACACACTGTCTAATGACATTCTAGACGCCGCGGACCGCATAGGCGCACCCCACATGACAATGCCTAGCGGAGCGGGTCACGATGCAATGGTTTTTGCCCGTCACATCCCCTCGGCCATGCTTTTCATACCAAGCATAAATGGCAAAAGCCACTCAGAGGCTGAGGATACTTTAGAAAACGATATTATATTGGGCTGTCAAGTACTTGCAGGAACTATTGAGTGTATTTTCTCAACTTAAACTAGAAACTCTATTAACGTTACAACCCACTAGGTATCCATAAGGCGCCCTAGATTTTTAACATCACCTGGACTACCACTACTGCAAAGAGTGTGCAGATCTGGCAATTTCTTTACCAAGGATAACGTGATGCGGCCTTTCCAGAAACGAAACAAACATTTCGAAGCGCTCGTAGCCGATTCCGACCTCATATGGATGGGGCAGAATACGAACCACCTGCCGACTCATCCCGCGGTAAAACAGGCGATGGTCGCCACGATAGAAAACGAAGACTACCATGCCTACGCGCCACCTATCGGTTTAGAGGAACTAAGGGCTTTGATGTTGTCCGATTTTGGCATCCAAGATGCCGATATACTCATTACCGACGGTGCTATTGAGGGCCTTTATCATGCCTGTCGTCAGTTTTTAGCAGATGGCGAAATAATGATTACGACGGATCCAGGGTGGCCCTGGCCAGAGGCTTTCGCAAAGTTATCGGGTGCAGAGGTCCTAACATTACCAATATATGAACCAGAGCTCAATTATAAGCTCGGTATAAAACAGCTTGAAGAAGCTGTAAGCCGAGGCAACGTTAAATTAATCTATCTGATTGATCCCCTTAATCCACTAGGCATTGGATACACTGAAGACGAAATCGCAGCGTTCGCCGCGATCGCTCGAAGAGCTAATTCTTGGCTCGTCCATGATTGTACATACCGGCACTTCGCCCACCATCACACACTTGCATACCATTACTATCCAGAACGAACGATCACGACATACAGCTTCTCGAAATGGCTCGGCCTTGCAGGTATGCGTCTAGGCGGATTAATGGCACGTCCCGAAGTAATAGAAACGCTTTCGGAAGGCCAACCAAACGCATTGGGTTCAAACCTAATATCCCAGCGGGGAGCAATAGCGGGACTGAAATATAAATCGGAATGGTTCCCTGAAGTAAACCGGATACAGCGGGCTAACCAACGAGCGATCTTTGATACCGTACAAACAATCAATGGACTGAGCATGCCGGTCTATCCTTCAAACGGAAATTTCGTGGTAATTGACTGTAGCGCCGCAGAAATCGCACCAGAGACATTGGTAACCCTTTATCTAGACCGCGGCATTATGATCCGACAAGCCGCATATCAGTCTAAACACTATGCGAACCGGTTCGTAAAAGTTTCCACTACCGTACCCGAATGGCAGGCCCAAAGATTTTGCGCGGAACTTTCGGAAGTCATATCTGCAGCACGGAATTATAAAGAAACCGATCGCGCATTCTTCTAATCACGCTAGATGATGCGTCGATAAAACAAGAATTAAAAACATATACAATTGACCTTTCTCACACTAAAAACATGTGGTGAAAACAGGTTCCAATCAAGAAGTAGGTGCCCTACTGTTTCCGGTTATCGACTATTTATTTTAAAAACAGTTTGCCCCGCCCCTTTGAAAACAATGGAAACTGTAGAGTTCTTAGAGCCGACCATAATATCGTTTGATTCGATGTTAATAACGGAATTTCTAGTTCATCTTCGATCAGTTCAATCACATCGAACGTACGCAAGTCTGTTGCCAGAAGAATAATTGCTTCACAAGGCGTCTTAGATAACCTCCGTGCAAACTTCAGAATTTCTGATGCCGCAACCTTTGGAACATCTCTCATCGAGACAATATTCAATGTCTCGTCGGACGTAATCGTATAGCCCCTATTCCTGAAGTAAGGGGGGGCAAGCGTGTGTATGTCTGTCGGGTAGGGTGTGCCGAGCGCAAAACTAGATAAACCCATTGTTTCTAGACCATCCCGCAACGCTGTCCACGCCGAGATGCAAGGAATGCCGGAACGCTCACTAATTTCTTTTGTACGAACGTCGTTCCATTCTGGATCCATAATAAAAGTCGTAACCATGTCTGCATACACAATCAAATCGACACCGGTCGCCGCTAGCTCATCGACTGCCCGATCAACAGTCTCTTCCATTTGAAAGACCGCTTCCTTCGTCAGGTTACCCTTTGCCATTACCCGGGTGGAATAGAAGGCCGTATCGTCAAGTGCTAATGACCAAAACTCTGGTTCAATGACGGTGTTATTCGCGGGTACAATTAAGCCAATTTTGTAGCGCGGGTCAGCCATGTCAATTTTTCCAGTCGTCACGGCCGCGCGCAAGAAAATCACCTTTTGGATCCACTGCCACAAGGTTTCCACTTTCCGATAAAACATCGCCACGCAGAAGGCTGAGCACAACACGACCGCACAAACTATAACCCTCAAACGGAGAGCGACCTGCCTTGGAACGGATATCTGTGGAGCATATCTCTCGGGTTTCTTGTGGGTCCACTAGTACTACATCACCGTCAGTGCCGGGTGATAAAAACCCCTTTCGATCCGCGATCCCAAATAACACCGCTGGCCGCTCGCAAAGGACCCTCGCGACATCAGCATAGCTAATAAGTTCTTTTGCAGCTAAGTCGAGCACAGCTGGAACAATTGTATCAAGCCCCGGCACGCCGCCCGGTACTGCCCATGGGTCCGCAGCCGTCTTCGCTCCCACCTCGTGCGGAGCATGGTCGGACCCAATAAAATCCACTGTTTTATCCGCTATAGCGGCAATCGCTGCATCGCAATCCTCCACGCCACGAAGTGGTGGAATCATATAAGCAAAACCTTGAAATTGCTCGATTAGCCTATTCGTTAGATGCAGGTGGTGCGGCGTCACTTCTATTGCAAGGGGGAGGCTAGGATCTTGTTGCTTTGCAGAACGGGCAATTTCGAACCCACGCACGGTGCAGGTTTGTCGCAGAACAGTCTTAACCCGGGTATGCTTACAAATCTCTGAAACCGCCGTGATACCCAGTGCCTCATCAAAGGGAGCTCTCGCCTTCGACAACTCGTGGAACCCTACCTCTGGCCCGCGGGTTTCACGTAGAGTTGCGAGGCGCCGTTCAAGCAACTTTTGAGAACCCGTATATACACCGAGGATCCCCCCGACACTTTCAACGGCACGAGCAACTTCCAAATAATCTTCAATTTCCAATAAATCTTCTTTAGGCGCATCAGATAGAAATACTTCAAAGGACGAAACGCCAGAGCGCCAAAGCGCTTCAACATTGTTTATATTATTCTTGTTTAACCCTGCCTGAATACAGTAATCCACATAACTGTTTCCATTCCCAGCTTTTTTGGCAGCAGCGACACCGTTGAGATCTGTTACCGGAGGATTGGTATTTGGCATACACATTACAGTGGTTATGCCCGCACAGGCTGCAGCCTTAGTTCCAGACATAAAGTTTTCTTTCTGAGGCGCGCCCGGATCTCGCATATGGACATGTGCATCAACGAAACCAGGAAAAAGCATCTTTCCTCCGGCATCTATGACATTTTGAGCTCTGACAGGGTGTTCTGACGGACCAGTGACGCTCTCAATCCGACCGTCATCGTTAATCACTATTCCTCCTGGTTTAATACCCGTCCCGGATACCAACAAAGCGTTATGTATACAGACTTTTGTCAATTTTCTGTTTAATCCTTCTCTGTCTCTATTATACGACCGTCACAAATTGTCTATATTTGAATAGCACGAATATCACCCTGGGAAACGTTTTTACATGTTATTGAGGATCCTGACCGAGAATAATATCCGCGACATCATGGATATGGACGAAGCGATTGAAATTCAGCGTAAGGCATTTGGACTAATCGGCGACAACACCGTTGTTTCGGGCCTTAGAAGTTTCGCTACCTCGGATACACCTCCCGGCATAGCAATATTTAATCCCGCTTTTTTAAAAAAAGGACGAGGATACGGCGTAAAGGTCGTGTCCGATTTTTTCGAAAACGAAAAAAAAGGGCTAACCCGAATGTCATCCCTCGTAAGTTTATTTGATGGAACGACGGGGCACCCAACAACCGTTATGGAAGGCGGGTATCTGACCGACCTTCGTACAGGCGCGGGGACGGGCCTCGCTGCAAGCTACCTCGCCCGCCAAGATAGTGAAATTCTTGCGGTGATCGGCGCGGGGCGCGTTGCCAGAAATCAGATCGATGCTGTCTCTCGGGTTTGTCCTATTTCAGAAGTGTTAATCTCCACCAGAACACCAACCAGGGGTAATGTGTTAGCTGAGTACCTAACTGAACAAGATCGGTGGGAGATAGGCCAGATCAAAATAGTGCATTCCTCAGATGAGGCCGCATCCAAAGCCGACATAGTGATCTCCGCTACCACATCTCTAGAGCCAACTTTTTCCGGAACCTGCCTAAAAGAGGGTGTGTTTGTAGCTGCGGTCGGCGCAAATATCGCAGAGGCTAGAGAAGTTGACAGTACCGCAATTTCCAGAATGGACAAACTCGTCATTGATTCTCGAGATGAAAGTTTAAAAAACTGTGGAGATCTTATGGTACCCCTGCAAGAGCAAAAAATACCTCTCACGTCTATAGTGGAGCTCTCTGAGCTCGTGAATGGAACAATGAGAGGCAGAGAAAACGCACACCAACTTACGTATTATAAATCGATAGGATTACCAATTCAGGATCTGGCAATGGCCCAAGCCATAGAAACCAAGGCAATTGCGGCCAATATTGGTACCGTAATAGAAATGGGCGGTTAGGTTCCGTGACAACACTTGAAAAATTCGCGAAGGCATTGTCAGAGACTGACTATGAAATCCTCTGAACATAAAAAGCCATCAGGTCGGTAAAGGTGCCACCGATATCTAAAGCGAGAACACTCAACTAACAGCTTCAATCACAGGTACGCGGACTACTCTATGTCGCAACAAATTGTCCGGCAAGACGCCCAAACAAAGTGTGTCATGTCTCGCCATCTTTCATTGCCATAAGCGCATTCATTTCGGGATGGGCTAAAGCGTTCCGCGCCCAATCATAGGTTCCATTCTGGTGGAGTTCTTCGCAAGCAGTCTGGACATTTGAGTAACTGACAAGGGAAAACAAACCGCCAATACTAACCCGGGCCACACCCGCATCTTGTAACTCCTGTACAGCTGGCGACGCCGGCCCAAGCAAAATGTTAATCGGGCCTTGAATTTCTTTAACTAAGTCTTTTATCATATTGATATCATTGATAAATGGAACAAATATACAATCTGCACCAACCTGTAGATAGGCATTCCCGCGGCGTACCGCCTCAGAAAAGGAACTATCGTTTCCTCCGCCAGCAAAAGTATCCGTTCGCGCGTTGATTACAAACGGCACACCCACCGATAAAGCGGCCTCACGTGCAGCCTTTATTCTTTCCACTGAATGATCAAACTCGATTAACGCGCGACCGTTAGGACCATTAGTACTGTCCTCGAAATTTGCCCCAACCGCACCTGCTTCAAGAGCGGCTAACACCGTTTCTGCGAGGCTCTCTGCTCCCGACCCGTATCCACTTTCCAAATCTGCGGTAACTGGTACACCCACATTTGCAGAAATCCGTGCCACAACACCAAGCATCTCATCCCGACTAATGCACTCACCGTCAGAGTACCCGAGAGACCACGCAACGCCGCCACTAGACGTGGCTACTATCGGAAACTCAGCCCTTTCCACTATCTTTGCACTACCAACGTCCCACACATTTGGCAAAACGAGGATCAGCGCATCATCGATTAATGATTTAAGCAATTTTGCTTTAGCAACCAGTGTATCAGTATCAATAACCACAATACGGTCCTAACTCTTTGGTTTATATAATCCTTCCGCTTCAATCAAAAATGCCCTATTGAAGCGTGCCCGGTAATTTTCCATAGCAATGGTTGAAGCCAACTCCACTATCTCTGGATTATTGAAATGAGTTTTTAGTTCCGTAAAGATACTTTCAGCGACGGTGGCAGGCGTATGAGACATCGCCTCCGTAAGTTCAAATGCGGCTTTTTCTTTCTCGGAAAAAAGATCACTCGTGCGCCAACTGCTAACAGCGGCTATTTTTTCGGCAGAACTTCCTGAATTGCTGCTCCCGGCAGCATTGGAATCTATTCAAAAAGGGCAAGTCACAATTTGTGCAGCCCGCATACACATCAAATGCCTTAACTCCGCTGACAAAAGATTACTTTTACCAGGTGCAGAACCCAGAGCTCTACTGGCTACCAAGATGTCTGGACAATGCGCTTGTATACCGGAAGAAACAGATTGGACGCCGAATACTTTATCAGCAGCCTCGACCGTCGAACGGATCTCTGCCGGGACATCTTCTCCGGCTAAAGGTGGTATTCGAACCATAACGGCACCTCCCATGCCTTGATGACACTTGATGCACGATAACAGCTTTATCGGGATAGACCTAACGGTCTTGTGATCTCCAGCTTTTGACTACAACACACCACCCATGCTAGCCAAAACCCACTCTCAGTACCGACCAAAGATATAACTTCAGAGCAACGATTGTTTTAACGACAACTTATCAATTTTCCCTGGGCCTTTTTTGGGCAGCGCTTCTAAGAAGAAAATCTCATGGGGGACCTTATATTTAACGAGGCCTTTTTCACTCCACGTTATGAGTTCCTCAGAAGATATTTGTTCACCCTCTTTTAATGCAACAAACGCAACAACAACCTCCCCAAGAAAATCATCAGTTTGCCCTACCGCCGCCGCCTCAGACACGGCCGGATGATTGGTTAAAATTTCATCCACCTCTCGAGGATAGACATTGTAACCACCGACTATAATTAATTCTTTCTTTCGGTCTACGAGAAACATGTAGCCGTCTTCATCAAAATACCCAATATCGCCCGTATACAACCAGCCGTCTCTTATCGCTGTTTTGTTTTCATCGGGCCGGTTCCGATAGCCAATTGTAAATTGAGGCCCTCGGACACGAATTTCTCCTCGCTCTCCTATCGGAAGTATCTTGTTACCCGTCTCCACGTCAACAATGTCTATTTCCGTCTCGGGGGGAGTGACCCCTGTCGAGAGCCATTTTTTTTCACCGTGGGTAGGGTTACAATTTATTGGGGCGCCCTCCGACATCCCCCAACCTTCTAGTATTTCGTTACCCGTTTCCTCGTGCCACCGCGTTAATAATCCCTCGGGACACGGTGACCCTCCCGCAATACTATATTCAAGGTTGCTCAGATCCGCATTTTTCATCTTATCGCTGCCCAGTAGCCCAAGAAAAATAGCCGCTGGACCGCCTGCAAAGTAGTTCACCTTATGACGCTCAAGTTGATCAATCACAAAATCCGGCTGGTATTTCGGAACCAGAACCATCGTCGCCCGTATAAATAACGGGAACAGAACCGAGAAATGATGGCCCCATATGTGGAACATAGGGGCGACGTTCAAAATCGCTTTGGTATCATAATCGAACTGCCACAGCATCACGGTTTGGCGACAAAATGCTATGAAGGCACTGTGGACATGTTCAGCACCCTTTGGTAGCCCCGTGGTTCCGCCGGTGAAGAACATAACACTCCTGTCAGACGGACTGGGAAAATCAGACGAAAACGTGCATGTTTGGTCATCGGTCCACCTCCAGGGATCCAAACTATTTTCCCCTACAGAAAGAACCACCGTCTCTTCAGAGTGGGCTATTAAACCCTCGGCACGATCCATAAACGACTCCGAACAGATCAATAGTGATGGATCTATATCCTTTAAAAGTTCCGTTATCTCCCTATCCGTTAAAAACGGGTTTAGGGGAGCACACTGAATGCCCGCCGCATAGCTCCCCATCAACACGATTGCCATTTCAATAGAATTATTCATTAAGATCGCCGCGCGCGTTCCAGGGACAGACAACTCCTTTAGTTTATTAGCCATCCCGGCCGACGCCCGGAAATACT
Source organism: uncultured Rhodospirillaceae bacterium (assembly GCA_964412235.1). Lineage (GTDB taxonomy): Bacteria > Pseudomonadota > Alphaproteobacteria > MPNO01 > UBA830 > JAYZQT01. The sequence goes on from CAYPNT010000016.1 coordinate 15,461, forward strand.
GAGAAAATGTTATTTCTTTGTCTTCGCAAATGAAGGCCTTTTTATCTGGTAGATCTTCGGCCGCCGCTACTAAGGCATGTACAATGGTCGGGAAATTCGGCGTGTTTTCCGATATGGAAAGATTAGAGCGACCTACTGGTGAAGTTTCTTTGTGTGTAGCCATACGTTTAAGTTTCCGGTTTTAGGTTTGTTCTATTTAAAATTTTCCTGCCCCTCGCGTTCCTCCATAACAAACCGGAGGCACCGGGTTTTCAAGCGTATCTTCCTTATTATTGTCACCACTATCAACGGTAGGAAGAAAAATAAAAATGTGGCTAATTAGGTGTATATTTGTTCTTTACTTTACAACGGATGAGATATCTCCACTCCAATTAGAAAATTCTTACACCCTCCGTTTTGGTATAACTGGCAATGATCACGACCCTGAGCTCGTATCAGCCATGATAGAAGTTACAGAAACCTGGAACAAACTGATTGGGCGCCTCGATTAGTTTTGCCCCATATTCATACCCATGTAGGTGGGTAACCAGAGGGTAATAATGGGGAACAACACGATAATCGCAAGACGCACCAGATCGGCACAAAGGAAGGGAACTATTCCGGCAAATATAGTTCTCAAAGGAACTGTCTTAGCGACGCCGTAAAGGACAAATACATTCATACCAATAGGGGGTGTGATCATTCCAATTTCGATGACCATCACCAACACAATCCCCCACCAGATGGGATCGTACCCAATTCCAAGTACGAGCGGATACACAAAAGGCATGGTAATAACCATCGCCGCAATCGTGTCAAAAATACTGCCCAAGATTAGAAAAGCGACCATCAACACACCGATAATTACGAGAGGCGATAGGTTCATTTCCACTATGGCATCTACTAATGCATTCGGCATCTTTGTAGTTGTGATAAAATACGTAAAAACCGAAGCACCGGCGATGATCAAATAAATCATCGCCGTATTAGAAGCCGTCTCCTTTAAGACTAACCAAAATGACTCAGCCGTAAACTTTCGCCGCCCAACCGTAAAAAGAAACGCTAGTCCCGCACCTAAGGATGCCGCTTCCGTTACGGTAAATACTCCACCATAAATACCGCCAATCACCGCAACCAATAGCAAGACGACACCCCAACTTTGTCGCGCAACCGCCCACCGCTCTGCCCATGACATCCGCTCACCCGCCGGACCAGATTCAGGCCGGATACGAACAACGATACCAATTGCGATGAAATGAAAAAAAACGGCGATGAGCCCTGGGATCAGCGCCGCAATAAAAAGCGTTATGACAAACTGTTCCGCTAAAAATGCATACACCACCATTATGACAGATGGAGGAATTAACATACCCAGGGTTCCGCCAGCGGCGATGCTCCCGGTCGCAAGCGTTGGCGCGTAACCGCGCTTAAGCATTTCTGGCAGTGCCACACGACCCATTGTTGCAGCAGTGGCAAGTGACGATCCGCAAACAGCACCAAAGCCCGCACAGCCGCCAATCGTCGCAAGTGCAAGACCGCCCTTTCGATGCCCCATCATGGCATAGGCAAGTTGATAAATATCCGCCGATAACCCGCTTACACCTGCAAAGCTACCCATAAGGAGAAATAAGGGGATAACAGCCAGATCCAAATTAGAAATAACACCTACTGGCTCAGTCGCGACCAGAGTTATGGCCGGACCAAATCCATTCAGAACACCAAAACCAACACACCCTGCCACTGCCATGGCAATGCCGATCGGTATGTGCAACGCAATGAGAACAAACATGCCGATCAACCCGATGGAAGCAACGACAATGGGGTCCATTATCCTTTACCTTCTGCGTCGGTTAACGGGTGGGGTGAATCGTTACTGCCCAATAACATCAACTTAACGTGGTAAAAAATCACAAGCGCTTGAACAGGCATACAAGTGAGCATAAATGCGGTCGCAACTGTCCACCAGGGGGCGACTTTCCATGCAAGAACCCACGTTGCCTCTCCACTTTCCGTTATTTCGAGAGTGTAAAGAACAAATTGCCACCCCAAAGCAATGAAGAATATCAGAGTGACAATATGAGCAATCAGATCAAGCCATAGCCTGGCCCGTGCACCCAATGCGGCACCGAGAAATTCAATCGAAATATGATGCCGATCGGCCAACGCTAACGGAAAGAACGAAGCGATTGACACTGCCACGATAAGACGACTGATTTCAGCAACCCCATCTATGGGCATACTAAATAACCAACGGAGGAGGACGTCTATGATGGTGGCTAGAGCCACCACCACAAACCCCACAAGTCCGATTAGAGCGATCCAGCGAGTGCCAAGCCCTCTACCGGACCCTTGGTTCATCGTCACGTTACAATCTGACGAGCATTATTTCCCTGCACGTATATTGGCCAATTCATTTCTAAGAGTTTGCAACAACTTTTGGCCATTAGGATGCTTCTTCGCCCACTGTGACACTACAGGTTTCATAATGGCGTCCCACTGTTTCTGGGCAGCTGCATCCGGATCTACAATCGAATGTTTTGGATCTTTACGTGTTTTTGCACCCAATCGTTTCTGCACACCCGCATTTGAAATTCCGTGGCGCCGTGCCAAAGCCTCGCCACTATGTTTATTAAAAGCAGCCTTTGCCGCCGCTGGAAGTGCGCTCCATTTAGCTTTATTCATGAGAATGCCAATTGGCACCGTCCCCACAAGTCCCATGTAATGGTGTCTGGCCACATCAACGATGCGGAAAGCATACAAAACGTTCCAATCTACTGCAGACCCATCAAGAATGCCCTTGCTAATATTTTGGGCAACAGCTGGTATAGGCATCCCAATCGGAATTGCGCCCAATGCTTTCATCGTCGCACCTGCTACAGGACCACCTGCTCGAAGCTTAAGGCCCTTCAGGTCAGCAATCCGTTTAACCGGGTTTTTAGTATGAATCGTGTACGGATCGGTTGTTACCAACATTAGCACCTTAAATTTATCGAAGCCTCTTAATAGGCCCTGGTTATACAAGCGCCATATAGCAATGCTCGACTCCAATGAATGATTTACGATCCCAGGCAGTTCCATGATTTGCGTGTCCGGAAAACGTCCAGGGGTATAGGAAGGAACGAAAAAGCCCAAATCGGTCACGCCGTCCAACACAAGTTTGACTTGTACCCTTGGATTACGACCCAGTGTCCCCCCAGGGAACTTATCGATTTTGATTGTGCCTTTTGAATCCCGCGTTACATCATCGGCCCAGGGCGACATAACCTCTCGCCAGGTAGGCGAGCGTGTGCTGCCAAAGTAAGCGAGCTTTAAAGTTGTGGGCGCCGCACTTGCTATCGTCGTTGTACCCACCAACGCTAACGCTGCTCCGAGTAATCCTAATCTTGCTATCATTTTTGTTTCCTCATTTCGCAGATTATTTTCATTATCTAAAAAGCCTTCGTTGAGCATCAGCATTCCATATTAATTTCACTTGCTCAACGACCGGGTTTGAAACCTTATTGCTTGCCGCGAAGGTGCCGTTTCCCTCTTATAGAATTCTAAGCCTAATTCATTGGTCTTTGATCGACATCAACAACGACAGCCATACCAAGGTCACCAGCAGCACATCCGGTAAAAAGGCCTTTACCGCCGCCGCGTAATTTCAATTCCTCGATTAATTCGATGACCGAACGCATGCCAGTAGGACCATTGGGGTGCCCCCAAACCAGTGAACTACCGTAATTATTCATATTCAATACGTCCCAGCCGGTTTCTCGGGCAAAAACAATATCATTCACTACGAATGGGTTATGAGTTTTGACACAGTCTATATCATCAATCGTAAGGCCCGCCGCCTTGAGAGCATTCTGTGCTGCAGGGACTGGTGCGGCAGGCATATATTTTTCGCTGGTACGTGCCTGGCCAGTCGAGAGGACCCTAATCCGAAGACTTGGATCAGTTGACAATTGCCGGGCTTTTTCAGACCCGGCCATAATAATTGCTGCTCCACCGTCAGCAACGTGAGTTTGGCCACCTAGGGTAACGGTTCCCCCTTCCTTGACCGGTTTTAAGCTGGCTAGCTTATCGGCAGATGTTACCTGAACCCCTTCGTCCCCATCCATCTGCCCAACGGTTTTACGAAACTTCTTATCGGGCACCTCAAAAGGAAGTGAGATATAGCATTTTTGAAAATACCGGTCATTGGCAACGGCATCACCATATTGTTCAAAACGCCTGAGAACCACATCATTCTGTTCTTCTGTTGTTATCTGCCATTTTTCTGCACAATTTTCCGCCGTTTCCACCATTTGCATATCGGCGAAGGAAACGAGGCGTGAACCTGTGAGGTTATCAAGAATCCACCGTTCCTGATCGGGCGCACCGTCCACGCCGTCAGGATCAGGATAGATAACGACAGGCGCATTCGAGTTTCGATCACCCGCAACCGAAAGCGAACACTCCGACATACCCAGTTCAATTTCTTGAGCGGATGTACTTATGCAACGTGCACCCGTTGCACAAGCCTGACTAACAAGGGGCCCTCCCACCTCTGGCGCCCCTATTTCGCTCATAAACCAAGCCGTCCCATGAAAACTGGATTTTTGTGGTGTCGTCATACCCAAAACGCAATGATCAAAATTTGTTGGTGAAATTTTGCGTTTATGTAGCTCGGCTTTTGCAACATGTGCCGCAAAGAGCAAACTATGTACCTTGGACAGGCTACCTTGCCATTTCGCAAACGGCGTTGACCAATAGCCATTATCAGGTATTTCGACGTTACTGAACACGGGACATTACTCCTTTATCAAGATGATAGATTTACGAAAGCCGAACCGCACCGTCCAACCGAACAGTCTCACCGTTTAAGCTCGGGTTCTCTGCAAAGTGACAAACAAGCGACGCAAACTCTTTTGGATCCCCAAGACGCTGCGGAAACGGAATACTTGTCGCAAGTGCCTTTTGAATGTTCTCAGGTAGCGTCTGCAACAAAGGCGTATCAAATATACCGGGCGCTATAGTCATAATGCGGATCCCATACCGCGCAAACTCACGTGCGAGTGGTAACGTCATCGATGCCACAGCTCCCTTTGAGGCTGCATAGGCGGCCTGCCCACGCTGCCCCTCATACGCCGCAACGGACGCGACATTTATGATCAGCCCCCGTTCCGTGGTATCTAAGGGTTCCAGCCCCGACATATGGCCCGCCGCAAGCCTTAATACGTTGAACGTCCCAATAAGATTGATATTAACCACACGGGAAAAATTCTCTAAGGGCAGCGGACCCTCTTTACCAAGAACTAACCCTGCATCGCCTACCCCCGCAGCATTTAGGCAAATCCGTGGAACACCAATGGCATCATTTATGGTTTCCAGTGCCTTCTCGACCTCCGCCCCTTGAGTAACGTCGCATTGGATCGCCGGACCACCGGTGATGGCTGCGACGGTTTCCGCTGCTTCGGAATTCATATCTATAATTGCCACCTTGGCGCCCTTTTTGGCCAACATCTCTGCACTGGCCCTTCCTAGGCCAGACCCACCACCCGTTACCACAACCGATTTTCCTTCAATATCCATAAGTCTGTCCCTCTTGGCCCCGTCTGAATCCACTAATCGTTATTAATAGATCGTTCCCGCAATGAGCGTTTATCAGTCTTAGCCGCACCAGTCTTCGGCAAGGAAGCTACGACAATTATTTTTGCTGGCACTTTGTATTTAACTAACTGTTCTTGGCAGAAACTTGTCAGGGTCTCTGGGTCGACAGTACTCCCACTATAAGGAACGACATAGGCGTGAATGACTTCACCCGTTTTTTTGTCAGGAACACCCACAGCTGCCGCATCGACGACATCTGGGTGACTAAACAAAACTTCATCTATTTCTCGTGGAAAAACGTTGAACCCGTTAACAATTGCCATGTCTTTCTTGCGATCAACAATCACGACGTCGCCATCTTCATCCAGGTGTCCTATATCACCAGTGTACAACCAACCATCACGAATAGTTTGTGCCGTTTCTTGCTCCCTTTTCCAGTAATTTTTCATCATTTGCGGGCCGCGGAAGGTAATTTCACCGTCTTCACCGACGTCTAACACCTTCGCACCGTCGTCCACATCAACAACCCGAATTTCGGTACCCGGGACTGCGGGCCCACACGTTCCAATTTTATTTATATCTTCCGTCGAGGTCGCGGATATTGGCGCTCCCTCTGACATCCCGTACGCTTCGTGGATGGTAACACCCGTGACAGCCTTCCATGACTTTTCGGTTTCTACAGGAATTGGGGAGCCTCCGCCTCCGCACAATCTCAATGAACTAAAGTCCGTATTTTTAAAATCCGGATGGGCCATAAGACCATTAAAGATCGGAGCGGGGCCACCAGCAAAGAGTGTAACCTTATGGCGAGCGAAGGTAGCTAGAACCTTGTCCGGTTCAAACCCGTTTGTCATGACAACCGTATCCTGACGCAGCATGGGTACAAGTAAAGTCATCATTAAACCCCAGATGTGAAACTGAGGCGCAACATTAAGCCAAATATTAGTCTTAAATTCTCCTGGCCAACACCAGTCCATTTGAGCAGCCGCTGCAATAAGATCGCCGTGCAGGTGCCGAGCGCCTTTTGGTAACCCCGTAGTTCCTCCTGTGTATTGAAGCGAGCAAGTGTCGTCGGGTGAAGGCCCAATAATTGGATAGGACCCGCCTTTATCACTCAATTCTTTCCAAGTAATACCGTCTTCACCAAGAACCACCCTATACTTTATGTCGAGCCTCGCGGCGATTGGGTCAATCTTTTCCGAAAAACCCGAATGATATACAATAACCTTGGGCTCAGCGTCTCCGATTAAAGCTACAAGTTCACGCTCAGTGTATAGCGGGTTTAAAAGTACAATGACCCCACCGGCACCCCATATTCCATAAATAACCGAGGACATTTCTATGGAATTTTTCATCAGAACAACGACACGTTCACCCTTTATTTGCATATCTCCGAATTGATTTGCCAACGCTGCCGCCGCATTACGATATTGTCGATAAGTCGCCCGTTCTTCTCCGATGATGATCGCCGTATGATCAGCGCCTTCCGTTGTTGCTGCAACAAACGCATCCACCATCGTTTGGGATAGAAACTCTTGGCTCTCAAAAGGTTTGTTTTTGCCCCGATCAACCATTTGGAACGCTTTTTTCCGGTGAGGATCCTGCCAACTTACTAAGCGCTAATTGAATGGCATCAACGATCTGAAGATAACCAGTACAACGGCACAAATTTCCACTCAGCTCTAATTTAATTCGTTCGCGCCCTGCTCCAGGTAATCGCGTCACAATATCATAGGCTGTCGCCAGCATCCCCGGGGTACAATAACCGCACTGAGTAGCATGAGTTTCTATGAAACAATTCCTTATCGTGTCCATAACAACGTCCTGAGCATATCCTTCTATCGTCCGTATATCACTATTTTCAACTGCAGCTGCGAGTGTGATACACGAGCGTGCTGGCTTACCGTTAAGTATTATTGTACAGGCTCCACATACTCCATGCTCACAGGCGGTATGTGTCCCAGTTAACCCATGATGCTCGCGTATATAATCAGCAAGCGATGTTCGCGGTTCGACGTTGTAAGTGACCGTCTCCTCATTAATTGTCAAAGTGATTTCGCTCATTGGCTCATAGCCTGTTTTGCCGCGCGTACCACTACAGTTCCATGAAGGTTGAGATTGTGTCTATCCGTAGGCTCTACAAATTCTTTTTGTTTCAGCTCTCTTATTACCGTTTCCTTTAATGTTTCAGCAAAGCCTAATGACCATACCGTAGTACTAAGTAAAAGATCCGGGATCGTTTCCATATATCTTGCGGGACTGCTCGGGCCCGCCACAACAACACGACAAACCTTATTTGCTCGGTCCATTAATATAACTGAAAGTGATTGGGCAAAATCACCGGGCTTAACACAAACTTTGTAATGTCCCCACGTGGCTGTCTCAGAAAGACAAGGTATTTTAACAGTAGTGAGTATATCCCCGGGAACCATTACTGTTGAGAGAACCCCATTAATAAATTCAGAAATGGGGAGCTCATACCCACCTGCCGTATTATAGATCTTTGCTACAGCATCCAATGCCATCATTACCGGTGGCCAATCAGCGGCGGGATCAGCATGGCTCAGACTACCACCGATCGTTCCACGATTACGAACAGCCCTATACGCTATACCGGAGGCTGCGTGTTGAATTAGGCCATTAGCTACGTCGTTGATTTTCCCATCTTCGAAATCTGAATGCACAGACATTGCACCAACTTCCATACCCCCATCTACCGGTTCATGCCGGTTCAAAGCTGCCACCTCAGATAAATCTACAAGCAAGGTGGGACGGGCAATCCTCAAGTTGAGCATTGGTCCGAGAGATTGGCCGCCAGCGTATGGTCGTCCCTCATCGCCAGCCGCTGCCAAGGCAGTAGATGCATCTTTCAGAGTTGTCACCCGGGTATATTCAAGCGGAACTGGCTTCATGTTAACCCTCTCTCTCAATAAGGGTTGAAAGCCGTTTTGGCGTGATTGGAGTTTCATTAACTTCAACACCCATGTCACGGAGTGCATCATTCACCGCATTCCCAATAGCGGCCAACGGTCCAATGGCACCAGATTCACCCACACCCTTTATTCCAAAAGTCGAATAGGGTGAGGCTGTTTGCATATATTCCTGCGTGCAGTCCGGGACCATGGTAGCTGCTGGCACGTGATAATCTGCCAAGGTTACTGAAAGTGGTTGACCATTACTATCATAGTCAGATTCTTCGTATAAAGCGTTTCCTATACCTTGCGCGAGGCCCCCAATAACCTGCCCCTTGACTATTGCTGGATTAACCATCGTACCGCAATCACTGACAATAGAGTAATCTAGTATCTCAACAGTACCAATTTCGATATCCACGGAAACAACAGCGCCGTGAGCACCGAAACCGAAAACTCCACCATGTACCTTGTCATTGTACCCTGTCGTCGCTGTTAAGCCATTGCGGTCAGTGTTGTCCGGCAGGTTTTCAGGATGATGATAAAAAGCCTCTGCGATCACATCCAACCCCACAGAACCGGAAGGTCCGGTAGCCTCGCCATTTGCGACAGAAACTTCGTCTTCCTCGCATTGAAGAAGGTGTGCGGCAATGCGTGCTATGCGTGGAACAAGTTCAAGAGCGGTTTGGGCGATCGCGCCCGATGCAACTACGATACTACGGGATGAATACGTACCAGTACCGGCATATGCCGTTGAAGTATCACCAAGCCGCACCGTAACCTTTTCTGGGATAACGCCAAGAATAGAGGTGACTACCTGCGCAAGGGAGGTCTCCATCCCTTGTCCGTGAGAATGGACACCAACCGATGTCCAAACGCCGCCGTCGGGCGTTAGTTTTACAGTTGCCATTTCCATCCCCGGAACAAGATCAATTCCCCATGCAGAGTAACCATGAGGACCGGTGCCATACGCCGTCTGCTCATAAAACGTAGCAAAACCAACGCCAATCTTTCGACCATCTGGCTCACTTTCTTCTTGTCTCATCCGAATTTTTTTATAGTTAATTCCGGCCATACATCGCCGGAGTGCTTCTGGATAGTCTCCGCTGTCTAGATGCTTCCCCGTTATAGTGTCGTACGGCATCTGGTCCGGTTTAACCAAATTATCAAATCGGACGTCCGTCGGATCACGCTGCACGGCCCGCGCAACTGCATCCAAAGTTAAGTCGTGAGCAAAACATGCGCCGGGTCGCGCCACTCCTCTAAAGGGCTGGTTAGCAGGCTTATTAGTACATACGGTAATGGACTTACCCCTAAAAGCGGGAACATCATAAGGGCCCTGAAGATTTCCAAGTCCCGTGGCCGCTTCAACCCCAACCGGCCAAGGCCAAGGAGAATAGGCACCGGCATCGACAAGGTATTCTCCCTCTATACCTAAAATCTTTCCGATCTCGTCTACGTACATTTGGATTTTTATTTCGTGATCGCGACAATCCGCATCGGTCACAAGATGTTCAAAGCGGTCCTGCACCCACTTAATCGGCCTTCCTAATTTTAACGCAGCCCACGCCACCGCTACGGTCTCACCGTCCAGGTGTGTTTTGAGACCAAAACCACCACCGACATCCGGACAGATAACCCTCACATTATTAATTTCCAAGCCGAGAAACTTGGCCAATCCTCTCTGCATCGGATGTGGGAGTTGGTTAGACATCCAAACTATTAGCTCACCAAGCCGAGCGTCGAATTGGGCACAGGCACCCCGTCCCTCCATAGGCATCGGTGCTTGTCGCGCGAGATTAAACTCCCGCTCTATAACGTGTATGGCATTTTCCTTGGCTCTCTCGATATCACCATTTTCGAATACAGTTTCGCATACCACATTAGAATCCCAATGATCGTGAATCTTAGGGACATTTTGGCTCCGGGCGTATGCAGGTGAAACGATGGCCGGCAATTCTTCAATCTCTATTTCAATTGCTTCAGCAATATCTTCGGCTTCAGCACGCGTTGGCGCCACAGCCATTGCTATTTGCTCCCCAACGTATCTTACCTTGCCTTTTGCTAGGACAGGATAATCAGAAGCCTGAAAGCCGGGCAAACTCGCGGCCGACCGTATTGGTCTTACGTTGCCCAGATCATCAGCTGTGAAAACGTGCCCCGCCCATCCGGCGGGTTTTATAATGTTTTTGATACGTCCGTGCGCTAATTGGCTACGCGCAAAAGCCGCATGCCATAACCCAGAAAACTTTAGGTCAGGAACAAATTGGCCAGCACCTTTTAGAAAGCGATCATCCTCTTTCCGTGGAATACTCGCCCCTACACCGGTCTTTTCCATAACAGTCATTTGCTTCCTTTACTTGTTCAAGAAACCAGGGTGGCCAGTTTAACTCTATTACCAGCCTCGATAAATTTTTAATAAAAACATGACTATAATCGAACAGTTTGTTGTCAGCAGTCAATTTTCAGATAAATTGTGTGCATGCCGTCAGTCAGACCCACTAAAAGACTTTTTATTCTGCAGATTAAATCGACTATTCGTGTCCGATCTTTGACTACTCCAAATCGATAATACGACTATGATTACAGCTTTAGCAGCGATACTATTCAACATAGGTTTGGGAGAGTGATTATATGGAATTCGGCTATTTCACGTTAAGCGACAACCACTATTCAAATAACCCACGGTCTTCTAACCAATTTGTGGAAAACATTACCGCCGAAGCCGTCTATGCGGAGGAACTCGGTATGTACTCCGCTTGGATAGGGGAACATCATTTTAATTCACTCGGAGTATTATCCTGCCCCGACCTTGTCCTGGCCCATATTGCTGCAAAAACAAACCATATTCGACTAGCGCCGGCTGTTACTGTGCTTCCTATTCACCACCCCATTCGGGTAGCCGAACAATGGGCCACGCTCGACCTCCTTAGTAATGGCCGGGTCGATTTTGCGACGGGTAGGGGATATGACCGGAGAGAGTACAGCCCATTCCATGTCGACTTTGAAAACAACACAGAAATTTTTAGGGAAGGTGTTGAAGTTCTTACACGTTTGTGGACGGAGCCAGGAAGAATTGACCATAAGGGTAAGTATTACAGTTTCGAAGATATCCGTATAACCCCCAAACCGGTCCAAAAACCAATCCCCATATACATCGCGTCGTTCTCAGAGCCATCGATCGACCTGGCTGCGAAGCTTGGTGCAGGCCTGGTAGTTGCAACCTTTGCCGCTTCAATGACCTATGGAGGTCTTCAACAATTAGCGGACAAATATCATGAAGCGTGCGCCCAGCACGGCAGCAAACCAAAACGACTAATGACGAGTTACTTTACGCATTTCGCAGATAACGATGCTGAACAGGCCGCCCAACGAGCGCGGCAACTTCGATATTATAAGGAGTGTTGCATCCCTGCCCTACCACGCACTCCAGAAAACACTCCTCCCAGCTATTCCTATTTCAACGGTATGGTAGATAAATTCGATAAAATGAAACCAGAGGACCTTACAGAGAACTCAGTACTCATGGGAACATCACAACAGATTATCGACACGTTAAAAAAAGTTGAACAAGCCGGAATCGAAGAAGTGATCCTGTATTTTAATGTCGGTTTAAAACCTCATGAACAGGTCAAAGATGAGATGGAACGATTTATGGACGAGGTCGCGCCGGCCTTTGAGGGGAGCCATCTCCAGCGGCGCGCCGCGTAGCGACCCGCGGTTATTAGGCTATTGCCGCACGGAAACGCGGCAAAACCTGCTCTCCAAATAATTCCACCGTTCTACCAGGGTCGGATGCCACACTTACCGTAAACATCACCCGCTTAAGCCCTGCAGCGTGGGCACGAAGCAATTGCTCGAGGCACTGATCGGGTGTGCCATAAATAGCAAAACGACTTGCCAAATATTCAAACAATCCTAATTCATCGACAAGCGCGGCATCGGCGTCGCTGGGACGCGTGGAATAACGATGACGAAGCTCCATGATCTTTGCATGATACTCTTCTGGAACTCCTTGCAGCGTTAAATGGGGAGTTTTGAAAATATAACCACCAGCCATAAACGCGAGAATTGCGCCCGCTTTCTTGCGGGCTTTCTCACTATTTTCGTTGCAATCAAGGCTAGCAATCTGCCATGTCTCAACCTCCGATATATCGCGCTTTGCATCGTTAGCACCATCCATCACTCTTCGTTCCGATTGCGCTATATTTTTAGCTGTAAGGCCATAATTGATAAATACGCCATCCGCTATTTCTCCCCCGAGTCTCAACGTGCGAGGCCCAGAAGCCGCTAGAAATACCTTTGGGGTCCTTGTAATCCAAGGAATATGTGCTACGCCGCCACTTAACGTGTCAGGATCACCCTGTAGTAAAGTTTTAATGTGCGCGACGCCCGCCTTAAGCTCCCCAAAACTAGATTTTTCCATACCTAAGTTAGTGGTCCCGCTGTGCCCAGCACCGATACCAAGTACCGTACGATCAGGAGCGAGCCGATCAAGAGAGGCAATTGCGGCGGCAGACACAGCCGGTGTTCGAGAAACTAAATTTGTGACGACCAACCCTATGCGCGTTTTCTTCGTCCGTAGTGCGACCATGGTGGCAACGATCCAGGGATCCATGGCATTACCAGGGGTATCCGCAATACCTATCATGTCAAATCCGTACTTATCGGCTGCACCTGCCATCCTATTTACGAGGGCAGAATCATAAGGCCAAAAGAAAAAACCAATTTCCATGCGCGCAACCTTCGTATGTTCTATAATTTACCCCCACGCAGAAATGGAGATTATTCCCCTTTTCTAGTCAACACCTCTCGATAGGGTCAACATGCCCTCCTCGCTCAATCTGACATCTATTACATTCCTGTGACTTTGAATCGTCAACGGGAGTACCTCGGACCTAAGCACCACACTTTGCCATTAAGCTTTATACTTTTACCAGCCGCAGATTTACTTGGAAATTCCCTTCGGGTCGATTAAGCTCCTTAGCAGGTCAATCTTTAAGGAGTTTGTTATGGCAACCTATGAATGTTCAGTATGCGGAATGGGCGTAAACGCTTCATGCGCCGCATGCGACACTCCCCTCGTAAATGATTCAATCAAACGCGATGATGGAACGGAAGTTCAAATTTCTAAATGTGTGAATGACCACGGCAAGATAAAATCACCAATGTGTTGCGGTCAAGACATGGCCTATAACGGATAACACTCGTTAAGCTAAAACATAAAGCAAGAGCCGCTCCTTCGGGCGGCTTTTTTCGCGTTAGCACTCAATTCAAAATAGTTCACATTGGAAACAATTGAAGAAACGCCTTTGGCCTCGGTTTTCTTTGTACAACACAGCGCTCACTCATGTCTAAGAACGGGGACCCAAACCCATATTTAATATATGGAAAATTGCGCGTTATGAAAAATACTTTCTACGGTACATTATCCAGATACCCCTAGCGGAAGGCTCTTAAAATGGCAGTTCAACCGGCAGCACTATCTGAAATAATGGATAAATTTTTAGGATTAGAACTCTACATCTTAATGATCGAGCCACTTCGAGGTCCAGAAATCCAAAAAGGGCTATACGATCATTTGCAACGCCAGATTAGTTTGGAAAAAGATGGTGTGATGTTCGGGGCGGGCCCGCTGCTGGATGAGGATGAGGCAGAACCCTCTCGTGGAATGATGATAATTCGCGCGTCATCCTTTGATGAAGCCAGAAAAATTGCCGATGAAGAGCCCTATTTTCGAGACGGTCTTCGGACTTACACTTTGCATCGGTGGACGTTAAATGAGGGGAGTATGAGTTTTACTGTCAATTACTCTGATCAAAGTGTACAGATTACTTAATTAAACCTCTTCTCTATTGGTGACGGAGCGCACTATGCATCTCGGATTATTCATGATGCCTTTGCATCCCCCACAACGAACCCTCTCGGAGACCTTTGCGGAAGATACCGAGAAATCGCTCTATGCGGATAAACTTGGGTACACGGAACTTTGGTTAGGCGAACATTTTGCCGCGACAACAGAGCCTTTCGCATCACCCATGATGTTTATGGCAAACCTCATCAAGCAGACAAAAAATTTAAAATTTGCCACTGGGGTAATTAATTTACCTAATCATCACCCAGCCGTGGTTGCGGGTGAAGTCGCACAATTTGACCATATGACGGGTGGAAATTTCATTTTTGGAATCGGCCCCGGCGGATTAATTTCGGACTTTGAACTCTTTGACAATTTGGACAATGATATTAGAGGGCGGAAATTCGAGGAATGTATAGATTTAATCTTGAAGATCTGGCGGGGCAACCCACCCTACAACTTAAAAGGTGAATTTTGGACAGTAAAAATTCAAGAGGGGGTAATTGACGAGTTAGGAATTGGCCATATGTCAAAACCTTTACAAAACCCGCATCCTCCAATCTCTGTTTCTCTGGCAAGTCCATTCTCAAAATCGGCAGGTTACGCTGCAAAGAACAAATGGGACATCGTTTCCGCAAATATAAGTCCAGTTTATTCTGTTAAGTCTCACTGGGATATCTACAGAGAAGCGTCGGACGCGGTCGACCACAAAGTGTCAGGAAAAAATTGGAGAGTAGCTCGAAATATTCTCGTTGCACCCACGGACGAACTTGCAAAAGAACGGGTTTTTAGCGACGAGTCATCGAGTAGATATTATTTCACGTATATGCATGGAGTCTTTAGCTCATTAGACCACCTTATCCTTGTTAAACCAGACCCAAAAATGGCCGATACGGAATGTACCCCAGAGGTAATTGTAAACGAATGTGTCACATTTGGTTCTGCAAAGACGGTACTAGAGAAACTTGTCGCATTTCGCGATCACGTCGGCCCATTTGAAACCCTTCTATTAACCGGGACAGATTGGGGTGGTCCTAATAAAGAATGGGAAAAAGAATCTATGAAGCTCATGGCCGAGGAAGTAATGCCGAAATTTCAACAACACGCCAAGGCAACCATAACTAACTAATACGATCCAAAGCTCCCCGTGCGTCTTTATTTCCCCTTATTTGACATCCAAATATTTTCAACGTCCGAGAGTGTACAAACCTCTCCAAAAAACCGTCCAATATTGCGCAAGGTTGCTTCATGGTCATCTCGGGAATAGGCGGCGCTCCCATCCGATGGGAAGACAATATAGTAATCGCGCATAAACCCGTCCCTCGCCGTCGATTCAACACACACGTTAGTGGCAACCCCTGTCATAATTAAAGTACGGATACCGTTCGCCCTAAGGATTGTGTCTAAGTCGGTATTCAGAAAAGCGTTGAACCTATGCTTTATCACCCGTGCATCGTTTGGTTCCGGGCAAACATCGCCGTAATAGTCACCCTCCCAAGTACCATCTGGGCAAACCGGATACTTGGTATAGCTCCCTATTCGAGCCCTCGCCGCCTGCTCAAGCCATACGTCGGACAGGTAATAATTTTGATCACTGGAATACACATTACGGACAAAAACGATTAGTGCCCCTGCCGCGCGCGCTGTGGAAAGGAAGCTGGGAAGCCGTTTTGCCATTTCCTGGGCATCAGCCATGTCAAAGCCTTCCTTTGCCATAGTCCCCTCATCTGCACAAAAATCATTCTGCACATCAATTACAATCACAGCCGTATGCGGACCTATGACTTTTTCGGCTAGTCCTGAAAGGGGTTGAACATGGGAAATACGTTCCGCCGCAGCAAAGTTTTCTGTATTTTTGTCCATTCTTGCTTGTCCCTTCCTCCATTACGCGCATCAAGTACTTAAACCAATAAAACCAAATTTAACAATGTTTCATAATTCAACTCGAGGTAATTATGAGGAAATTCAATCTGTAAATAATGAAAGAGCGTTTTCTCGTTCCATTAAAGAGCGGTCCACTGCATCAAATCCGGCATAAGTTTGTATAAAACTGGTCTCTTTTAATATGGTTTCGTTTTTCATGTAGGGAAAATCAGTCCCAAATAACAAGTGATCACCGTTCGCCAATGCCTGCAGTGCACTAAGTGGTATATGGTCGCCTGACGTCGCAGTATCAAAATACAACGCCTCAAGATAGCTAAGAACCCCAGCAGGAACATTCTTTTCAAATTTAGCTAAGTTTTCAAAAACCGACATACGATGTGCTAGAAAAGGCACTGCCCCGCCCGAATGCGGCAAGATGAAACGGATATTTGGACACCGTTCAAGTAATCCACTGAACACCAAATTCGTTGCAACCCTCGTTGTCTCAAACATAAATTCAATGACGGGTTCAGGGATCGGTACGGCACAGGTGTTTGATCGTGGGGGAAATGTGGGATGCACAAACACAACGGCAGATCGTTTATCTAGTTCGTTAAAAATGGAATCCATGTCGGGATGGCCAGGATATTTTCCCTCAATATTGCTCATTAGACCGATACCCTCTAGCTCAAGCGTATCGAGAGCATATTCTACCTCGACCAGCGCAGCATCAACATCAGGAAGTGGTAATGTGGCGAACCCCCCGAACCTTTTGTGTTTCGATTGTGCCATTGTTGCGAGGTATTCGTTACATTGTCTTGAAAGATCAACAACGGCACTCTGGTCTCCAAAATAAATTCCCGGAGCAGAATAGGATAACAGAGTGAAATCAATTTCTAATTTGTCCATTAAGGCCAAAGATGACTGAGGAGACCATTCCGGAAATCCCGCATAGCTCACAAAATTCCCTTTGGCGCTTTCCTGTGCCTCTTTTAAAAAACTCGGCAGAAGATGATGATGAACGTCAATTTTACCCGTCGTCATTGCAATAAAGTCTCGCTATATCCAATCCGCGTTTATAACAAATTTGTACCCCATCCATACACGATTTTTCATTGTATCTTGTTGTCGCGCCAACATTAGTTTTCACTTTTTATGGTCACACGCTATTGGTGAGTATAAATCCATCCAATTCAATAATATCTATAAATCGCGAATTTGAGACAGAACAGTTTTTTTGAACTTTTCTATCTTTGTCTTATCAGGCTTATGGAGATTATAGAGCCCCAGATACGAGACCCTAGCGGTTTTGGAAACAAACCAGCGAATGTACCGCGTCATCATCCGTCGTGGGGGATCTCCAAACCAATATAATATCGGCCGACCACGCCCATATGTTACTATTGAGATCACGCGTTCGATATGTTGCAAGTTCGGATGAAGAGAACCACTCTCATCAATTTTAAACGACACTCCAGGCTTCATAAGCCTGTCAAAAAATCCTTTCAGTATCGCTGGCAGGCCAAGACACCAAGTAGGAAAACAAAAGACTAGCGTGTCTGCCCAGGCAAGTGTCTCAGCGTATTTTTGCAGTTGAGGGTCTGCCATGGTTTCATCGAAATACTGGGCCCGTTCATCAGCGCTCAAAACAGGGTTGAATTGATCTTTATACAGGTCAATAACCTCGGTTTGATGCTCTCCTACCTGCAAAGTTTCCTGTACCTCCTCAAATAGATGATGGCATAAACTTTTAGGATCGGGATGGGCAAAAATAACCAAGACTTTCATGATCGTTGTTCAAATTACCTATATAATTGACTTTAATATTTGAGTATTACACTCCTTAAACAGAAGCTGGTTTTCTCTCTGGTTTACTACCTTCAACAGATTGCCCTTTCCAAGGATAAGCGCAGTTTAATGGCAGGAACAATCCCTCGCACTCCATATAACTAAGCAAAATCTTTTAAATACAGAATCGCAAATTACGCAAAACATTTATCTTATTTGATCATTGTCATGGATGGAGAACTTCTGACATATTGGAAATTTATTGACCTAAACTACATCTTTCCACAAATGCTGTCATGAACTCACGGATAGGGCTCATAAAAAAAGGGATACTCCTTAATGTCTACATCTGTCAGCAATCCTGCCTTGAGCCGAAACCAGACTATCTCGGTCCTCGTGGGAGCCAGCGTTATGGTTACCATGAGTATGGGTATGCGCCAAAGCTGGGGGCTCTTCACCGTACCTATGACGCAAGACCTTGGAATTTCTGTTTCTGATTTCATGTTTGCGATCGCTCTCCAAAATATCATTTGGGGCGCAAGCCAACCCGTCATTGGTGCCTATGCCGACAAGTTCGGTGCGCGGCCCATAACCGTCCTCGGCACGTTTTTATTTGCTGCTGGCATCGGTGTAACAATGGTCGCAACCGGGCCCTTTTTAGTTATTTTAGGTCTTGGCGTTATCATGGGATTAGCCCTCTCCTGCACTGGGCTCATGCTTACACTAGCGGCCACAGCGCGCGCTGTGTCTGAAACCAAACGGAGCCTCATTCTTGGAACGGTGTCAGCTATGGGCTCGATAGGATCATTTATAGCAGCCCCCATTGCAGACGGGCTCATTCAAAGCAATGGTTGGCTCATAGCCATGGTCGGTTTCCTTGGTCTATGCGTGATTATGTTGCCGGCCGCGTTTTGCGTGGGGTCAGGCGATAAAGCTACAGTAACGACAGCTGAAAACCCAGATGAGGACGGCAACCGATTATCCTTGAAAGAAGTACTCGCTGAGGCATCACGGCATAAAGGATACGTTACAACAGCGGTCGCCTTTTTTGTGTGTGGGTTACAACTAATCTTTATAGCAATGCATCTCCCCAACTATCTCGCACTTTGCGGTCAGTCTCCAGGACTAGGCGCTCTCGCACTAGGTGTGATTGGTGGCTTCAACGCCCTTGGTTGTTACATACTGGGTTGGATGGGTGGAAAATATTCTAAACCCGTTATTCTTGGGGTGGTTTATCTTTTACGCTCACTCTTAATCGTCATCTATTTTCTTTTGCCAGCAACGCCCGTGACAACGCTGGTGTTTGCTGCGTTGATTGGGCTTTTATGGCTTGGCATAGCGCCCGTAGTAACTGGACTAATCGCCCAAATCTTTGGCCTTCGATACGTTGCCACGCTGACAGGGATCGCGTTTTTCTTTCATCAACTTGGGTCTTTTATTGGTGTATGGGGCGCTGGAATAATCGTCGATTCCCTGGGATCCTACGATCTAGCCTGGCAGATCGCCGTCGTTGTCGGAACAGCTGCCGGTATTGCCCAAATATTTGCAAACGATAAACCAACCCCACGAGCGACTGCCCCGATAGCCGCCTAATAACGAAAGTTTATTTTAAAAAGCTACAACCCAAGCCGGTGTTAGCCACGAATTCGGTCTGCTAGTGTTCGATAGGCGTTTGGCAAGCGTGGTCCTTTGGCGGTTTTTTTGCTCATTAACCGGTAAAATGCCTATGTTTAGCCCGCTATGACCCGATCCGTACCCTTAATCTGAATGCGATAGCCAGAGCGAACATTTGGATAATAGTCCCACAGCGCCAAATGGTGGGTGCAGCGATTGTCCCAAAACGCAACGGAATCTGGAGTCCAATTAAAGCGAACTAAAAATTTTGGATTTTCGCAATGGCGATACAGATACGATAACACCGCGTCGCTTTCCTCCCGGGAGACACCGCACAGGTTGGTCGTAAAAGTAGGATTAACGTACAGCAAACGTCGACCCGTTACCGGATGTTTTGCCACGACGGGATGTTCCGTTATAGGAAGGTCATTTGTGGCCGTTTTTGCGAAGGCTCCCGCACCATCATGAAGAGCGGTCATTCCCTCCAGATAACGTTTCATACTCGCTGACAGTCCATCATATGCGGCATACATACTTGCAAACATTGTATCACCGCCGCCATTCGGGGGTACGGTATGGATATAAAGAATGGTTCCCATCAACGGCATTTCCAGACAGGACTGGTCTGTATGCCACATTTCATTGCCGGATACAGACTTTGAGTTCTCATCAAAATGTAGGGCTCGGACCTCCGGGTGATCGTTCAGTTGTTTTGAGTTGGTACCATCGCCACCTACACTCACGTGCAGCGTGCCAAAATGCTCACCGAGTGCTTTCTGCGTCACGTGAGTAAGCTTTTGATCGCGGAAAAAGAGCACTTGGTGCTCCATCAACCCCTTATGCAGATCTTGGACGGTCTCCGGCTTTAATTCTTCCGTTAAGTCAATATTGCCGACTAAGCCACCAATATTAGGTGCTAACGCGGTAACATTGATGGTTTCATACGTCATAGCCATTCCCCTTATCTGACCACGTCTAACAGAGATCTCAGGACACTTCAAAGGATGCCTCTTATTAACCCGAGGAGCAAGCAGTGATCCCGTTAGGAGGGAACAACGGCAATGTGCAGACACGCGTTACCGCCCTACCTTTAATTCATTAAAACGATATCCCTAGCAACTGAACTAACGTCGGCGTGCGCGTACTAAGATACCGATTATTGTGTCCTCACCAAGCGAGCGGCACGCCTCCAAACGGTGTAACCCTTCGACCAATACGTAGCGTTCCCCGTCTTCGCGAACCTGTATCGCTGTTTTCTGACCCTCCTCCAAAATACTTTCTGCAATTAAGTTGACAGTTTCCTCATTAAGCGACGCCCGCCGTTTCACCGGTACATATATGTCGTCGATTTTTAAGACTTCACCACTCATTAACGGCATCAGGTCTATTCCTCAGCACCCACTTCATAGATCTCCAAACGTAGGGGCAACACCAAATCCTACACTATAACCAAATCTTTTAAAGACATCACCAAACCTCGCTTATTCGTATTTAAATTAGTCCTTGAAATTTCCGTCTTCTTTCAAAATCAAGAGAACGAATTTGATAGATGTGCAGCTATCTTTCTATAAATGGGGCTTGCCAAGCAACATCTTCGAATCGATGATATTCTCATAAACAGTTGGTTACCTAATTCATGGGAAAAGATAGTAATACGCTTGATGCGGTCATAGTAGGTGCGGGTTTTGCCGGCCTGTACATGCTCCATAAACTCCGCTCGACAGGATTTACCGCTAGAGTGATAGATGCCGCGTCGGGCGTTGGGGGCACCTGGTATTGGAACCGGTATCCTGGGGCGCGGTGTGATGTCGAGAGCATGTTTTATTCCTATGGTTTTGACGAGAAACTCGAACAAGAATGGGAGTGGACCGAACGCTATCCTTCACAGCCCGAAATCCTGCGCTATGCCAACCATGTCGCGGACCGCTTCAGCTTGTGGCCGCACATACAATTAAACACGCGGGTTTCCTCGACCACATACGATACTGAAAAAAATGGTTGGCGTGTAACAACAGAATCCGGCGAAGTGTTTCAAGCCAAGTTTTGCATTATGGCAACCGGCTGTTTGTCCGCGGCCAACAAGCCCAAATTTAACGGAATGGAAACGTTCGAGGGTCGTATCTTTCATACCGGACAGTGGCCACACGAAAAAATTGACTTCAAAGACCGCCGGGTGGGCGTCATTGGGACAGGATCCTCGGGCGTGCAGGTTATTCAGGAAGTAGCCATAGAAGCGGCCCATTTAACGGTTTTCCAACGAACACCCACCTACGTTGTCGAGAGCTTTAACCGTCCTTTAGACCGTGGAGACCAGGCCGATGTGAAGGCGAAGTATCAAGACATCCGGGCCGCAGCCCGGAAAACGTTTGGCGGTTTCACCGTCGTCATGAATGAACAGTCCGCGCTCTCCGTATCGGAGGAAGAATGCCGTGAACGGTTGGAAACCGCATGGAATGCCGGGGGGATTGGTCTTCAGTTTACCTACAATGATTTCGGATTCAATGAAGCCGCTAACAAGCGCGCACAGGATTTTGTACGGGATAAAATAAGAGCTGCCGTAAACGACCCTGACACAACCGAAAAACTCCTACCCAGTCATATTCTGGGCTGCAAACGCCTGTCTATCGGGACAAATTATTACGCAACCTATAACAAGCCAAATGTCAGCCTGGTTCAACTCGGCGAAAATGGCATTGAACGCATAACGCCGGAAGGCGTAATCTCGGAAGAGACACTCTATCCGGTCGACGACCTCATTCTTGCCACGGGATTTGACGCGATGACAGGATCCCTTAACCGGATCCATATTACCGGCCGTAACGGTCAACCACTCACTACCGCTTGGAAAGCGGGACCACAAAGTTATTTAGGTCTTATGACCCACGGCTTCCCCAATCTGTTCACAATTACCGGACCCGGCAGCCCATCCGTTCTTTCAAACATGCTTCCGACTATCGAACATCACGTTGAGTGGATTGCCGAATGCCTCGCGCACTTGCGGGAGCACAACATTCGCGAGATTGAGCCGAATGTTGAAGCCCAGGACAAATGGGTTGCCCATGGAAACGAGGTCGCGGACAAAACACTGCGGCACGGTTGTGATTCCTGGTATCTGGGAGCGAACGTTCCCGGGAAAGCCCGTGTATTTATGCCGTATATCGGAGGAATGCCCGCCTACCGGGAAAAATGTTCCGCTGTCGCAGCTGCCGGTTATGACGGTTTCGAACTCACCGAAAGTTAGTGAAAGTTTACCAAAATCAGCACGGCCTGCCCGTCAAGGCACATAAACCCAAATATCCATGAGAACGGTGGCACCAGGTACGGGCAATTCATGCGGTATGTGCACTGCACTAAATGGCAGGGGCGTGTCGGGGAGATGCTTTTGCCAAGCCCGATGCACATCGTAGAACTCCGATATGTCAGTGTGAAACTGTTGAATGCGGACGGCATTTGACAGCGATGTACCGGCCGCCTGGCAAAGCTTTTCCGCGTTGGCGATAATGGTTTCTGCTTGGACCGCCGGACTTGACGAAAACCATGGCTGACCGGGGTCAACGGCCGCACCCGCAACAAGCCCCTCCTCATCGATGGCCATGAGCCCCGATAAAAATAAAAGATCGCCTGCCTTTACGGCTTGTGATTGACCACGAAAACCAGGAAAGACCCCCGCGTTTATCGGTTCCTTTATCGTCTGCGCCTTCGTTTTGAGTGCGAGCACGTTTATTTCAATTTTTCCGTCCACCGGCGCGAGGCCTTCGGTGGCACACGGAATAATGGAGAGCGCGGGACCGTTTTCCGGAAAGTACTGCAACCACGCTTCATTAAAGGCTGAATAATCCTCGGGATCCGTCAGATACACCTGTACTTTCACGATATCATCAAGCGTCGACCCCGCAAGTTCAAGGGACGGTATTATCCGCTCCTTCACGATAAAATCCGTTTCCAGTTTTATCGCCTGGCCACCCCACTGCATGCCCTGTTCCACGCGCGCCGCCTCTGCAACCACGTTCACGCGTTTTTCATCCCCTTGAGCCATTGACGTAATGCCAGGCACAAACACAAAGTCGCCCACCGTAAGAGCCGGTGAATAGCCTGAGGTAGGTCGACCCGCGAGCACCTGATGTTCGATATGCTCCACCTCAAATCCTTCAGATGGAACAACGGCAATCGCCTGCAGGTTTATATCGGCATTGGGTAAGACAAACCCTTTTTGGACAATCGAGGTCGAAGGAGGAATGAGCTTCCCGAACCTTTGTCGCCGGATCGCCTGGTATGGTGGCACCGCATTCACAGTCCTGTAATATTGATCTGTGCGGACAACGTTGGAGAGTTCCGTATCGCCAGCCGCAAGTACGTTTTCCACGTGATCGAATATTAATCCGGCTTCTTTTTCTCGCTTTGGGATACCAGTATGTGGGGCCCTTGCGTTGGTCACGTCGGGGCCAATCCCATTTTTAAAATCCTGCGCCATGTGTCCGGTGGCAAACACCCACCGTCCGGCTTTCACGCCCTGGGCATAGTGTACCTCCCCCGCGCCAAGGGTAACCGGCAGTAGCGGTACAATGTCACGTTTCATCTGCATAACTCGCTGGAAATGATCTCATGTGATCAGCCTATCCTGCTTTGACCGCCTCATCAAATACCGAAGTGACGACCGCTATTTCCGCAAATACAACGTACCATCCCGGAATTCATACGACTTCAGACGGTTCAAAAAGGACATTCCCAAAAGAGACTCAGACATTCGTGCCTTATTTATGGACACTCGAACATTTTGAAATTTCAAAGAACCGACAGTCAGCGTTTTAAGCCA
The DNA here is from genome assembly GCA_964412235.1 of uncultured Rhodospirillaceae bacterium. Lineage (GTDB taxonomy): Bacteria > Pseudomonadota > Alphaproteobacteria > MPNO01 > UBA830 > JAYZQT01. Next base: position 39,858 of record CAYPNT010000016.1, read on the forward strand.
ATAAGTCGCGCCATAACTAATACCGTTGGCCGTTTGAAACTTTTTATTAAAACGCAAAGCCGATAAATCGATACCGATGCGTGATGCAACCTGCGGGCTCAGCGTTACTTCACTCGCACCCGTATCTACCAGAAACCGAAGCGCTTTACCGTTGGCGAGGCCATCGATAAAAAAGTGGCCCCGATCACTTCTGGTAACGACCAGTTCGTCCCCCGACGTGACCGCATAACCCGGCACCAACTCCCCTCGCACCCTGTCCACCATGGTGCCCAACTCAGCACGGTAGGTATAGCCCAGTAAAACAAGGGCACCCAACGCGGTCCAAATCGATATATTGCGGATTACTTCACCAAATCTAATTTTCCGGGCAAAAACCATACCGCTGGACACCAGCGCCAGGATCGCCACCAACCGCACGAGATCGAGCGAGCGGTCTTCATCCGAAGACCCGTGATCCGGAAACACGAAGAACAGACACGCTGCGACAGTCCCGGCAATGAGAGCCAATCCAACCCAAACGACGGGGCCCCACGGGAACCCTGAGGCTCGCTCGTCACCTTTGTCCCACGGGTTTTGTTGATCGACCACGCTTATCTAGTAATTATAAAGCCGCAATCGGTGTGCGTGACGCAGCAAACACGTGCGTTGAGCTAACGAACGGCGTTACAACGGCTATACCCATGAGTACCCTTCTCATAACTAAACCCCACCCCTAAATACGGTAGACCATCTTATACTAAACCATAGAAATACAATGATTTATTTAAGGGACCAATCAAAAGCACTGCAACACCAAACCAGACGTGCGCGACCGAGCTAAAATAAAAAGAAAGTATTTCTTCTATGTCACGTTAATTTAACATTATAACCTATTGAAAAATAGAAGATGTTTATGGGGTGGCTGAGGGGATTCGAACCCCCGACCTCCTGGACCACAACCAGGCGC
>CAYPNT010000017.1:0-40142 GCA_964412235.1 uncultured Rhodospirillaceae bacterium
TAGAAGCTTCAATACCGTGCGGGCAGTGCTTTCAGTGTCAAGTTGGGCGCGCGGTCCTGTGTAAAAATGGTATGGGTTATGGCTTGCGGGTGGGATTTAATAATCCGCCACATTTGTGGGGTGGCTATGCAACACATATGTATCTGCACCCCGGCGCAACATTGCATAAGGCGCCGGACGGTGTTTCTACAGACGTTATGAGTCTTTTTAACCCCATGTCGAATGCGGTTCGCTGGGCCGTAGAACGACCAGAGACTGGAATCGGCGACACGATAGTAATAGAAGGCCCTGGGCAGCGTGGTCTCCTCTCCGTTGTAGCCGCGCGTGAGGCGGGCGCCGGAAAAATAATTGTCACCGGAACTGCGAAAGACACCCTGCGCCTTCAACTTGCGCGCGAGTTGGGAGCCGACGAAACTATTATGGTTGACGATGATGACCCGGTGCAACGTGTGATTGATGCGACCGATGGAAAGCTAGCAGACGTCGTGGTTGATGTTTCGGCATTTGCGACAGAACCTATAACGGATGCAATAGAGATGGTTCGGCCGGGCGGAAAAATTGTCGTCGCGGGTCTGAAAAGCTTCAAGCCGATCCCAAATTTTATCTCTGACAAGCTCATAACCAAGGAGATAGCTATGTTGGGTGTTCTGTCTTCGAGTTGGTCTGCCGTGGAAAAATCGATCGACATAATCAGGCGTAAAGGGGATATGTTAGCACGGTTGTGTACCCATCACTACCCCGTCGATCAGGCCGAAAAGGCGGTAAAGGTGTTGGGCAGAGAGATTGTTGACGGTGACGAAGCCGTACACGTTCACATAGACGCCGCGTCTACTACCTAACGGAACGAAAGCATGACATCCTGGATGGTCGGTATAGACACCGGTGGGACCTTTACTGACCTCATAGCTTTCGAAGTTAACAGCGGCGAACTGAGGGTGGCAAAGGTCTCATCTGACCCCTCGGACCCGGCCAAAGCGGTAATGGCTGCTCTGGAAGAATTGATATCGACTGGGGTCACGGCGAGTGAAATTGGGTCTCTAGTGCACGGTACAACTGTCGCGACAAACTCAATTCTCGAAAACAAGGGCGTAAAAACTGGTTTGTTGATTACCGGTGGCTTCCGTGCTGTGTACGAAGCGCGCGGCTGGTCTCGACCGAGTGCGGTGGATTTGACGGATCCTTTTTATCGCAAACCACCGCTTATTGTTCCGCAGGCGCTCACCCACGGTATCCCGGGTCGCGTTGACTACCAGGGTAACGAACTAACCGCTTTAGACGAGGACGCGGTCCGCGCCGCGGCCAGAGCCCTGAAAAACCAAGGGGTGGAATCTGTGGCTGTATGTTTTTTATTCAGCTTTAAGAATTCAGATCATGAAACTCGAGCGGCCGAACTTCTATACGAGGAGACAGGAGATTGGCGGATTTCCCTATCTTCAAAGGTACTGCCAACAATTCGTGAATATCCCCGGCAATCAACCACCGTGATCGATGCGTACGTTGGTCCAATTATGCAAGATTACCTCGAGCGCCTATCCGATAGCCTTAAGCAGCGTGGGGTAGTGACACCACAAGTGTTTCTTATGCAGTCGAATGGCGGCTTAATGAGAATAACGCTGGGCGCTAGTTTTCCTAACCAGACCCTGTTGTCCGGCCCTGCAGGGGGTGTCGTGGCGGGTGAAGAATTGTCTCGGATTACAGGTCACAGTGACATAGTAACTTTAGACATGGGGGGGACCTCCACAGATATCGCTATGATTTCCAAAGGGCGTGCTGAAGAGACAACCGAAGGAAAAGTCGCGGGCCAAGATATTGGCACTCCGATGTTGCAGGTTAGAACTTTAGGAGCCGGTGGAGGGACTATCGCGTTGATCGGCGCTGACGGACTTCTAAAAGTTGGTCCAGAGAGTGCGGGCGCGAGCCCGGGTCCCGCGTGCTATGGTCTGGGCGGCGACCGCCCGACAGTTACAGACGCAAATCTGTTACTAGGTTCACTGTCGACCGGTAACATTCTTGGTGGACGCATGTCGCTTGATAAGAGCGCCGCGCAAATCGCAATTAAGAAACATGTAGCTGATCCACTAGGGCTAGACGTTGTCGAGGCGGCAGCTGGTATAATTCGTATTGTTAATACGAATATGGCTGTAGATCTTCGGTTGGCCTTTCAGTCACGGGGCGAGGACCCACGGAAGTATATGCTGGCGGCCTTTGGGGGTGCGGGCCCCCTACACTCGGCTTTACTAGCACGTGACCTGAACATACCCCAAATTGTGGTGCCACGCTATCCAGGTTTAACCAGCGCAATGGGTTTGCTCCAAACATCGGTTCGACACGTTTACGTTAAGTCGTCCGTTGCAAAATTAGGTAATATTAGCGTAGAAATTATGAACGATCTGTTTTGCGATCTGGAAAGCCAGGCTAAAACGGATGTTGCAGAAGAGGGATTTGAATTCGACGAAGTCGTGCTTCATCGACAAGTCGATATGAGGTACCAACACCAGGGATATCAGATACCCGTCGATTGTGGCCTAAATGCATTACGACCCACCGATAAAACGGCATTAAAAGTAGCGTTTGATGAAGCGCACCAAAAGATTTACGGGGCGAGCGCCACAGATGAAGACGCTGAAGTAGTAACATTTCGTGTGATTGCCGAAATCGCGGTTCCACGACTTACACTGCCCGAAATTCCAAATACGAATGACTTGTCGAATGTGCAGATTTCCTCCCGACGGCTTTATGATTTCGCAAGTAATAGTTTTAAGGATGCGGCGGTATATGACCGCACAAAATTGACAGGAGGAAATAGAATTTTGGGACCCGCGATCGTACAACAGTTTGATTCAACCACGGTACTACTCGACGGGATGTCATGCACTGTGGATGCTTGGGGTAATTTGATCATCGAGACAGGAGTGCGCCGATGACTTTGGATCCTATCACGATTGAAGTGGTCCTGAGCCGAGTTCGCGAAACGACCGAAGCTATGGCTCACGCGCTGTTTCACTCCGGCTACTCACCGATATTACGCGAGAGCCAAGATGGTACGGCTGGCCTAACTGATGCAAACGGTCGCGTGATAATGGTTGGTGGGGGCATCCAGTATCATTCTTTATTGTACACCAAGTCTGTGGAGAGCCTGCTCCAGGCGTACCCCGAAGACGTCATGAACGAAGGTGATAGTTTTATTTGTAATGACCCTTATCAGGCGGGCAACAGCCACGTGCCGGATATGGTTGTTGTAACGCCTGTTTTTTTTCACGGCCGTCGGATTGCATTTGGCGTATCCGTAGCCCACAAAGCCGACGTCGGGGGTTTGGTTCCCGGCTCATCAGGAGCGGCATCACGGGAGATATTTCACGATGGTTTGCGCCTTCCTCCTGTCCGATATTGGACGAAGGATGGAGTTATTGGAGAGATCGAAAGTATTATTCGCACCAATAGCCGCGTCCCGGATGTTGTCGTTGGCGATTTGAGGGGGCAGGTCGGTGCGACCCGACTTGGTGCGGAACGCCTAAGAGAACTGGCAGAAGAGTATGGAGTTGATACCCTCGTGTGGTCAATGGAAAGTCTCCTAGAGCGCACAAGGGACCGCGTTCGGAGTAAAATAACGACGTGGCCCGATGGCGAGGCAGAAGCAGAGGGTTTTATGGACCACGACGGTGCTAATCCAGAGAAGCCCGTCAAAATACACGTTCGTACGTTGAAAAAGGGTGACCGTCTTACGATAGATTTTTCTGGTTCTGATCCGCAAACGAAAGGCCCAATCAATACGCCTGCTCAAACCTGTATGGCGGTTACGGTGCTTGCCGCTATTGCTGCCTCAGATCCCAGTATCCCGGTCAATAGCGGAGCTTTTGAAGCACTCGACATCGTTTTACCCCCGGGCCGCGTTGTAAGTCCTGTATATCCAGCCACCGTAAACCATTATTTTCCGACGTCCCATTTGGCCTATGCCTGCGTTGTTGCCGCTCTTGGTAAATTGAACCCGTCGCGTGCGGTTGCCCCACCAGGGCTCGGAAATGGCGCGATTGCTATTGGCTATCGCGAAGGGAGAGATGGAAAACCGACGGTCCAGTATGAGTTGATGGTCACTTCGCTTGGCGGAACAGCGGATAGTGACGGTACCGCCATGGTAATGGGGATGTGTCATTTTACTCCTTCCACACCCGTAGAAATCGTAGAAACTGAATATCCAATAAGGATACGAAAATTTGACGTGTGGAAAGACAGTGCTGGTGCTGGCAGAACTCGCGGTGGAGTTGGCTTCGTCCGCGAATATGAAGTGCTTTCGGACGTTATTTTAACATGCCGCACAGCCAATCACGAACAACCAGGATGGGGGGTGAACGGCGGCGAGGGCCCTCCATTATGCGTGACGTCCATTAATCCTTACGGCCCTGAAGCCACTACTCTTGCGTCACTCGACACCAGAGAGGTAACAGCTGGGACGATTGTTAGGTTGGAGCAAACCGGCGGCAGTGGATACGGAAATCCGCGGGAGCGTGCGGCTAAAAGTGTGTTAGACGATGTCCGTAACGGATATGTATCGACCGAGGTCGCCTCCCAAACATACGGGGTGATTATTAGCGGAGATGAAATAGACGCAGAAGCCACAAAAAACGCGAGAAGCTAGTATAAGCTGTAAAGGGATCAGAGCGTGAAGGCTTGCCGTAATTTTCGTGTTTTCGTCGTTATAATTTCGTAAACGGATGTACTAGTTACGCCTGATCAGGCGACCGCTGTTGATCGGCGACGCAGCAGGTAATGTTGTGTACAGTGTTCCGCACAATAATGCCGTCCCGGTTGCACAGTTTTCCCGCAAATGTGGAGACCAAATTTACCTGCCTCGTCAGTGGGCCAGCGGCACATCCAGGCCTCTACGTCTGCCGACGGATGGTGAAAAATCGGTTCCTCAAATATTATCGGTTCGGGCTCCGGTTCCGTCTTTTGGATTTCAGTGCCTCGCTGTAGGTTAAGGCGGTGGGCCTTGCCAATCACAGCATTTCGTGTGACGCCGCCACCTAACTTTTCCGCTATCTGACGCGCCGAAAGACCCTCTGACCAGAGGCGTGACAGTGTTTCCACTCGTTCGGGACTCCATTGCATCGCTTTGTCTCCTCGTACCCATACTATGTTGTGCCGACCGCCACTCACGCTACAATATGCTGTGTGTGCCAACTCTATTACAACTATATATTGGAGTGCGCGAAGGGCAACATAAAATTTCTAGTAGGCCAAAATTTCCTGTGGAAATACCGAATTGGGGACAAGGTTCTGTAAGGTGCTGAAATTGCTGGGCAAAGTACCTTCTTGAATTTGCCCAAACCTGTGGACATCTCAGATACCCCCAGACGGTTCACGTTATCCACTGGTGTCTCAAGGTTTAAGGGTCATGTTTAAGCTCAAACTCGCTCTCTATACCATGTTAAATGGGTTTTCTTTTCCAGTGTGCCGTCTTAGTTGAAAATCAGGCTGAGGCTCTATAAACCGCAACCAATCTATCTTCTCCCAATTATACGTTCATATCCTTTTGCATCGCTCCATTTTAACAATCCATATTGCAACGGCTCCAAAATGTAGGCACGGTGTGTGCCACAATTACTGAGCTGGGATATTCGATTATATCTTTTATCGTTACGGACCGCCTGACGCTCGTCCGTCAGGTTGGTGTGATTGGTTGACGAAAACGTTTAAGTTTAGAGGGGCGACGGGAGGATAAGGATATGACTTTTGATGTCGCAATAGTTGGCGGCGGGTTCGCGGGATTGACCGCGGCTAATCACATTGCTTTGGGCGGATTAAAGCCAATCGTGTTAGAAGCTGGCACAACTGACTTGTACATGTGTAATTCCCGCGTCTGCACAGGCGCGTTGCATGTTTCCTTTCATAGCCCGGAGGACGATAGCGACACTTTGTACGAGGCAATCGTCCAATCTACAGACGGAACAGCTCTCGAAAATATTGCGCGAGCCCTGGCAGAAAATTCAAAAGAGACAATAAATTGGATGCGTGGGGAAGGATGTGAATTTATACAACACCCCAGGAGGTCATATGGCCTCCCGATGATGTCACCTGGGCGTGAAATGCGGGCAGGACTAGATTGGGAAAGAAGCGGACCAAATTTATTCTTGCAATCGTTGGAAAAAAATTTAGTGGCAAGAGGGGGGGAGTTGCGCCGTGGCGCTCGAGTAACCAATCTGATAACCGACAACGCAAAAGTTTCGGGTATAGAGTTGAGTGAAGGAGAGAAAGTCAAAACCCGGGCTGTGGTGCTCGCAGATGGTGGCTTCCAAGCGAACCGGGGCCAGATCGAAACACATATAACCAATTCCTTCGAAAAGATTCGGCAGCGTAACACCGAAACGGGGCGGGGCGACGGCCTGCGAATGGCCTTAGATATAGGGGCTAAGGCCGTCCAACTAAACAAGTTCTACGGCCATGTATTGAGCCGCGATGCAATGAAGGACGAGCGGCTTTGGCCCTATCCCCAAGTTGATGTGATTTGTGCAAAAGGAATTGTCGTCACACCTGACGCTATTCGTTTTGCAGACGAAGGTATGGGTGGCATCTACATGGCCAATGCGATTGCCGGCCTCGACGACCCGTTATCAGCGACGGCCGTGTTTGACCGGACGGTTTGGGTGGACGCAAAGAGTAGTGATATCGTGCCGCCGAACCCCTCACTGGTTGAGTGTGGTGGTACATTGTTGGAGGCTAGCACACTTAATGAGTTAGCAATCAAGGCAGAACTAAACGTGGACGGTCTCTCGCGAACAGTTCACGAGTATAATGAATTAATTCGTGCGGGCAGCGCGCCGTCGCTTATCCCAAGCCGAAATACCGCAACCTATCCAGCACACACTATCGATAAGGCTCCCTTTTATGCGATACCCCTTTGCGCTGGTATAACAGTTACATCGGGGGGCCTAGCAGTCGACGCCCAAGCTAGGGTGTTGGATGAAAATGATGTTCCGATAGACGGTCTATATGCAGCAGGTTCGTTGGTTGGAGGACTGGAGGGCGGCCCCCGGGCGGGGTATGTCGGCGGACTAATCAAGGCATTCGGTATTGGGCGTATTGCGGGAAGAGCAATTGTGGGCTCGTTGTCGGGTTAATTTTCGTAAGGTTTGCCCGAGAGTAACCAGTCCGCGATTTCAGATCCTGTAGTGGCCCAGACATCCTTATGACTCATGATATGTTCAAGCGCACGGTCCAGCGCTCTAATGCGGTGCGGTACACCGATAATGTAGGGGTGTAAAGAAAATGCGTTAACACGGCCACTTGTGGCACTCTCCGCGTATAAAACGTCGAATGCCTCACGAATCATTTGTTCAAAATTGTCGGTACTGCCGTGGTGAAGTTCAAAGTGTTGTTTGTCACTGACACCAGCTCCATAGGGTAGGCCAACAAATCTAGAACCACTTACATTCATGACGATCGGTTGGTCATCGTTGTCCCAGTCAGGAGTATATACGCAGCCTTCTGTCACGAGTTGATCGAGTGTTTGCCACGTTTCTTGGCGGCCCGCGCCAAGCCAACCTCGCGGCCGGACCCCAGAAAAACTCTCTATTCGATCTAAAGTCCGTCGAATTAGATTGTGAGCATCATCCTCCGTGTTTTCGCCCGACAATCTGTGCGTATTGCTCTCGCAATGCCCCATAAGTTCCCAGCCATGTTTGAGGCAGGCGTCTACAACATCGGGATACACGTCGCAGCAGTCACTATTCAGGGCTACCGTTCCAGGAACACCGTGCTTTACCATTACGTCAATCATCCTGAACACGCCTACGCGATTGCCATAGTCCCGTATCCCCCAAGCCGACACATCCGGTATATTTCCGTCACCCCCAGGCAATTGAGTGTTTAATGCGAAGCATTCGACGTTAGGGATGATCAAAAGCGCTATTTTAGCATTATTGGGCCAGGAAAAATTAGGCCTTTGGGTGCTAGGGGTGTATTCAAACGGTCCGTAATGTGAGGGTTTCATGTTATCATCCTAACTGTGATTACGGGCGTCACAAGTGCTTATACGTTACGAAACGTGTATAGCGTAAATTCAAAGAATAACCGCAACAACTTAAGTATTAACAGATAACCTGACGACGCTTTGTCAATGGCCCAAAACTTTATATAACTTAAATATCGCTAGTTGCCGTATTGAAAGAGCCGGAAATAGAAAACGATGGCTGAACCCCATAGACTTGAATGTATCCGATGTGCTCAACAATACCCTTTGGATGGGACTGACCAAATGTGTGAGAATTGCAGTCGGGTAGGGGTCGCTTCCAACTTGACAGCCAGATATTCTAACTGTCGGATACCTGACCCCGATGAATTTATTACCAGTGACTCGTCTCTCTGGCGTTACGCGGCACAATTGCCTTTAGATGCTAAAGACGCAGTTACGATGGGTGAGGGTATGACGCCGCTGGTTAGTATAGAGGGTTTCGGTCACGGTCACATACGCGTGAAAGATGAAACCCAAAATCCAACGTGGTCATTTAAAGACAGGCTCGCGACAGTCGCTGTTTCGTGGGCAAGAAAAAACGGATTTTCAGCGATTGGGACGAGTTCTACTGGTAATGCTGGTGCCGCCGCCGCCGCTTACGCGGCAAAAGCCGCTATGCCATGTGTCGTGTTCACTTACACAGGCGCGGCAATGGCAATGGTGTCGCAAATGCGTAGTTACGGCGCGATGGTCCTCACTTTGCCAAACCCAGAAGACCGTTGGACCATTCTCGCTCAAGGCGTCCAGACCTATGGATGGTTTCCAACGTCACCCTTTTTTGGACCCACGGTTGGCAGTAATCCAATAGGTATTGAGGGTTATAAGACACTAGCCTACGAAATTGCAGAACAGTCAGACTGGAATGTGCCCGACTGGTGTGTCCTACCTGTCTGCTATGGTGACGCTTTGTACGGCCTGTGGAAGGGGTTTGACGAAATGCATCGGTGGGGGTGGACTGAGAAAGTGCCTCGACTTATTGCGGCTGAGGTGTCGGGTTCCTTAACTGCGGCCCTAGCACAAGAGCTTGAGATGCCACCCGTTGTCTCGCGTAACAAGAAAAGCATTGCGAACTCGATTGATGTTATGCAGGGGACGTTTCAGTCGCGACACGCTCTAAAAAAGTCCGACGGGCTTGCCGTCACCCTGACGGATGCGAGCCTTTTGACGGCGCGCGACCGGTTGGCATCCGGGTTTGGGATGTTCGCAGAAACTTCCTCTGCAGCTCCGTTTGCTGCGATAGAGGTATTGTCCAAGGAAGGCAGAATCCTACCTCAAGATAATGTGGTCGCTATCCTTACTGCGTCAGGCCTCAAGGATTTCGGCGTTCCGGGCATAGAACTTAAAGAAGCGCCCAACGTCGAGCCCGACATTGGAGCAGTGTTAGGAACCCTCGCAGAATACTACGGTTTTCATGTCTAAGTTAGGTCTTGCAATAGACGGCTTCACTCCCGCTAAAGACATCAGAGCTCAGGCACGAGCTGCTGAAGACAGCGGCGCGGAAATGCTTTGGATCGCCACACATTTGTTCCAACGTGATTCCGTCACCCTTGCCGCTACCGCATTAGCTGCGACTACGAATTTACGTGTAGCACTTATGGCGATTAGCCCTTTTGCTATGCATCCAGTGCACGCCGCAATGAGTGCAGCAACACTCGAAGAGCTTTACCCAGACAGGGTGGTTTTATGTCTCGGAGTGGGCTCTCCGTCTGATCTTAGAGGAGCAGGCATCGTGCCCATAAGAGCCGTTGCAACAATGCGGGATGCGATAAAGGTTTGTCGCAGTCTGTTTGACGGTAAGACAGTCGAATATCAGGGAGAAATATTTCAAATAAAAGGTCGATGCCTTGCCAACGGCGGACAGAATATTCCGATCGTCTTGGCCGCTTCTGGGCCTAAGATGCTGAAATTGGCGGGCAGTGATGCCGACGGTGTAATTATCTCGGGCGCGACGAGTGTACCGTTTGTGCGACACTGTTTAGAGATTGTGGACAGCAGCGTGCCTGACACGAATTTTCGTCGGTTTGGCGTCGTCTACACGGATATTGAGAGTGATTCTGAGGCATCCCGTGGCACTGTTAGGCGGACGATTGGACTGTTCCTCAGGGGCGCACATCACACCGAAAATATTAGGATGGGTGGCGCCAAGTTGGATCAAGATGCCCTGACCGACGCCGTCGCGCGTGAGGAATGGGGACGTTTTGACACGCTTATAAATCAAACTGTCCTGGATCGTCACGCGGCGAGTGGCGACGCAAATAATGTGCGATCACGTATCCAGGAATATCATGTTGCTGGATTGGATCAAGTGGTGGTCGCGGGCGCCAATGAACCAGAGAGGATAAACGCTATTTTGACCACCCTAAACGCACAACGTTAATCCAGTTTTGGTATAACTTCTTCCGCAAATATCTGCATTTGGTCACAAAGTTGAGTTATATCGTTTGCGGCGAAATATAAGCCCAGTAAATGAGTTACGCCGGCTTCTCCCAGCAAATTTGCTCTTTCCACGATGTCGTCTACCGTTCCGATGAGATTTATATCTTCATGTTTTAGTGTGCCCTGACCTTTCAGAGTAGACTTGCGCAGTGACGTAAGATGGGCACACATTTGTGTTTTATTAAAGTTCTCCAAAGCGGCCTCTCGTGTTTTGCCCACGTGAACGATGTATTGGGGGGCAATTTGTATTTCACTAAAATTACGGCCTTCGGTCTCCGTAAGCTCTCGTAAACTCAAAACATCCTTCCGCATTTGGTCGAGGTGCACAGCCGCTGGGAGCCATCCGTCCGCCCATTTAGCGACGCGACGTAAATTATTTGCATTGTTTCCACCTATATAAAATGGCAGGTGGTCTTGATAAGGCTTCGGATACAATTCGACATCTCGAAAATTGTAGTGGATCCCATCGAAGTCAGCGACGCGCTGGTCAAAAAGCAACTTCAGAGCCGTGATGCCTTCATCTATGATTTTACCACGCGGCAAAGATGCATTCGGTTGAAGTGCAAGAAATTCTTCCCGATAGGCGCCTATTCCGACCCCGACCTCAAGACGGCCGCCTGAAAAATGATCGAGTGTCGCGATTTGTTTCGCAGTAACCACAATATCCTGGCGCATCGGCAATACAAGGATACCAGTTCCTAACCGTAGGGTTGACGTTTCCGCGGCCACGAATGCGTATGTGACGAGTGGCTCCCAAAACCGCGGTGGCGTGGGAAATTCTGACCGCACGTAGTTTTGGGTCGTCATATGATCGTTTCCCCACACCGAATGGTAACCGAGGTTTTCGGCGTGTTGCGCAATTCGTATAACCGCGCTGGGTTCCGAAAATGGGATTGGATAGGTCAAGCCTTCCATTCCGGTCGGCAGGCCGGCGCTTACACGCATTTTTGATCTCCCCTGTTAAGCAGCTGTATTTTCTCGAAGAATTTTGGTTTCAGTTTGGTCAACGTTTCCGCTTTCATCAACTACAACTCTGTAATCTTCATGTGCGCTCTCTACCGACACCAGACCCATTTTTACATCGGTCGCGACAGCTAATGGTGGTCGGTTGCTTGGGTCCCCGATACCACCACCTCCCGGCATTTTAATTAACACGCGCTCTCTTGCGGGGATCGTTTGTGTCCCTTTACTCTTTAAAACGATTCCGGATACCAGTCCGATTGTGCCGCCAGCGCCGTCCGCTCCCCCATTACGACCCTGTGGGGGATGTTGGATTCGGTCAAACAGAGCGCTAAAGGCGAAGGGTGCATCCTCTCGCAAACTTAATTCCATAGTTTGTCCGAGTCCGCCCCGGTATGTGCCTGCGCCACCAGAATCCTGACGGTATTCTTTACGCCACACGATTAGGGGTGAGATCGCTTCCGTTACCTCTACGGGTACATTCTTTACGCCACTTGGAAACGCGGTCGCGGAAAGGCCGTCTTTTCCAGGCCGAGCCCCCGTTCCACCAGAATGGAAGCTCAGGACCGTAAAGGTCTCGGAATTTTCTAATGTTTGGGGGTCTCCCTCCACTCGACCGGGTCCGCCGTATGCATACAGGTTCCACAAGCAAGAGGTTCCCTCGGCGGGTACGGTATCACGCATCGCTTGATGCAAGCATCCAAACATGAGGTCCGGGAGCATTTGACCGGTGACATGCCTCACTGAGACGGGAGACGGATGCGTCGCATTGAGGATCGTTCCTTCTGGTGCCAAAACTTTAATTACCGACAGCGACCCCGAATTATTAGGTATGTTGGGCGCGACAATGCATTTTATGCCAAAAGCGGCGTATGCCTCTGTGTAACAGAAGGGGACATTTATCCCGTATGACGATATGCCGGAGGAGCCAGACAAATCAACCACAATGCCTTCATCGGATACTTGCATAGTAGCAACCAAGTCGACGGGTTCTTCAAGTCCATCGACCCGCATAGTATGTGTGTATACGCCATTCGGTACTTTCTTTATTGCTTTGAGAGTAGCGGCCTGCGACGTTTTCAATATATGCTGTGCTAAGCCCTCGAGTGCATTGAGTGAGAATTCATCCAACATCTCCCTAAGCCTGTTGCAGGCAATTTCGTTACAGGTTGCTAGGGAATGTAAATCTCCAATGACTTGGACGGGTTCTCGCACATTAGCTGTAATAATATCAATTAGTGATTGATCCATATTTCCGGCGCGGGCAAACCGCATCAGCGGTATATAAAGGCCTTCCTCATATATTGAGCGCCCATCCGAGGTCATGCCTCGACCCCCTATGTCGACTACATGACAAGTGCTCGCAAATAACGCGACAATCTGATTTTCGTGAAAACACGGTGTCATAAACGTAAAATCGTGTAGGTGGCCTGTACCCTTCCATGGGTCGTTCGTTAAAAAGACATCGCCATCCGAAATTGTTTCTAACGGAAAACGCTCCAGAAAATGGCTGACCGATCTCGCCATGGAATTTACGTGGCCGGGAGTACCAGTTACGGCTTGGGCAAGCATATTGCCTGAGGTGTCGAAGACGCCTGCCGACAAATCGCCAGCTTCCCGCGTGGATGTGGAAAACCCGGTTCTGACTAGGGTCAGTGCCTGTTCTTCCACGACGGAAATCAAACGGTTCCACATTATTTGCAATCGTAGTCCGCGTCTCGGGTCTTCTTGAGAGGATTTCATATCAGGGTTCATACCAAATCTTTTCGCATGATGATGTACCCTTTTGCGTTAACCCGCGCATTAAAACCTTTGGGGATAATTGTAGTTGTCTCCTCCTCTAGGATTGCACTTGGCCCCGTAATCTTATTGCCAGCCATTAATAACTCTCGTCGATAAACTATGACTTCCGAGAAGTTTCCAGTCTCATCGTTAAACATTTTATATTTGTTTCCGGCCGGAGCGGGCGTTTCCTTAGGCTCTCGCATGTTCGGAGAAGGGTCCCGTGCGGGCCCCGAAAGACGAAGCGTCCAGTTTATAACTTCAACTTCAAGTCCAGGTATTCGACGGGTATAGGTTGCGTTATATGCTTTATCGAACCGCTCAGATAATTCCGCGGCAAAAGATCCTCCATAAGACCCATTGGGAAGTGCAACAGTGATTTCGTGTCCCTGGCCTCGATAGCGCATGTCCGCGGATCGTGTTTCCAACAACTTTGTGTTGGGGATTGCCGCTGATACAATCTCTTCTGCCTCGGAAGCCATCTCTGCATATAATTCATTTACTTCCCGCGCGCTAAAATTCTCATTCAATGGCATGTAGTGGCTCCGCACGACTTCGTATGCGACGGGCGCATGTAAAAACCCGACAGCGGATCCAACCCCGGCTGCCAGGGGAATAATTATTTCTTCGATGTCTAGTTTCTCTGCAAGCCTTGCGGCGTGTAACGGTGCGCCTCCACCGAACGCAATGATTGTGCGACCACTTAATTCTTTGCCGCATTCTACTGCGTGGACGCGAGCTGCATTGGACATATTTTCGTCGACTACTTCTATCACGCCAAACGCGGCGTCTAGGGGAGAGCAAGATAATTGATTGGCCACCTCCTCGGTAATGGCGATCTCAGATAAGCCAGCGTCTAACTCGATACTGCCGCCGGCGAAATACGTGGGGTTAATTCGGCCCAACAATAGGTTGGCATCAGTAACCGTAGGTTCTGTATTACCATCACCGTAACATGCTGGACCTGGTATAGCGCCGGCGCTGTCTGGACCAACTAGAATGCGTGAAAGATCATCAACCCTTGCTATTGAACCGCCACCCGCTCCAATTTCAACCATTTCGATTACCGGTATGCGAAGGGGCAGTCCGCTACCCTTTAGATAACGATATTGTCGCGCAACCTCAAAACTTCGGGATTGCAGGGGTTTGCCGTCGTCGATCAGGCAGATCTTGGCCGTGGTGCCGCCCATATCAAATGAAACGACTCTCTCAAGGCCGTTTTCACGCGCGAGGTAAGACGCGAGTATAGCGCCTCCCGCTGGGCCCGACTCAACCAATCGAATTGGAAACTTGATTGCAGTCTGCAATGAGGTGAGCCCGCCACCCGATGTCATTAAAAGCAATGGACACTTAAATCCCATTTTCTCTAATTCAGCCGACAAGCGTGCCAGATACCGTGACATCAGCGGTTGTACGTAGGCATTTGCAATGGTTGTAGACCAACGCTCGTACTCCCGGATTTCAGGTGAAACTTCACTTGACAGCGAAATGGCAATACTTGGTCGAGCTTTTGCTAATTTATCTCGAAGGATCTGTTCGTGATCAGGATAGATATAGGAGTGCATTAGTCCGACGGCGACGGCTTCTATATTGTTATCATCGAGGGCGGGGATAATGTCGTCGACGACACTGTCTGACATGGGAATTTGAATTTTACCGCTCGCGTCAACGCGCTCCGTTATGCCAAATCGTAAATTACGAGGGACTAAGGGTAGGGGTTTGTCCATGAAAATATCGTACTGTTCGAACCGATTTTCATACGCGATTTCCACTGCGTCGCGGAACCCCTCTGTTACGAGCATGGCGGTTGGAGCGCCCTTTCGCTCTATTATCGCGTTCGTGGCCAACGTCGTGCCATGTATAATGATGCTAAACTCTTCCGGCTTGAGGCTAGTTTCATTTATTACTTGTCGAATTCCAGAAAATATAGCCTTCTCGGGCGCGTCTGGAGTGGTGGCGACCTTGGTGGTTTCTACGATAGGTCCACTTTCCACCACAATGTCAGTAAAAGTTCCGCCGATATCGATGGCGAGCCGAGCGTTAGCCATTAAATTACCACTAGTTCAATAGGATTTGACTGGAGTGAGTCTATCCTATCATTTCGTACAAGGTAAATCGGTGGATTTCAATGGCCCGCTGACGCGGTCTGAATAGCCCGCCAGACTACTTCCGGAGTGGCAGGCATTTCGATATGTCTGACCCCGAATTCCTGAAGCGCATCGACTATAGCACCGATAACGGCTGGCGGCGGTCCCACTGTACCAGATTCTCCACACGCCTTCACTCCAAGGGGATTATTTTTGCAGGGCAGGTCTACCGTTTGATATCCAAATGATGGCATGTCGTCAGCCCGCGGCATCGTGTAGTCCAAAAACGTGGCCCGCTCGACCTGGCCGGTCATGGCGTTACCGCGCGCATCCTCCATTAGTGATTGTCCAATCCCGAACGCGGCACCTCCATGTATCTGCCCTTGCACGATAACGGGATTGACCAAGACACCAGAATCTTGAACCATCGCATAGGCTATTATCTCTACCTTGCCAGTGTCTGGGTCAATTTCAACTTCACATGTATGACATCCATTCGGAAAGGTTGGCCTTTCGGGTTCGTAACGATCGATTTCACGGAGGCCCTTGGCCATCTTTTTGGGCAGTTGGTTTTCGTTGTGTGCCGCCGCAGCAACCGCTGCGAATGTGATTGTCCGGTCCGTCCCCGTGACACGAAACGTACCTTCGTGAAATGCGATGTCCTCTGGGGCCGCTTCCAGTATATGGGAAGCTAGAGTTCTCGCGCTGTCAATAATCTTATTTGCCGCGCGATGGAGGGCGGAACCACCAACAATAATAGAACGAGAAGCACCGGTTCCGTTACCCTCTGAGATTAAATCCGTGTCGCCTTGAATGACTGTCACATTATCGACGCTTGAACAAAGTACTCCCGCCACTATTTGAGCGTATACGGTGGCGTGTCCCTGGCCACTCGATTGGGTGCCAATATAGACCGTGCTATGGCCACTTTCGTCGATGGTTATTTCGGCCATTTCACTGATCCCCGCACCATGTACCTCCAGTAAGTTCGCCAACCCAAAACCACGCAGCATTCCGTTTTCTTTTGCTACTTTGCGGCGTAAAGGAAAACCTTCCCAATTTATCAACCGCAGCGCGGCATCCATATTGTCACCAAACTGGCCCGTGTCGTATTCTAGTTGAAATGCTGTTTTATAGGGTAAGGATTTGCTCCGTATCGCGTTGAGTTTCCGAAGTTCTATTGGATTGACGTCCAGTTCATACGCAGCGGTATCTATTACTCTTTCTAGCATGAAGATGGCTTCGGGTGCCCCTGCGCCGCGGGTGGAGCAGGTAGGGGTGGTGTTCGAGTATATGCCTTCCACCTCCAGGTCCATTGTAGGGATGTGATAGACACTCGGTAAAATCAGCCTGTGTAAGGTCGGCGGGTTGACGCCGCGTGGAGCCAGGTAAGCACCTAAATTTCCTTTAGCTCTCACCCGCAGCCCAGTAAATCGGTGTTCTTCATCAAGTGCGAGTTCAACCAACTGCGACTGATCACGGGCCTGCATATCGCTTTGCGCGGCTTCAATCCGGTCTTGGATCCACTTTACCGGAAATCCAATCTTCGTTGACGCCCACAATACCAGGCACTGTTCCGGATACAGCACGTTTTTGGCGCCGAAGCCACCGCCAATGTCCCCCGTCAATACCCTTATCTTCTGTCTCGGAACCTTAAAGATATAATCGGCGAGCGTATTCCTTATAGGGTGTGGCTTTCCTGCAGGGGTGTGAAGCGTATATCTGGATGTTTCTGGGTCGTAGTACGCTATTGCGCCTCGGGTCTCAATTGGGTTTCCCAGTATGCGCTGGTTAATCACGCGAAGTGCAGAAATATGGTGCGCAGTCGAGAAAGCTTTATCGGTTTTGTCGGCATCACCATGTTTCAATTTGAATGCGACGTTATTTGGGAATTCACGCCAAATTGGTTCTGCGTTAGGCGCGACGGCATCTTCAATGGATACTGAGGCTGGTATCTCGTCATACGTCACTCTGACTAGTTCCGCCGCGTCACGTGCTGCTTCTATAGTTTTCGCTATCACCATTGCGACGATCTCGCCGACGTAACGAACGCGATCCCGGGCCATCAACGGTTGGGGCACGGCGATTGTGGGATCCCCGAGGAGCGGTGTTTTCTGAGAATCTGGAAAAGAAGTGGGGGGGCGGACTTCCCAGGGGATACCACCTAGTTTGTCAGTTTCGAGGTGTTTGCCAGTGTAAATAGCGTACACACCGACCATGTTTTTAGCGGTGTCGATATCAATCCTGGATATTTTACCGTGTGCGATTGTGGAGCGTACAAAGACACACCGGGTTTCCCCGTCAATCACCGTGTCGGCTATATACTCGCCTTTACCCACGAGAAATCGAACGTCTTCTTTGCGTGAGGGCGAAGAGCCAATAGAAAATTGTTCTTGGCAATCGTCCAAACTTGTATGTACCTCCATTTAGTGTGATCCAGACCACATTAGATGCGTTGTTTTGTCATTTGGTATAGATTAATCGGGACAAAAAGAAAAAGGCGAAACCGGAGAAGGATACCACCAATGTATAAGGGGGTTTTGATACCAATAATAACCCCATTTCTGGAAGATGGTTCAATTGACGAAGTTTTGCTTGGAGAGTTGGTTGATTTCTATCTTAGTGCTCGTGTCCAAGGGTTGTTCGCGCTGGGCTCCTCTGGACAAGGACCCGCACTCTCGACCAGCGAACGCAAACAGGTTGCAGAGGTCGTTATAAAGCGTTCGTCGGGCGTTATCCCGGTTATTATTCACGTAGGTACGGCGGACACACCGACAACTATTGAACTCGCGCAACACGCGGAGGAGTGCGGAGCGAGCGCCATCGGAATAATTCCACCGTATTACTATTGTGATGTTCCAAACACAGCTATTCTTGAGCATTATCGGAAGGTGTCGGAAGGCTGCTCTCTACCCATTTATATTTATGAGAATCCAAAATATTGCGGTCTAACCATTTCCCCACAATTTGCACTGGAACTAAAGAGAGAGGTTCCAACCATTCGAGGTATCAAGGTGGCCTACGGTGCCGGTGCCATGGCAGACTACGTAAAGTTATTGCCAAAAGATGTTTCAGTTTTTACGGGCAACGCGGATATATTTGGTTTGGTGCCGTTTGGTGTTTCAGGCATAATAAACCCACCAACCAGTTCGGTTCCCGAGTTGTGTGTGGCTCTATATCAAGCAATCTTTTCGAAGGAGTATGCAGCGGCAGCGGAACTGCAGGCGAAAGTGAATAAGATAACGCAGGTGTTTATTTCGACACAGAAAAGGTATGGCCGTGGGACGATAGCTGAGACATTCCGGATTCGGGGCCTTTCTGTAAAACGCTTTCCGCGTTGGAAGACCGAGCCTATTCCAGACACGGCTATTTCAGAAATGCGTTCGGTGTATCGTGATGTAGGGGTTCTCGCGTGACCAAAAAACAAATTACTAATGCTGACGTGCCCCATGTCGGTGCCGAAACTCTCGCTGGAAAATGGCTTCGTCGTTACTGGATGGCTGTGGGTACCGTTCGCGATCTGCATGATATACCACAAGCGGTGCGCGTGCTCGGGGAAGATTTGGTTTTATTTCGGGATGGAAAAGGGGAGATAGGACTACTTGGTCAGCATTGCGCGCATCGGGGTGCTTCACTCGAATACGGTGACATTGAGCGTGCCGGTATAAGGTGTCCCTATCATGGTTGGCTTTTTAATGTTTCCGGTAAGTGCCTAGAGCAGCCGTCCGAAGAGTCTGGGCGAGTGTTTTCAGGAAAGGTGAAACAAATTTCCTATCCTGTTCGTGAACTCGGTGGATTGATTTTTGCTTATATGGGTCCAGAACCTTCAAACCCGCCTCCCTTGCCAAATTACTCGCCGCTGGTTGATCATGGTGGCATGCGGTTCATAGAGCCGGTCCGTCACTTTGACTATAATTGGTTTAATTTCTACGAAAATAGCGCTGATCCGTGTCACGTTTGGATATTGCACGGAGAAAGTGCGTATGGGGACCAGACGTGGGGTAACAAATTTTTTAGCCGCGCGGATCCTCCTAAATTTGACGTGGTAGAAATGCAATATGGGATAAAAATCGTGATGTCTAAGGAAATGCCTGAACAAGGTGCAGAGTTCGTTGACGAAATGAGCCTTGGTTTTCCCAGCATTTTGCAAATTGGCGATACGGATCTGGTCCACGCCAAGGTAGATCCCGAAAAAGGTCTGGAAGATAAGGCGGATTATGAACATTTTATGTTCCTTACACCAAAAGATGATCACAGTTTTATGATGTTCACAGTCGATTATTACGTTGGTGACGACCCCCAGTTCTTTGAAAAATTGGCTGATATGCGGCGAAAAGAAGAACCGACAGATGAGCGAAAACCTTATGACAAGCGTCCCCTAATGCCATTTCGAGGAAATGTGCGTAAGGAAGATATAGTTACCCAGGGGACCCAAAAGCTCTTGGGACAGAGAGACGAGCACCTGGTCACGTCCGATCGTGGAGTGATTAAGCTGCGGAACTTAGTTCGAGACGCTATAAAGCGTAATGCCGCCGGAGAAGACCCCAAAGGCTTATATTTAGAAGAAAATGTGGATGGCCTCGTCAGGTTAGAATCGTTCGTAGGATTGCGGCAGGTTAGATGAAAAACCGTAATATTTCGGTGCGATGACTGGAAGGGTTGTAATTGTCACAGGTGGTAGCGGTAATCTGGGGTCCCATACCATAAAAGACCTCCAGGCCTCCGGATACAGCGTCCTAAACATTGATATAGTGGAACCTCCTAGAAAATACTGTGACTTCTGGAAATGTGACTTGTCGCAGCTCGGGGAGCTCTGTGACATTCTTAGTGACGCCGACACGGTAATTCATTTGGCAGCCTACCAGTCCCCCGATATGGCTGCGGAAGCAGAAATTCTCCGCAACAATGTGATCGCGAGTTATAATGTTCTCAAAGCTGCCGCTGAGACTAATGTTCGCCGAGTCGTCATGGGTTCGAGTGTCGCGGCGTATGGGTTTTTGTATGCTCCTGCGATGTGGTCTCCCGATTATCTGCCGTTGGATGAAGACCACCCGTGTATACCTAAAGATCCATATGCAATGTCAAAGGTCTTTGGCGAACGGCTTGTCACATCGTTTGTGGCTCAGAAAAAATTCTCAGCGGTGAGTTTGCGGTTTAGCGGAATAAATTTTGACCCTGGGTTCCTTTCTCTGCCTGATCGGTGGGTAAACCCAAGCGCAAAAATGGGAACGTTTTGGAGCTATGTCGACGTTCGAGATGCGGGGTTAGCAATAAAATTAGCCATCGAAGCTGACTTACAAGGCCACGAGGTCTTCAACATCGCCGCGCATAAAAGCCGTTATCTGGAACCTACAACTGAACTTGTTCAGCGCTATCTACCCGGAACACGGATTAAACCTGGGATGACGGGACGTTGGAGCGGGCTAGACAGTAATCGAGCACAGTCTGTATTGGGTTTTAAGGCGCGACATGTCTGGGAAAACTATTTGCACCATGACGGTACGCCCATTTCAAATTGATAATCTGTTTATCCGTTAGTTTGGACTATTAGATGTGATGGTGCGTCGATTGGTGGTTCTGCGCCCACTACGTTTGCCATCAGTGCAGTCGTGCAAAAGTGACCAATTGCGGCGACTACTTCCACGAGACACCTGTAACCCAGAACTGTCTGAGCAGAATTAAAAGCCTCGTGGGACAAGGTCCCAGAACCCAATAACTCTTTTGCTGTCGAGTATACTGCCGCGTTTTCTGGGTCATTAAATTTAGGTTCTTGGCCCGCATTGATAGCTTCTATTGCATCTGGTTCAAGACCCACGTTGAGGGCGGTCTTTGCCTGAGCGCTCCACGGGTAAGCTGCATTCCAATGCCGTACTGTCATCAGCGAAATGATACGGACTTGCGCGGGGGTGAGCGCACAATTAAGGAGGTGGGTGCTAGACTCATTGTGGAGGCGCCAAACTTCCGAAGAATATGCATAGCCGATTGCTGGCCCGTAACCCACCCGTGAATTGTTTTTCGTGATTTGGTCGTGTGTGGCCCGTTGTTTTGGGTCCATGCCTTCTCTATCCAGTACTGGAATTCTCGTCATTTTGTGTCCCTTTATTAATTTACCGGTGGTGTCTGGACTTAGGCTTCATTACATTGCTGGCAGCTTTGAAAGCCATTGTCTAATTCCTTAGCGTCAAGCTTCCGACCTATCATGATGATACGTGATATACGGTCGTCTTTTTTCCACTTTCCGATAAATGCTCCTTCGAGCATCATATTTACGGACTGTATTGCCAGTTTCTGCTGATTTCCGGCTATGGATAAAATTCCTTTTGTGCGCAAGACATCCGCACCTCTGCGATTTAATAGGTTTTCTAGCCAGCTTTCGATCTTTTGTTCGTTTAATGGAGTCTTGCAGGTAAGGGATACGCTCGTAATGCCGGTATCCTCTATGTGGTTGTGCATGCCTCTGTCCGAGGCCCGGGCGACCTGTGTTTCAATTCGCGAAAGTTCAAAACTATTCGTGGATAAAAGTTTCTTCGGAGAAACGTTAGAACGGTTTGTTTCCGTAATTGGCGCAATTGGGTTGATGTTGCGCAACGCCTCCTGGATCTCGGATAAACCTGCTTGTGTTTCCGCCACTTTGTTTAGAATGATGTTGTCGCTAAAGGCGATTTGATCAGCCGCGTCTCGACTTTCAGACAATTGCTGCAGTATGTGGATAGCGTCCACAACACAAATTACTGAATCTAACTTGCATTGCGTTCCTATGATTTGGTCGACGGTCATCGTCTGAATAACCGGGCTGGGATTGGCAAGCCCCGTTGTCTCTATAATTATGCCCTCAAGATTTGGTCGTTCTGAAAGCAGCGATCTTATACTGCGAATAAGATCACCGCGAACGACGCAACAAATACACCCGCTACTCAGTTCTATGAGTTCTTCTTCACCTGTATCTATAAGGTCACCGTCAATCCCGATGTCTCCGTATTCATTAACAATCACCGCATAATTACGGTTAGTTCCTTCGTTTAAAATTCTTTGAAGGAGGGTAGTCTTTCCGGCCCCCAGAAAGCCCGTAATTACTGTAACGGGGATCTGAGTGTCACGTCTGCCGGCTAGGTCTACCAAGCTTACATCCAAGGCATCAGTGACACGTGGATGACGTCCTCCGCGGCCCCAACGGCATTTATTGCTTGGTGTGTGTCCTTGAGGGGGAAGCGGTGCGTTGTAATTAGTTCAAGATTGAACCGGTCAGAGTTAAGCTGTTTTAGTGCAAGTTCGCAGCTTTCAAAGTTATGGCCCCGCGCTGCTTTGATCGTAATGTATTTGTTTGCGATTTTACCCAAAGGAAAATTAGGAAAGTCGGAAACTTCTCCTTGGATTAAAATTGTTCCGCCTTTGCGTTTTAAAGCCTCAATGCCCAATAGCACCGGTATTGTCCCGGCACCCGCAGTGCAGTCCAGCGAGACGTCTACGCCCTCGCTTGCGGTTATTTGGTTTATGCGCTCCAACGGGTCTTCGTCATCCACATTAATCGCGTAATCCGCGCCAAGTTTCTCCGCAACACTCAGCCGTTTTTTATCCTTGGACGTCCCCGTGATAATGATCAAGGATGCCCCAGCTTGCTTGCAGGCAACGACCTGGCTCAGGCCTTGCTGCCCTGGCCCTTGTATTAATACTCGGCTGTTATAACCGACATCACAGTCAAACAACGCCCACTGAATTCCATTCGCCATTGGTGTCACAACGCCAGCTAACTCAGCAGAAAGACCATCTGGTACCTTGTGAAGAATTGAGTTCCAAGGCAAGTACATATATTCCGCAAATCCGCCGAACAGGTGGGGAGCACGTTCTGCCAATGTGTACCCAAATCTGAGACCGTCTGGATACTTGCGCCAGTCTGTAAACATGCAAAGGCGGTAATCGCCCCGGTGGCAGTGCTCGCAATTCATGCAGCCCACATAATGTTCTGCAAACACGAGGTCACCCTCTTTCAAGCCGCGTCGTTCTTGAAAAATCTTTCCGGCCTTTGCAATATGGCCAATATTTTCGTGACCCATTATTACTGGCCCCTCAAAGGGCGGTTTAGAGTAGAATTTGACATCCGTTCCACAAATTCCCGCGACTTCGACTTTGAGGAGGGCTGCCTCGTCGGGAATTTCAGGCATATTGTATTCCCGAAATTCCGTTGTTTGCGGTGCGGTTCGGACAGCTGCTTGCACTTTTTCAGCCACTCTTGTTACTCCTGTAATTTGATAGACCAAGACTTACCAAAGCGCCAAATTTCGGACAAGGATGACGTTAAGGTATCCAAAATATAAGTTTATGCAATCGCTTCAAATAGTATAGATTCTGGCGGGCAAGCGGAGGGATAAGATAGGTGTTTCGACGGCTCGGGCCCACCAAAGACACGCTTTACGACATTTCCAGGGTTGAGGATCTCATTAGGCGGAGATATAGCGTCCCAGAGAAGAAGATTGTTCTCGTATCTCAAGACCCGGGAAGGGTCCCCGGGTTTCCCGAGGAGGAGACAAATATTGTCTTTTGGAAAGACGAAAAGAGATATCGCCTAAAGGTTTTCTTGCCCGTTGCCGACGTGACAGATACCGACTTGCCACTTTCTTGGCTGCTTCCGTCACTAGAAGACAATGGAGATGCCGATTGCTGTTAATTAGGGAAAAAGGATGTTTTGACGATGAGTAAGATTAAACTTAAATCGGTCTCTCGTACTCAAGGGAATAACGTTTCTTTGAAAGAGGGTGACATAACATTGCCAGATTTCGATCTTGAGTTTGAAGAAATCCCCGTACTCGTTCACGGTTTTCGGCGGATGGTGCGGGAGTTGGCTTACGATGTCTGTGAAATGGCGTTGACTACTTATATTTGCGCAAAGGCGCACGGCGTCGAATTCACAGCAATTCCCGTGTTTCTCGTTCGTGACTTCCATCACGATGCTATTATCCATCACGTGCCTTCGGGGCTGTCGTCACCGTCGGAATTGTCGGGAAAACGGGTGGGCGTGAACCGGGGCTACACTGTTACCACGGGGGTTTGGGCTAGGTCTATTATTCAGGAAGAATATGGTGTGGACCTCTCTACGGTGACCTGGGCGCCGTCGGGGGACGAACATGTGGATGCCTACGAGGGCCCGGCAAATGTCCAACCTATGGATAACAGTGACTTGGAAGGACAGCTTGTTTCTGGAGATCTTATAGCAGCCGTTGGAGCAAAGATTGACCACCCAAATGTCGAAACGATGATCGATGACCCATTTGAGGCGGCCCTTTCCGCCCTAAGGAGCAGAAGGCTGTATCCCATTAATCACTGCGTCGTGATCCGTAATGACATTATAAAAAATTGTCCCGACGTTGCATTACAAGTTTTCGATGCCTTCGCAAGATCAAAACAAATCTATGTACGTAAACTGCAGGCCGGTAACATTTCCGATCTTTCCCGTGTTGACAAGGTCCATCTCGCGGCTTTGGAGGTAATGGATGATCCTCTGCCGTATGGGGTGGAAGCCAACCGACACACGTTGGAGGGTCTTATCGATCATGTAGTAACGCAAAAGATCATACCTGCGAAAATTCCAATAGAGGAGCTTTTTGCGTCTCAGACTTTAGATGTCCTAGGTTAAATAACCGTTTTTTGTCACGCGCTTGGATCGAGAAAATCAATTATGCGGCTAGGAACAGTATCCTCGTTCTGCTCCGTCGTTGGTATATCCCAATATTGGGAGTTTGGTAGACATTCGTGCAAATAACGCGCCGCCGATTTTGCGTGAAAGTCATCGTCTCCTGGAATAATTAGGCTGGCGGTCTCTATCTTCATGAGATCCTCAGGATTGGCTCCTGGCGAGGTGTCGCGATCAATAAGTCCTTGGAACATACTGGTGATGAGAGTTATGTAATCCGATTGATTGAGTGATGCGTATTGGTCCGCAAACTCATGAGAGTTGCGGATGGTTTGACCCCAAGGACCGCCTCTCGGGTCTGCAGAAAAATTTTTATTGTGACTTCGAACTAGGCCTATAACACCCTCTAGGCCAACTGCTCTGACATATTCGATATGCTGAATAAAACGGTTGTGGCTGTTCAATCGGTATTTTACGCCCCCAACTGGCCAGTATAATATCATCGATAGTGTGCGGTCTGGAAAGAGCACCCCAAATGCTACAACGACCGAGCATCCCATACACCCACCTAATATATGGGCCTGGTCTATCTTAAGGTGATCTAAAAGCCCCGCAGCCTGCTGTGCATAATGGGTCCACGTGATCTGTTCAACCCTACCGTCCGACCGACCATTTTCGCGGCGGTCGAATAAGATGCATTTGTATTGTTTGGGTAGGTGTTCAAGTAGCTTTATGCGCTTGTAGACCCCCAAATCGGTCCACTGCTCGATCCGCGCATCGAACCCACCAGGTGAACACATCAGTATTGGTGGACCGTCTCCAAGAACCTCATAATGTGTTTTTAGTCCGTCAACTTCAATTAATGGCATCTCTTCTGTCCCTTGCTGGGATGTTGGCGTTGAGTGTTCCCTGCGGACTTTGTGGTCTGGATGACCTTTGTTGATGTTTTTATTATAACAGACTATTTGGTGACAGAACCAACGAAGGTTATAGAGATTAGTAATATCACTAGAGAGTGGCGTAAAGCTGGAGAAGAAGCATGCTTCGAAGCGAGGTAAATGATCTTTTAACACAAACCG
This sequence comes from uncultured Rhodospirillaceae bacterium, assembly GCA_964412235.1. Classification (GTDB taxonomy): domain Bacteria; phylum Pseudomonadota; class Alphaproteobacteria; order MPNO01; family UBA830; genus JAYZQT01. Next base: position 25,978 of record CAYPNT010000017.1, read on the forward strand.
ACGCGGGTACGGCGATGGGTGAGTTGTTTCGCCAGTACTGGATCCCAGCTCTTTTGGTTAGTGAGCTTCCCGAGAACGATTGTGCCCCCGTTCGTGTGGAACTGCTGGGCGAAAAAATGATCGCCTTTCGTGATACCGATGGGCGTTATGGTTTGATAGAGGAATTCTGCGCTCACCGAAGGGTGTCATTGTGGTTTGGTCGCAGTGAGGATTGTGGTCTCCGCTGCCCTTATCACGGGTGGAAATTTGATGTTACCGGACAGTGTGTCGAAATTCCCTCTGAACCTGTAGATAGTGAGTTTCGTGACTCGATAAAGCTCCAGGGCTATCCGCTTATTAAAGTCGGAGACGTCCTGTGGACGCATATGGGAAACCCTGAAAACCGTCCCCCGGAACCAGCTTGGGAATTTGCTACAGTAGGACCCGAGCAGACCGTCACGACGAAGCGCTTGCAAGAGTGCAATTGGCTTCAAGCTTTGGAGGGTGGGATAGATTCGAGCCATGTGTCATTCCTTCACGCCCAGGAGCTAGAGCGTGACCCACTCTTTAAAGGTGCTAAAGCCAATAATTATAATTTGGGCGACCTAAAACCTGTATTTGATGTCTCCACGTCTGAGGGGGGCTTATACATTGGAGTTCGAAGGAATGCGGAGGAGGGACGGCATTATTGGCGAGTTACCCAATGGGTAATGCCTTGTTTTACGATGATCCCACCTCGCGCAGATCATCCACAGCACGGACATTTTTGGGTGCCAATAAATGATGAGAACTGTTGGACTTGGAGTTATGACTATCATCCAAATCGTGCATTAACTGCCGAGGAACGACAAGCTTGTGTCGATGGGAAAGGTGTTCATGCAGCTGTGATTCCAGGGACCTTCCGGCCCGTCCAAAACAAGGAAAACGACTATTTAATGGACCGAGACGCGCAGAAGCGCGGAGAAACGTATTCGGGTATAGCGGGTTTCGGGATGCAGGACGGTAGTCTCCAAGAATCCATGGGCCCAATAATTGATCGCACACGAGAGAATCTTGTTCAAACAGACTACGGCATAGTTATGACGAGAAACCGTTTGCGAAAGGCGGCAACAGAACTCATGGATAAAGGGGTAATGCCACCGGGTCGTACCGTTGAACATATGAAAGTGAGATCTATTTCCGTCGTCTTAGAGGCTGGCAAAAATTATGTGGACGCGTGTCGAGAGGCAATGGTAGCGGAGGAAGGTAAAATTCGAACCACTGTATGACCAAATTACTATTACTTTTGCAAATGCTTTAACCGCGGAAAAACTCGTAGCGTGTTTTCACTAAAAACCATGCGTTTTTCGGGGTCGGTGAGGTTTGGGGTGGCATCGATATAACGTTTCGTATCGTCGTAATTATGTCCAGTTTCGGGGTCAATACCACGAACTGCGCCAACCATTTCTGAAGCAAATAATATGTTTTTTGTTGGAATAACTTTCGTCATGCAGTCAATCCCGGGTTGGTGATAGACGCATGTGTCGAAGAAAACATTGCCAAGTAGGTGTTCATCTAACGTGGGTTTACCCATATCCTGTGCGAGCCCACGGTAGCGACCCCAATGAAACGGAACAGCACCACCTCCGTGAGGTATAATAAATTTTAAAGTTGGAAAATCTTTGAATAAGTCACCTAAAATTAGTTGCATGAATACCGTTGTGTCACCCGCTATATAGTGAGCGCCGGTATGATGAAAGTTAGGGTTGCAAGAACCTGATACGTGCAACATCGCCGGAACATTGAGATCACAAAGTTTTTCCCAAAGGGGATACCACCAGTCGTCGGTAATTGGCGGATCCGTCCACATGGCGCCTGATGGGTCCGGGTTTATATTACATCCAATAAAGCCCATTTCGTTGACGCAACGTTCTAGTTCGGCGATACAATTTTTTGGTTCCACTCCAGGGTATTGGGGCAATTGACAAACCGGTACGAAGTTTTCCGGGTACAGGTCGCACACGCGACGCACCATGTTATTGCAGATTTCAGCCCAATAGTATCCAGTTTTCTCGGTGCCTAAGTGATGGCCCATGCCTACAGCACGCGGCGAGAAGATTGTTAAATCGGTGCCGCGTTCTCTTTGCAGCGTAAGTTGAGCTGGTTCAAGGCGTTCACGTATTTGATCGTCGGTTATATCTAGCTTTGCGGGCGACGGTTTGTAGGAGGCATCTGCGCTAACACCAGCGAGTTCGTTCTTGCGATATTCGGTTAACTGTTCGGGTTCCGTGGTGTAGTGACCATGGCAATCTATAATCATACGTAGGGTCCTCCATCTGATTTAAAGGCGCTTATCTAGCTTTTTGTATAGTGGGACACACCCCTTGATCTCACTATATGATATTCTTAACAGCGTTTCATCTTCAGGTTTTGATTTAATTTGCTCAAAATTACGTCGAACAAGCACTTTTGCCTAATAAATGAGCGATTTAGCGGTTGTCGTATCTCATATTTGGAATTTGAGGATCTAATGCATTGATAATAAAGCGAAAAATAATTACCTTCCAGTTGGCATGTATATTGCATGCTTATGAGGGATTACAATGTTTGGGCTAAGGAAAATCAAAAATGATAAACGTAAGAACACAATTGCGTAGTGGAAAGTTTATGTCGGCAATTTTTATTATATTTGCTTCCGCGATAGTGCCATTTGAAGCATGTGCGCAGGCCGTTTCGTTGCGTGATGGTGACACTGCGTGGTTGTTAACATCCACGGCGTTAGTGTTATTTATGACCCTGCCTGGCCTAGCACTTTTTTATGGTGGTTTAGTCAAAGCCCATAACTTGTTATCAGTTTTAATGCAGTGTTTTGCAATAGCGTGTTTAATGTCAGTTCTTTGGCTAATTATTGGGTATAGCTTAGCGTTTGGAGATGGTGGCCAGGTAAATGCCTGGGTTGGTGGGTTAGGCAAGGCGTTTTTAGCTGGTATCAGCAGTGGGTCGCTGTCTGGGAGCATTCCAGAAAGTGTATTTTTTATGTTTCAAATGACCTTCGCTATTATTACCCCGGCACTGATTGTGGGTGCCTTTGTTGAGAGAATAAAATTCAGCGCTGTATTATGGTTTAGTGCTATTTGGATAATTGTTGTGTATGCACCTGTTTGCCATTGGATCTGGGGCGGCGGGTGGCTTGCAGAGAGAGGTGTATTAGATTTTGCCGGAGGGCTTGTTGTTCACCTAACCGCGGGTGTTTCAGCTCTTGTCATCGCGAAAGCGCTTGGATCGCGCAGGGGTTTCCCCCGTGAAATAACACCGCCTCATCATCCAGGGTTAACAATGATAGGTGCGGCGATGCTTTGGGTTGGCTGGTTTGGCTTCAACGCCGGGTCAGCACTGGCAGCCGACGGTTCGGCTGGCATGGCGATGGCTGTGACCCATATATCTGCCGCGACGGCATCGATCGTTTGGATGGGTATAGAATGGGTAAAGCACGGGAAACCAAGCCTGGTTGGCATCGTCACCGGCATGGTGGCAGGTCTAGCGACAATTACTCCGGGTTCGGGCTTTGTTGGGCCTGTTGGTGCCCTAGTGTTTGGCTTTTTAGCAGGTGTCATATGCTATTGGTGTGTCGGCTTTATTAAAGAAAAGCTTAACATAGATGATTCCCTTGACGTATTTGCTGTGCATGGTGTTGGTGGAGCTTTGGGGATTCTACTTACTGCTTTTTTTGGTTCCAAAACGCTTGGTGGGATGGGGCTTGCCGAGGGAGTTACCATGGGCCAGCAATTTGGTGTGCAATTAATTGGGCTCATCGCCGTTGTTGTGTGGACTTTTGTGGTCACGTGGTTACTGGTAAAAGTTATCCAGGCTACAATTGGCTTACGTGTAAGTGATGAAGATGAACTAGAGGGACTAGATATCACATCACATGGTGAACGTGTGCACCCAAACTGAGAATTTTCAACATAGAGTAACGACCTCTATAGTAGTGGGCTAACTAGTACTACATTTTCTCTGTTTGGCTTCCCAAACAGTGTTTTTAGAAAATAGGATGAACGCCGGTTTTCGGTCGCGTTAACCGGCTTTCACACTTTGTATTGCTTCCCAAATTTTGACGGGGGTGGCTGGCATGTTGATATGTGTTATTCCGAGGGGTTTGAGCGCGTCCACAACAGCGTTGATTGTGGCTGGCAGGGCACCTGTTGGACCGGATTCACCGCCACCTTTTGCGCCTATTAAATTGGATGCCGTTGGGATAGGTGCGCTGATAATTTCCATATTGCATATATCATCCGCGCGCGGCAGGCAGTAATCCATAAGCGAGGCCGTAATAAGCTGCCCATCCTGGTTGTATACGATGTTTTCCGCTACCGCTTGGCCTATACCTTGCAGAATACCGCCGTGCATTTGCGCTTTTAAAAGTAGTGGGTTTATTACGGTACCAACGTCGTCAACACAAACAAAGTTCAAAAGCTGGATAGCGCCCGTTTCCGGATCAATTTCTAACTCGCAAACTTGAACACCTGTTGGCCAATTCCAATATTCTGGCGCGAAAGTACCGGTCTCTGTTAGACCTGGTTCCATTCCCCGGGGAAGAGCTGCCGGATTAAACGATGTGATGGCGACGTCCTGGAGACTAATGGCGCGGTCTGTCCCACGAACAACAAACGTGCCCCCTGCAAATTCAATATCAGGTTCTGCCACCTCTAAAATATGAGATGCAATCTTCAGTCCTTTCTCCAATGTTTTGCGACAGGCAAGGGCGACTGCAGACCCACCGATCGATGTCGATCGCGAATTAAATGTTCCTCGTCCATAACTGATTATGTCCGTGTCACCCTGAACGTAGCGAATAGTGTCCGGGTCTATACCCAATTGGTCACAAGCAATTTGTTTGAAAATTGTTTCGTGCCCTTGACCGTGACTTATTGTTCCCATCATTAGTGTTACCGTGCCAGAAGGATCGAACCGGATACTGCTGGACTCGGGAAACGGAGAGGATGTTTTCTTTACCGTATTCGAGATACCGATACCTCTGAGCAACGCCTTGTCTTTCGATTTTTGGCGCCGTTCTTCGAATGTATCATAGCATGCTGTTTTAAGGGCTTCGTCCATATTGCCTTGAAAGTCGCCGCAATCATACGTGAAGCCAAGAGCGTTAGTCCAAGGCATTTGAGCGGGCGTGACGGTATTTTTGGCCCGAATTATGGCGGGATCCATTGACAAGGCGCTTGCTGCCATATCGATTAACCGTTCTCCTACGTAGGCCGCTTCTGGCGCCCCTGAACCGCGATAGGGATTTGTTGGGCAAGTGTTGGTATACACCCCGGTTACTGCAACATGAACTGCAGGCGTTTGATATACCCCAGCAACGGTTCCCAAATTATTGGTCGGGGGTCTCGGACCCCTAATGGCAAGGTAAGCTCCCATATTCGCGAGTGTTTTTACCCGTAACCCGAGAAACCGCCCTTGGTGGTTAATTGCTAGCCAGACGTCGCTAATATTGTCCCGGCCATGAGTATCAGACAAGAATCCCTCTTCCCGACTACTACACCACTTTACCGGCCTGCCGACGAGACGCGACGCCCACAAAACAAGGACAAGCTCACTATAAGTGCCACCGCGCATGCCAAAGCTTCCCCCAACATCTCCGGGTATTATTCGAAGGTGGGTTTCAGGTATATTGAATACCTGACGCGTAATTTGATGCCGTAACGGGTGCGGGTTTTGAAGTCCTGTGTATAGTGTGTATCGATCCTGCTTTTTATCATAATCGCCTATACAACCGCGTGGTTCGATCGCAACAGCAGTAACACGGTTAATAACAAGCTTTTCATAAATTATCCGATCGGCTTTTTTGAAAGCGTCCTCTACCGCGTCAGGGTCTCCTTTCTCTTCGAAAAAGCTTTTATTATTTGGGCAATCCGGCCAGACAAGGGGCGCCCCAATTCCAACAGCTTCTTCAAGGTTCGTTATTGACGGTAAAGGTTCATAGTTCACCTGAATCAGTTCAGCTGCATCTCTGGCTTGCGATTGCGTCTCGGCAACAATAAATGCGACGTGATCACCCACATGTTTTACCTGATCATCTACCAACGCAGGATAAGGTGCGTGATACATTGGTGAACCGTCCGGTTTGGTCTTATGAGTGTCTTCGCAGGGGAGGCTTCCGTATTTTTCTAACGACCAATCTGCACCCGTGAGTACACGGAGAACGCCCGGCGCCTCGATTGCATCGCGCGTGTTAATCCCGAGAATTTTTGCGTTGGCGTGAGGAGAACGCAAAACATATCCCCAAGCTTGATGCCGAAGGTTAACGTCATCCAGAAATTCCCCATGACCTATCAATAACCTGGGGTCTTCCGATCGTTTTACTGATTGCCCGACAGCGAATTCGCCCATTGATCATCTACTTTCAACAACAACTTCTTCCTAATCGCTAAAACATTTAGAAATAGAAATTAAGCGACATCCATTTGGAAACACTCTCTGTTAAAATTGCTCCTTTGTACATTCGCGGTATCGGTGTTTCGCCTATAGGCTTTCTTTAGCTATACTTACCTCAGAAACATGACAGAATTGAATCAAAAAGATATCCCGACCACAACCAATACTGGTTGTGCGTTACAATATGAGGACCTTAGGGATTGGCTGGCGATAGTCGATGCTAACAAAGACCTCAAGGTCGTAAACAATGCAAATTGGCATACAGACATTGGTCAGGTAGTTGAGGTAATGTGCCACGACGAGGGTACTCCCTCGGTGTTATTCGACGAAGTTGAAGGCTGTCCCAACGGTTACAGAATCCTTATTAACTGGTTCACGGGTACCCGGAAGAATTTAACGCTGGGGTTTCCTGAAGCATTCAATAAGCTTGAATTGTCCCGTGCTTATAACGCGCATACAAAAAATCTCAAACCGATCCCACATGAGATTGTTTCGGACGGCCCTGTATTCGAGAATGTTTTGGAAGGGTCTCATATTGACGTCACTAAGTTTCCCGCGCCACTTTGGAACCCTGACGATGGCGGGAGGTATATTGGCACCGGATGTTTTGTTATAACGCGTGATCCAGAGACCGGCTGGATTAATTGCGGAACATATCGCGTGATGGTCCATGACGAGAGAAGAGTTGCTCTCTATATCTCGCCCGGAAAACATGGCCGGATTCATCGAGATAAGTATATGACAAAAGGTATTCCCATGCCTGTCTGTATCGTAGTTGGCAGTGACCCTTTATCGTTTTTGACATCATCCACGGAGGCACCCGAGGGGCTCTGTGAGCTGGACATGATGGGAGCCTATCGCGGTCGCCCGATTGAGTGCGTTAGGGGAAAACATACCGACTTACCTTTTCCCGCTAATTCGGAAATCGTCATAGAGGGATTTATTAATCCTGGAAATGTGGCACCGGAGGGGCCTTTTGGTGAGTGGCTAGGCTATCAAGGTGGGACGATGGAAGCGGAGCCATGGGTTGATATCGACGCTGTGTATCACCGCGATGAACCTATTATTCTTGGTGCAGCACATATAAGGCTGCCGTATGAATACGCTCGCTATAGAGCAATAAGTCGCTCCGCCGTTTTAAAAGAAAACATATCCCGTGCTGGAGTACCCGATGTGACCGAAGTTTGGGCGCATGAAGTAGGTGGGTCCCGCCTGTTCCTGGCGGTGGCCATTAAACAGCGCTATCCGGGTCACGCTGTTCAAGCAGGCCATATAGCCGCAATGTGTCACGCAGGCGCCTACCTTGGGAGGTTTGTAATAGTTGTTGATGAGGACATCGATGTATCAAATCTAGAGGAAGTAATTTGGGCGACGTGCACACGATGCGACCCTGCAACTAATATTGAATTTATAAAGAATGCTTGGTCTTCGGCTCTCGACCCTATCATTTCTCCTAGCGATCGCGAAAAGGGCAAACTGTATAACAGCCGGGCTATCATAAACGCTTGTCGTCCCTTTCATTGGAAGGAAAACTTCCAAAAGGTCAATGCGCCTTCGCCAGCCGCTCGCCGTGACGCTTGGGATAAATGGGGTTTTCTGCGAGATTAGGATCGGTTTTTTTTGGACCGAAAAACAATAATTGTTGGGCTAGGTAGGTGTCGGCTACTTCTTTTTATTTAAATTTTGTTCTTTAATTTCGCGATCTATCCCAGCTTGCCGCCTTTCAACCAACAAAGGTTTTTGCTCCATAGCCCAATCATAGGCTTCCTGCTGCCTATTTGGTTGGTTACTAAATCGCGGCATAACGTACCTGGCTATTAATTCATAACTTCGAAGTGTTTGGGTAAAATCAGCCCAGTTATGGGCCATTTCGAGGAATACCCCGAACCCGCCCGATTGTGTCTCTAGTCGCTCTAATTGAGTGCAGAGATCATCCGGGGTGCCGATTACCGCGACGCCAGCCTCTAGCAGAGCATCAATATCGTCATCCGCTGCCGCCTCACCAGTGGCCGCGAGAGGAAGATGGCCCACATATTTAAAATAATGTAGCCACTTCTGTAGGCCAAATTTTACATTTTTTCTCGCTTGCTCTCTAGTTTCCGCGATGTGCACAGGACCCACTAAACGCCACTTTTTACGATCAGGTGTGTGGCCGTGTAATTTTGATTCTCTGGAATAGATTCCCCATGTGGCAGGTAGCGCGTCAAATGCGGCGGTCGTCGTGGCAGCCGTCGACAACAAGCCCATACCGTATTTGCCACCAGTAACGGGACCCGAGGGCGAAACGACTGACGGGATAGCAAGCTCAACATGGGGACGAGTATAGGGATTCAGGTGCAGCCGAGCCTCTCGCAGTTCAAACCAATCGGTTTTTTGCGAGACCGTTTCTCCTGAAAGCAGCGGGATAATAACTTCCAAAGCCTCCCTCATTTTGTCCCTTATTAGTGACACGTCGATGCCAAGCATTTCTGCGTCGTACGGTAATGCTCCCGCCCCCACTCCGAACATTACACGCCCCCTGGTTTGGTGATCCAACTGATTAATTCTTTCAGCTGTCAAAAAGGGATTATGATAGGGCAGGGTGATAACGCCAGTTCCAAGTTTTATTTGTTGGGTGCGTTCCGCTGCTGCAGCAATAAAGATGTCGGGGGAGGCGATTATTTCCATACCGCCGGAGTGATGCTCGCCTACCCATGCCTCATCAAAGCCTAACTGGTCAAGCTGCGCGATAAGATCCAGGTCGCGCCGAAGGGCTAGTGTTGGGTTTTCATTTGTGGCGTGAAATGGCGCCAGGAAGGTTCCAAACTTCATTTCTCTCTTCACTCCGTTAGACTGTGATAGTTTCAAATAGACACTTATAAACATTAATTCGAGTCAAATATTTATTAGGGAGACAGTAATGGCGCTGAAACCAGTCCTGCCGCAATTATCTACCCAAGAGCGCGATAGGCGCTATAAAGCGGTACGGGCGTCGATGGCCAAGCAGGGAATTGACGGCCTTTTAATACCCCAAAATACCGGCGAATGGGACGCGTGCCAGGCGGATGCCCGTTATCTCACCTCTGTCGGAGGTGGTGGCACGGCGCTGGCAGTTATTTTTCCTCTTAGTGGTTTGCCGGTTGCAATCATTCGGGAACCAAGAAGGGTACAGTATTGGGAAAAAGCCCAGGACTGGGTAAAGGAAATTCGGGCGACCCAAGGGGGTAAGTGGGGGGTTGCCATGGTCGAGGTGGTCAAGGAATTAGGACTTGAAAAATCTCGAATTGGTATCGCTGGCCTTTCTGGTGTGCTCAGGTTTCCCGATGGCACCTTAACCCAAGGGGAATACTTAGAGCTCAGAAAACAACTACCCACTGCAGAGTTTGAGAATGCTACGGATTTGATGCACCAAATACGAATGGTTAAAAGTTCAGAAGAAATTTCGATGATCTCGAAAGCGCAACAATGTGCGGACGCGATTAGCGAGGCTATTCACAAACACGCAGCTCCCGGCGTAAATGAGCAAGATCTCTATGCGGAAATGGTATCGGCCCATATCAAGGCAGGGGGCGAAATGCCGGGCATGTTTTTGCTCGGTGTAGGTAAGGAGCCAAACCAAACATTTTTGCTGCCTTCCAACAGGAAACTAGAACAGAAGGATATTCTAATTTGTGAATCCGAAATAAAATATGGTGGTTATATGGCGCAAAGCATAGAGTCTGTATCATTGGGAACGCCCCCAGCTGAATATGATAGGCTCTACGAGCTGTCGAACAACTGTTTTCATCACTTATTAGATACAGCACATCCTGGCATGAGTTACTCTGAACTAATTTCGATTTGGGTGGATTTCATGGCGGATAATAAAGCTACAGCCGCGCCAACTATGGGTCATGGTTTGGGACTGGGGATGGATGGCCCGACCACAAGACCAGGTGGAGATGGACAGGGCCACGTAATAGCGGACGGTCATTGCTTGATACTCAAGCCATGGGCAACGTCGCTTGATGGAACGCTGGCAATACGGGCTGGTAATACCGTAGTGATGGAAAATGGTCGCTTTAGACGACTAGGGTCGATTAAAATGGAATTTAAGAAACTATAGATGGGGTAAGTTGGACATTATGTTTTTAAGAAATGCGTGGTACGTGATTGCGGATTCTGAGGAAGTTACAAATACACCGTTGGCAAGAGTTGTTTTAAATGAACCGTTAGTACTCTGGAGACTGGATGACGGTTTGCCTGTTGCGCTTGAAGACCGCTGTTGCCATCGGCAAGCTCCGCTGTCCGCGGGAAAAATTCACGGTAATAATATCCAATGTGGGTATCATGGGTTGGTTTTTGATCCTGATGGCGAGTGTATCGAAGTTCCTAGTCAGGATCGCGTTCCCCCTAACGCGCGGGTGAAAAAATACCCCTTATATGAAAAGTACGGCTGGGTGTGGGCTTGGATGGGTGATCCGCTCAAAAAAGATTTGACGTTGATACCCGATACATTTTGGCACAAATCTGATCAATGGTTGGCGGTAGCGGATAAGTTTTATGTTCATAGCAATTACCAATACCTTATTGATATTCAACTAGATAATACGCACTCCCGCTTTGTCCATCCAGATACGCTAGGTAATGCGGGCTCACTCAGGCACAGCCCCAAAGTAGAGAGGGTAGGAGAGACGATCCATAATACTCGGGAAATGAGGGACAGTGACCCTCCTCCATATATGGTTAACGCAACAGGGCATACTGGTAATGCTGACGTTTGGGTTGCATGGACTTATTACCCACGGGCTGGTCTGATTACGTTTGATACTGGTATCGCCGAATTAGAGGGTGGTATTTTTGAGGGTAATGACTGTACATCGTACAAAGTTTTCAACACACATGGCATTACGCCTGAAACGGTAAACACTACTCATCATTTCTGGGTCTCGTCACGGAATTTTTCTCTGACTGATGAACGAGTAACCGGGGTTCTTTCCGGCATTCGAGAGACCTTTCTTGAGGACGTCGATATGGTGGAAGCTCAGCATAAGATACTTACGGCGTTACCAGATCGAAATCGTGTCGACGTAAATGCGGATCAACCTACGATCCAGGCGCGTAACTTAATGGAAAAACTGATGCGCAAAGAGCAATCTTTATAGTTTGTTTGCTGAATAAGCTTTTTCACAATGGTGGGCGCGGCTGGGATTGAACCAGCGACCTCTCGCGTGTGAGGCGAGCGCTCTTCCGCTGAGCTACGCGCCCGGGAAACCGGATGAGCGCGCCGCTTATAATTGGGTGTTGAGGCATTTGTCAATGCGTGTCACTTTAACCATTTTCCGTATGTTTATTAGTATTTGGTTATGCGGTGATTATTCGGTGAAAAATCTTGGGGTTTGTTTGTTGTCGGTAGTCGCGGTTTTGTTTGTGCTTCGACCCGCGGAAGCGGAGCAGTTGAAAACTGCACTGGAGAATGAACTTGTCTACAAAATCTATGTCGGTGGTTTTCACGTCATAGATCTTGATGTGGGTGTAAAATTTGAACCTAGTACCTATCACGTCAAGGCCAAAATAAAATCAGTCCAAACGATAGACTGGCTTTTTCCTTGGGCTATGACGGCCTATTCACGAGGAGGTTTTGACGGCACCAAAGTTCAGCCTCTTATCGCTGGCCAGGAAAATAACTGGAGAGGTAAGAAACGGTATACGCATTTAAAGTTTGAGCACGGTGACGTCAAAATTATTCGCATAAAGCCAAAACCGAGGACGGGCGACCGAGAGCCGGTGTTAGAAAATATGCGCCGTGGAACTCTGGATCTCATGACCGCGATTATTGACCTCATCACACGTCTACATAGGAATGAATCTTGTAATGGCGAGTTTCGTATCTTTGATGGTCGACGACGGTATGACTTAATTTCTAAATCACTAGGCAGCAAGACTCTCCGGCCAAACCGTTACACCCCGTTTGTCGGCGCAGTTGTTCAATGTCTGGTATCGATTAATAGAATTGCTGGTTTCAAAAAGACAGATAACCCAGATTGGAAGGCTCTAGATCGCAGTGCTATGGTGTGGATGGGTAGACCGTTCGTTGACCTACCCCCAGTTCCGATTAGGTTTATGTTAGAGACGCCTTTCGGTGGCTTTGTTGCACATCTAAATCTAGCTACCAGCACCGTCGGCGGAAAGAAACGGTCGCTAATAAAAAAAAATCCGGAAAAAGTTAAATAATAGTGTTTTTAATATCTTGGTGCAGCGGGGATGAATGTGGCAAGTTCCCAGGCAGCAATAGATTAGTTCCGAAATTGGGTCTAATTGAGAGCCGTTTATAGTGAGAGGGAGGTTCCTCAATGACAACGAGTGTTTGTGCTGCGATTGTCCTCGCCGCCGGCGCGGGGGCCAGGATGCATTCTAACCGGCCAAAGGTTCTCCATCCGATCGCGAACCGCCCAATGATATCGCACTTACTAGAGACCGTTTCGGAGTTGGCTTCTGAAAGAACAATTGTCGTAATTGGACCTGACATGGAAGCGGTTGAAGAACAGGTGGCACCCATACCCACTGTGGAACAAAATCAGCGATTAGGTACAGGTCACGCGGTCTTGACGACTTTTGACGCGATGGAAGATTTTTCTGGTGATGTATTAATACTATATGGCGATACGCCACTTCTCACGGCTTCAACCGTTAATAAAATGCTCGCCGAGCGTCGCAGATCTGACAGTCCTGAAATCGTTATTTTGGGATTCCGCCCGGATGACCCCGGTGAATACGGGAGACTGCTAACCGACCCAAATGGTAATTTAAACGGGATCGTCGAGCATATGGACGCTACACCCTCGCAACGTAATATCAGTTTATGCAACGCTGGGATCATGGTGGTCGACAGCACCGTTCTGTTTACGCTGGTTAAGAAGGTAAAAAATAATAATAGTAAACGAGAATATTATCTGACAGATATTGTTGATATCGCAAAAAAGTCAGGTCTGTCATGCGCTGTAGTCGAAGCAACGAGTTCGAGTGAAGTAATGGGGGTCAATACGCGGGCGCAACTTGCTGCGGCTGAAAAGGCTATGCAAGCGCGCTTGAGGGCAAAAGCCTTAGATGATGGTGTTACCATGATTGATCCCGAAACTGTTTGGCTATCTTCTGACACCAAATTCGGGCACGACGTGGTTCTTGAACCAAATGTATTCTTCGGCCCCGCTGTATCAATTGGTGATTATGTTCACGTTAAAGCGTTTTGCCATATTGAGGGTGCAGACATTGAATCTGGCGCGATCATCGGTCCGTTCGCCCGGCTCCGTCCTGGAACGGAGTTGAAAGAAGGTGTTCAAATCGGAAATTTTGTTGAAATCAAGGAGGCGTTGATAGAACAAAATGCTAAGATTAATCACCTAAGCTATGTAGGAGATGCATTTGTTGGTCGTGAGGCTAATATCGGCGCTGGAACTATAACGTGTAACTATGACGGTTTTTCAAAGGAAAAAACGGATATTGGAGCAAATGCTTTTATCGGCTCCAACACCGCGCTTGTAGCGCCCGTCCAGATTGGGAGGGGCGGAATTGTAGGCGCTGGCTCGGTTATCACGAAGGACGTTGAACCTGACGCGTTGGCTATTGCCAGAGGCAATCAAAGGAATTTAAAGAAACGAGCAAAATCCTTTCGTGACAGGCGTCGGGTCGGGAAGGGTGTCTCCGATCCAAAGTAACAAATTGTATGGGACCAGTTATTAATGTGTGGGATCATTGGCGCGATCAGTAATACTGACGCTAGTGCCATTCTAATCGACGGCCTG
>CAYPNT010000018.1:0-34398 GCA_964412235.1 uncultured Rhodospirillaceae bacterium
ACGCCGCGGTCGACGACTTCCGCGGACGGCCAGGTGAGCCTCGGCTCGCGACGCCGCGACAACAAAGGCAACGCCCTCGCCCGCCATTCGCACGCGCTCTACGGCTAGTGGCCAATATTCGGGGAGCTTTAAATCGGCACCATCACGTCGCTTTACCGGGGGTCCTATGTGGGGCACAGGCCCCCAGCCCGCGTCCTTGTAATCACGCCCTGTATAGACAGCGACGACACCCGGCGCCGACAAGGCATCGCTTAAATTAATATTTAGAATCTTCGCATGAGCGTAGGGCGAGCGTACTACCACGGCGTGTAGTTGACCGTGCGCTTGGGAATCCTCAATAAAGTCACCCCGTCCGGTTAAAAACGTCGGATCTTCAAATCGGGCGACCGATTGACTGATACCGTATTGACCCACAGCTTTCCCTCCATAAAGGATTTATTACTCGCTAGCTTCTCGAACCATCAATGCTTGTCTTCTGACTTCGCACTAAACACTATTCAATTAACCTTTTTTGGATAACGGACAAGGTCTTATTCCAAATTTTTAATCGTTGCCGGGTATCGCCGTGATTTTGATTCCTGCGCCAGATGATTTGTATTTTCGATTAATCCACAACAACAAAGATGTCATAGCCTCAGCCGCCGCCGCGTTATCCAAAGGACCGGCCTCAAATGCTCTCAGGCCCGCTGCTTCGGAAATTTTCACAACAACCGCTCGTGCCTCTGGGTCATTTCCCGTCACCAACACATCGCAATCAATGACGTAGTCCGGATCTCTTAAATGGTGTGCTGAAACATTTTGGAAAGCGGACACAACGCGAACCTCATCACCTAATATTTTCTGAGCGATTTGCGCAGCCGATCCCTCGGTCGGCAGTTTTACTCTCATTATCTTGGGCGGGCGCAAAGGAACAGTCACGTCAACCAGTATTTTTCCTCCTAACGCCTCTTTAAGGGGCAAAAGAGTATCAGACTGCGCGGAGAACGGGACAGTCAAGACTGCTACATCACACTGGGAGACCGCTGCGCGGTTGTCTGATCCCTCTGCCCCTATTTTCTCCGCAAATTCCGCTGCTCGATCGGCAGATCGTGATCCTATCAAAACCCTGTACCCTGCACGCACCCAGCGGGTTGCAAGGCCAAAACCTTCGGCGCCCGTCCCCCCGATGACCGCTATACTGGGTAATGATTTACTCATCCTACGACGCCACCATGAGCAAATTTTGAGGCAGGTGTTTGGATAATAGGCACGAGTTTATTCGCACCGTCCGAGGCGATTGTCCGCTCGCCGTCTGCATCTTCATAAAGTGTGGTACGTTGGCGGGGTTTTCGGCCAAGGCCCAATATGAAGTCCCTGATATCAGCAGGCGCAAATTCCTGTCCGTGCGTGGCACCTGCAGCTCGAGAAATAGATTCATTCATCAACGAACCGCCTAAATCGTTAGCCCCCGCGGAAAGGCAAGCGGTTGCTCCATCAGTCCCCAGTTTTACCCAACTGGTCTGAATATTGTTGATTAGCGGATGGAGAACAAGACGTGCAATAGCGTGCATGAGCACGGCTTCCCGTGCCGTAGGACCCTTACGGGCTAATCCTTTATGATAAATTGGTGCCCCCATGTGTACAAAAGGCAATGGGACAAATTCTGTAAATCCTCCGGTCCGTTCCTGCAAATCTCGTAATTGTAAAAGATGTCGGGCTTGATGAATGGGTCTTTCTAGGTGACCATACATTATCGTGGACGTCGTTTTTACACCGAGATCGTGGGCGCTTTTCATTATTGTTAACCATTCGCTAGTAGAAAGCTTGTCCGGGCAAAGAACAGCCCGCACGTCATCGTCGAGGATCTCCGCGGCCGTCCCGGGAAGAGAACCCAACCCAACGTCACGTAATCGGGATAAATATTCGTTCACGGGCAACCCCATGGTTGCCGCTCCCTGTTTTATTTCAAGAGGTGAAAATGCGTGAACATGAATATCCGGCGCGACTTCCTTAACAGACTTCACAATGGAGAGATAAGTATCTCCCGTATAGTCCGGATGAATACCTCCCTGCAGGCAAACTTCGGTCGCGCCACGATCCCATGCTTCTTTAGCGCGTCGAGAAATTTCGCTTAGCGCTAAATCATACGGCGCGCCCCTGAGGTTCGCGCTCAATTTGCCCTTAGAAAATGCGCAAAACCCGCAACGGTAGCCACATACGTTTGTATAATTAATATTACGATTTACAGCGTACGTTACGGTGTCACCGACACTTGTTTGTCGGAGGCCATCTGCACAGTCCACAACTTCCCGAAAAACACCCCCACGAGCCTCAAATAATTCGGAAACCAGTCGCTCACCCATCCGACGACCATCAACCACCTGCGACAATTCTTTCGAAATCGACCACAAAGTGCCATCCAAAACATTGGGGGCAGTGGGAAACCGGTCCGACAGGCCCGGAGACCATTCATCATCACGAGCCAACCCACCGGAATCCATCGCAGCAATTACGGTCGGGCGAACTTCCGTAGAAACCCAATCTCCATGAAAAATGTAGTCAGGATATATTGGTAGCCGAGGAACCAATATTTTTCCCTGACTGAGAGTCGCTTTTCGTAAACGCCCAATTTCCGGCCAGGCCGCTTCCGGGTTTACATAATCAGGTGTGACAGGAGAAACACCGCCGTAATCGTTAATACCGGCATTTATCAACAACGGGAATTCACTTCCGCTAAGATTTGGGGGCGCTTGAATAGACATTGTGGATCCGAATATCTTTCGCGCCGTGGCAATCGTCCAACACAGTTCTTGAGTATCCGGTTCTGGCCAACTGGCCATTTTGGTATCACGTTTCGCCTTAAAGTTTTGTATGATGATCTCCTGGATGTGCCCATATTCCTGATGAAGATCAAAAATCTTATTCAATGCTGTGATCCGTTCGTCACGAGTTTCCCCGATACCAATCAGAATACCGGTCGTAAAGGGAACCCGCGCCTCTCCCGCTAATCTGATGGTTTTAAGGCGTGCCGCAGGATCTTTATCTGGAGAACCAAAGTGCGGGCCTCCGTCGAGTGCCAGTTTGGGCGATACTCCTTCAAGCATTAAACCCATCGAAGCCGAAACCGGCCGCAATAATTCGAAATCCTGCTTTGTAAGAACTCCAGGGTTTAAGTGAGGCAAAAGACCGGTCTCCTCAAGGACACTTTGAGCAACTTCGGCAAGGTAGGAAATGGTTGTGTCATGTCCCAAAGATGAGAGTTCCTCGCGGGCAACTCGGTACCGCAGTTCCGGCTTATCACCCAACGTAAACAAGGCCTCAGTGCATCCTGCCGCGGCTCCCGCCCGCGCGATTGTTAAAGTCTCTTCTAAAGAAAGGTATGCTTTTTTTCCCTTAACAGGAGGGCGAGAGAACGTGCAGTAGTGGCACACGTCGCGACAAAGCTTTGTTAAGGGAATAAACACCTTCGGGCTATATGTTATGATGTGACCAAAGCCGTCATCCCGTAATTTAGCTGCCGTTCGGTATAGCTCAGTGAGGTTCGTCTTATTAGTCATATAGGCCGTATACAGATTTAAAGATTACCGTTCTGCCGTCGACCGCATTGCAAACCAATACGCGACCTTGTTGCACTGACAACAAACTTTGAATCCATTCCGCGGTCAAGCCCAGAAGGCAAATATCATTCCGAGCCACTAAATTCGACCGGCTTGACAGGGCCAACACTTCACGTTCTGGTTCCGGTACTTCAATTATGCTCTCACCAAAATGAGTAAAACGACATGATAATAAATGACTACGCTAAACAACGTTCGGCTCTTTTAAAGGACATAGACGGCTTAAGGATTGAAAAAGACCAAACAAAGAGAATAGGGACGCTTGTTTTTGACAGGCCGCCCATGAACATTATTCACTTCCATAATCGGGCCCAAATTCGGGCATTAATTGAAGCGATGGACGACGACCCAGAAATACGCGTAATAGTGATAAAGGGGGCGAATAACGTATTTAGTTCCGGCGGTGACATCGCTGGGTTTCTCAAGGAACCTCGTGACGGGATGGCCGATATGGCCACCGATATATCGGCCCCTGAACGGGCAAGAAAACCTGTGATCGCGGCAATTGAGAAATTTGCTCTTGGCGTAGCCTTTGAACTCGCACTTTCATGTGATTTTCGTATAGCCACAGAAAACAGCCAACTCGGACTACCCGAGATAAATCTGGGCACGATGCCGGGCAGCGGGGGCACCCACCGTTTAGCTCAGATAATTGGGATCGGAAGGGCAAAAAACACAATTATGCGCGGCCGCCGAATTTCTGCTCAAGAGGCTTTTAACTGGGGCCTAATTAGCGAATTAGTCCCCCAAGGCGGGTTGGATGATGCAATTAATTCACTATCTTCCGATCTCGCTGGCCGACCCCAAATTCCACTTGCATCGGTGAAACGCGTACTAAACTCAGCAGGAGACGCACCCCTAAATGTTGGGTTGGAACTGGAGGGTCAAACATTTGAAAAGATCCGTTTTGGGCCCGAATTTGAGCACGGTGTAAATGCATTTTTGGAAAAGAAAAAACCCGACTTTTCCGATATGTAAGGACATACTCGATTGTGATTAATAACCAACAATAACCTCACCGCTATTAGGGCTAATTACTTGGCCTGAGATCAGATCTGTCTCAGAGCTAGCGAGCCAAGCAACAGCGTAAGATATATCAATTGGCTTGCAAAATTCGCCCAGGGGCATCAGCTTTTCGCGCTCAGCGATCTTTTCGGGCGAGTTGGACGCTTCGGTCATTTCAGTAACCACAAAACCAGGCGCCACAGCATTTACCTTAATATTCCACGGTGCAAATTCGCGAGCCCAACTCTTTGTAAATCCAGAGATCGCGGATTTAGAAGCAGCGTAGTGACTCGCATTTTGGTTTCCACCCATCGCATAGATCGAAGAAACATTAATGATCTTGCCATCTTTTTTCTCCTTCATAGCGGGAAGCACTGTCTGTGTCGCAAAAAATGTGCCCCGCACGTGAACCTCGAACATTTGATTGAAAACCTGTTCAGTGATTTCTTCAACCATTCGCCGTGCTCCACCTACACCCGCATTATTTACTAAAATATCGACTGGGCCAGCACTCGATATAGCAGATGTGAATGTCGGTATGTCGCGAATATCTGCAATGACGACGGTAGCCTTACCTCCTTGTTCGCGGACCATATCCGCAGTCTCCTCGGCACCATCATCTTTAATATCATGAATAATTACGTCCGCGCCCCGCTTCGCCATTAAGACGGCATGACTTTGGCCCATACCACCCCCTGCCCCAGTTATCAGCGCGAGTTTACCCTCGAGTGTTGTCATACCTCTAACTTCCAATTTGTTAATCTACCGCATGTTTCGGTATACTTCGCCGGTATAATAAAAGCCATAAAAGGGAGGAAACGGCAATATGGGCCGTCCAAATTACAATCCTAAAAAACATTCTTTAATGACTTTCCATAACAACCTATCGAACTTTTTTGATGGGTCTGACAGTCCGCGAAAATTTCTCGAACGTTGCCTGGAGAAAATTGAAGCCATCGAAAAAAAAGTTATGGCGTGGGAAATTATTAATATTGATGCGGCACGCGAAGCCGCCGACCAAGCAAGCCAACGCTACAAAGCATCAAGAACATTATCATTACTCGACGGCATGCCAGTCGGTATCAAAGACCTCATAGAAACCTTCGACATGCCCACGGAATTTGGAAGCGAATTATTTGAAGGCCACCAACCTATTCGAGATGCTGCCTCAGTAAACGCCCTTCGTAAGGGCGGCGCTGTCATTTTAGGTAAGACCGTAACAATCACCTTTGGAGGCGGCGACCCAGCGCGCACTCGTAACCCCCACGACACCACCCGAACGCCCGGCGGTTCGTCATCGGGTACTGCTGCTGCGGTAGGAAGCGGCAGCATACCGGGAGCGATTGGGACGCACGCCCGCGGCTCAACCATTCGTCCAGCAAGTTTTTGTGGTGCATTTGCTTTGAAGGGAACTTACGGAGCGATTAATCGACAAGGCGTGTTTTCTGCTGCAGATAGTATGGATCACCTTGGTGTGTTCGGAGGGTCTCTATCCGACGTCTGGATTATGGCCAGACATATGTCAAAATATGGCGGGGGGGACCCGGGACATCCCGGGCTATTTGGCGGGGATTCACCACCCAGACCTCACAAACCAGCCCGTCTAATCCAGTTAGAAACCGCGGGTTGGGAACACACAGACGAGGCAACAAAAAAAGCGTTCAAAAATTTTGTGAAAACACTCTCTGAAACTGGGATAGAGATTTATAGGCGTGGCGACGACCCTGCCATAGAGGCCTATGAAAAAGTGTTTGCCGAGATGCCGGAACTCTGGCGTAGCTTATATCGGTTCGAATTTCAATGGCCAATGCTTCAATACAAGGAGCGTTATCCCGATAAAGTCCCGCCGCGCTTATTGATGGGACTAAAGGAAGCTGAAGGGCTAACCCAGGCGGAATATAGAGAGGCATTAAATCGGAGGGCGCGGGCACGGGATTTACATCGCCAACTCAGCTTACGCGCGGATGGTTTTATTACGCTGTCGTCACCGGGTCCGGGGCCTATCGGCATGGATCAAGGTAGCGCGGTATTTAACGAAGGATCTTCGGTTATTGGTATGCCGGCCTTGTCCTTACCGCTTCTCACAACCGATAACGTTCCGGTGGGGGTACAGATTTTAGCTCAGTTTGATGAAGACGAAAGACTTACGAGTATCGGTCGTTGGATCGCTGAGGAACATTTTGGGATATAGGGGAAACTGGATAATGGGACGGCTACAAGATAGGGTTGCAATTATTACCGGCGGATCACAGGGTATCGGCGCTGCTTACGCGAAAGGGTTTACCGCGGAGGGTGCGAACGTTGTCATTGCTGATATTAGCCCCGCGGATCAAGTAATATCCGAGATTGAAGAAAAAGGGGGCAGCGTACTTTTTGTCGAGACCGACGTTACGATGGAAACAGCTTGTGCTGAGTTGATCAAAAAAACTGTAGACACATTCGGAAAGATCGACATTCTTGTTAATAACGCGGCCCTATGGGTTCACGTGGGTAACAAGCCGATCCTTGAAATTTCAAAAAAAGAATGGGACCGTGTCTTGGATGTCAACATCAACGGCATGTTTCTCTGCACAAAAGCAGTAATACCGCAGATGCAAATTCAACAATACGGTAAGATCATCAATATCTCATCAGGGCGTGCCCTGAAGGGATATGAAAATCTTTTGCACTATGACACTTCTAAGGGCGCCGTTATCGCATTTACACGCTCTGCTGCACGCGAGTTAGGTAAGGATGGAATTCGTGCAAACACTATTGCTCCTGGAGGAACAATGACAGAAAATGTTCTTGCTCAAGAAGACATTCGCGCTCACATAGGGAAAGGAACTAACACAAGAGCTATTAAGCGCGAACAGGTTCCAGAGGACGTCGTCGGCGCCTGTATTTTTCTTGCAAGCCCCGAAAGCGACTTTATTACCGGACAAGTCCTTGCCGTTGATGGTGGTTCCGCCATGAACTAACACCGCACTAATTCGCAATGCCTTTTAAGTATGTATAAGCCACCCAAGTCGCAATTGTGCGGTTTTAATCGACAGCGACGTACGCATCACGTTTGATACCGGCAAGGTTAACACCCTCCACTCGGACAAGACGGGTCGTGGCACTGCGAGAAGGCGAGTGAAGATCACCCTCATTGTATAGGTATGCGTCACCACGATTAAGGTCATAGCTTTTAACCTTACGAACCTTACCCGGACGTCCATCAGACGGGGGCTCAAGCTTTTCCCAATCCGTCATTGTCGTTACTCCGTCAGCTTGAGCATAAATCGCCCAACTCGTCGCATGGTCGTGGGGATTAGAACCCTTCGCACCTTGGTAAACGTGGGCAAGAATACAGAACTTATGTTTGTCATCTTCATAAAGAACTTGCCGCGGTGTCGTATTGTTGGGCCCCAAATGGGTTTCCACAAAAGTGTCATCCATACACGCCTGACTAACAAAACCCCGCACAGCAGAACGACCATTGGGGCCCGGATCCAGGTCCATTGCAGTCCGGCAATCTGCAGCTAACTGTTCCAAGGTATATCCCATTATCTTCCCTCTGACTTAAGTAAATATAAAGGCCCAGTTTATCTCGTTCCCACTCTCAGTCAAAGACCGTTTGCGAATAGTGCGCGGCATCTACCACGGCCTCAATGACTGT
Organism: uncultured Rhodospirillaceae bacterium; assembly: GCA_964412235.1. GTDB lineage: Bacteria > Pseudomonadota > Alphaproteobacteria > MPNO01 > UBA830 > JAYZQT01. The sequence goes on from CAYPNT010000018.1 coordinate 8,245, forward strand.
TGGGCCGTCCGCCACAAACGCGTCTATCAATGCACTTCGAAGCTGATCCGAGTTTCGGGCCCCGACAGCTGGTACGCCGAAGTAGTGCTCTGGTGGGTCTCTATATTCCTCGCTTTGCAAGGTTGTCCCGTAAATAGGTAATTGACGACGTTCTTGCTTTACCCGAATGAGGCCTAACCACCGATCATCTAACACCACCACTGGCAAACAAATACCAAGGCGTTTTGCAGTCGCGAGTTCTCCAACAGTCATCTGAAAACAGCCGTCGCCAAGGATACAAACTACCGGTAGATCAGGCCGATGGAGCTTCGCCGCAATCCCCGCAGGTAACCCAAACCCCATTGAAGACCACCCATTTGTGATGTGGAACTGTTCAGGCCCCGAAACAAGCCACTGGCTCGCTATTTGATGTGTATGCGCACCCACATCAAAGGTTAAAACACCCTCCGTTGGAAGGACTTCCCGCACAACATCGATAGCCTGATGGGGGCTAAAATTCGACCCTTCGGGTCGTAGTGATCTTTGGAATCTATTTCGGTGAGCAACAAGCTCTTCAACCTTCCAATCATTCTCGTATGGGCCCGCGTCAACCATGGCAGAAATTGATATATCCAGATCTCCAATCACTTCCTCCTTCAGGTCAATATTAGAGGATATATCAGCTGGCTCGATATCAATATGAACAAGCGCTGTGTCATTGATCCACGCCTCATACTCGACTTCAATTGTGTCATACCCTAACCCAATAATGAGATCAGCGCTTTCCAAAATCTTCCGCTGCAATTGGCGGCGGGCGCGCTCTATACAGCCGAGCGATAGAGGATGGCCCTCATCTACTAAACCCTTTGCCATCGTAGTGGTCGCAAATGGCAACCCAAATTTCTCAACAAAAGCATGGAGCAGACCTCCATTTACCATTCGCATGGCATTAGATCCTATCAATGCTATTGGCCGGTTAGCTTTTGAAAGAATTTCAATCGCGCTCGATATTTTTTTATGCGGAGCTGCAGCCGCACGGGAGGGCTTTTCTAGGCTGGGGATAGCTTCCGTGGCAGGCGCAAGAGCAATATCTTCCGGCAGATCTAAATGAACTGGCCCTCGCGGCTCTGATAATGCTATGCGAATTGCCTGAACCAGCGTCTCACCTACTGAACCCTCTCGCAATCCAAAACTCGCTTTAGTTATCGGGGCGAATAATTGATGGTGGTCTATAAACATTTGAATTCGACGCCCTAGCTGATCGGTGTTCAGGTTACAGGTAATTGCAATCATCGGAGACCGATCAAGCCAAGCGCTACCCACACCTGTGGCCAGGTTGGTAGCCCCTGGACCAAGCGTCGCGATCCCCAGACCAGGTGCGCCAGATATTCTGCCCATTACGTCAGCTGCAAAGCCAGCCGAGCCCTCGTGGGCTGTTAGGACAAACGGTAAATTATATAATCTCATTGCATCCATGATCGGAATTACGTTTCCGCTAGGGATTCCAAACCCGTGCGTAACGCCTGCCTTCTGCAACGTTTGGATTATTAATTCAGCATTGTTCATAAAACGCCCCCGCTTGGCGTTATTAGTTGTCTCATTGTCGCTATACATGTCTTAGCGCTTATTAACATACATATACAATTAAATGTCTGGGAACTTTGCTCTAATTAATTTTGAAAGGATAAAAATGGTCACCCTACCGTTCGCATGGAAAAGTAGTGATTTAGCTAACATCTGTCTGATTTGACAACAAGTAGGACGGTGTTATTGGTCGCTAATGGATAAACGAAAAAGCCCGATTTCAAACTATATTGCCCTACTCGGACTTCTTGCAGGCACGCTCATATGGCTGCTTCCGTACTTCTCAGGGGCATCCACAGATGTTTCAAGAGTAGGTGCTGTTGTAGTTGTGGCCGTTTCGCTTTGGGCAAGTCGTATTTTTCCCGAATATTTCACCGCAATAATTTTCTTTTTTCTGGCGATAACTTTTACCAATTCAGGTGCACCAACTGTTTTTTCCGGATTTCACTCGGCCGCCGTTTGGATGATTTTTGGCGGATTAATTATCGGTTTAGCAGTTCAGGAAACCGGCTTTGGTCAAACACTATCGAGTTTTCTCCTGCGTGTCTTTCCCCGAAACTATTTTGGAATTCTGTCGGGCTGTACCTTAATTGGCTGTGTACTTTCATTCGTTATTCCATCCAACACCGGACGAATAGTCATAATGATGCCTATTTTCATGGCTTTAGCTGATCAGATTGGGTTTTCCCCCGGGAGGCCAGGAAGAACCGGTCTTGGATTAGCCGTAGTTGGCGGTTCTGTATATCCTAGTCTCGCTATTCTTCCATCCGCCGTTCCTAATTTGGGTTGGTTGGGGGCTGTCGAAAGCATACATGGTTTAAAAATTACCTACGCCGAGTATTTAATAGCCAATTTCCCGGTAATGGGCATTATCTCAACCGTTGCCGTGCCGCTCCTCTGCTATTTCCTTTTCCCGGATCGACCAAACACAAATGTTACAGGCGTAGATTCTCGAAAAGCTTCCGCCGATCAGACGCGTCTTGTCATTTTGCTGATAGGCGCTCTGGGTCTTTGGCTTACCGATTTTGAACATGGCATTTCGCCGGCATGGATCGCGCTCGGTGCTGGGGTAATCTGCATGTTACCTCGGGTCGGAATGTTATCACCAGCCATGATGTTAAGCGGCGTTTCCTATGCACCCTGGTTTTTTGTCGCAGGGGTTATTGGTATGGGTGCCGTCGTCTCTAATTCGGGACTTGGGAATTATATCGGTGACATACTGTTTAACGTTGTGCCCCTTACCCCGGGAGCCGATTTCGCCAATTTCGTGGTCGTGAGCGCAGTCGGTATGTTAATAGGTGTAGTCACGACAATACCAGGCCAACCCGCCATCATGACAACTCTGGCCGCAGACATTTCCGTTGCAACTGGTTGGCCAATAAAAACAGTCTTAATGCTTCAACCCTTAACTTGGGCTATGTCCCTTTTTGCCTACCAATTACCACCGTTTATTCTTGCCGCCCATTTAGGTGGAATTCCCACGAGAAACCTTTCTCGATTGATCCTGGCAATGTGCGCAGTTGCTTGGCTCATAATGTTACCCTTATTGTTCTGTTGGTGGCACCTCATTGGATATTTACGTTGATATTACCGATTAAAAAAAACAATTATCCCTTTGATTCCTAATGTTAATACACATCTCTAACGGTGGTAATTAAGAAAAATTTAGGTCGAAAAGATGATCTCACAGCATGCAAACCAGAAAAAGCTGATCGAGTTCAAACTTTGCCGTCGGCACTCAACAAAACGGCAACGGGACGCGTAGGACGGAATTCCGCAAGAATGATCATTGTAATAATTGTCATGGGCACGGACAAAAACATACCCGTCACTCCCCATATGGAGCCCCAGACCGCAAGCGAAATTATAACCACAAGAGCAGAGACATTAAGTGATTTACCCATCATCCGAGGTTCAATTACATTGCCAATAATAATTTGAACGACCCCAAGTCCGACCGCTATAACCAGAAAGGGTCCCAGACTGGCAAACTGTAGAACAGCCATTAAGGCGGGAAATAAAACTCCCAATAGCGAGCCAATTGTTGGGATATAGGCGAGTAAGAAAATAACAAATGCCCAAAAACCTGCCAGATCCACACCAACCACTTCCAACACAATGTAGCTCACTAACGCCGTTATCAGGCTCATGAGGCTCTTGACCGAAACATAGGTCTGGGTCCGCTTTTGGATAACAGCCAATATGTTTAGTATTTCCTTTTCTTTGTCACTGTCCGGAAATAGGGCTTTTATTTTTTGTGGAAACGTTCGCTGTTCTGCCAACAAAAAGATAACATAGATCACGATTAACCCCGCATTACCCGCAACCTTAGCAATCACTGTAGCGACGACGCTTACCAACGCACTCACGTCTACTTGTTCGATAACATGCGCAATCGTTGGCATTTCCTTGAAACCCAAAAGCGCCACACAACGAGCAATGAGTTTTTCCAGGTTAGCCTGGTAAGCGGGAGCTGCCTCGCTCACCGCCGCAATATTGTCGCTGATCATTTCGACGATAAGCCCCAATACAATCAGTATACTCAAGATTGAGGCTGTGAGAGCCGCCCACCCTGGTAATTTTGTATATACCGATATAGTGCGGGCAAGGGCATTGATGATGTACCAAATCATCAACGCGATCGCGAACGGGATTAGGAGATCTCGGCCGGTTACTAAGACATAAGTCATTAGTACCGCGATACCAAACGTAATCCCAAAAACAGCCAGTCTATTTGGCATATTTTCGTTCCCAAAAAGCTTCCATCGATACCTTTTTAACAGATCTTGACGAATCCCTGCCCCTAAACGAATAAAATAAGGCAAAAATCAAGATATTTAACAGTGAGCACCTGACTAAGATCAGACGGATCATATACCCCTAACATTAACCTCCGTAATTAAACTTCCAACTACGGTGCGGGCACCCGCAACCCTTTTGCTTCCAACCGCGGTAATACTTCTTCAACTATTATAGGCAAATCGCTCAGGTAGTTAGGCAATCCCATCGCTACAGCGTCACAACCGGCAGCCGACAATTTAGCCAACTGATCCGCGACATGGTCGGGCCCACCAACAACGGGTGTTGCCCCATTGCCCGTCGCCGCACGCAGATGAAAAATTCGACGCTCCTCGTCGGATATATGTTTTGTATCAAGCCCCCTCTCGACCATCATTATTGTACAGGCTTCTGTATCAGCATGCTCAACGGCATAGTAATGGTGATACTCTTCGGCTTCCCTCTGTGTCGGCTTGCATACAACTCCAATATTCGTGAATAAACCTACGTCCCGCCCATAACTAGATGCAGTTTTACGGAGGTCGATGCAGTCCTCCCTAAACTTGTCAAAATCATAAAAAACATGGAACAGCATGTCGGCATTTAATACAGCGAACTCCCGTCCCCTACCGGACGTTCCCGCAGCGACCAACATAGGTCGCTCTCCTGACACTGGCTTCGGGTCCAGTACAGTCCCTTTTGTCTGAAAAAACTCCCCTACAAAATCAAACGGTTCTTTCTCACGCCAGATCTTCGTGACCAAATCAATCCATTCCTGACCCAAATCATAGCGGCGTTCATGTTCATCAAGCTGAACGCCGAGCATGTCAAATTCCTTCTGATACCAACCACAGACAACATTAAGTCCGAACCGCCCGCCGCCTATATGATCGGCCGTCACCATTTGTTTCGCTGCTACCGCCGGAGAGTGTGCAGTAACGTGGACAGTCCCGAAAGCCATTATGTTTTTGGTCACGGCCAACAGCCCGGACGCCCATGTGATCGTTTCAAAATTTGACCCGTTGTGATTTGTTTCACCGCCATAACCAATCCACCGGCCTAGCGGGAGCATAAAATCAATTCCAGCCGCGTCTGCACTGACCGCGAGTTCTCTGCAATTTTCCCACGTAGCATCCCACCGATCGGGGAACGTCGAACAGGCAAGCCCCCCATCGCAGTTGGACCCGAACAAACCGAGTGCTAATTTGTTACGTGTGAATTTACGTACGGTTGACATTCACCAAATGTCGCCTGACAACGACAAATGATCAAGTCTAGGTAGTATTCAAAGCATAATTAAGATAGGCGACTTTTTTGTTTTGGCGCATCAGCCTCGCCGCGCAAGGTGTAGATTACTGCCTATTATAAGGATAGCGCCGGTTACACTCCACCAACTAGGTACTTCTGCAAAAAGAAACAGACCAAAAATTGCCGAATAAACAATCCGCATATAATCAAATGGTACCGTGATGGTTGCTTCACCCAGTGTAAATCCATGCGTTATGCACGATTGACCGAGGATCCCAAGAACTCCGATCAACAAAAGATGCCAAAATTCCTGCCATGTAGGGTCAAGCCAAAACCAAAACGCTGGAATTGCCGAGAATAATGTGGTGTACAGCGCATAATAAAATACTATCCGCCGCGTAGGTTCGCTCGTCGCAAGTTTCTTAATGGCGATTACAACCATGCCACCGAAGACGGCACCGGCGACTGCCACCACCCCGTCTGAATCAAAGCCCGAACCAAATGGTCGAAGCATCAACAAGATCCCGCAAAAACCAAGCATAGTGATGCCAATACGCCGCTTACTCACTACCTCCCGTAAAAACAAATACGCCAGAATAATCATGAAAAGTGGCCTCGAGAATTGTAATGCCATCGCATCTGCCAAGACGAGGTGGGTAATCGCATAAAAGAAGCAATAGTTTCCGCAGGCCCCCCAAAATCCTCTTTGTAGATGCATTCCATGACGGCGAGTGCGAATTATATTAAAGCCATCTTTTGCGACCAATATTGGTGCAAAAATCAAGAACCCAATCAGTGCTCGGCTGAACATAAGCTGTGCAGAATGCAAACGCTCACCCAAGATCTTCACGAAAACCGCCATTATGGTCAGTAGGATCGCTCCCACAGATACAAGTATAATCGCGCGTATGTTCTCTGGTACCCGGGCCCAAAACGTCGTCGACGCTCTAATCTGACCCCAAGCCTTCAAGTACCTAATCCATATTTTTGAAGTTCCTTATTAAGCTTTCCACCACAAGCCAACACGAACATACGGCAATCACCCATAAATGACCAAATTGGGTGAGTGAATGTCGCCGGACGATTACGTTCAAGAAGTATGTGAGAGATCCACGCCAAGCTATAGCCCGCCACTACAGCGCATACCAAATACCACCAATTACCAAATAAGATAAAAAGGGTTAACAGGCCTAGTGAAATCCCGGTCCCGGTAATATGGACGAGACGTGTCTCGTAACGTGAGTGTTCAGATAAGTAATAGGGCCAAAACTCTCTAAAGTTGCTAAAATCTTTATCGTTTGACATTTAAGGAAGATAATTGTTAACCAACACGATTGCCATTATTCTGGAAGGTTTTTAATACCAATAGCACTGCTTACATAAGGGTAAGTGTAGCAAACTATTCTTTAAAAGAGTTTAAAGGAAACCAATTAAAATAAATGGACCAGTCATATAGTGCTCTAGCTCCACTTGGACGTGTTCACCGGCGTGTTTACACGGACCCTAAAGTTTTCGCAGCCGAAATGGACCGCGTCTATGGCCATACTTGGCTATTTGTTGCACACGAAAGTCAGTTGAGAGAACCTGGCCAGTTTGTCTCAGCTCATATCGGCGACAGACCAGTAATTGTGGCACGTCATAGCGATAGACAAATACATGTTTTCGCCAATCGGTGCACCCACCGTGGAATGAAAGTTTGTAGCGCCCGACGAGGTTCAAAGAAACGATTTGTATGCCCGTATCACGGATGGTCTTTCGGCACGGACGGCGCACTTTTAGGCATCCCTCACGGCAAAGGATATAATGGCAAACTCAACACCGACGACACGGCGCTATCATTAGAGCGCGTTGCTCGAGTAGAGAGCTACCGGGGTTTTGTGTTTGCGAACCGTGCCAAATCAGGTGCGTCTCTCACAGAATTTTTAGGCCCGATGAGACGCGCTATAGACAATATGGTCGATCGTGCACCAACGGGTTCGATCGAAGTTAGTGGTGGAGGGTTTCGACAACGATACAAAGGCAATTGGAAACTCCATATGGAAAATGCCAACGACCTTATGCATGCATCTATCGTCCACGTATCATCTGTAGAAAGTGCTCAATCCGTTGTTGACGAGATAGAGGAGGGCCCCGAACCTCACGCCCTTCAAATGTTTAAGGGGAATGGCCTGCCATTGGCTGCTATGGATAAAGTCGAAATACATGGTTTTCCGGGCGGTCATTCATATATGGGCGGTTTCTACAAGGATGGTGCAATTACGCAGATATCCACTGGAGACCCCATTAACGAAGCCTACCAGTCCGCAATGATCGACGCGTATGGTGAAGCAAAAGCAAAGGATATTATGGACTGGGACACGTTTAACCATCTAATTTATCCAAATTTGATCCTAAACCCCAAACACCAGCAAATGCGTCTCCTGCAACCGGTAAGCGTCGACTGCACGATTGTTCACTCCCTTTGTTTTCGCCTGAAAGGAGCGCCAGTTGAAATGTATCACCGCGGTATACGGTTCCTGACAGCTTTGAATTCTCCGGCATCACAAATAACCACAGACGACATTGCAATGTTCAACAATATCCAATCAGCGCTTAATGAATCTGACAATGAATGGATCCATCTGTCTCGTGGTTTAGACCATGACCGAAGCGATGAAAATGGAGGAGAAATCGGTGAGGTGGGAACCAGCGAATTGCCACTTCGATCACAGTACGCCGCATGGCGGACGCTAATGGACCGTTAACGCAAACAAGGAGAGGAACATGCCCGCTATCGACTTGCACCACTTGGCAATTAAGACTCACGATGTAGAAGCGACCGTAGAATTCTACAATGAGCTTATAGGATCGCACTCGGTAGAACGTCCCAATTTTGATTTTCCTGGCGCGTGGCTCCAGTTCGGGGAAACGATGATACATCTATACGGCGGAGACGCAGCTAAAAATAAAAATGGTGGGCATGACAACGGTTCTGCTGCAATAGACCATATTGCGCTTTCGGCACATGGTTTTGACTCTATGCGCGAAAACATCGAAAGAAAAAAACTGGAATGGCGGCAGTTTGATATACCGGCGTTTAACCTTTGGCAATTGTTTGTGCACGACCCAAACGGAGTTTTGGTCGAATTGAACTTCGACACAACAAAAGAACCGGAGGGAAGTGAAGGACCAGACGACAAAAACAGGTACGACCCCGGTAATTTTTAACAAAGTGTCCAACAAATCTATTCGAAAACACATATAGACAGCCAAGGTTGATGTCTCCAAAATACTCTAAATAGCGAGTTAAAGAGGATAGGTTATGGCCAAATTGCGACATATTGCTATGCAGGTACCAAATTTACAGGAGTCAGCCTCATATTATGAAAACCTGTTTGATTTGGATCGTGTCTGTGACGTGGAGACCGAATATGGTAACGCTGTGATGTTATCCGATGGGACAATGAACCTTACACTTCTGCACTTTCCAGAGGGTACTAAAGGCGGCATTAATGGGACAGACTGGGCTGGCCTCCATCATATGGGTTTCGTTGTAGACGACAAGGCACGTTATGGTAAGAAAGCTGAGGATTTAGGGGGTAGCTTTTTTATGGAACTCCCGGACAATATTCCCGGTGTAGACGCCGAGACTAAATACAAAGATCCGAATGGTCTCGTCTTTGATATATCGGACCATGATTGGACGCAAAGCACCCGAAAACAATAAGTAGTAACGTATAGGTACATGATTAACGAGTTCATAATTCCCGCTCAGACTGCCAAAGCGTTTAAAGTAGAAAAAGGACAAACCTTTCGCATATACCAAGTATCCGGTGGCCAGGTTGGGGATTGTGTCTTTTATAATGCTGACGATTACCGTGAGTTTTTTCACGTCGGTCAGTCCTGGGCAATCAATGTAATCTGCGGGACCGGCACCTCTAAAACCTTTAAACATTTCTATTCAAAGCCACCGCGCGAAAATATAATGATGACAGTGGTGAACGACACGTGTCGCAACCATTGGGGAAATATGGGAGGACGCTGTTCTACTAGGCTCTATCAATTGCGGGACAATATTACGAGCGGCCATAGGTCTTGCCAGGAAAATCTCACAGAGGCCTTAGCTGCATACGGTCTTACAGGCGACGATATATTCGACATATTTAATGTGTTTATGAACGTAGAACTTCACGAGGATGGTGGATTTTCGATAAAACCAACAGAGGTGGGCCCTGAGGACTTTATCGATATCCGCGCTGAGATGGACATCTTGGCGGCAGTGTCTGCATGTCCTGCAGACACCTCACCGACTAACGGAGGAAAATCAGCACCTCTCGGGATAAAAATATTTAATGAATAATCGATGACGGGAAGACACCACAATATGGACCCTGTAGCACAAGAAATTTTATCTTTTTGGTTTGGCACCACTGATATGAAGCAACACATTGAGAGAAAAGATGTATGGTTTAAGGCAACACCCGAATTCGATAATGAGATCAAAACACGGTTTTTAAACATTCACGAAACAGCTGCTGTGGATGGGTTCAAAAAGTTTGAAGAAACGCCAGATCAATGTCTCGCGTTAGTGATTGCGCTTGACCAGTTTCCCCGCAACCTTTATCGCCGAACACAAAAAGCATTTGATACCGACGAAAAGGCCCGATCCACAGCTCGGATAGCTCTGTCGGAACATTTTGATATGATGGTTAGCGAAGAACCCCGTAAGTTCTTTTACCTACCTTTCGTTCACAGTGAAAATCTCCCCGATCAGGATCTCGCAGTAGAAAAATTTAGTATCCTAAATCACGAAAAGTCGCTCAACTCTGCGAGAGACCATCGTGCGGCTATCTCGCGCTTTGGCCGCTTTCCCCACCGCAACCAGGCCCTTGGACGCAAAAACACACCCGAGGAAGAGGAATATCTGAGAATTCCGCCGACCTGGGGCATGACCGCAGCGGAGGCAAAAGAACGAGAAGACCGATTGGCGGCTCTTAACGTCAATGACGCGTAATCCTATGATTAACGACTAGTACGAACTTAAAAGAAAAATTTACCCTTCCGCGACCAACGATATCGCTTCAATTTCAATCATCATGTCTGGGTGAGCGAGCTTAGATACTTCCACAACGGTTAACGCCGGCCCCGCCAACATAGCGGCATTGTGACCAGATCCGGCGTTTCTTCGAGACTCGAAATAACGATCCAGGTCAGTCACGAAGACGGTAAATTTTAAAACTTTAGAAAAATCGGAACCGGACGCTTTGAGGACGTCCTCCAGGTTTTTAAGCGTCTTTCTTATTTGGGTTGTCATATCCCCTGTCCCAACGAGATTACCGTGTTGGTCGCGAGGCGTGATACCGGATGTAAAGACGAACCGGCCATCTCCAATCACAGCGGGACTGTGCATGTTTTGATTTTTAACCCGTCTTTCAACCGAAACTGCTATCCTTTCCAAACTCTGTCCTCTCAAGTACGCAGTTTAACCTTAGCCAACAATCCTTCTTCTTGATCAAGCCAAACAAATCCTATGTGCATTAATAAACCACGTGTTCGCGGTGGATACCGCGGACGTCCATTTCGTATTCCAGACCAACGACGGGTGGTCGCGCATAGACCCATGTCAAACCTGCTGCTGCTGCGCCGCGCTTAACAATTTCGTCTGCCAAAAACGGATGCAAATCGTGGACCGTGTATGCATGACTTACTGTTGATTCTGGCCAGCCCACGCCCAAAGCAGCCATACGCGATTCCATTGTGTCGAGTACATATAATGCCTTTTCACGCATAGCATCTGAAGACGTTTCTCCAAGGCGTATAATACGCTCTTCGTACGTTGCACCTCCTTCTGGCGATTCCGCTGAACCCGCGACAACGAAACTTACAGGAGCGTCCATATCGAGGGGAACAGTATAACTAAAGGCATGGAAACTTGGCTCCTTTGGCCCCTCAATTTCAGGGCATACGTTCGAACGCGCTACCGGGTTTTCCTCATTGTTAAAAATTCCCCACCGTTCCAATGTCCCCACGTATATCCGATTAAAGTCTATAAAACCCTGCTCAGAAAAAGGTTCAGGTGATCGTAACTCGCAAGCACAAAAGGAGGTGAAGGGCCGCCCGGCCGCTTCTAAATGTTTTTCAATCCGTTCAAAACCTGCCTTAAGTGGTATTGGGTTTTGGAACCTGACACGTTCAATCGCGAAGCCAGGTTCCGCTGCTACGCCGCCCGAATACTGAAACGGCCCGCGAATATATTGGTATCCACCCGGCTCGAAGCTAGCTGTTTCTGTCATTAAGACCTTCCCTATCGGCACGCCGATTGCTGAATTTGCATTGTAGTTAGTTTATTTAATGCCTCCCCAATAGAAAAGACCAATTACATTAGCGCCTGCCCTATTCCAGGTGTTTTGTTTACTTTTTTAGAAAAATGCTTGTCAAATTTTACCTTCATCGTTGTACCTCCGATCGAGCGATGTAATACGTGGAAGCGACAATGATTGTAGCGCCGACAGCTGTCCATAGTGAGGGGATCTCCGAAAAAACAAAATAACCGAAAAGTGCTGCGTAAATTAATCGTAAATTTTCCGCCGGGCCTACGGCGTTAGCCTCACCCACTGTAAAGGCCCGCAAAAAACTAAACATTCCAAGAGTAGTAAACCCCGCTATGCCTACTAGTTTGAGCCACTCGATTCCTATTGGGTTAGTCCAAACCCATATGGCAGGAACTGCAAAAAGAACTGTCCCACCAACATGATAGTAAAACAAAATTCGACGAGTTGGTTCCGTCGTCGACAATTTACGAATTAGTACATTCGCGGTCGCAAAAGTGAGAGCGGAGCCAATAGCAATAAACGCGAAGGGATCAACCGTCCCCACACCCGGTCGAACTAAAATTAATACACCCAAAAACCCGATTGTAGTGGCCAACCACCGTTGCCGAGTAACCACCTCCGCCAGAAGAATTACGGCAATCAAAGTCGTAAACAACGGTTTTGAAAACATGAAGGCCGTCGCATCGGCGAGCGGCATGTACATTACTGTTACAAAAATTCCAAGCTGAGCCATAAAAGCCAGAGACATTCGAAGTAGATGGAGTGGCATACGCTTGGTCCGCAGACCCGAAACACGCAAACTCAAAAACACGGGAGCCAAAAACACGAATCCCAAGCCATAACGAAAAAAAGAAATTTGCAAGGGATTAAAACGTCCACCCAGTGACTTGACAAATACATCAACCACAGCAAATAAAAACGCACCCAGGCTAAGCCAGAGTATCCCACGGAAATTTCCGGGTAAGCTCCCTAAAATTCTATTGATCGAGATTACTAACGTAAGATCACGATAAGACATTACCCGTTGAATGAACCATCCGCGCACTCAAAGCAAGAAATCAATGGGTGTCGCGGTGGTCCCTGAGGGTAGATCAATGCAGCATGTTCGCGAAATGTCTCCTAAAGCAACCCGAACCCAGTGGCTTCATCAGCCGTCATGTCCTTTGCCTCGGGCCCAAAGGGTATCTCTTCGGCTGTTTTGGTACGAATTGGAGACTTTGTCTTTGTGACTACTACGTCCGCAGTAATAAACAAACCGGCCGCGGAGTTAGCAGCTATTAGTGCCTCCGTGAGCACGCGCACAGGGTCCACTATCCCCACTCCGAATACATCACAAAATGTTCCAGACCGCACGTCAAAGCCACTTTTAAGACACCTGTCTTTTCTCATCTTTGCCGCCACCGCGGTTCCGTCGAAGCCTCCGTTGGAGGCAAGTTGTTTTAAAGGAGCCGACAAAGCCTTATGTAAAATATTGAACCCCGCCCTTGCCGCGCCCTCATCTTTTTTCTTTATGACAGATATGGCTTTTAAATAGGCTGAAGCACCACCCGGGACAATACCGTCCGTCTTTGCCGCTTGCACTGCACAGACGGCCGCATTCGCTCGTTTGTATCGCTCACTAATTTCTAAGCTACTTACACCTCCGACACGAATGACTGCCACGCCGCCCGTGAGCTTTGAAAGACGCTCCCGCAGATTTTTCTCCTGAAACTCTGTATTGCCTGCCATTCCCATTTCGGCGCGTATACCGCTAGCACGGGCCGCCAGATCAAGGTGTGTGTGTTTTTTATTAATAAGCCTTGTCCTTTTGGGCGTCACGTGTACTGCCTCAGCCGCCCCGATCGCGTCAGTTTTAATTAAAGAAAAATTGTCTCCATGAAGTTTTGATATAAGCCTGGCGCTGGTTAAAACTGCAATGTCTTCCATAACTTCTCGGCGACGATCACCAAACAGTGGTGCCTTAACCGCTACAACTCTAAGATTATTTTTCACCTTGTTTAGCACGAGTGTCCTTAATGCCTCTCCCCTAACACCATCGGCAACAATTAAAAGTGGCCGTTGAGCCTTTACGGCTTTTTCCAACGAGGGAAGTAACGCAACGTGGTCTTCTACTACGCCATCTATCATGAGCACTAACGGCTTTTGATAATCACAATGAGTTGTTACGGGATCGGTCATGAAGTAAGGGGAAACATAGCCACCCTCCCATTCGATTCCGGGGACCCTTTCCCAAGTTGTATCAACTTCTCGACCAGCCTCTACGTGTACGGCCCCATCCGTTCCCACGGACTCAAACGCATACCCAATAATCTTTCCAAGTTTCGTGTCACCGTTAGCAGAAATCGTTGCGATCTTAACGTAATCGTCAAACCCGCGAACTGGAGTTGCCAGACGTCGAAGTTCCGCGACAACCTCATGAACAGCTCCATCGAGAAAAGCACACAATGACATGGGGTCAATGCCAGCTTCAACTGCCTTTAAGCCCTCAACAGCCAGTGCGCGGGCCAAAATAATGGTCGTGGTAGTTCCATCGCCAATCTCTTCACCCACCCTCTGAGCCGCACGGCGTATCAAGCGAAGACCAATCTGTTCTATGCGATTATCCGCTTCCAGTGCGTCGGCTACTGTAACACCGTCCCGCGTGATCAGCGGATGTTTTCCACTCGACTGTTCAATCAAGACTGAACGACCGCAAGGACCAAACGTTGCCGCCACTGCGTCGGCTAATTGGTCTGCCCCACCGATCATCGCAGCTTTAGCGCTTTGCCCAAATTGCAATGAGACTGTTGTCATAAAATAGACAGGGTGTCGCAAAACGTATCCATCTCAGCTCTTTTTAGGTGAGTTTTTATTGCACCAGTTGTGGGTCAGGGAGACGGTTCCTGCCAAAATAATACTCGTTAGGTTGCATGCCTAGCCCATGCGTCATTCGATTAGTGTAATTAAAGTAAGCAATGACATCATTAACATCGAAAATTTCTTCCGGACTCAAACCAGCATTCTCAAGCAAGGTCCGGTCGGCTTCGCCCGTCTCGGCAGGTGCCGTAGTCATTTTCCATGCATGATCTAGAATAGCACGTTGCCGAGGGGTCAGGTTTGCTTCTCGATAATTTACCATCAATATATCACCCAACACCGGGTCATCTGAAAACTCGCGAACCGCCTGGCTGTGTGAGGTGATACAGTAGACACAGCGATTGGCGCACGATACGACCACTGCAATCATCTCCCTTTCAAGGCGAGTAAGGTCAGTATCATCTGACAGCATCATCTCGTTATACTTGGCTATAAATGTGCGAAGTTTAGCAGGCCGCAGTGAAAAGACCTTAACAACATTCGGAATATGGCCCAATTTTTCCTGACACACGTCCATATATTTTTTTATGTCGTCTTCCAGCGTTTCAGGCTCAGGTACAGGCAATGCGCCAATTTCAGTAAGCTGTTTCGGAGTTTCACGCGAGCGTTTCGGCGACGACATAACGGATTCCTCAATTGGTTTTGGTATACACTATAATCGCGAGTGGCTGCTCTTTCCATAGTCAGCCCCCTATCTCAACCGGGCCAGCTCGCCTAAGAATCTCGGCGACAACAGAATGCGCCGCAAGCGTCGAGGTTTTTGGGTTATTGGGCAGAGGTTTTCCTCTGACTTCAATGTCAAAGGCTCCGAACATTCCTCGCGCACTTATTTGATGAAGATTACCGCCTGCTTCAGGGTCAGCAACTAGTCGCACTTGCGTTTTGCTAAAGCCCGCGCCAGCTAACGCTATAGTAGCCGCCACGTTGGCATTTTGTGGGTAGCGCGTAGCAGCTTCCACCGCGTTACCATCATAAAGGACGACCTCGGTATTTATTCGATCAAGATCGCATACTTTTTCAGCGACTGTCCCTTTCCAAGCAGCGGGAGGCTTGCGTGATGTGTAGGTTACATTATCGAGACCTCCAATTTTAGCGGCCGCCAACGCATCTGCGCCCGCCACGGCGCCAGCAGCTAAGATTAACTTGGCATTCCCGACCTCCGCCGCCGACCTTAGTTCTTTGTAAAGCCGTTGATCTGCAACCGCGCCCACCGAAATAATGAGAAAGTCCATACCTCGTTGTAGAATATTGACACCATATTCCCTTACCGCACTATGGCCCGCACATTCGGCAACTAGTTGTGGGGTCCTAAGGAGGTCGTCAATAGCCGATACAACTTCTATGTTACGACCAACTAGCGCCGCTCGAACCTCTTCAATGCGAGACGGTCGAACGAGAATGGCTGTAATTTTTAGCGCTTCTCCTGGCGATATAAGCTT
This sequence comes from uncultured Rhodospirillaceae bacterium, assembly GCA_964412235.1. Taxonomy (GTDB): domain Bacteria; phylum Pseudomonadota; class Alphaproteobacteria; order MPNO01; family UBA830; genus JAYZQT01. The sequence continues at coordinate 24,440 of CAYPNT010000018.1, forward strand.
TAATACCTCACGCGCAATGGCACCGTACCCAACAAGTAAGACATCCATCAGCCCGCTCCGTTATTCCCGTTTTGATTTGAACGGCTGGGTGGTCCGGCAAACGCGTGGCTAAAATCACCAACGTGCTTCATATCCACTTCAATTAGGGCGGGACCATCGACCCCTAACGCGTTAATCAGTGCCGATTTGAGGTCCTTCGTATTCCGCACAAGGTGAAAGGGTACCGCAAACGACCTACACAGTTCCGCCCAGTCCGGACCGATCACATCGGCATAGACCTGTCTTCCGCTGAATTTGGCATCTTGAATGTTTTTGATTACGCCGTAACCGCCATCATTCATTAAAAGTATAACAATATCCGTATTTTCTTGTTTTGCCGTGCCCAATTCACCCAACGTGACCGCAAAACCCCCATCACCCACTAGGGCCAATGTTTTTTGTCCCTGCGATTGAACCGCTAACGCTGCTCCAATAGACATGGGCAGTCCTTGGCCAATTCCGCCGCCGAGCGCATGAATGCCGTTCCTGGGTCCATCCAGGCATGGCAATCGATTACCCCAAATTGTGTTTGACAAGGTAATATCGCGAACCCAAAGAAAATTCTTGGGAACTGTATCGATAATAGTGTCTAAGACCTCGTTATAGGGGCCAAGAGCGTCACGCATCCCGCGTTCCGCGGTACTTCGTGCCTCAAAAATGTCATTACTAAACGCGGGATCAGGTTCGAAATTATTTTCCAGATGGGCCGCAAGTCGATCAAGTGTCGATGATGCGTCACCACAAATAAAACGTTGAACCGGATAGGAACGCCCTTCGGCCCGTGGATTCCCATCTATTTGAAATAAAGGAGACGGTAGTTCTAATGTATAAGACAGTGTCTCATTGGAGCGCAAACGAGACCCTACAACCACCATAGCGTCACAAGTGGCGTATAACTTCTCCACCGAGGACTGAAAATTGAAAGCCCCCAAACAATTCGGGCCATCTTCAGGGTAAATTCCACGACCGTTTACACTAGTGACCAAACCAATACCAAGGTCGGCTAGGGCTGCCGCCGCTTTCCCCGCATCACGTGCGCCGCCCCCCAACCATAGCATCACCCGCTTTTTGCAAGCGAGATCCTCCGCTAACGCCGCGACGCCCTTCTCGTTGACACGCTGCACTGTTGTTAGTAATGGAGCTTCGTTTGAAACGCTTGGGATCTGAGTTCCTTGAATATCGATCGGTATTTCTATGCTAACCGGACCTCTCGGAGGAGTATGAGCCAATTGCACCGCCTCTCTGAGTGTTCCAAGTAAGGTCTCAGGCGACCAAACGCGGAAAGCTGCCTTTCCGGCACTATTAAGCATTCCAAGTTGGTCTGCCGCCTCGTGAATGAATCCTTTCTGTCTATCAAGATGCTTCAGATCAATTTGGCCCGTTAGATGCAATAGTGGTGTACCCGCTGTCATTGCTTCCACAATTGCTCCACAAGCATTACCAGCAGCTGTTCCCGTGCTTGAAATCGCGACCCCTAGCCCACCACTAACACGCGCATTTGCGTCGGCCATGTTAACCGCGCCACCTTCTGACCTCGCTGGTACGAAACGTATCTTATTTTGACGAGATATGGCGTCGAGAATTGGCATATTATGGATACTAATTACCCCGAATGCTTGTTTTACACCGCATTCATTGAGAAAATTCGCTACGATATCTCCAGCTGTCACAAGGTTAGACATAACGTGCCTGTCCTCCAGTTACCTCAAGGGTTTCACCGGTGATGTAGGACGACATAGATGAGGCTAGAAATAGTATCGCGTTAGCAGCCTCTTGGGGTGATCCAAGCCTCTCCATCGGTATATTTCTAGATTTTGCAAGTTCATAAAACCAATCCATTTTTTTCATTCCGGGTGGAATCTCAAGCCCATCAGGCCCTACTCCGCTATCGTACCTCCTACTCCATTGCCCTGAATCCACGAGACCAATAAGTACCGCATTAACTCGAATATTACGTGGTGCAAATTCTCGTGACATCGATTTTAATAAATTAAGTTGGCCAGCGCGGGTGGCCGCTGTCGCGATCAAAAACGGTTCAGGTTGTCTCGCTATCAGAGCGCTGGTACAGACGATTGAACCGGCACCCGATTCTTCTAGTAAGGATTCAAACGCCCGGACTGGACGCAAAATAGAAAAGAACTTGAGCTCAAATTCGTCACGCCAATCAACATCGCTAGTCGTGTAAAAATTACCAGCGCGCGCCTGGCCAGCATTACATATAAGTGCATCGCAACGGCCGAACCTCTCCGAAACGCTATCCCGGAGTTCTTCAACAGCTCGTTCATCCAGGACGTCACAGCGGTGGGCAAGGACACTCTTCTCATCCCACATTTCACAAAGTTGCTCGGACGCGTGCGCTAAACGCTCTGAGCTGCGTCCACAGATCACCACCTTACCGCCAACGCTAAGTACCGCCTTTGCCGTAGCAAACCCAATACCCGAAGACCCCCCGGTTACCACCGCAACTTTATTTTCCATATCGACTAAGGTCATCGCAGAATCATATAGAATTGTTATCTAAAGTGTTAAGCTCACAACAATATATGCGTTTCTGTGATTCCACGAACCACATACAACTAAGACATAACACATCTTCGCCACAATCCTTCACGGATATTTATCCAGATGATCTTGTAGCGAAATATTGAATTTTTCAGGCCCTTCAACATAACATGCATGCCCGAGGTCAGGGAGTATTTTGAACGTAGAGCGCGGAAAGCTCTCGGCTATTAGTTTGCATGTTTCGGGAGGAGTGACGGTATCCGCACCGCCGACCACTACCGATACCGGGAATAGAACTTCTACCGCATCAACAATTATATTATTTAGAACCAGCAACTCCACCGCTTGCCGGTATCCATCGGGTCGGATTTCAGACATTACCTTCTCAACACGCTCGCACGCCCATTTTGGAGCCGCGGAAGATAGTAGATTTGAGTGTCGGCTTCTAGCCAAACCCTTCGGCCCTAACGTCTCTAACAATTCTATCCGTCCGGTTCTACGTTCATTTTGAATTTCTTCTCCTTGGGACCCATATCCCATAGCAGGAGAAACAAGCATGAGACTTTTAACACGCTCACTCTTCTCTCTCGCAAATCTGCAAGCCATCATCGCGCCAAGCGAGTGGCCGACAAGATGGCAGGCCGTCACCCCCAGGGCGTCCAGAAAGGTTTCTAATCTTCCAGCGTAATCGGCTGCCGAAGGCGCACTGGGGGTTACGGGAGCCGAACCGCCGTAACCCGGGGCATCCCACGCGATCACGTGATAAAAATCAGCCAAGCCCAACAGTTGTGAACACCAGGATTCCGAACCCGAGCCAATACCGTGCAACAAGACAAGTGGGGTACCAGAACCCAATTCGCGGTATGTGACAACTCCGTCCCGTGTATCAACAGTTTTTCGTTCGTTTTCGGAAATTGTATACAAAAGTGTTCCCATGAATCTATTTCTTTCCTCGGAAAGAAAAGTGTTTTCTATCCGCGAGATAGAATTCTTTTTATACAAATAAAAACAATGGCTTAAGATCTTTTTTTCAAGCTTTTACCCTTTTAACAGACGCAAGCGGATGATCTCGAGGATAAGAAGGGGTTACCGGCTTAGTTGCACCTAACATAACGCACATTAAGGCTTCTTCTTGACCTTCATTGACAAGACCGCGATACACGCCTGGCGGTACCGAGAAAAGATCGCGTTCAGCAAGCACTGTTTCCCAGTTCTCATCACCATCCTGGATAGTCAAACGGATACTGCCCCGAAGCATAAAAAAGACCTCTTCAACATCTACATGAAGGTGTGGTGGCCCCTCACACCCTGGTGGAAGCACCATAGTTGAAAACGTAAAGTGTTCAGATTGGACGGTATTCATATCGGAACCCTTGCCTGTACCTCCTGTACCCATATATCGCATTTGGGCACGGCGATACTTCGGGTCAAAATCCGCCTGAAACTTGAGAACATCCCAATCATATTGACGGGTGTCGAAGCGCGCCACACGAGTCTCCATCCATTCATCAAAACTCTGCCCTTCAGCCTTACGCCACCCGGGCAATTGCTCTTCTCGTCCATCAGCGCCCATTGCCTGCACCGTTCCTGAATCCATCTTATTACCTCCTGTCAATTAAAGACGAAGCCCCCATTTACGGGCAAGAGTTGCCCTGTAACAAAATCTGCGGCATCGGATAATAAATACATCACTGTACCGGTTATATCCTCTGGCTTCTGTTTTCTATTTATCGACCGCCCCTCGACATATTGGCGATGCCGCTCTTCAGGAACGTATTCCGTGGCTTCAACAAGAGTGAGCCCTGGGGCCACAGCATTAACCGCTATCCCATCGGATCCTAATTCCCTTGCAAGTGACCGTGTCATCGAAATCACGGCCCCCTTGGAGGCAACATAGTGAAGTAGTTTTGGAGCACCCCACATCGCTGTGTCAGATGCCAAATTAACGATCTTACCATTGCCAGCCCCGCGAAGAGCCCCAGAGAACGCCTTAATTGCGAGCCAAGTACCACGAACATTTACGGCCATTACACGGTCCCAAGTATCAAGGTCTATTTCTTCGGCAGTTTTACCGCCGATCCCCGTTGCTATAGCCCCACAATTTACCAAACCATCAATTCCGCCCAAAATGCGTTGTGCATCTTCTGAGAGCAATTCCACAGACTTCGGGTCTGCTAAATCAAGGGGCCGAAAGTAAATTTCGCCATCACCTGAGAGATCGTTTGCTGTTTGCCGGCCGCGGTCTTCAAGAATATCACCAATAACTACTCTCGCACCGGATCCGATAGCTGCTTTTGCAAAAGCGCGCCCCAGACCGCGAGCACCACCAGTAATGACTACACGCTTATTATTGAGCGAAATAACGCTCATTAGGGTTATGCTCCTTCTTATTCAGCCGCCTCGACCCCATGTTCCGAAGCATTCGCCAATGCGATCAATTGATCCTTGGCTTCTGTTTCCAATATTCGCCGAACCCGAGCCAACCCTGTATCATGCTGGTATAGAAATTCCTTTTCCTGTGCGCCCGAGTCCATCCCCTCAAGAACCATTCTATCTTGTTCCAAAACATCCCAATGAAGTGTTTCTAATCGGTTCCGATACATAAATTTCCAGACGTCACTCTGCCATCCTTGGACTTTGCGGGCACGCCAGAAAAATACTCTGCAGTTGTTTTCATCGATGGGAGTCACAAAGCCCATAATACCGAAATTCCCGCCCGGTCCGGCTTCTTTCCGATAAGGTAGAGGCGAAACCCTAAGCCAAAAGGCTCCAGTATCCCCCCATTCTATCCAATCAAAGTTGATATCGCGCTGGTCTAACTTTCCAAAGATGAAGCCAGTCTCGGTTTTATCAACCTGCATTTTGGCTTCTTTGTCACCCTCGGCCATAGAATGAGAAATAGCGTGCAAATAGGCACCGTGCATTGGGTCCATAACATTATCAACAGCCGCAACCCAATTGCACTTCCAGTGCGCCGTACAGAGTATTGTTGTCCACTCGTCGGAAACGAATTCCTCCGGTAAATTGAACTCCTGGGCTTCTTGATGAAGTTCATCCCCAAACCAAACGAATATTCCGCCCATATGCTCAAAACAGGGATACGCCCGGATCATCTTTTGTCCGATCATTGGGCAATCTGTCATAGCGGGGACATTCTTCACAACACCGTCGCCCCCAATTTCCAGACCATGATACCAACACGCTATTCGATCGCCAATATTCCAACCCATTGAGAGCCTAGCACCTCGGTGAGGACACCGATCCTCAAGACAATGGACGGACCCCTCTTTATCACGCCAAACAACAATTTTCTCCCCCAACCGTGTCAGCCCGCGGGGTTCATCAGTAATCATCCAACTGGCCGCAACCGGCCACCAACGGTTAAGAGGTCCCAACGCCACCCGGCGCTGGATTGATTCGGGGGAAACCATAGGACCTGTCATATCCCGCTCCTCTCAAGAAAGCTCCGCCATGGCCTCACGAAAACTATCAGTGGTCCAAGGCTTATTATGTTCATCAAAAATCTTATTACGGTTTAGGTGGGACACTATGTCATCCAATTCGGTGACCCCATCCGCGAAACCTGATTCCATACCTAATGACAGACGTTTTTCAAACTCTGTTTGCTGGCGCCTTCTGGTTTGCCACACCACATTTCCGGGCTCACGGATACGGTCTTCTTGCTTCATTGACTACCTTTGTTTTCTTTTTTTACTACTTTAAGTAACTATTTTGATCAAAAACAATGCAGTACGTTTGATTACTATAAAATGTCAACCGAACAAACATGTTAATAGATTTTAATAGGATTTGCCTCTATTGAGGATAGTATTAACACATGACCTCTACATCCGTAACCGGCGAACAAGATATTGTAGCCCGTGAATACGTGCGAAAGGTAACTCGCACATCGGGGTCTACCTTCTACTGGGGCATGCGTATTCTCCCAAAAGATAGACGGGACGCTATGTTCGCTATTTATGCTTTTTGCCGAGCGGTGGATGATATAGCTGATGGTCCTGAAACCACAGAGGTGAAAATTACGGCTTTAAGTCATTGGCGACAATCAATAAACGAAATATATGACGGTCGAGACCTAACTCAAAAGCCACCACTCTTACATGCGTTAGCTCGGGCGATACGCGAATACACCCTCGAAAAAAAAGATTTTATTGAAGTAATATCCGGCATGGAGATGGATGCGAATGGCTCAATGATTGGTCCAGATTGGGCACGACTTCAACAATACTGTGAACGAGCAGCAGGTGCAGTTGGACTGCTCTCTGTTCGAGTATTTGGTGATAGTAGCCCGAAGGCAAAAGACTTTGCTATCACCTTGGGTACTGCTCTCCAATTAACCAATATTCTGCGCGACATAAGAGAAGATGCAACAATGGGACGCGTCTACCTCCCACTGGAACAATTGCGCACCCAGGAACTTCATCATTGTTCACCCGAGGAAATTCTAGTACATCCTAAACTACCGGAAATGTGTCTTTCCGTGGCAATGCGAGCACGCGAAAAGTATGAAGAAGCAGACTATCTTCTCAGAGATTGCAACACCCAAAAATTAAAACCAGCAATTATAATGATGATAAAATATAGAAGAATTCTTGAAAGACTTATTAACAACGGCTGGCAGGACCTTGAACAAGAGGTGCAACTGCCTCTCATAGAAAAATTTTGGATAACATGCCGCTATGGTTTGTTATAAATTAAACGACATTATATTTGATGAGAAACTCTTGGACAATGGGCATAGCATAGACTTGCCTAGATCAGGCTCTTAATGGCAAACGAGTTTTAGTGAGTATTAAAATCATAATAGCCACGTTAAGGATGTTCCACGCTATGCCGTGTGCGAATGCAGCCATATATGAACCGGTATAATCGTAAATCCAACCGGAAAACCACCCGCCGAATCCCATTCCAACTATTGTCATCATAATTAGAAAACCCACACGCTCAGCGGCAATACGAGCCTTCATGTACTCCCTAACAATGATTGCATAGCTTGGGACAATGCCGCCCTGCGCGATGCCAAACATTAACGAAATAACATATAGCGACGCCAATCCATCAAAAGGAAGATAGAATACGAGTGCCACAGCCTGCAGAATGGAACCAATCAGTAATGTTCGGACGCCCCCGATATAGTCAGCTACAAACCCTGACACCACCCGCGTGAGCGCACCACCTGCGAGCATCAGAGCCAACATTTCTGCACCGCGCGCCGAGCCATACCCTAAATCACTGCAGTAGGCGACGATATGCACCTGTGGCATTGACATCGCGACGCAACAAGAAATCCCCGCAACGGACAAAAGAACGATGAGGGCCGTTGGTGATAAAGTGATCGTTTTGTTAACGAAAAGCCGGCGGCCTGCATCCGAAAGTAATTTTTGAGTTTTTTCAGGATCTTCTTTGGGGGGATCTCTCCGTAACAACAGAACAAGAGGAATCTTTGTAGACACAAGAATTAACGCAATAATTAAATAAACGGTGCGCCAACTGTATTCACTTAACAAGTATGTAATTAAGAGAGGCCAGATCACACCACCAATGTAGTTACCACACGCGCAAATAGCGACCGCGACACCTCTTCGCTCTCGAAACCAATGAGATATGTCGGCAATCAGCGGGCCAAAGCTCGCTGCAGTACCAATTCCTATAAAAAACCCCTGGATCAATGCGAAGGTCCATATATCGGATGACATTGCCGTCCCCACATGACCCAGGGCCATTCCGATCCCCGCTATAATAATCGGTTTTACAATCCCCCAGCGATCAACATAACGACCAAATAAGACATTGCCCGCTGCGAAACCGACCATGGTCAACGTGTAAGGAATTGTGGCATCAGCGCGACTGAGCGAAAATTCCGATTGCAACTCGGGGAGTATCACGACAACACCCCAAAACCCTATGCTACCCAACGTTGCAAGCGTGATGGAAACGGTCAGGCGCATCCACGCGTAGGGGCCGTCAATCAGGCTCTCACTGGTTCCACTCGTCCCAAAAATAATTTTCAAAAAATAACTTTCTCGCGATACTGTCCCAAGCTACCATTTTTTGCGGGCCTTAGGCGATGGCACGGGAGCAAACAAATACTTTTACGGCGAATACACTATTCCACGCGACCGTGAATTGGAGCAAACAAGCTCTCCAATCCTACCTCTTCCTTTATAAAGTTCTGTTGGTGCATATATTTTACGAGAGCCTCCAGCGTGGGCCGATTTTCTTCAATACCATAGGGCCACGGATCGCCACCGAAGACGTCGTCAATTTCTCGCAGATCATCAAACAACCAAGGCAACATGTACTTTTGAGCACCCGAAAAGTACATTTGGTTAATCGCCCAGTCTTTGGCCGCAAGAAAAGCCTTATACAAACTCTGCGCGATCCATTTATTGCTTTCATAAATATCTCGCCGAATGACAACACAGTGCATTATTGGATGGATACGGTGTTCTTCGTAGTACCGTTTTTCTTCCTGGCGAAAGTCAGGAAATAAGTGGGCAACCTTGTCGGGATGAGTACGCACAGATTCGGGCATTCGAGACCCGAGGACAGCATCAATCTCTCCATCTGCAAGCATCTGGGAGAGCGACTTATTAGACGTATTTGACGATATTTTGATTGGTTTGGTTAATTCGGGAGGGGCAGGAGGATCGCCATGGGTACCAGCTTTTTCGACTGCGCCTTGTATCCATTGAACATCGGAAAGATCGACGCCGTATATGTTCTCAAGATCCCCTCGTATCCATATCGCTGCAGTTTGGGTATAGAGAGGTGTCCCAATTCGTTTTCCCGCCAAATCCTTTGGTTCGTGAATACCCGCCCCGCGGTTTACGCAGATAAATGCATGCCGAAAAGCCTTAGAGGGAAAAACCGGGAGGGCAACAAAGGGGCTCGTGCCCTTCGCTGTCATCGTAATGTATTCTGCCAGGGACATTTCGGAAAGATCAAATTCTTGCAGGCCAACCATGCGATCAAAAATTTCACGCGGCGCTTGAATTTCAATGAAATTCAAATCAATCCCTTCAACGGGAATTATGCCGTAATTAAGAGCTTCCATGCGGTCGTAAGGCCCGCAAGCAAAGGTCAACGGTAATTTGGACATCTATTTAACTCCCCATTTTAGATCTAAGGACCGATACTCTCTGCTCTGTGTTGATGTCTTACCAGAGGCGGAATGATAGGGCCCACAAAGTTGCCGTTAATTCAATATTACTCGGAATTCTGCACGGATAAGGTATTTTTTAATTTGCTACGCAAAATTTTATTCGCGGCGTTACGAGGTAAAACATCCAGAAAAATATATTCCCTGGGTCGTTTATAGTTAGCCAACGAAGAAGATCTACACCATCCCTCCAATGCTTCTGATGTTATTTTGTCATCATCCACTACCACGCACC
>CAYPNT010000018.1:34408-39176 GCA_964412235.1 uncultured Rhodospirillaceae bacterium
TTGTCTCTACCTCCTCTGGGTGAATGTTTTCTCCGCCCGAAACTATCATGTCATCAACCCGACCCCGCAGCTCAAACTCCCCATCCCTGCGCTGAACAACAATATCCCCTGTGCGGTACCACCCGGAAACGAGCTTTTCGACTGTTACTTCAGGGCGATTTAGATAACCAACGAATGATGCGTCCGCAGACGCATCAACCAGTAACTCACCCTCCTCTTCTTCCGCACAAAGTTCATCGATGGCCCCACCTATCCGCCCCACACGAACATTCGAATAAAAACCAGGACGTAGAGTAAATGGTTTGCCTGCTGGATCTGGCATGTATAGCGAGTTCATTACCTCCGTTGTTCCGTAGATGTTACATATTAGAGCGTTAGTAAAAGACGACGTCACTTGATCAAGTAATGTTCCAGGCATCGCGGCGCCTGCATACACAAGGTTTTCCACCGAACTCACAGAATGAACCTCAAAATTTTCTGCTGCAAGCAACGCATGGAAATGTGCCGGGGCGCCATACAGAAACGTTATGTTTTGTGAATAGATAATGTTTAAAGCTGCCCTAGGGTCAAACGTTGAATGAACAAAATAAGTGCCGTTGAGTGAAAGCGTAGTCAGAAATGCCGAGTAAAAACCAACTGCATGGAATAATGGCATTAAACCCAGTGCCCGATTATGTGAACCGTGTCGCAGACCACATTGGACAACCGCATACAAAACGCGAGGGTCTGTAGCTCGATGCGGTATCATAACTCCCTTAGGAAGGCCAGTGGTGCCAGAAGTATAAAGAATAAAGGCTGTCGCTTCTGCCGTCGGACGTTCCCATGGCGGCACGGTATCCCGACTGCCGCGACACAAAGCAAAATCTGTGGAACCTTCTATCGTATTTGTGGGGGTATAGATCGGCATTCCACTCGGTACAGCTTTTTGCGCCGCTGTAACAATCTCAGCATCTGGAAGACAAACGACCGTAGAGACCCCAGCATCCTCTAATAAAGCCCCTATTTCCTCATGTTTCAAACGCGGGTTTATAAGGCACACCTCCGTCCCTAGCCGATGAAGTGCGAGAATAGCGATTGCATGCTCGAGCATGTTTGGTAAAACCGTTGCTGTCCGTTGCCCTGATGATATTCCAGCCTCCATGAAGCCAGCTGCAACAGTTTCTATTTCTTGAATTAATTGCCTATAATTGAATGCCCGATCAGTCAAATCATCCATTATGGCGAGTTTTTCAGGCGTCCTTTCTGCGGCGAGCCTAATATGGTCCCATACAGTTTGCACACATTTCTCCGAACAAAATTTTACTATAGCGCCATCATACGACCCCCCGCTTGTTCCACAACAGGGCCATTGGCCAGGGCAAAAAATGATGCTAAAGCAGTGTATTTGGGCCTGATTATTATAATTCAAACATCAGTTTAGAAAATATCTCAGCAGACAAGCGTACAAGTAAAAATATGGAATTTATCCCAAAATTGACACGACAATAAAAATTCGGATTTACTAACTCCTGAACAACACGCACTGGAATAAATAGTGAATCATTCTGACTTAATTGCTCGAATGGAAGCCTTTTGCCGTCAGTCGGGTATCGCACAGACTACCTTTGGTCGCCCAGCAGTCAATGATGGAAATTCATAAATAACATTTGAGAAAGAATTTAATGTCATCCAAACCCTTTTTTCGTGCCGACCAAGTAGGCAGCTTGTTGAGACCCGAAAAACTTCTGACCGCACGCAAAGAATGGAAAGCCGAGAAAATCTCACTGTCTGATCTGCGCTCTATTGAAGATAAAGCCATTCAAGATTGCGTAACGCTGCAAGAACAGCTCGGCTTAAAAGCAGTGACTGACGGTGAGTTTCGACGGGAAAACTGGTGGATCGACTTTATTTCATCCATAGATGGCATCGAAATCAGCGAACCCGATCAAAGTTCAACTTTTCAACAAAAACCAGAAAAAACTGGTACTTACGTGCCAAAAAATGTTTTGACAACTGGGAAAATTAGTGGCGGCGGCACACTCTCCATCGAGGACTTCGAATACCTAACGCAGTGCACCATAAGAACGCCAAAAGTCATGATCCCGTCACCGAGTCGCATACATTTCCATGGAGGGCGGAGAGCGGTGAGCGAAGACATCTATCCGTCTATAGACGATTTTTGGTCAGACATCGTGGAACTATACCAAGCGGAAATTAGAGCATTAGAACAACGTGGGTGCCATTACATACAAATTGATGACCCCGTCCTAACCTATTTTCTCGATGAACGATTGCGGAAAAACATCGCAAAGATTGGTGAAGACCCAGACCAATTGTTGATACACTATGGCGACATTATTAATCAGTGCATCGCAAAACGCTCAAGCGATACATATATATCTCTGCACCTCTGCCGCGGTAATGCACAGAGCCAATGGATTGCGGCGGGCAGTTACGACGCGATGGCGCGAGAACTATTTCCCCGTGTCAATGTTGATGCTTGGTTTCTAGAATACGACGACGAGCGTTCCGGCGGTTTTAGCCCCCTTCGTTTTATCCCAGAGGGTACAAAAGTAGTTCTCGGCTTAGTCACAACCAAAACAGGCTCGTTGGAAGATCGAGATGAAATTGAAGCTCGGATACAAGAAGCGGCAAAGATCGTACCCCTCGAAGATTTGGGGCTTAGCCCGCAATGTGGTTTTGCCTCTATCGACGTCGGCAACAAAATTGCGTTTGAAGAACAGAATAAAAAACTAAAGTTGGTACTTGAGGTCGCCGAAAAGGTTTGGGGAGAGATATAAAATAATATGTTTGCCTAACAATCCTTCAAAGACCTGCCGTTATAAACGTTACTCAGATCACTGTATATTCTCTATCTTCAGTCTCAGGTTTAAAACGCCTTTGGAACTATCGATCCCAACCTCATAGTGATCGCCCAAAACAACATCATTAGTCACATTTGAACTGGTGGTGAAGACTGCGGTACCGGCCCTTAAGTCCGATGTGGCGCCTAAAATATCGTTAGTTTGGCTAACCGATGTTAGTTTGGATAGGAAAATCACCTCTTCCGACCGGCTCCTTCCATCCTGTATCACTCGGAATCTTAGTTTCGAATTATTCCAGACTTCTATAAGTTGACTATATCGCAACGCTTGCCTCGCGATGACAATAACATCATTAAAAACAACGCTTGCGGTAACCAATACACCATGATCCGCAGCAATAAATACCAGCGAAGGCATTGCCCGAGACTGTTGGGAACACCGCTGCAACACGGTACGTGACGTAAGACGGGATATAGGAACCTGGGTTTTACTATTGGTCGAATATAAATACGCGTGCTCAACAAGAATGTCAGGCGTTACAATCGTGTTTACCGACTGATAGACATGCGGTTGATATAAAAAGCTACTCACCATGCCAGAAGATAATCTATTAAAACCTCCTTGCGACACCCGTAGACATACGAAAAGTCACACTCCTTCTATTGCAGAAATAACATCGTATTCAGTCTTTCTGCAATTCTTGTTTGAAGCGAACCAACTCCTCTAACTGTTTTGCATCATTACTTCCCGTAAATCGTACACAGATGTGCGAGGCACCTGCAGAAGTAAATTCCCCAAGCCAATCGATCGCTCCCGATGAGCTGCCAGCAAAACAGTACTGTTGGCGTCGAATGGTTTCAGCTGACGTCAGATAATAGCTGGACAAATAGTTGTCGAGCTCGGATTCCGCTGTTGACTGGTTGTCATTCACGGCGATAGTCACATAGGCTGCACCGATAATATTATTGGGATCCCGCCCCGCAGAACTCGCAAACTTTTTAACCTGTGCCCAACATTCACCCCAGTCGCCTCCGCGTCCGGGACCCGAAGGAAACCACCCATCAAAATATCGCCCGGAACGCCTTAAAGAAGCCTCTACACCTCCGCCACTCCATATTTCGGGGCCGCCTTTAGTATAGGGCAATGGTGCTAATTCACCCTTTTCAACCTTCCACAAACCGTCCCAATCCACGGCACCACCATTCCACAGAGCCCTGCACAGTCGGATCTGTTCAAGCATCCGACCAATACGTTTCTCAAAAGGCACACCAGCCGCCTCAAACTCGTTTCTTATAGCGGGTGCATCCCTCGCTGTCCCCACTCCCAAAATCATCCGTCCCTCACTAATCTGATCAATTGTGGCAACTTGATGAGCAAGCAGAACAGGATTGCGAAGCATTGGAAGCAAAACGGCCGTGCCAATCTTTACTTGGTTCGTTCGGCCCGCAATCGCCGCAATCAAGCTGAGAGGGTCATGGCGCGGTTTTGCTAGCAGTGAATCACCAATCCAAACGCTATCCACCCCTAGTTTATCGGCAATATCCCCAAGATTGAGGATTTCTTGTGTATCATGTTTGCCAACCATTATGCGTTCACGTGTAGGCAGTAGGTAACCAAGTTTTAGTGGCATCTAATTCGCTTTCTCTTTTTCTATTACAATAGGACCTTAAAACGCGCGTCTCCATCTGCATCGATTTGGGCTGGCAGGTTTTCTTCCCATCTCAAATAGGCTACCGCGGCCTCATCACTCCCCATATGCCTTTTGGAAACCCAGAAAAGGTAGTCTATACAATCCTCGTCAGGAGGCAGGTCAGGCGAAGCTTCAAGCGGCAGCCCTACTGAAACCCAAGTTTGACGGCCACCTTCTAGAACTAAGACGGGACTGTTCGTTAACTCAATGCAGTCAATAGCCGCGAGGCGCGCCTTCACTTCATGTTGGGAATACAAAACTACGGATTTCCCTA
>CAYPNT010000019.1:0-36707 GCA_964412235.1 uncultured Rhodospirillaceae bacterium
GAGTTGGCCGTTTCGGTCGATCGTATTGGAGAAAATTGCGAGCCCGCTTTATCCACCGTAATGTTCATGGGAGGTGCGGGAGGGTCTCTCCGAGCTGGAGTGACCGTAAACCCGGTGCTCCTAACACGGTCAGTACGGGAATTACGAACTAGGGTTACCTGTGGGGGTGCGCCTGTATACGTCTGGCCAGGGGGCGGGATCACGCTGATGGCTGATATATTGCGGACACCTGACAAATCGTTCGGTTATGTACCCACGCCTGCATTAGTAGCTCCAATTGAATTTACAATGCGACGGGACGAATTTATTGCGCTCGGAGGCTATCAAGATCACGTTAGAGATCTTGATGAAGTTCTCAGGGAAGGCGGTCTCCACGGAGTAGAACCAATGCCGTGGGAAGGAAAAAACCCATGGCCACTGACCGAGCGTATGGCGCCTGAGGCTTCCTAATGACTGGTCGTTTGGGGGGCTAACGTGCTGCAGTCTTCGCTGTTGGCGGATGGCCGAAGGCTTCACCTTCAACACGGACCCATTGATCTTGTCATCGAGGCTTTTGGGAGCGAAGAAGCAACAGCGTCATCATATAGGCGGGTTCGTGACCGCTTCTCGACAATTCTTTCTGAGCTCGTTGTAGAACTACCAAAGCTTCAACAAATTGTGCAAGAACCGCGTTGGGTGCCGAAAGGTTCAGTAGCGCGTAGGATGATGGAAGCGGTGTGGCCGCATAGAGGCTCGTTTCTCACGCCTATGGCTGCTGTGGCTGGATCTGTGGCCGATGAAATGATGGTCGCACTATCGCGTGGGCGTGACTTGCGAAAAGCATACATAAACAATTCCGGAGATATAGCGCTTTATCTCGAACCTGGCGAAAAACTTCGACTTGGAATTGTTGGCGAACTTCACAAACCAGCTCTTGATGCGACAGCCGAAATAGGTCATTCCTCACCGATACGCGGTGTCGCGACTAGTGGTTGGCGGGGTCGTAGTTGGTCGTTTGGGATCGCCGATGCCGTTACTGTAGTCGCAGTTTCCGCCGCGAAAGCTGATGCGGCGGCAACATTAATTGCCAATGCTGTTAACGCAGATCACCAATCGATAGAGCGAAGACCAGCGTTAGAGATGGATGATCAAACCGATCTTGGTAACCGCCCTGTAACCGTTTCCGTAGGTGATCTTGATACACTTACTATTGATCTTGCACTTGATGCGGGTCATCTGGTTGCGACGAAAATGTTCGAGGATGAGTTGATAGTTGCTGCGGCGTTGCTCCTAAAAGGGAATGTTCGCATAGTAGGAGACGTTCCTGGCGAGACTAAAAATGTTAAATAATTTTCTTACGTAGTAGTTTTAACTCATTAGTTTAAAACAAAAATGTTTTTATAGTTGATTTTTTGGGAACGATTAACTGTTGTGCGAGGGAGGTGCAGAGGAGTGTTGTATTAGTGTTAGAAAACCAAGCAGATATAGTGCATCAGTTTGATAAAATGACGAGATTAGATGATAAAAACGAAACTAATTGGGTAATGTTTGTAACCTCCTTAAAAAGTATAGATCAATGTCAGGGGAAAGAAAAATGAATGATGGCAGAGTAGTTTTAGAAACCACATCAAGCGGCGATTTTGGCGACCTTGTTAAGGTCCGTAAATTCGTCCTCTGCGTTGAAGAGGTACTCCACGAATTTGGCCCAGCCGCGGAAACGCCCCAGTTAAAGGGGTATGTAGCTGCCGTAACACACAACCCCTACGCCGGGAGTTACGTCGAAGACATTCTGCCCTTAATGGAACAGCTGAAACCTATGGGTATTGAGATGGCTAAGAAGCTGATGGGTGTAATGGGTGGTGCGGATAATGTCGTGGCTTATGGTAAGAGTGCAATAGTTGGGGAGAACGGGGAACTTGAGCATGCTGCGTTGTGGCACGAACCCGGTGGTTACGGAATGCGTCAACTCATGGAAAAGTCAGCCGCAATCGTTCCTTCAACAAAAAAAGTTGGGGGACCGGGTTGTTCCGTAGACGTCCCAATTGCTCATGCGAATGCCGCGTACGTTCGGTCGCACTTTGACACGGTCGTTTGTTCTATCAATGATGCGCCGCGTGCAAACGAGATTGTTTGGGTGCAAT
Organism: uncultured Rhodospirillaceae bacterium; assembly: GCA_964412235.1. Lineage (GTDB taxonomy): Bacteria > Pseudomonadota > Alphaproteobacteria > MPNO01 > UBA830 > JAYZQT01. The sequence continues at coordinate 2,121 of CAYPNT010000019.1, forward strand.
CGATGTCTACTGCACCGCGAATTTATGCCCGTTCTGCAGGACTACAGGATAAAGACGTAATCGGAGAAGATGGACTTCGGTAGTCATTATACAGATTGAATGGCCTGCCAAATTCTTTGGGGAGTAGTGGGAATACCTAATTCCACACCGTTGTTGCCGTCCATTGCGTCCATTATTGCATTATATATTACTGGGTAAGATCCGCCGTTCCCGGCTTCTCCGCAACCCTTCACTCCGAGCGGGTTTGTTGTGCACCGTACAGGGTGGGTTGTGAAATCAATGTGGGTGATATCATCCGCACGAGGTAGTTGATAATCGAGGTATGTGGCGGTCAGAAGTTGGCCATTTTCATCATAAATAGTGTCTTCACAAATGACCTGGCCAATACCTTGAGCAATTCCTCCGTGGACTTGGCCTTCGACGACGAGGGGGTTTACCACAACCCCAAAATCATCAACCACAGTGTAACGTTTTATCGAGATGTTTCCGGTATCGGGATCAATTTCTACCTCCGCCACATGGCAGCCGTTCGGGAAACTAATTGGAGCAGTGTTGTGGTTAACCTTACTTGATAATGTTTCGGGTGCATCTTCATCCAAGGTAGACAACTCCCTTAGTTTTTCTTCCAAGGCCATGATATCGATAGATCTATCGGTACCTGTTACGGTGAAGGCCCCGTCTGAAAACGTAATATCTTCAATTGCGGCTTCTAGGACCTGACTGGCTCCTTTAAGACCTTTGTTTACAATTATTGCCGCACATTCAATGATCGCACCACTAGCTGCGATCATTGAGCGAGATCCCCCGGATCCGCCCGCACCAGGGCTCATTTCATCTGAATCATGCTGGACAAGCTTGATACACTCAAAGGGTATGCCGAGTTGGGATGACAGGACCTGAGCGAATGGCGTGGCATGCCCCATACCAAAATCTTTGGTTCCCGACGTAAGTGTTACAGTGCCATCAGACTCAAAACGAATATCGGCAAGTTCGGTACCCGGGCCTGCCGTGGTTTCAAGGTAGGGGGCAATACCTAAACCAAGTAATTTTCCACCGGCCTCAGCAGATTTTTTGCGGTTAAGATAGCCATCGTAATCGGCGCGTTTCAAACATTTATCAAGGATAGTTTCAAATTCTCCGGAATCGTATGTGAGGTCTACAGGTGTTGAATGAGGAAGCATTTCGGGGCTGATCATATTACGCCTCCGGATTTCTATCCTGTCCATTCCTATTTCTTCTGCCGCCTTGTCTATTAGTCGTTCCAGAAAAAACTTAGATTCGGGCCGGCCCGCGCCCCTGTAGGGGCCGGTGGGCACAGTATTGGTAAAGATACATTTTGTATTAAATGAGATCGCCGGTGTTTTATATACGCTAATAATATTTCGACTGGTCACCATTGTTGCAGGCCATGGTCCCATGGCGGTCAGGTAGGCCCCCATATCGCCTACTCCGTCAACGCGCAAGGCGAGAAAGTTAGCATTTGTGTCGAGGCCGAGGGTTAACTCGAAGGTCATAGCGCGGCCGTGATGATCGGAGAGAAAACTTTCTGTTCTGTCCGCTGTCCATTTCACTGGGCGCCCGAGTTTTTTGGCAGCAAATAGGGCGACAACGGCTTCGTTAAAAGCACTACCCTTCATACCGAACGATCCCCCCACTTCTTGCGACACTATTCGCATTTTCTCTGGCTCGATATCCAACATATTGGCCATCGCATTGCGGTATCCGGCGACGCCTTGAGTGCCGACATGCAGTGTAAATTTTTTCAGTTCTGAGTCGTATTCTCCGACTGTTGCCCTAGGTTCCATGGCACTTACGATCATGCGGGTATTTGTTAGTTTTATTTTAGTAATGTGAGACGCTTTTTCGAAGGCTTGTTCAACCTTTTGGTCATCGCCCCAATGGAAATCAAGACATGTATTCCGCGGAGCCATTTTCCACACTTGCGGTGCACCAATGGTCTCTGCAATTACCGGGTCTGTGACGTAGGGTAAAGGGTTTATTTCAAGCTTTATTTGCTCAATTGCATCCTGAGCTTCGGATGCGGTTTCCGCGATGACGGCTGCAATGGGGTCGCCAACGTGTTTGACCTCTCCAACCGCGAGGGCGGGACGGGGTGGGACAACTGCATCAGAGCCGTCTCGGCTTTTAACAGCAATAGGGCACGGTATATCTTTTACACCCGCATTGCGTAGATCTTCACCTGAAAAAACACCTATGACGCCGGGGGCCGCAATCGCACCGGAAACATCGAGCGATTGTATCTCACCGTGGGGCAGTGGTGAGCGGAGAAATCGAGCATATGCCTGTCCTTGGGCATCGTAATCGTCTGTATATAGCCCGTCCCCTCTGAGGAGCTTTGGATCTTCTGAACGGAGTACGGGTTGGCCGATCCCAAATTTTAGTGGTTCGAGTATAGTCTCATCAGGCATATGCTGGGTTCTCTATTGGAGTGGATTTGCGGCAATTTAGCAGAGCTTAAGCTGCTGGCAATCCACCTGATGAAATTAATAGAAAGGTTATCTTCTGCCTTGACAATTATATTTGCGGACATGACCTTTGGGGACCACGCGGTATCAAAATTTCCAGGGAGTTCACATGCCGGCAAATATTCGAAAGACATCAGTCATTGTTGAAGAAACCCATAAAGATATCGGAAAGTCAGTCGATCCGCCGACACGGAAGGCGGCTGCTCTAGCCGTAATTGAAAACCCATTCGCGGGTAAATATGAAGAAGATTTAAGCGATTTGATGGATATTGGCGCAGAACTCGGAGAAACGCTTGGAAAAATGTGTGTTGAAGCGCTTGGTATCAGTCCTGAAGATGCAGAGAGTTATGGTAAAGCTGCAATCGTCGGAGAAAATGGTGAATGGGAGCATGCAGCGGCGATATTGCACCCAAAACTCGGCGCGCCTTTACGTAAAGAAGTGGAAAAAGGGGCCGCGCTAGTGCCATCAGTAAAAAAGCTTGGAGGACCGGGCACATCGATAGATGTGCCCCTCGGTCATAAAGATGCTGCGTACGTACGCAGCCATTTCGATGGAATGGAGGTTCGACTCGCAGATGCCCCGAGAGCAAATGAAATTGTCGTTGCTATTTCCGTTACGGACTCAGGCCGACCCTTTCCAAGGGTGGGTGGTTTGACAACAGATCAAATGAAAGGCGAGGACGGGCTCAGATAAAGCCAGATGTCAGATAACCTCTGGAATCGTTTCTGCTGGGGGCGTGTTGCGACTTCGGCCAGATGAGACACGACCGTCGATCATTACCATTCCGACACCCGGTATATCGCCCATTTGTACGCTTTCCAATAGATCTTTGCCCGCGCTGTGCTGAGCTTTGTCGAGGAATACAAAATCTGCCGCCCTTCCAGTTTCGATTAGGCCACAATCTAATTCTCGCATACGCGCCGTATTCCCAGTAGCGAAACAAAAAGCAGTTTCTGCGGGGATTTCGCCGAGTGAGGATAACATTGAGATCATTCTTAAAATGCCGAGGGGCTGGACACCAGAGCCTGCGGGTCCGTCCGTGCCTAAAATAACGCGCTCAGATTGTTGCAGCTCGAAAGCGGTACGGAGAGCGAACAAGGCCGCCTTTTCGTTACCATTGTGCACAATTTCAATTCCTGCTTGACACTCCTCACAAAGACATCGGATTTGATCAAGTGGCAGGGACGTATGTCCGCCGTTGATATGCCCAATTATATCCGCGCCCGCCTCGAGAACTACGTCCTTGTCAATTAATCCCGAACCCGGGATTGAGGGTCCGCCAGTGTGGATGGTTGATTGGATTCCATATTTGCGTGCCCAATCGACCATTTGTTTAGCTTCGTCGCCAGCTTTTACCCCACCTAATCCTATTTCTCCAAGCAGCTTAACTCCAGCCTCACTGAGTTCCTTGAAATCTTCTTCCACCATACCTTTTTCTAGAATTGGAGCCCCAGCTCGCACCTTTACTCCACCTGCGGGAAATGCAGAGAAGCAGCGTTGGGCGGTGATGCCGAGGGCTACGACTCCTTTGGGGTCCTTCGGACGTCCGGGAAGATGCACTTCACCCGCGGAAATCATTGTTGTAACGCCCCCGTGCATGGAAGAGTCAATCCAATTAAGCTGACTTTGGCGAGGCGTCCAATCACCAAATACAGGATGAACATGGCTGTCAATTAAACCGGGGCAAAGTGTTACTCCGTGCGCGTCTATCGTTAGGTCGGCAGCCTCGGTGTCGATATCTGCTTCTTTTCCAAAGGCTGCTATTTTTCCGCCCACCGCAACTAATGTATCGGCGCTGATTATTGGATTTTCAAGTGCTCCTGACAGTACTTGTCCAATGTTTTTTATTACGGTTTTTCCTTGGGGTGGTTCGGGCGCAGTGGGTCCAGCCATGTCGGGTATCCTTCCGTCCTACTTAAGCATCTATTGGTTCATTGCGCCGATCGGATGCTTCCAACCGAGCACACAATTCATCCGTATTTTGAACGTCGCCAAAGTGTGTATAGAAAGCGACCAGGGAATTCGCGTGTTCTTCGTCTGATGCGGTTGCACAACCGTCGGAGACCATCAAGGCACGGTAGTTGAGCATCATTGCGTCCCGCGCAGTGCTTTCACAGCAAACATTTGTAGCAACACCACAGACAAGAATGTTTTCAATGTTATTATCTTTTAATATGAGTTCTATATCAGACGATCCCTGGATAAAGGCACTGTAACGTCGCTTTGTGACGCGAAAGTCGTCATCCTTTACGTCGAGTGTGGGCCAAAGTTCAAAGGGCCATTCGCCTCGCGTCATAGATTCAACCCGTATTTCTGCTTTGTCTGGCGTATAGCGTTCGTGCGCAGTCCGCCACGTGAATGCGGTGTCGGCTGGTGCAAGGTTCTGTATCCAGATCACGATACCGCCCGTCCGCCTAACAGTGTCCGCAATACGATTGACGTTGTCGACTATTGTTTGGCCCACGGGGCAGCCCGCTTGTTGGCTTTCATCCATAAAATAGTTTTGCATGTCAACCACGACCAACGCGGTTTTTTCGGTATCGAAAGTCTCTTGTGAGTGTTCCCTCCCCATACGGTTTACCATTTGGTCGATATATTTTTTTGGCATTTCGAAGTTATGAGGCATTTTCATCCTTCCTGTTTCTATAACTATAATGTTAAGCCCTTATGTAAGTCAGTTAAAGTTTGAGCCACCATTCGCATGTATGACTTCCCCTGTAATAAAGCTTGCTTTATCTGAGATCAAAAATATACCCGCGTGAGCAATTTCTTCGGGTTGTCCAAACCGCCCCATGGGAAATCGTTGTGTCATTACCTCTCGTTGAGCCGTGGTATAACCTTCTATCATGGCAGTTTCGGCTATACCCGGGCTCACAGCATTACAGCGGACCCGTGGCGCCAGGGCTCGAGCCAGAGACCTATTCAGAGCAATAATTGCACCCTTTGAGCTTACGTAGGCCGGGCCACCCTGCCCATTTCCTCCAGTCACTCCAAAAAGCACAGAAGTCGACGTTGTTAGGACTATGGCACCACCAGCGTTTACCATCATATTCTTTGCTGCCGCTTGAGCAATCAGGAATGAGCCTGTCACATTTACGGACATAATGAAGTTGCATTCATCCGCGTCAAGTTCGTCCCAACGCTTGGAGGAATGAGCGGCGCCCCAGTGCATCAATGCGTCAAGTTTACCGAAAGCTCTCACAGCCTGAGCGACTGAGTTTTGGCAATTCTCCGGATTAGAGACGTCGCCCTTGAAAAACGAAACTTCGTCGCATTCAGGTAGTTCCGACCTCAACCTATCTTCCTGCGGATCAAAAGCGAGAACACGGCACCCGTCCTCCAGAAGAAGTTTCGAACAAGCTAAACCGATACCGCTTGCCGCCCCAGTTACAATAACCGATTTTTCCATTAAAAATCTCTCGATTGATTAGACTTCGTGTTTTGTTTAATTTAAACATGCTTTTTAAGGGAAGAAACGTTGATGTTGTCGAGGTGAGAAGTTTTATTGCTTTGCCTGAGGGTTTGGCAGCGGTTGGGTACTAGTTTAAATAAATAAAAAAGCTCGGGTGCGAAAGTTATACAATGGAATGGTTATATTGGTTGATCGGTATCTTTCTGGGCGTAGCGTTAGCGGTAATTTCACTCACGCCTAACAACGTTATCGATAAAAATCTTAGGTGGTTAATAGTCACAACTCCAAGACTCATAATTGGAATTGCTATCATGCTTGGGATCGCTATTAACTTTGGTAATGTTATAGGCCGCTATCTCTTCTTAGAACCTATCATTTGGGCGGAAGAGATAATGATATATATTATGGTCTGGACTGTCTTTGTCGGGTCTGTCCTTGTGTCCTACCGAGGGCAGCACCTCAAGATGGATTTCTTTTCTATTATGCTCCCCTCGCCCTACAAAGAGATAATCAACTTCATTGCCGCTACATCGATTTTGGTGGTTTGTCTGTTTGTGATCCCGCAGAACTGGGTCGTCGTTGAGATGATGTGGAATAATGATCAGCGCAGTGTTGTGGCGGAGGCACCTATGGTTATCCCACATTTCGCGTTGTTGTTCGGTTTCGTATTAATCTTTATAGCAATTGCTGTCCGATTTAAATTACATGTTACTGCTAACCTTGAGAGCGAGGTGGAAAGCCTCGCGAGTGATATGGATGACAGTGCTGAGGAATATGATGAAGGCGACGCGGGCGTGACAACCGCCGTTAAAGACTGACCCCTGTAGTAAGATAAGAATAGAGAAAAAGGAGCGTATCCATGGAATGGGTTATGGGGATTGTACCGGTCATATTGCTTCTACTAGGCTTTCCGATCTTCGTCATTTTGTTAGCGACGGCTGCAATTGTTCTGCTTATTTTTGCGCCGGTGCCTCCGATGGCAGTCCACATCAACATGTTTGGAAGCGTGGATAAGTTCGCGCTAATGGCAGTGCCATTTTTCATCTTTGCGGGTGAGATTATGGGTCATGGCGGCATCTCAAAACGCATCGTCGCTTGGGTCCTTTCAATTATTGGGGGTGTACGTGGTTCCTTAGCCTTAACGACAGTGGGAACGTGTACTGTTTTTGGCGCCATATCTGGTTCGAGCCCGGCAACGGTGGCGGCAGTTGGCCGTCTTTTATATGGACCGTTGCGCAACGCGGGCTACAACGAGAAATTCTCTTCCGGTCTTCTCGCATCTTCCGGGGCGATTGCGATTGTCATACCGCCATCGATCAGCATGATATTGTATGGTGCGTCTGCCGAACAATCTGTTGCGTTGCTTTTCGTGGCTGGTGTTATTCCAGGTATCGTGATGGCGGCGTTGATGGCTTTGTATATCTATGCTTATGCATTGAGGACCGGCATACGCGAGGCGGCGGGCTTTTCGTTCGCGCAATTCTTAACGGCTAGTAAGGAGGGCGTCTGGGCACTCGGCACGCCGTTTATTATTCTTGGCGGTATTTATGCGGGGATCTTTTCACCCACTGAATCGGCTGGCGTGGCGTGTGTTTATGCGATCATCGTCACACGGTTTATTTATGGCGACATAACGTGGAAAGGTATTTGGGAAGTCTCAGTTGACTCTATGTATTTGACCGCGCAAGTCCTGATAATTGTGGCGGCTGCTGGTGTTTTTTCTCAATTATTAACGATCTCTGGGATCCCACAAGATGCCGTCGCGGCCATTCAAGAAATGAATATGGAACCGTGGATGGTCTTGATGGTCATCAACGTGTTCCTATTGTTTGTTGGTTGTTTGCTTGATCCGGGCTCTGCTATTTTGGTGCTGACTCCGCTGTTGGCGCCTATTGCGATGGCAATTGGTGTCGATCTTATCCATTTCGGTATTATTATGACAGTGAACCTTGCCATTGGTATGTTTACGCCCCCATTTGGGCTAAATATCTTCGTAACACAGGCATTGTTCAAAGCACCCCTTACCAGCATCTATCCGGGGCTGGTTCCCTTTATCATCGTCAATCTAATTGCGTTGATGATTATTACCTACATACCGGAACTTTCAATGTTCCTAACACGTTACATAGGTTAGGATGCCGTGTGGCGGCTACACCAGTCGCCGCCACACTTTCTTAACGCTAAATGGGATCCAACCGTAGATCGGGTTTAATAGCTCTTTTTACGACCATTTTCTGCTTTGGAACTCTTTGGACGGTAGCCAAAATCTCTGTTGATTATCTGCCACCGCTTTGGTTCACCGCTGGGCGGTTCGCCGTCGGTGGTGTTTTTATAGCGATTGTGCTGAAAGTACAGGGGCGCCTTCAGCTACCCGATCGGGCCGATGTACCGATAATTCTTACGGTTGGCGGGGTTATGCTTGGCCTTTATTCAACCATTTTTCAAAATGCGCTTGAGTATGTGCATGTAGGTCGTGCGACCATCCTTGGTTATACGACCGCTATCTTTGTGACGCCTGTCGCTGTCTTGTTTCTCGGTGAGAGGTTTACTTTCCTTAAGGCCTGCGGTTTAGCGGCTGCCATAGCTGGATTTTTATTATTATTTAGCCCTGCAGAATTAGACTGGTCAAACCGTAAACTACTGATCGGCAACGGTTTGTTGGTTTTGTGTGTTGTTCTTTGGTCTGCTGTGATTATTCAGTTGCGGGTACATCGGCCGGTCTCTGATACTCTATCCCTTGTTCCTTGGTATCTTCTTGTGTCATTTCTTGTGGCTGCCATATCCGGTTTTATCTTCGAAGGTCCACCCGTGTTTGGAGTATCTAACACGGGTTGGGTTCTTCTTTTTTATGCTGGTATTGTGGGTAGCGGCATTGGCAATTGGGGCGTTACCACTGCTATCCTTAATTTGCCTGCTACAACGTCTACTGTTGGACTTCTCGGGGTTCCGGTGTTTGCGACAGTGTTAAGTGTGCTGTTTTTAGGTGAGGTTCTAACGCTCTCTCTTGGTATTGGCATAATCCTTATCGTGGGTGGCATCGTGGCGGTGACCGTTGCGACGGATGATTGATCCGGGCCAAAACGAGGCTAGGATCGCGCAGTGCTGTTCAACATGGTCAATGTCTTCTGCATGTTTAGTGGTTGGTTTTCGATGAACAATTTATTGGAAAGTTATTGAATGATAAAAAATAAAAGGGTGATTGTTACTGGGGCTGCAAGTGGTATTGGCCGCGCTTGCGCAAAGCGGCTTCTATCTCAAGGGAACAGGATTGTTGCAGTGGATGTCAACCGTGAATTAATGACTAAAGAATTGGGAAATGAAAACGCTAACCTCGCGTTTTCGCCAGGTGACGTTGCGTTAAATTCTACTGCAGAGGGGGCTGCAAAAATAGCGGTCAATACTTTTGGAGGTATCGATTGTCTCGCTCATTTTGCGGCTGCTCATTCCAAGCTTAACTGGGAAGGAGCTGACGCGGATGAGTTTAATCGCATATTATCCGTTAATGTGACAGGTTCATTTTTGATGGCGAAATCTGCGGCGAAAGTGATGATTAGTCAGGGGGTAAAGGGTTCGATAGTTCTTACGGCATCGGGTGGCGTGTTGATGGGTGGGACCGGTGAAAATGGCCGTGGCGGCCCTGCTTATACTACGTCGAAGGGTGGGGTGTTGGTCTTGGTTCGGACGCTCGCAAAATCCTGGGGCCAGTATGGAATTCGGGTAAATGCTATAAGCCCGGGCGTTGTAGAAACTGCAATGACATCTGATTATAGTACAGAAGCAAAATCGAGTGCCGCCAATCGCGCTGCGCTGGGGCGTATATCTCAACCTGATGAACAGGTTGCTGCAGCACTCTGGCTGTTATCGGATGAAGCAGCGTTTGTAACCGGTGAAAATACCAACGTGAATGGTGGGGCCGCATTCGGCTGAATAATTCGTGTTAGGGACCCGAACAGTTGGCTATTTTGCGCTTATTGGTGCGATAATTGGCTATGGTGGACTGTGGCCGGTCACGCGGAGAGCAATAGAGGTATTCCCGCCATTTTGGTTTGCATCTCTTAGAATGTGGGTCGGAATTATTATCCTTATTGGTGTGCTTCATTTTACGGGTCGTTTGCGGATGCCATCACGCCACGACGTGCCCTTAATTATATCGATCGGTTTTCTGATGATGGCCCTGTATACAGCGTTGATGCATGTAGCTCTAGAGTATGTGGAGGCAGGCAGAGCGGCCCTACTTGGGTATACGACCCCGTTGTGGGTTTTGCCAGCGGCTTACTTGTTGTTTGGCCAAGTCCCAACAAGACGTAGTTTAGCAGGGATTTTTATCGCTATGGTGGGCTTGGTAATCCTCTTCAATCCTGGTGCGTTTGATTGGTCAAACACGGATGTCGTGTTGGGTAACGCGTTGTTGCTTTTTTGCGCAGTGTTATGGTCAATTTCAATTATCCACATACGAGCACATAAACCTACGTTGACGCCCCTACAACTTGCGCCGTTCCAACTCACAATAGCTGCTACTTTTATGCTAGTGTTAGCACTGTTGTTTGATCCCCCAATGCATTGGGCTTGGGCCATTGAGGAAGCACTTCTTTTTGGCTATGGGGCAACGTTTGGAACCGCGCTCGCGATGATATCAGTAACAACGTGTATGCGTTATTTGCCGGCTACGATATCTACAGTTGGCCTTCTAGGCGCGCCAGTTTGTGCACTTCTATTGAGTGTTATTTTTCTTGATGAAAAAATGACTACCGACCTTCTGGTCGGGGTGATTTTAATATTGGGAGGCATTGTGTTGGTCTCACTACCAGACACCCGAGACAAGGTGGACGCTTTATAAAAGCTATTTCGGTTTCTCTTTCAACCACCAATCTTTCAGTTGTTCTCGCCTTACTTTGCCACGATCGTTTTTTGGTAATACATCGATAAATTTAATGAACTTGGGCAATTTAAATTTTGGTAAATGCTTGGCGAGATGGATAAGTATCTTCTGGGGTGAGGGATTTGCATTTTCAGCAGGCACTACATAACAGGCTATTTCTTCACCCCAAATTTTATCTGGAACACCAATGACGGCTGCTTCGCGAACGTCGGGGTGAGTCATTAATGCAGCGTCTATTTCGAGTGGCGCAATTGAAATACCGCCACGGAGAATTAGATCTTTTACCCGCCCGGTTACCGTGATGAACCCTTCTTTATCCATAAAGCCCAGATCGCCAACCCGGGCCCATTCGTGTAAGCGGTACTCAGTGCGGTCTTCCCAATCCCCGCCCGCGGTAATACTGGCTGTGGCAGTTTGCGGTCCGCGGATACTAATTTCTCCCTCCGTACAACTCGGACAAATGTTTCCGTCCTGATCTAAAATAGCAAGGTCTATGTGTTTTGCTGGTGGGCCTGCTGTTCCAACTTTAAATCTGTCATGCCGGTTTCCACAAAGCCAGCCACCTTCAGATGCGCCGTAAAATTGTAATAATTGTATACCATAGTGTGCCTCGAACTGTCGCCAACGTTCTGGGGCTAGAGGTGCTGAACTTGCTGTCATTAACCTAAGCGTTTTTAAATCTTCTGAATTGAATTCAACGGGATCGTCTAACAACATGTTTATGACCGTTGGGACACCGGCAGCGAGAGTAATACGATATGACCGGATCCAATCAATGAAGTTTCTCCGGGAAAACCCCTTTGCGATTACGATTGTGAGACCGAGCGCGACAAAGGGCATAAAAGTAACTATTTGCGGTGAGAGCCAGCTAAAGGTTCGGTATTCTAAAAGACGGTCCTTCGCAGTCATACCTGTGAAGTCAATTGTCGAGAGACCACAGAGCCAAAGACCTAGCTGATCCCACACAACACATTTTGGCATGTCTGTCGTGCCAGAAGTCGCAAATATACAACCTTCATCATAGGGTTCGTATTCAGCACCTGGGGCCAGCAACCCCGAGCAAGTTAGTGGCAGGTTGGCGAAAAAACCTTGCTTTTCTGAAAGGGAGCTAAAAGAGAATGATGGGCAGGATAGCGCTTCTTGTAATGCTACCCCGTCCACGTCACCCGACCGCCAAATCGTCAGTCTGGGTTTAATGGTGGCGAGAATGGTTTTGAGGTGTCCCGCCGTGATTTCGGCATGGAAAGGACACGCGGAAGCGCCGCAGCGCCACGCGGCAAACATCAAAATTAGTTTCTCAACACATTCACCGGAAAGAATGGCCACCCGATCGCCCCTACACACCCCAATTTGAAGCATGGCGGTAGCCGTTCGCTCAACTAAAGTGTTTAGTTCCTGAAAATCTAATGACAGATTTTGATCGATAGAATGTATCGCTTCTTTGGTGGGGTGCTGTGTAGCATAGTCATTAAACGCTTCGCCAAGTGTTCGAAACGGAATTTCAAGTGTTTTGGGGGTTAGTATACGGCCCATTTTTAACTCAGGAAATTCTGATCAATTGTTTTAAATTTTGATTGCAAACTTTTTCTTTAGTTTCGGGTTCAATGTCGAGATAGTCGATTGCGTTGATAGTTTCGCGGATCAGCAGTGAACCGCCTTCTGGGTCAAACGGTGTATCAGTTGCGAATAAACTATGATCCGACCCAAAAAATTCTAGGCCACATTTAGCCGCGGAAGCTGACCCGTTCGTTGCAGTATCGGCGTAGAACATTTTGTAGTACTCCTTTGGCTGTTTTTTCAGTCCTGCTTGCTCTGCTAGCGGGTTTGTCGCGGCGTTTCCGTTGAAAATTTGTTGGAATCCTATACCGATCTTTTCAGCGAAAAACGGAACCATTCCACCGAAATGATGAGTTATTATTTTCACGGTGGGTAGTTTGTCGAAGATACCGGAATATATCAGGCGGGTCATACACGCACTGGTTTCGTATGGCCATCCAAACGTAAACCATATTTCAAATTCTGAAGCGCTTTCGTGTTGGTAGTCTGGAAAATTAGGACCCCGCATCGGGTGTATCCACACCGGAAGATCGTGTTTAACCATGGTTTGGAATACTGGAAAAAACTCAGGTTCCGATAGTGGCTTGCCGAGCACGTTTGTAAAAACTTGAACGCCGCGCGCGTCAAGCTCCTCAACCGCGCGGTTTGCTTCCTTCACCGCGGCATCCGGATTATTCATGGGTAAGGAAGCAATAAACCCAACAATTCGATCGGTGTTTGCCCGAACTCTCTCAGCAAGGCCATCATTGGCAAGCCGCGCAAGAGCGGGGGTTTGTTGTGGGTTGCCCAGCATTTCAATGGGTGGATTGGCGAGCGATATGATTTGTTGATAGTCATCAAACTTGTCTAAGAGGCGTTTGTGCGTATCTGCATTATGCAAAGCGGGAAGTGCTCCGAAAAATTTTATTATTCGAGGGTCGGGCGCTACTTCCGCCAGCTTCTCGAAATATTTTTCGGGTATCACATGGTTGTACGCGTCGATAATAGACATTTTTTTTCCTTTGTTTGATGTTGCAATGATAGTTAGATGTGATGATTGTGCAAAACCTGATCGTGATGTTGAAAGTGGGTATGGGAGCCGACAATGAGTTTTGTTCGAAATGCATGGTATGTGGTCGCATGGGAAAGTGAGCTCAGTGATGCACCAATTGCGCGAACAATTCTAAATGAGCCTTTGGTGATATTTCCGGTAAAGGGAGACGTCGCAGTATTAGAAGATCGATGTTGTCATCGGTCTGTACCCCTTTCTATTGGAAAACTGGTGGATGGCGGAGTTCAGTGCGCATACCACGGCTTAGAATTTAACGCGTTAGGGGAATGCATTAAGGTTCCCGGGCAGTCTACAATTCCACCAAGTGCATCTGTGCGCACCTACCCGGTGTGCCGCCGTTATGGCTGGGTTTGGGTTTGGATGGGTGATCCCCGCATGGCGGACCCGAATAATCTTCCCGATTGGTGGTGGTTAGAAAGTCCTGAGTGGAAAACGATAGAAGGTCGCGGTGGTAAACCAATGCACCTTAAAGCGAACTATCTTTTGGTTTCAGACAATTTGTTTGATATTTCCCATTTAACCTATGTCCATTCGTCGTCAATCGGCGCTGATTCAATCGTTGATTTTCCTCCTAAAACGGAACGATGGGAGGACGAAAAAAGGGTCAAAATGAGCCGTGTTATATATGATCGACCAGCGGCGCCCTTCTATCAGAAAGCTGGAAATTTTGGGGGAAATGTCGACAGGTGGATAATGACGACCTCTGACCTGCCATATTATATGGCTTCTGACGCTGGTTCGGTCGAAGTTGGGACGGGTATAACACCCGGCGGAGTAGATGAAGGCCGGGGTGTGGAAATGAAAATTATGAATTTGCCAACACCCGAAACGGATACGACAACACATTACTTTTATTCCCATTGCCGTCATTTCAAGATTGAGTCAGCAGAGTGGGACGAAATTTATCGTACGCAATTTACTCAGGTGTTTGATGAGGATTGTGTTGTTCTTGAAGCTCAACAAAGACGAATGTCGGAAACGCCTGACGCCCACCAAGTCGATATACATGCTGATGCACCCAATTTTCAAGTCAGGCGCATGGTTGATAAGATGATTGCTGCCGAACAGGCGGAACTTTCGCAGGCTCACAAAACGTTTTAAAACTAATTTGTAGAACTATAGGAGATACCTAATGGCGGGACCGCTGAACGGCGTTCGGGTCATAGAACTCACCACCATGATTACTGGTTCCCTGTGTGGGCAGATGCTCGGTGATATGGGCGCGGATTGTATCAAGGTGGAAAAAGTAGACGGCGGGGACATGTTTAGGTCGTGGCGTGGGGGTACCTATTCCGCCCAATTTGGCGCATATAACCGGAATAAGCGTTCGGTAACACTCGACATGCGTTCTGAACAAGGACGGGAAATCTTATTGAAACTAGTCGAGACCGCGGACGTTTTACTCGAAAATTTTCGGCCTGGTGTGATGGACCGTCTTAACCTGTCAGTGGAAACCCTGCGAGAGAGGAACCCCAAACTGATTTATTGCTCAATAACAGGTTTTGGAGAAGATGGGCCATACGAAAAAAGGCCTGCCTATGATGCGGTGGCGCAATCTTTGTCAGGAATAGCCAGCTTGTTTCTGGACCCATATGATCCAAAGGTCACAGGACCTACAATTGGTGATAACATGACCGGTTACAATGCGTGCTATGGAATACTTTCCGCGCTATTTGAGCGAGAGAGAGGCGGTTCCCCACGGACGCTAAGCGTGAATATGTTGGAAAGTGCTATCGCATTTGTTCCCGACCCGTACGCAAATTTAACACAACAAAATATTGAACCAGGTCCCACGTCCCGGGCGCAAGCATCTCAATCCCACGCGATGAAATGTGCGGATGGAAAATTGTTGGCGGTGCACTTGTCATCACCGGAGAAGTTTTGGCAAGGGGTCACTACCGCATTTCATTTAGAACATATGCGAGATGACCCTATGTATGCTGGCAGGATGGAGCGTATAGAAAACTATTTTTCCATGACGGCCGAGTTCAAAAAGGCAGCCGCGACAAAGCCGCGTCATTACTGGTTGCCGCGGCTTGAAGAAAATGATGTGCCGTATGCACCAATTCTTAATTTGCGGGAGGTGTTTGACGACCCTCAGGTTAAACACCTCGATACTTTTTATAATGTTACTCACCCCATTGAGGGTGAACAAACTTTTGCGCGTCGTCCCGTATATATTGATGGATCGCGTGATGACCAACCTATGATCCCCCCACCTCAACTAAGCGAACACACTGAAGAGGTGCTTTCCGAGTTAGGTTTCGATAAGGACAAAATAGCGGGTCTCCGTGAGCAGGACATAATCTGACGACCGAAGGGGAAGGACATGACCGATTTGTCGGGCCATAAGGCTGAAATCGTCAAATGCATTCGAATGCTCGAGCAGTCTGGTATTGTTGATTACAACGGGCATGCAAGTATTCGGCTTGGTGACAATTCGATGCTTATTAATGTTGGTTCATGCCAACGGAGTAGTCTCACCCCTGATGATATCTGCAACATTGATTTCGACGGCAATCTGATAGAAGGAAAGGGACGTCCACCGCTTGAGTTTCATCTCCATGCAGGAATTTATAAAGTTCGTCCCGATGTGAACGCTGTAATTCATGCCCATCCAAACTGGTCAACGATCTTAACCACAGCCGGCAAAGACTATTTACCCGTGTATGCACAGGGCTCCTTGGTACATCCATTGCCTATCCTAGAGTCACCTAATTCTATTAATAACGAAGGAATGGCGAAAAAACTGACTGATGTTCTTGGTGATCGACCGGCAGCCTTAATGAAAGCGCATGGAGCAGTGACGGTGGGAACCGGTATAGTAGACGCATTCGTGTTGCTTACTTATTTAGAGGATAACGCTTATAGGCAATATATGTCGACGCAAATTGGAAATCCTTATTGTTTTACCGAGGATGAAATAGTGGCGAGTAAAGAAAAACTTTGGAACTCGAATCTGTTTCGTCGTACCTGGGATCATTTCGCTGCCAAACTAGGCCGGGAGTTCTAGTGGGCGGATCCTACAGGCTTGCTGGAGTTATGGGTTGGCCCGTGAAGCACTCTCGGTCACCATTAATGCATAATTACTGGATGCGGCAACAGGGAGTGGAGGGGAGATATATCCCTCTTGCTATAGAGCCAGAGGGTCTAGAGGACGCTCTCCGGGCGCTGCCCGCGCTTGGCTTCTCTGGTTGCAATCTTACAATTCCTCATAAACTCGGTGCTATGTCGGTAGTGGACGAGGTGGATGAAGTTGGACAAAAAATCGGCGCTATAAGCTGCGTTGTTGTCCGAGAAGATGGATCCCTTTTTGGCACAAATAATGATTGGCTTGGTTTTTTGGGTAATCTCAAAGAGGCCCATCCGGCGTGGCGGGGCGATGAAGGACCCACTGCAGTAATCGGTGCCGGTGGAGGTAGCCGTGCCGTCTGTTATGCTCTCTTGGATGCTGGAGCCACCGAAATTCGCTTGGTCAATCGAACGAGCGAGGAGCCTAAAGCGATTGCTCGCGATCTCGGTGGGCCAATCAAAGTTTATGATTGGGAGGATCGACATGACATACTTGATGGAGTTGTCGTCGCTGTGAATGCAACTAGCCAGGGTATGGACGGAGAGCCGGCACTGGATATAAAATTCACGCGTCTCCCGGCTTCTGCGCTCGTGATAGACATAATCTATACCCCATTAGAAACGCCGTTCCTCTCTATGGCTCGTACGCGCGGAAACACCACCTTGAACGGACTTGGGATGCTTCTTCACCAGGGCCCTCCAGCTTGGGAACGTTGGTTTGACCTCAAACCATTGGTTACCAGTGAACTGCGCGACATACTTGAACGTAGTATTGCGTCGGGCTGAGCAATCTATATTCTAGGATCTCAGTCCTGATCCATCTTAGGGTGTATACTGTGAAAATTGTCTCTTACCGTCACAAAAACTCCTCAGGTGTCGGGGTTATCTATGACGAGAATAATCTAATTTCGCTGAAAAGTGTCGCACCCGAATTACCTGCGACACTTAGAGGTATTTTAGAAATAGACCCTGACCTCGAACTTGTGCAAAAGGCTATAAAAGATAAAAACCCCGACGTCTCGTTGACGGAGGTTACCTTTGAACCTGTTATTCCCGAGCCACACGCCACATGGGCCTTGGCCTTAAATTACAAGCTTCACATAGAAGAAACTGGTTTAACAACCTCCCGAGAATTTCCTCAAGTTTTTATGCGGATGCCTATTTCTCAGGTTGGGCATCAGGAGCAGCTTTGGGCGCC
Source organism: uncultured Rhodospirillaceae bacterium (assembly GCA_964412235.1). Taxonomy (GTDB): domain Bacteria; phylum Pseudomonadota; class Alphaproteobacteria; order MPNO01; family UBA830; genus JAYZQT01. The sequence continues at coordinate 19,777 of CAYPNT010000019.1, forward strand.
GGTAATCGACATAGCAGAAGCCTACGATTACGAGGGCGAGCTGGCTGTCATAATTGGTAAACCCGGACGTCACATAAAGCGCGAAAACGCATTTGATCATATTGCCGGTTATTCTTGCTACAACGAGGGCTCAGTCCGTGAATACCAAAGCCAAAATAGACAGTTTGGATTAGGTAAAAACTTTGAAAGGTCGGGTAGTTTTGGTCCTTGGTTAGTTACGAAGGATGAGTTTGGTGATCCCGCATCCCGCAAATTGGTAACGCGTTTAAACGGCATCGAACGGCAAAATGCGGAGATTTCGGGAATGTTGTTCGATGTACCACAGCTCGTCTCATACCTGTCGGAGGGTTACACACTTCAGCCCGGTGACGTAATCGTTACTGGCTCACCGGGGGCGTTACCGTTGCGCCCCGGGGAAAAACCTGAAAAACCGCGTGGACCAGTCGTTGTTGAAGGACAACTTCACATGCGAGCGGGTGACGTTTGCGAAGTCGAAATTGATGGCATAGGGGTGCTTTCAAACGAGGTGATTACCGACCCTACTGCCCGTTAGTTGCGAGTTAACTGTTTTTCCAGATTATAAACTGTGCCTTTACTCTGGATCTCGGTATTCAATGTTGTTTATGAAATCGACGACTGCCGGCGCGATCGGGTTTTTCATTTCTTCGTAGATGTGTCCAATTAGCCCAGCCGCACGTCCGACTGCTGCGACTGAACGCATTACTTCAACTGGAAAATCAATCTCATTAAGTATTGCGCCCAGTGCGCCCGTAATGTTTAACGTAAGAGGTTTACCGCGTGCTTTCTCTATTTGTTCGCCGAGTGTTTTTGCTAGCTCAATGAATTTTCCATCCACGCCGCCCTCAAGTGCGATTTGAAACATACGGTCCGCTCGTGGGTCGGTGGGAAAGTAATAGGGATGTCCATATCCAGGAATGAATTTTTTTTGCTCCCGAAACCGTTTTACGACGCCTTCAGCCCACTCGCTTTTATCACCTTCATAGTTTGCACCTTCTTGGTATATTGCGCCCGCACCAGCCATAGTCCCTGCGAATTTATTACCAACCATCATGGCACCCGCTATCATCGGCATCTGGACATCTTCCGGAAGTGAGTCATGGACCATCCGGGCAACGAGGGCCGTGGGCGTAATCCCGTGGTCCATGAGGATCACCATGCAGGCGTCAAAAGTTCGTGTGTAATTTGAAGGAAGTTCACGACCGGTGACTAGAAGATAAAACGTCTCAGAAAAGCTTTTCTCGCCAAGTACTTCGCTTAACACATCGCGCCCACGCATTAAGAACCTTTCGGTGTCTGAGGTTGGCGTACCAATTTGTGTATAGGGCTTGTCTGGCATCTTTGTCTCCTTTAGTAAAATGAACCGGGCTTGCTGTTTTGCTCATAACTCCGACGGCTTCTTCGCACAAGATGTAAAGTCACGGACTTGTGAAAGTGAAATAAAGATGCTCTATTTTCAATCTGCAAGTCGTGCTGCTGATATTGACGTTCAAAATAGGGAGAACTTACATGAAAAGACTTTTAATCGGGGCGGGCGCCGCAATAGCTCTCACCGCTACGTCGGTGGGAATGTCTTCCGCGACAAACCTAAAATTATTGACAAGTTGGAATAAAGATAACTGGCCAACCTACGCCGTACTTGACCAGTTCCATAAAAACGTTGAGGCGAGTGGTAAAGTCAAGCTGACGATCTCGGGTAAAGAAGTAGTGCCGCCGTTTGAGCAGCTTCAGCCGGTATCTTCTGGGGTTTTTGACATGCTATTTAGTCACGGTATTTATCACGCGGGCAGTAAGGGACTGGCCTTTACTTTTGATGCTATTGACAATGGTGCGGCAAAGCGCCGGGCGTCGGGTATCATCGAGTATCTCGATAAATACTACCAAAAGCACAATAATCTTAAGGTGCTAGGCATCGCGGCTGCCAGTAACCAGGGCTACCACATGTTCCTTAAAAAACCGCTATCTGCTGCGGGTGATGTTAAGGGTCGCAAAATACGTGGAACTTTAAGCTATCACGGAGTTATTAGGTTGCTTGGTGGTTCACCGGTTGTGTTGCCGGGTGGGCAAATATATACGGCGCTCGAGAAGGGCGTTGTCGATGGCGCTTGCTGGCCGGCGGCCGGGATGCTGTCGATGAAGCACTATGAGGTAGCAAAGTTCAAAGTGCGGCCAACGTGGGGCACCAGTAATTTAGGTTTTTGGATGAACCTAGATAAGTGGAATAAGCTCTCAAAAGGTGACCAGAAGATCTTGATTGCCGCTGCCAAGAAAACAGAAGTGGAAATGCCGGCTATTGGTGACAAAATTCTTGCCGACGAAACCAAAGAGCTAGAAAAGTTTGGTGTGAAGGTTACGCAATTGTCTGCGGCCAAGCATGCTGAGGTAAAGAAGATATGGGCCTCAAGTATGTGGAATATTGCGCAGAAATGTTGTTCGGACGGAGCCAACGATATCCGTGCGCTTGCTAAGAAGGCAGGGCTGACAAACTAACTTAGTGGTAAACTAGAAAAAGATAGCGAGGCAGGGTGTGGTCAGAGCGTTACTATGGCTTCATGACAAGTTAACGGATGTTGGATTCCAACTCGGTAAACTCTGTCTCGCTATAATACTTTTTGCGTATTCTTTTGAGGTTATTTCACGTTACTTCTTTAGCGCGCCAACCTGGTGGGCTGACGAGGCGGTATCATATTCTTTGTGCATAGGTTGTTTTCTGATGATGCCCCATGTAACGCGCGAGAAGGGACATGTTGCTGTCACCTTTTTGATTGATTTGCTTCCAGCAAGGAAAGCGAAAGTTGCGTATTGGTTTATTTATCTCATGTGTTTTGTGGCGTGTGCGCTCGCAACTTGGATCAATCTAGATGAAAACATTCGTCAAGTCGTTAAAGATGTTCACATGATGAAGGTGAAACCATTTCCAAAGTATTATATTTCAGTCTTTCTGACATTTGGTTTTGGGATGTCGGCCATCCACTTTTTGCGTTTTCTTGATTATCGAAAATTGGATATTGAGAACAAGGGAGAGGATTTCGGGTAATGGAGTGGTGGGTAATACTTGCAGTGGGACTGACACTTCTGCTCGCCGCCTTTATGACCGGCGCGCCGATTTTTGTTGCTTTTCTGTTAATTAACATTGCAGGCGTTTTAATACTACTAGGTCAACCAGGGTTTGGACTGGTCGCTAATTCGATCTTTGAGACAACCAATATCGCCGCGCTGTCAGCCGTGCCGTTATTTATTTTAATGGGAGAATTGTTATTTAGGTCAGGTTCGATCGATATCCTATTTGATTCAGTAGATAAGTTAGTGGGCAAAGTGAAGGGGCGCCAATACGTTCTGTGCATCGCACTTTCGACGATATTTGGTGCGTTGTCTGGAGCGGCGATGGGGGTTGCCGCCATGATGGCTCGCACCCTTTTCCCCGGTATGTTGGATCGCGGTTACGATCCTCGAATGTCAACAGGGGCCATACTGGCGGGAGCATCATTAGCTCCGATTATTCCTCCAAGTGTACTAGTGATTATTATTGGTACGCTTGCCAATGTGTCGATTGCTGGGTTGTTGATTGCCGGGATTCTCCCCGGTTTGATGTTGTCCGGTATGTTTCTTGTTTACACGCTGACACGCGTGCGAATGAACCCCAAGCTGGCGAATGAGGATGCTTCGACGTCTACCGGGGTTGTTACTTTGAAGGAAAAGGTCTTCGCGGTTCTGCGGGTTTCTCCGTTCGCGCTTATTATATTTTGTGTAATGGGGTTTATTCTTTTGGGCGTAGCGACGCCCTCTGAATCTGCGGCAACGGGTGTCCTGGGAGCTCTTGCGACTGCGGCTTACTATCGCAAGTTAAACTTAAAAATGTTTACGGAATCGCTTGCATCGGCGGCGTTTATCACAAGCATGATCCTCGTCATAATGGCAAGTTCAAAAATGTTTAGCCAACTTCTCGCATTTACAGGCTCGACCAGAGAACTTACCAACGTGGTGGCTGGTCTGGACCTTTCGGCTTATGTGATGCTCTTCATAATGATGTTGATCCCATTCATCCTCTGTATGTTTATTGATCAGATCGCTTTGATGCTCGTAGTGATCCCCATTTATCAGCCACTCATCAAATCTCTCGAGTTTGACCCAATTTGGTTTTGGTTGTTGATGTTGTTGAATGTCACGGTGGGGGGAATAACACCCCCGTTCGGGTATACGATATTTGCGTTCAAAGGGGCGACAAATAGAGTAACATTGCAGCAGGTGTTTAGTGCCACCTGGCCCTTCGTTTTAATATTTTTAGTGGGTATGCTTGTAATCGCATCCTTCCCGCCTATTGCGACGTTCTTACCGGGACTGCTTTAATACTTAGTCGACTGAACAACGTATTTATTTTATGTTCTTTTGTTACAAACCTGTTTCTATGTAGAATAGAGTAGGTAAAGTTATGTCAAAGGGCGTGTACCATGGAATTACCAACAGGTAACGAGCGTTACTTTCGCATGAGTGTCGAAGAGTTCGACACGGATAAACTCCTACAGAATGCTATTCGTCAGCGTGATCGCCGGAACTTTGAGGACGTGCTGATTATTGATGTGGATGCCCATCATTATGAAACAGAATCAATGAAGGATATCGTTGAATTCATTGAGGATCCCGTGATGCGGCAACTTGCACGGTCCGCTCAGCAAATCGCTCATCGGGGTTCGATGTTTTCACTGGGCCGGGTTGGATATCAGGATGTAGGCGGCAGAGTGACGCGATACCCGTTGCGGGGCCTGGAACAAACGCCAAAGGATGGCAAACATCGCGATGTGCACCTAACCCACAAATGGATGGATGCGATGGGTGTGGATTATGCGTGTGTGTTTCCAACACCAATGCTTGGTCTCGCGATGCACCCTCAAGCGGATGTCGAGGTAGTTCTGGCTAGGGCTTATAACCGTTGGTTGGTGGAAAAGATCCTCCCAGGGAACCCGCGCATGAAGTCGATGCTGTATCTACCCTTTAATAATCCAGATGCAGCATTAAAAATAGTCGAGGACTACGGAGACGCTGAGGGTGTAATTGGTTTCATGGTTACGTCCGTCCGGCATCGCCCAGTTCACCATAATGATTATATGAAAATCTATGCGGCAATCCAGGAGAGAAACTTGCCGATTGGTTTTCACTCGGGATTTAATTGGGATGATCCGATGTTTAGAACCTGCAATAGGTTCCTGGCAGTCCACGCTCTCGGGTTCACGTGGTATAACGTCGTGCATTGCACTAACTGGGTGCTTAACGGAATGAACGAACGCTTCCCGAAACTGCCGGTTGTGTGGATTGAGGCTGGTATTTCGTGGATACCCTTCCTCATGCAAAGAATGGACACGCAGTATCGGATGCGCTCGTCCGAGTGCCCGTTGCTAAAAAAACTACCAAGCGATTACATGCGCGATATGTATTATACGACCCAGCCCATGGAGATGCCTGACAACATCGAAATGTTGGAAGCGACCTTCACTGCGATGAACGCGGAAACGCAGCTACTTTGGGCGTCGGACTATCCTCATTGGGATATGGACATACCCAGCGTGATTTGGGATCTACCGTTTATCGAAGAAGACGCTAAACGGAATATACTGGGTCGTACCGCACAGAAAATCTTCAATATTGATGTTAGTGAACGTCATCCGGATTATTCGGCTGCCATTGCAGCGGAATAAAGTCTTTACATTGCGGCGTGAAGAGTGATCCCTTGACAGTCAAAACGGGTCTGCTACGTATGGTCCGTACGCCTACGTATGTTAATTTGATAGCTTTAAGAAACTGAGGTCGGGGGGCAAAAAATGGAAGTTGACATGTTGGGAAGCGCTATTTTGGCTTTCCAAAACATGGCGAGCATTGAGCGGCTAGGTTTTCTCTCGTTTGGTGTGTTAATCGGGCTAATTTTAGGCGTAATTCCCGGTTTAGGTGGATTGGTCGGCTTATCCCTTCTCCTTCCTTTTACGTTTAACATGGACCCATACACAGCATTGGCCTTTATGATGGGCCTCCAAGCTGTGGTTGTAACGTCCGACACGATACCCGCTGTGCTTTTCGGCGTTCCGGGAACTGTGGGGTCTGCGGCAACAATTCTAGATGGCTACCCAATGGCGCGTAAGGGAGAGGCTGGGAGAGCTTTTGGCGCTGCGTTTTCGGCTTCCGTTATCGGGGGGCTTTTTGGGGCTCTTTTACTCGGTGTAAGCGTTCCAGTCTTGCGGCCTATTGTTCTGGAAATAGGATCGCCCGAATTATTAGCGATATGTGTATTTGGTTTGTCTCTCGTTGCGGTTTTATCGGGCGGTTCACCTCTTAAAGGACTGGCTGGAGCATGTATTGGCCTAATGGTCGCGACGGCAGGAGACGATCCCCAAACTGGCACGTTGAGGTGGACATTTGACTCCCTTTACTTATGGGATGGATTGCCCGTTGTTCCACTTGCGCTAGGACTTTTTGCTATTCCTGAACTTGCTGATATGGCAATCACAAAGCAGTCGATAAATGTAAAAGGTGAAAAAATCGACGACGCGTTAACACGGTCTTTGGTTGCTTGCATGAAGAAATTTAGTATTGCTTCGGGGAGGGCTAGTCGTGATGAGTTCTGGTGGTTTGTTCTAATTCATGTCGTAATAAACACGGGGCTTTTTGTATTTTGTCAGTACTTCTTTGAGCCAGGTTGGACGACACTCATCCTTTATATAGCGTCTATTCCTCTATTCGCTGTCGGGGTTCGTCGGTTGCAAGACAGTAGTATAAATAAAGATTGGATCTTTTTATTTTTAGCGGGATATCTCGCTCCGTACTTGTTTATTGCATGGAATATACCGGTAAATGTACTCAGCGTTCTTATAATAAGCACTTTTTCGCTTGTCAGTATTGGTAGTGTGGCGAGAATGCTGCTTCAGAAAGCTGATGAAGTAAACACTGAGCACGGCCCCGTAATAGAGTTGCATGTGACTGGTGGTGGGACAAGCCAGGTAGACGGGATCCGCGATACTTTGAGTAACTGGTTTCTAGTTTTGAGATGTTCTTCCATCGGGTCTTCGTTGGGCGCTGTTCCGGGTATCGGCGCGTCGGTAATAGACTGGATTGCGTATGGACACGCCGCGCGCAGTGAAAAGGGAGCACCAGAGAGTTTTGGCAAGGGTGACGTGCGTGGGGTGATTGCTTCTGAGTCTTCAAACAATGCCAAGGAGGGGGGCGCTTTGGTCCCGACGATTGCGTTTGGCGTCCCTGGTTCGGCTTCCATGGCATTGATTCTTGGCGCTTTTCTCATCCATGGTTTAGTGCCCGGTCCAGAAATGTTGAACAAACATCTTGATGTGACTTATACGCTAGTTTGGTCCGTAGCAATTGCTAATATCCTTGGTGCTGGAATATGTTTCGCTTTTGCCAATCAACTAGCTAAAGTCGCTCTTATCCGCATCGGTATTTTGGCGCCGGTTGTGCTGGCGGTTACTTACATTGGCGCATTTCAAGGTTCAAGACAGTGGGGTGACATTTACGCGCTGCTGATTTTCGGATTGATAGGCTGGATTATGAAACGCCTCCGCTGGCCACGCCCGCCGCTTATACTCGGTTTTGTTCTTGGCGCTTTGGTCGAACGTTACATGTTTATCTCAACGGAGAGGTATGGCGCAGATTGGCTGTGGATTTGGAGGGATTTCGGTGATGGTGATGTGGCTTTTGCGCCGTACGTGCCGATAATTTTCGCAGTTACCTTATACGGAGTTCTAGCTCCAATTATTCGCGGCTACCGCGCGCGTGCGAAAACATCTAAAGCTACTGCAAAATTCGGTTTTCAAAAGGAAGCCATCAATCCGGATTTCTTTTTTGCATTGTTCCTTTTCGCTTTGTTTGCAATTGCATACTACATTTCCTCCGATTGGGAATTTGGGGCGCGTCTTATTCCAGGTGTCGTCTCCATCGCTGCGATGATTTTCATAGGGTGGCTGGTTTTGTCGGCTATGTTTATTGCTCCGGGAGATAAAGCTGAAGTTGAAGAGCACGGTATCCCCGGCAGGGGGGAAGGGGGCGCCCCAGCGCAAAGTGACGTCCATTTCGATATTAGTGCCGATTACGGCGATTTACCCGGCCGGGAAGTAACGAAACGAGTAATTGTTTATTTCGCGTGGCTATTATTCTTTTTTGTTGCGGCCGCGGTTGTGGGACTTCTTCCAGCGATGTTTCTGTTTCTTGCGGGGTATATGTTGTTTGAAGGCAAGGAGAGTTTAAAAACAACTTTATATGTTTCGGTTTCAATCTGGGTGTTATCGTATTTCTTGTTTCATAAGTTATTGATTATACCTTGGCCTCAGTCCGTCGTTGGAGATCTATTTCCGGCACTCCGCTCAATACCGTGGGCTAATTTGTTCTAACTGTTTCTATGTTTACGTATAGGTAAGATTGTTTGTTGTGATACGGAACGCTTTAGTTTTGTTATTTACCTGATGAGGCCTGCGAAAAAGTTTAGAAATGGGAGCTGTTCTGAGTGGAGGGGTTATGGGGGATCCGAACGCGTCAACGGAAATAGCGAGGACTGGGAAAAAGTCTGATAACTTGACTAGAGCCGATTGGATTTCAGGCGCGTGGAAAATGCTCGGCGAAAAAGGGGTTGAAGGCGTTAGGGTTGAGCCGTTGGCACGCAGACTGGGTGTCACAAAGGGTAGTTTCTACTGGCATTTTAAAGGCCGTCAAGAATTGATTGAAGCGCTTGTCGACTACTGGTTTTCTCTGTGGGACGATGAAATTTCAAACGACAGATTGAGTCAGTCAAACCCTGTGGATCGTATTTGGGTGCTATTTGAAAACGTCATTGGGCGTCTCTCGCGCGGGCAAACCGTTTCCCTCCGAATGCTTTCACATTCGGATGAGGATATTGCACGGCGAATCGAAGAACGGGACCGACAACGCCTGGCGTTCCTGATTGACCAACTCCAAGAACTCGGATTTTCACCACAAGAAGCGCGTGTTCGTGGCCAAGTGTATCAAGTACTCATGACGGGTGAATTTCTTCGTAGTGGTGGTCAACTATTATCCGCTCGAATCGAGCGTGCGCGCGATTACCACCAGCTTCTTTCTTCTAAAAACTAACATAGTCATCTTTACCATACGCATCCGTATTGAAAGGCTCCCAGGTGCGGCGTAGACTGCGGTCTTAATTTATTCCAATGCGGGCTTTTGGTTGAACCTGCCGGTGAATGTGCATGACAAAAATTTTGAATAGCACCAACGAAAAAATCCCAAATGCCTATCGTGATCTTCAAGAACATGTTGCTGCTCTTGAAAAGGCGGGTTGTTTAGTAGTTGTAGATATTCCGATCAATAAAGATACGGAATTACACCCACTCGTTCGTTGGCAATATCGCGGCGGTATCCCGGACAGTGGTCGCAAAGCGTTTCTATTCACAAATGTCCATGACAGTCTTGGACAAACGTATGAAATTCCGGTCTTAGTTGGTGCCCTCGCAGCAAGCCAAGAAATATATCGGATTGGAATGCGTGTAGAGCTTGCACAGATTGGAGCGCACTGGGCAAAAGCCGTCAACGAAACAATAGACCCTATCGAGGTAAACACAGCACCATGCCAGGAAGTGATTAATGAGGGTGACGTCTTGGCAAGAGAGGGAGCAGGGCTAGACGCTCTGCCGGTTCCTATCTCAACACCTGGTTTTGATAGCGCCCCCTATCTTACTGCAGGATTATTTGTCACAAAAGATCCGGAAAGTTCTATTCAGAATATGGGTGTTTACCGTGGGTGTTTGAAGGCGCCAAATAGAATGGCTGTGCGTATGTCGGCTCGGGAAGGAGGCGCCGGGGGTTACCTGCATTGGAAAAAGTATAGAGCGCGCGGAGAAAAAATGCCCACCGCAGTAGTTGTCGGTGCTCCGCCGGTGGTAGCGTATACCGGGCCGCAAAAAATTCGGCGGGACGTCGACGAATTGGGGGTCGCGGGTGCGTTAGCGGGTACGCCGATCAACATTGTAAAATGTAGGACAGTGGACTTATTTGTTCCCGCAGAAGCGGAAATCGTGATTGAAGGTCTCATAAACACGGAATTTCTGGAACCAGAGGCACCCTTTGGTGAATCTCATGGCCATATCGCTCTAGAAGACTTTAATATGATTTTTGAGGTCACTGCGATAACCCGCAAGAAGAAAGCGGTTTTTTCCTCGATCATTAGTCAGGTGACACCCTCAGAATCGTCCGTAATTAAGCGTGTCGCGTACGAGCCAATGTTTCTCTCCCATATTCGCGATCATTTGGGTGTTAAAGGCATAAAAAAGGTATTTCTACACGAACCCCTTACGAACATTCGTCGTGTGATATTCCTACAAATGGAGCCCGGTACAGCCCGAACAGAGGTATGGCGGGCACTATATGGTGCGACTAGTTTGCGTGCGGACTGTGGAAAATACGTTATTGCAGTAAATGAAGATATTGATCCAGACAATGGTGACGCCATTTTTTGGGCTCTCGGTTATCGGGCCGATCCGGATAAGGATATTGAAATTCTGCGGCATCGAGATGCAGGTCATGGGCCAAAAGCCAAAGACGGAAAACGACCCGAAGATTCAACATTATTAATAGATGCGACGCTAAAACGAGAACTGCCGCCGGTGGCACTTCCAAAAAGACAATATATGGAACGCGCGCAGAAAATATGGGAAGACCTAGGTCTCGCTCCCTTGAACCCCGAAAACCCATGGCATGGGTATTCTCTCGGCGATTGGACCGAAGAGTGGGACGACCTCGCTGAACGGGCAGCGCAAGGACATTACCTCGAAAACGGCAGACGGAGCGCCCAGCGACGACGAGCGAATTTGTTGCCAAATACTCACGTTCGGTCCGTACCTGAACACGATGAAAAATAATTAAGGAAAAAGGACAAGAAATGTCGATATCGATAGCTGATCAGACACTAGAGGACCGAGGGTACACCGATCTGCACGAACACATCGAGGAGCTAAGATCCCGAGGGTTGCTCGTTGAGATTGACCGCGAGATCAATAAAGACACGGAAATGCATCCATTAGTCCGATGGCAGTTTCGAGGGGGAATTGACGAGGCAGACCGAAAAGCCTTCCTCTTCACTAATATTACGGACTCAAAAGGGCGCAAATATGACATACCCGTACTCGTTTGTGGTCTGGCAGGAAATCAGGAAATTTATCAGCTTGGAATGCGTTGTGATTTAAAGGATCTGAAAAGCACTTGGATAAACGCGATAAACAATCCTTTGGAACCCAATGTAGTACCGGAAGGTGAGGCACCGTGCCACGATTTAGTATTTGAAGGTGAAGATTTAGTTAATGGTAATGGTCTTGATTCCATTCCGGTTCCGATCTCGACGCCTGGTTGGGATAACGCCCCTTATTTCTCTTCCTCACATTTTATAACTAAAGATCCACAAACCGGGATCCAAAATATGGGTAACTACCGCGGGATGGTTAAAGCACCAAATAGGCTTGGGATGAACCCATCTACAGAGCTTCGAACGGGGGGGTATATGCATTGGTTGGAGTGGAAGAAGCTCGGCAAGCCAATGCCTGTAGCCGTGGTCATCGGTGCGCCGCCAGTTGTTTCATTTACGGCCGTGCAAAAGGTTCCGGAGACAGTAGATGAATTATCCGTGTCTGGTGGGCTCGCGGGGTCGCCTCTCAATGTCACGAAATGTAAAACTGTTGATTTGCTTGTACCGGCAGAATCGGAAATCGTTATTGAAGGATTGGTTTCAACAGAACTTCTTGAGCCAGAGGCACCCTTCGGAGAATCCCACGGCCACGTTAATCTACAAGAATATAATGCTTACTTAGATATTACCGCTATAACACGGCGCAAAAAATCCGTGATGACGTCCTGGGTAAGCCAGGTTACACCGTCGGAATCAGGCACAATCAAACGGCCTGCCTATGAGGCGAGGCAGATTGAAAATTTACGCGACCATTTGGGTATTAAAGGCGTAAAGCATGTCTCAACGCATGAACCGCTCACTTCGCTGCACAAACTGATCATCGTAGTTTTGGAACGCGGAGTGCCGCGAACGGAGATTTGGCGGGCAATGTACGGCGTTGCTTCCCTTCGACAGGCAGAGGGCAAATGGATTGTAGCCGTCAACGAAGATATCGATCCTGACGATACGGACGCCGTATTCTGGGCGATGTCGTATCGGTGCAAACCCCATAATGACGTCGAGGTACTGAAACATAAACATGAGGGGCACGGTCCACGCTCTCTCTTAGACTCCGAGGACAGTGCTGTTCTTATTGATGCTACGCTGAAAGAGACGTTTCCGCCCGTGTCACTTCCCAAACGGGAGTTTATGGAAAAAGCAAAGAAGATATGGGATGAATTAGGTTTACCAAAGCTCAGGCCGAAAGCACCGTGGTTTGGTTATGACCTTGGCGAGTGGAACACGGGCCTAGAGGCTATGGCCCGACGAGCAGTTAAGAGCGACTATTGGACGACAGGTAAAATTATAGCACAGCGTCGTCGTGGAGACGTACCCATTAACACGGAAGTTCGAACACTCGATATAGGAAACCCGGGTGCAGGTGATGATGTTTCTGATAATCTTAACTGGGATACGTTGGAGGACGCGTCTCAATTAAAAGATAAGGATAAATAACATACCCAAAATGATTGCGAGAGGATGATGGTGAATACCTATACTCCTAAACGGAGTTATCCCGACTTACATGATCATTTGAAGGCACTCGATGAACGTGGCCTCTTGATAACGGTTGACCGGGAGATCAATAAAGACACAGAAATGCATCCGTTGGTGCGTTGGCAATTTCGAGGAGGCTTAGACGAAAAGGATCGAAAGGCTTTTCTTTTTACCAACGTGATAGATTCAAAGGGCCGAAAATATGACATTCCGGTCGCGGTAGGGGTATTGGCAGCAAGTCGTGACATATATCGCACGGGGATAGGCTGCGAGTTACACGAAATAGAAGATACCTGGAAACGCGCTACCGCAAATCCCATCGATCCAATAGAAGTAGTCGACGCGCCTGCGCAGGAAATAGTTTGGCTAGGTGAGGACCTCGATGTGGTAGGCCAGAGCTTGGACGGTATCCCGGTGCCCATTTCGACACCTGGTTGGGACAACGCACCCTACACAACGTTGTCTCAGTATATCACTAAGGATCCTGAAACCGGAATACAGAATATGGGGAACTATCGTGGTCAGGTGAAAGGGCCAAAGCGTTTGGGCATGAACCCGTCTCTTGAGTTGCGACCTGGAATTTATGTTCATTGGCAAAAATATAAGGAACGCGGTGAAAAGATGCCTGCGGCTGTAGTCTTGGGTGCACCGCCATCGGTAACTTTTACTTCAGCAATTAAATTGCCAGAAACCGTTGATGAGTTTCGCGTGGCTGGTGCCCTTGCCGGTTCACCGATAAATATCGTAAAGGCGAAAACCGTCGACTTGATGGTTCCCGCTGAGGCCGAAGTTGTTGTTGAGGGTTATATTGACACCGAATACCTCGAACCTGAAGCACCGTTTGGAGAATCTCACGGTCACGTCAACCTTCAAGAATATAACGCTTTTATGGATGTCACGTGTGTAACACGCAAAACGAATGCAATTCTAACGTCGATTATTAGCCAAGTGACGCCGTCGGAATCCTCAGTAATTAAGCGTGTGGCTTATGAGCCTATGTTTACTGACCATTTGCGTGACCATTTGGGTATAAAAGGCGTTATTCGGGTCTCGATGCACGAACCATTAACGAATATTCGAAAGTTAATAATTGTCGTTTGCGAACGCGGTATGCCAGGGACAGAAATTTGGCGCGCGCTCTATGGGGCGTCTACCCTGCACCGGGCGGCGGGCAAATACGTAATTGCGGTGAATGATGATATTGATCCCAACGATGCGGACGCCATTTTTTGGGCTATGGCTTACAGAGCTAATCCGGCCCTCGATGTCGAGATCCTTAAACACAAAGATTCTGGCCATGGTCCCCGTAGCCAACGAAACAACGGTGAAGACGCATCTGTTTTGTTTGACGCAACACTTAAGGAGGATTTTCCTCCAATTTCCCTGCCAAAAAAAGAATATATGGAAAACGCTAGGAAAATCTGGGAAGAGCTTGGTCTGCCCGAATTAAAGCCTCGGACGCCCTGGCATGGTTATTCGCTCGGGGAATGGGAGGAAGAATTCGATATCATGGCAAAAAGAGCGGTGGAAAGTGACTATTTTAAAACCGGTGAAATTATTGCTCAGCGGCGGCGTAATGACCTTGCGATGAATACCGAGGTGCGAACATTGAAGGATAAGGAAGATACCTAACGCGAGTTGTCTCTACTCATGACTGTATCTCGGCGGGATAAAATGAGATATTTCAGATAATTGCATGAAACAACACAAGAGATATCCCTGTCTAAAACTTAAGCGCACCGACAAAGGTTTAAAATTCGTAACTTTCCAGACAAACGGAATGAAATATGGCAAGTAAAACTCTAAAGAACTGCACGGTTGCGGACGCGTATTTATCGGTACTGGCTGACCGCGGAGTTGATTACCTGTTTGCTAACGCCGGTACCGACTTTGCGCCTTTGATTGAAGCTCTGGCTAAAGCTCAGGCGCTAAATACTAATACGCCGACGCCTATTACCTGCCCGCATGAAAACACTGCGCAACATATGGCGATTGGTCACTACTTAGTTTCTGGGCGCCCGCAGATGACAATGATGCATGTAAACGTAGGCACAGCCAACGGCATGAATGGCTTGCTAAATGCGGCCCGGGGGTATGTTCCAATGTTGTTTACAGCGGGACGGACACCAACAAATGAAAGTGACCTCACGGGACATCGTAGTCTCGATATTCATTGGACGCAGGAGATGTACGATCAGGCCGCCATGACCAGAGAAGCCGTAAAGTGGGATTATGAACTCCGAAACGCGGCCCAAGTGGAAACTATTATAGACCGCGCACTCTCGATTGCGATGAGTGAGCCAAAGGGACCTGTTTATCTTTCTCTGCCACGGGAAGTCCTTGCTTTGGAGATAGAGCAATTTACATATAATTCTCCAACACGTGTGAACCCGGCGACACCACCCGCGCCTGATCCAAAAGCGCTCGAAGAAGCAGCGTCAGCAATAGCTAACGCGGAGCGACCCGTGTTTATAACTAACTGGGGAGGCCGCAACCCGGGGGTTATGGAGGCTTTGGTTGTCCTTGCCGAGACGTTTGCTATACCGGTTGTAGAATATCGAAATAGATATGTGGCGATGCCTCCACGACATCCCATGCATGCTGGTTACAACCCGAATGCTTACGTTAAAGAAGCTGACGTAATTGTAGTTTTTGACACGGTTGCGCCGTGGTTGCCGGCGCAGGTTTCACCACCTGACGACTGTAAGGTGATCCACATTGCCTCGGATCCGCTGTATACGATGATCCCCGTGCGTGGCTTTCCGGCAGACCTTTCACTTTCCTGTCCCGCAGATATCGCTTTTCGAATGCTTCTACCACAGATGATTGAGTATCAAAAATCGACACGTCAAAAAGTAGCAAAACGGCGCGCCATAATTACCGCACGGCATGAAGAACTAGAAGATCAATGGAGGACGAAGTTAGCTGGGGAAAAAAGCCAATCTCCTATCAGTCCAGCGTATATCTCGCATTGCCTTAATGAAATTCGAGACCCGGATTCGATAATAGTGCGCGAGTCCCCCTTGATGCAGGAATATATTGACACGGATCGTCCTGGAATAATGTTAAATGCAGGGGCAGCTTCAGGGCTTGGTCATGGTATGGGGGTGGCGTTGGGCGCGCAGCTCGCTGTTCCAGACAAGCTTGTTATAGGAACAGAGGGCGATGGGGCATATATGTTCAATGTCCCCATTTCAGCTCATTACGTAGCAGCCGAACAGAATTTGCCGATCCTCTGGGTAGTATTTAATAACCAGCATTGGCAAGCAGTACGCCGTTCCACAGTCGGCCTCAATCCAGATGGGTATGCGGCGAGGTCAAATCGCCAGCCACTTACCCATTTTACGGTTGATCAGCAATATGAAAAGGCCGTCGAAGTATCGGGAGGGGCTGGTTTTAGGGTGACGGAAGCCGCAGATTTATTACCTACCCTCGATAAGGCATTAAATGTGGTGACAGGTGAGAAACGTCAAGCCTTGGTCAACGTCGTGTGTGGCTCAGTGTAGTTGCTTACTGGTTTTTTCGTCTAAAATTAATATAGCCAGTATGCACACACGGGGTTAAGTTTTGTAAAAAGTGTGTGCGATAATCAATTGTCGCCATGAAAAAATCATATGGGAGATCGGCGTTTGAGTGAATTCTTGACATTGCATGAAATTGTGAGGGAGGCGCATAGGAATTTGTCCCCAGGTGCTTGGGATTATCTTACCGGAGGCGCCGACACGGAAACATCATTGTTGAGGAATCGTCAGGCAATAGAAAGCCTAGCCTTTCGTCCTCAAGTTCTGAATGATGTAAGAAAAATTGACCTTTCTGCCAATGTTCACGGAAAAACAAAACGCTTGCCATTAATTTTGGCACCAATGGGATCATTGGATGCGCTAAATCCCGAGGGCGCCATGGCTGTTGCTCGGGCGGCAGAGGAATTTAATGTGCTGAGCTATCTCAGTTCGGTCACCAGGCCGGGAATTGAGGAAATAGCCGCAGGTACTAGCCACGATAAAGTTTTTCAACTCTACGTCCGTGGTGACCGAAAGTGGATTACTGAAATCACTAATAAAGCCGTAGATCTTGGGTATCTTTGTTTTTGTTTAACCGTCGACGTCGCGATTTACTCGAGGCGCGAGAGGGATTTGATCAAACGCTACAAACCAAGTGGCCGCACACGGAACAACGACGGCTGGGAATTCCAGGCTGCACTCGATTGGGATGTTGTGAAATGGTTTAAAGACACGTG